>DATGZK010000001.1:0-10613 GCA_035489755.1 Myxococcota bacterium
CACGAAGTTGTCCTGGCTGTCGACGGTGCAGCCCGGGAAACCGCCGACAAGCCAGTCGGTGACGGCCCGGATCTGCTCGGGAGTGGCGCGCGAGTGCATAGAAGTACTCCAAGCACACGGTCGCAGGATCGGCGGCCGGGAAGATCTCCGAGACCCATGGGGCGAACCATCCTCAAATCCCGGTAAATCGGAGACTGAGATCAGGGATTTGGCGGTCAGCGGCAGCGGGGCGCCGAGGCGCCCCGGCCGGGCTCAGTCTTCGAGCGAGGTCAGGCCTTCGCGGATTGCGTACTTCGTCTAATCGGGGACGCTGTGGATGCCGAGCTTACGCATGACGTCGCGCCGGTGCGTCTCGACGGTGGTCGTGGCGATGTAGAGTCGCTTGCCGATCTCGAGAGAGCTGAGCCAAAGGTGTGCACGTGCCGGAGTTTACCTTTCCAGAGAGAGCCGCTCGGTGGTCGAAGCCAAGCGCCATGCGCGCAGCGGTACTACCGGTGAAAGTCCCAGTCGATCTTCCCGTGCGCGCTCATCCTGAGACTCAGCACTCCGCTCAGGGTCTGCGGCGCACCGCCTTTCCGCTGGACGGTGGCCGTGAGAGGACCGGCGCGCGCGGAGGGTTCTTCGGTGTGCTGGCTTAGCGTTTTGCGCAAAGCGCTTCGCGGCCCTCGCGCGCGCACGCTGTAGGTCCGCCCGCCGATCGTCACGCTGAAGCGATGCACTCTGACAAGGTAACGGAGAAGTATAGTCGCCCGGCCGCAGCTCGCCGAGCGCGATACATACTCGAACCCGCGCCTCGCCACACCGCTACCGCGTCCGCCCCTCGACACGTTCCGGGCACACCCGCTGCCCCGACCAGATGTGCGCGGGCGGCCCGTAGCGCGGGTAGGCCCAGCATGCCGGGTGGAGGGCGGGCCGGCGTGCGAGCGCCGCGTCCGCGTCTGGCTTCCACCGCAGGAAGACGCACGATCTGCAGGTCTGAAGACTCGGCGGCGGGTAGTCGGACTCGGCCATGGAGGGGAGCGTAGCGCTGCATGCGCGCTGAGCCCCTTCGCTGACGGCGCGGCCGTCTGGACGGCTGCCCGTGATACGGTGGAAGCGATGCCGCGCGAGAGAACTTTCACCTACAGCGCGCGTTCCTGGGAAGAGGCTGTCGCGCGATGCCATGTGATCGTCGAGGAGCTCGAGCTGAACGGATGAGAGCGCACTCGCACTGGAAGTCCCACTTCTCGATCTGGTCCTTTGAATCGACAGCCTTGGTGAGCAGTACGCGGAGCACCACAGGGTGGCCGCCATTGCGCCTGACCACTGCTTTGAGTCTGCCAGCTCGCGCACGACGTTCCTGCGCGTAAAGGTCTAGTGCTACGCCCAAGGCATCTCTGGGTCCCCAGGCCTCGCCCCTGTAGACCTTCCCTCGGATGGTTACATGGCAGATTACCCATCGCCTTTCTTGCCTGGAAACAAAGCGGCCGGCCTCTCCAAGAGCTCGAAGATCTCTCTGCTTCGGGAGCAGGTAAAAGACCCATTGCTAGCCTCTGTAGAAGTTGATGCTGGAGCGCTGGTGCAGTGCGATACGGGCATCGATGTTGCCGGCGTCTCGATATTGTTCGGCGCGGCGGCAGAACCCTTCGTCGGTCTAAGTCATGGACCTTCTCATGGGGTCCGTCGTGCCGCGTCTAGAGACTCGATCTTCAGCGGCCGTCTACGACGCACTCCCACAGGCTGCCGGAAGGCGGAACCGGGTGATGCTCGTTATCGAGACCGTCGTCGCTACCCCCGAAGGCGTGGTAATCGCGACACTCGTTGTCGAACGTCGCCCTGCTGGAACCGGCGGACCCGAATACGAAGCGGGAGTACGCGCTGGCCACACCGCTCCCGACGCGACGGAATGTCGGTGGGCCCAGAGATAGGAGTCCCCGGTGTCGAAGCCCACACGCCGCCTTGGTGGAGGGCGCATACGTCTTGTATCTGCTCGGCATGCCCACCCAGTCGTGCAGGCAGCCGTTCAGGTCGGAGTCCGAGCGGCCCACGTAGAACGCCATGAACGTGCCGCCGTCCATGTAACCGAGTGCGAAGGTGCCTGGCGACGCTCGGGGCACCATCTCATCGATCGTCACGTGGTTGAGCGGCAGCGCTCGACGCATGCCCGGCGAGGCCATCAAGTACCTTCCGGCGCAGGCGGCGCAAACGGGGTGGAACTCGAGCGGATCCTCGGGTCGATCGAGCCGATCGCACAAGATGCAGCTCACGAGTAGCGATGCATTAGTGATTTCGCTCTCCTGCATGGTGGCCTCATTCGCGCACCCGGCCTCGCTGCGCGCCGGATTCGGTGCGACCGAGGCGATTCAGGCGGGGCTTCTCGCTGGGCGACCAGCAGCGGTCCTGGCATCGGGTAAATCGGGAAGGAAAGTGAGACGGCCTTCCCTCTTCACGTGAGGCCGCTTGGCAACTATGTCTGAGTGCCTGGCAGTACGGAGCCCGGACAGAGTGGGAGTTACCGCACGAACCGCCTCCCTCCAAAAGAGCGATCTCCTCGTCGGATCGAGTTGGCGCACGAGTTCTGGATCCTCTCTGTGTTGCTCGAGCGAGACGCGGTTCCATGAAACGCCGGCATTGGTCGGAGCAGAAGCGTTTGTTCGCGCGCCACCACGCGCTTCCGCCCGGGCTCTTCAGATTGTCTTCGCGCATGCGGAGTATCGTCTCGAGCACGTCGGCGTCGATGAAGCGCTGCGCAAGGTGATCTCGGACTTCTTCATGGGCTTCTTCACCTCGCGCGGACTCTCCGCCGGCGACGGCGGGGCGACACGCGTGGTCCGTTCGACCTGCCGCGTTCCCGGAGGGCGTGTTCGATCTGCCTGGTGAAGATCAAGCGCGCCGCCTCGCCCGCGAGGGGGCGAAGCGCGTCCAGCGCAGCACTGATCTCGCCAGGGGCGCTGCTTCGCCCGAATCCTCGGCCCGCTCGGCTCGAAAAGTGGTCGACCAGCTCGCGAGCCGCTGTCCTGAGATGCCGCCGAAGGATGTCGCCGGCGCGAACCGCGGTCTCGATGTCGACGCCGCTCGCTTGAAGCGCGAGCGTCACCCGGAGCAAGCCCGGGCTCGCGATCCGGTACGACGGCGCCGAGCCCGTCTGGGCGCGCGCCACGACACCGAAGTCGATGAGCGACGCGATCGTTCCGGGCGGCCGCCTGCCAACGAGTTCCTCCAGCTCATCTTGGCCCACCGTCCGTGGACGGTCATTGGACCACGGCTTCTCCAGACTGTCGCCGAGGCCGAGGCAGCCGCTCAGCAGACGTGCGTCCTGGGAATCCTCCCGGAGCAGATGGCGCACCGCGCGCAGGCTGAGACCGCGATCCTGCAGCTCGCCGATGAGGCGCAGTCGCTCGATGTGCCGATCGTCGTAGAGTGCCACCCGCCCCCGTCGCGCCGGCCGCGGGAGCACGCCCTTGAACTGGTAGAAGCGGATCGTCCGGCTCGGTACGCCGGTGGCGAAGGCCACTTCGTCCACGGTGTACCCGCGGAGCGCTCCGGAGACGGGCTTGCGGGCGGCCCTCTCAGTCCGCCTGGCGAGGGACGCCGACCGCGGGATTCTCGGCACGTGCGCACGAATAACTGTTACAGTTACCACTGTCAATAAAGGCGCCGACCGATCGGTCGCAGCCCGAGGACGCAGTGGGAGGGTCTCCATGAAGACGCAGGCGGGACGCGAGCTCGAGGCGGCCGGCGAGTCACCCTACCGGGGCTGGCGTGTGTCACTGAACCGGTTCATCTGGCGGGCCCACATCTTCACCATCGGCGCGCTAGTCGTCTGGGTCGAGAGGGCCCGGCCCAACCGGGGCTATGGCGGTCGGCTCTTCGCCGCGTCGGCCAGGCTCACGAACCGGCTCATCGGCGCGCGGGTCGAGGTGATCGGGCTCGACCGGCTCGACCCGGACCAGGCCTACGTCTTCACCCCCAATCACCGGAGCCACGTCGATATCACCGCGCTGCTGGCGGCGCTCCCGGCGGTGCGGTTCGCGGCCAAGCGCGAGCTGTTCGACGAACCGGTGCTCGGAAGGGCGATGCGGGCACTCGGCATGATCCCGATCGACCGAGAGGATCCGGCGCTCGCCAAGCGCACGCTCGACGAGGCCGCAGCGAAGCTCGGGAAGAGCGTCTCGGTGGTGATCTTTCCCGAGGGCACCCGCGCCCCCGCCGGGCAGATGCTCCCGTTCAAGGGGGGCGCCTTCGTCTTCGCGATCCATCAGCAGGTCCCGGTCGTGCCGGTCGCGCTCCACAACACGGCGCAAGTCATGCCGGCTCATGGATACCTCACCATCCTCGGCGGCCGCGTTGTCGTCGAGATGCTCCGCCCGATCCCGACCGTCAGCCTTACGCTCGAGGACCGCCACCGCTTGAAGGATCAGGTACGCGCGGCGCTGGTCGAGGCCCTCCGTCCGGAAGACGGCGGGGTCGGCGATCGACGCGACTTGGGCTCCTTTGCCGGCCACGCGTTCGGCGTGCACGCAGGCAACGTGGCATCCCGGACCCCATCGGGGGCGTCGCCTCCCTGCGCTGGGCCTTCACCGCACGGTGTCGAGGAGAGAAGGCGTCCGTGAGGCCGACCGTTGCGGTGATCGGTGCAGGATCGTGGGGAACGACGCTCGCATCCAGGTGTGCACGGCATGGGTCGACCACGATCTGGGGGCTCGAGGACGAGGTCATCGAGGAGATCAACGAGCGCCGTTCGAACAGCCGCTACCTCAAGGGGTTCGAGCTCCCGACCGCGCTCCGAGCGACGCGGTCTATGGAGGAGGCGACGCGACAGGCCGAGGTCATCGTGATGGCCGTGCCGTCGCCTTACTTTCGGGCGGTGCTCCAGCAGGCCGCGCCCTTCGTCCGGCGCTCGATCCCCATCGTGAGCGTCGCGAAGGGACTCGAGCCGGAGTCGCTCCTACGGATGACCGAGGTGATTGCGGAGCTCCTCCCAGACAACCCACGAGCGGTGCTGTCCGGGCCCAACCTGGCACGCGAGATTGTGGCCGGTTATGCCGCGGGCGCCGTCGTAGCATGCCGCGACGCGGCCGTCGCGGAGGCCCTGCAGGGCCTGTTCAAGAGCGGCCTGTATCGCGTCTACACCACGCACGACGTGGTCGGAGTGGAGGTCGCGGCGGCGCTGAAGAACGTGGTCGCGATCGCGGCTGGAATGGCCGACGGCGTCGGCGTCGGCGACAACACCCGCGCTCTCGTCATCACCCGCGGCCTCGCGGAGCTGACCCGACTCGGGGTCGCGATGGGTGGAGAGGCGCGGACGTTCGCGGGGCTCGCCGGCCTCGGGGACCTCCTCGCCACCTGCATGAGCCCGCTCAGCCGAAACCGCCACGTCGGGGAGCAGCTCGGAAGGGGCCGCAAGCTCGAAGACATCGTCGCCGAGATGCACATGGTGGCCGAAGGCGTTCACACGTGCGGACTGGCCCTGGAGCTGGCGAAGCGCCACGGCGTCGAGATGCCGATCGCGCGGGAGATCCACCGCGTCGTACACGGAGAAATCACCGCTCTGCAGGCCTACCGAGGTCTCGTTCGGCGCCCACCCGGTGCCGAGACCTAGTGAGGGCGCGAGGCCGCGCGGTCAGCGCACGGATTACAGCGTTCTCGGTTCCGCATTCAAGTGAGACTCAAATGCCCGCGCGCGTCGGAGCCACGTACGACGGTAAGAGAGACCGGTGTCCGTGTGCGCTGTCAGTGAAATTGTCGCATGCGCCCAAGTGGCGGCTCTCGGTGAAGTCCTTCCGGCGCAGCCGCTGCAAAGGGCCGTATGCGACCTCGCAGTTGAAGCACCAATACCAAGCCGGCGAGGTGCCGAGTTCAGCCAACGAGCCATCCCCCATGTGCGGGGGGGAGGGACCTCCCTGAACTTTGGTGGAGCCGTCGGGAGACGGCTTGTTTCGCTGCCGCGGATGGAGGACACTAGAGTTTTCCACCATAGGAAGGCGAGGCAATGACTCGTCTAACCGAGATCCTGAAAAGACGCTCCCCAGTCCTGAACACTTTGAGCCCGGATCAAACGGTCGCCGAGGCAGCCCGGGTTATGGCCGGCCATCAGGTGGGAGCCGTGCTCGTGGTTGAGGCGGGAAGGCTGGTAGGGATCTTTAGCGAGCGCGATCTCCTGCGGCGCGTGGTGGTCAATGACGCGTCGCTAGCGCACACCCAACTGCGCACCGTCATGACGCGAGACCCGATCACAGCGGGCCCCGGTGATGAGCGTATGATCGCCGTCATTAAAATGCGCGAGGGAGGCTGCCGCCACCTACCCATCGTGACCGAGGGCGTGGTAGTCGACATGGTATCGATCCGCGACCTGCTCTTCGACGAGCTCGAGGAGCGAAAGACCGAAATCGAACATCTCATGCGGTATATCCACAACTGACTCCATCCACGACGCGAGAAAACGCATGCCGGCCAGCCGCAAGTCCAGACCTCACCGCAAAGCGGCGGTTCCGGCCGAGCCCGCCCACAAGAAAGCCGCCCTCAAGACTCCGACGGCAGCGCGCGCCCTCGACGCGCTCGCACGGAAGATTGTCCGCGTGACCCTCGACCCGTCGAAGTTCGTGATCCCGGAACTCTACGCCCAGGACTGCGAATCGCTGGAGGCCACGGGCGATGTTTCTCATGGCCACGAGGGCATTCAGAAGAAGTTCGAGCATTATGAGCAGATGCAGAAGGGGAGCCGGTGGAAGGTCCGCAACGTCTTCGTCCGGAAGAGCGTGATCTGCATCGAGTGGGATGCTGATATCACGCTGAAGGACGGCCGCATGGTGAAGATGCCCGAGGTCGCCGTGCACGAAATCAATGGCGGCAAGATCGCCCGCGAGCGCTTCTACTACAACCCGATGGTGCTGATGCCGCCGCGGACGTGAGGCCCGTCGGGTATTCGGGGTGAAGTAGGGGCTGCCAGGGGTCACTTCGGCCTGAAGGAAGGGGCGACGCCTTCGAGTTTGCAGTGCCGTCGAGGCTTGCGGAGACCTTCGTGCCCGAGCCGTCCACCGCGCTCCTCCTCGTGTTCGGCCTGGTGGGTCTCGCGGTGGCGGGAGTACGTCGCCCCGGCGCGTTCGTACAAGATCCTGTGGTGCATCGACACGCCCCAGCTCCGCTTGGGGTGTCGTTTCCTGTGCTCGGGGCGCCACTGCGCAGCTCTCGACTGCTCTGCGGTACGGACAGGGGCTCGCGGAGACGGGCCGGAGGGGGCGTAAGCGGGGCCGGCGGAGCGATCTCGAATCCAAAAACTCCGAGGAGGACGCGCGATGGTATGGGTAGAGAGCAAAGATCTCGCCCCCACTCACAGAGGTCCTTATTGGTTCACTCCGGACGACCGTCGGGTGCTGATCGTGAAGGGCAAGGCCGCCCAGGCCGCTCAATTTGTGTTGCTTGGGACGAATGCCGATGTGCAGTCGCGAATCGCTGACGAGATTCGTCCGAGGCCGACTCCGGCGTTTGCGACGCTCCTGGA
The DNA here is from genome assembly GCA_035489755.1 of Myxococcota bacterium. GTDB lineage: Bacteria > Myxococcota_A > UBA9160 > UBA9160 > UBA9160 > UBA9160. Next base: position 7,481 of record DATGZK010000001.1, read on the forward strand.
AGCGAAGCTGGCCGCGGAGGCATTTTTCCATTTGAACGACGGAGAACGCCGGCTCAAGTCCGTGCTCTACGACGAAGGCGGGGAGGGATGAGCTTCGCACGGCGTGAGCGGGACCGGCGCCAGAATTCAAGGACGCCACTCGCTGAGTTCGCGGCGCCGGCACTCTCGCGACTCCCTGGAGAACGCGCGACCGACCTGTGACCGAAGTCACCGCTCGGAGGGGCGCGAGCCCGCGCCGGAGCTCGCGACGAGCGTCCCAATCGACGTGGGAAGGAACGCTGCGCGGGCTCGACGGCGCGGTGGCCCCGCGGAAGGTGGATGCGCGGAGCCACAGTGAGCATACGCTGCCGGAATCCATCGACGGGTGATTTTCGTCTGAAGCGACCGGGCATGTACCGATCGGTCGAAGCAGCGGCTCGTGGGGACGGGCCGGAGGTGCACCGTGACGAGTAGTTCCGAGCGGGGGCGTCGCTGATGGTCGAGACGGCGGCTTGCGGTCGATGCGGGCATATCGGACACGAGGGAGACGATCCCGAACGCCTCGCGTGTGTCTGGCCCGGTTGTGACTGCCAAGTATGGGTGCTTGCGCGCTGTCCAGGCTCGCAGAGAAGGATCCCGCCGGGCCAGTGTCCGGGAGCTCCTTTCATTGGAGGTCACGATCCCGCGTGCCCGGACTTCGGGAGGGCAGCAGAGGGCGACGAATGACACTCGGGCATGACGGGTCGAAGGGGGGCAGGCGTGAGGCTTCCGCAAACGAACGAGGGGAGCAATGCCTGACTTTACTGTTCACGCTGTTCACGGAAGCAACACCGGGGCGACCGCGGCACACATTAGTGCCACTACCGCGGATAACGCGGCGCTGCGCGCTGTTGTGGACAGGCTCATCGGGACGTCGTGGAACGAGGCGCAGCACGGAGAGCCGTACGTCTCCCACTCCGGGATGGGACTCTTTGGTCGGATCCGGGTGACTGTCGCCTGGGGCGCTGGTAGTAGCGCCGGAGCGGTCCAGCTTGAGGTGGAGCCGATCTGATGAAGCCCAAGCCCCGCGCTTCGCACGGGCCACAGGGCCGGGAGGGGGACACGATGGCGACGACGAGACGGGTGAAGACATGGGACGATGTGATGAGGACGGTAGATCAGTATGCACAAAAGAAGGTCGCGTCGATGAGCGACAAGGCGCGCAAGAGCGTGCGCGACGGCGCCCTGAACGAGGAGGCCGAGCGCGTGCTCAAGCGCGCTTGCAGGAAGCCACCCAAAAACGTCGCGTTCGGGTTGATCTATCAGGGCATGAAGGCAAAGTTTGAGGAGGCGGCCGCGAAGTCTGCTCCTGCCGAGACCTGGTTGTGACTCGGAGGCGCCGATGAAGCCTAAGCCCAAGGGCGCGAAGCGCAGGTGAGAGGAGGGGAGGAGGGGAGCCACCTTGCCAGGCGACACATTCTGTAGATTTACCGCAACTCAGGTCGAAGGCCTGAGCGCGGTCGGGTCATTCCTTCTCACCGCGGCTCTCGTCAGTGTCACGGCGTACTACGCGTTGGTGACGCGAAGGATCGCGAATAACGCCGAGGAGGAGCGCCGCACTGCTGCCGAGAGCGTGACGGCAGAGCAACGCACAGCGCTTGCGTGGGCGCTCTCATCAATGAAGCAGAGCCTCCTTGAGGGCGACTTCAAAGAGAGGGCATTCGGCAGCAGCGTCTAGACACGGGTCCCAGGGATTCGGTTGCCCGTCGAGCTCCTGGCTCGTTTCGCGAGCGGCGCCTCAACGGAGATCGTGAGAGAGCTCAGGTCGATGGTCCACCACGTCGAACTCGGAGAGGCGTACCTCGCGATGATTCGGGAGCCCTGGTTCAAGAGTCAAGCCGACGACGAGCTGGGAGACAAGGCCGCGGCATGCTTCGAGCACGCGCTAGGTGACGCGAAGAAGTGCATCGGTCTCCTGAGCAGGGCTGCATCGTGAGAGCCCAAGAGCGCGAAGCGCCAGAACCCTGACACTGCGCGGCAGAGCCCTTCACCCTGTGCGCCGATCTTTAGAGCCGTGGGCTGCCGGCTTTCCTTTCGCAACCTGCGAACCCGGTCCGTCCACGCCGGGCGATACCGGATGAATGATGGCTACGCCCGGCCGCTCTCAGCAACTCCCTGGAGCTCATCGCGCTTCACGAGGACCAAGTGACGGCCGTCTTGGCCGATCCAGCCCTTCTGCTCGAATTCACGCAGGCTCTCGTTCACGGTCTGGCGGACCGAGCCGACCAGAGTCGCAAGATCGCCCTGCGTGAGAGAGTCGCAAGATCGCCCTGCGTGAGCGCCACTTCGATCACCGTGCGGTCGGTCTCGCGCCGGCCGAAGTCGCGCGCCAGCTCGAGCAGGATCCGCGCCACCCGCGTGCGGACATCGCAGAACACGAGTTGCTCGACGCGGCTTTCGATGCGCTTGAACCGCGTCCCGATCTGCTTCGTCACCTCGAACATAAGGGTGGGCCGGGCGGCCAGGAGCCGCTGGAACCCAGCGCGCGGGACCTTGCGCACGGCCGAAGCCGTGACCGCCTCGGCGAAGCTCTCGCGTCCATCACTCCCGAAGAGCGCGAGCTCGCCAAAGACCTCGCCGGGAGAGACGTAACCGAACGTGGTCTCCATCCCGGACTGAGACAGCCGGTAGATCCGCACGAGCCCTTCCTCGAGGAGATAGACGGTGCTCGGCTTTTGGGTGGGCGCGAAGATCATCTCTCCTGGGGCGTACTTGCGAAGGCTGGACTCGCGCTGCAGCGTCTCGCTCTCGCGAGGGGAGAGCTCGCTCAGCCAGTCGAGGTGGTGTAGGTGCCAGAAGTCGCTCACGCGACACAGCGCCGGGGAGATGCGAACGAGGGGGAACGCACCAAAACCCACGGCGCTACGGGAGGGCCGCGGCCCCGTCGATCCGAGGAGCCTCTTTTCGCCAACGAAACGGGCCGCATCTTTCGCATTCCCGCCATCCGACTCGCGAAACTCAGTTGACACACTAGAGGCAGTCTCATAAATGCCGCAACAGGATGCGGGCACAGCCGAGCAGCACGAAGCCGAGAAAGTTCTCAACGTGCCGTTCGTACCGGGTGTGGATGCGGCGGAAGTTCTGGAGCCACGCGAACAGGCGCTCAATTTTCCAA
>DATGZK010000002.1:0-8371 GCA_035489755.1 Myxococcota bacterium
GCCCGCCGGCCGGTGGAGGCCTTCCCCCCTCCCGGATCGGCAGCGCGCGCGGCGAACACCAAGTGAAGCGGGTCCGCACCCGGGGGAGAGCGGTCGAGGTGGGCGGGCCGGGTCCAACCGCGAGAGAGCGCGAAGTAGGCGGCCACAAGGCGCGCGCGCTCGTCCATGTGGAGCGCCTGCCAGCCCGCGATCGCCTTGGTGGGGAACAGGCGGTGCGAGTACGCCACCAGGTGAAGACCCTCGGGGCGAAGCACGCGCCGGACCTCGGCGAACACCTCGACCGGCCGTGTCAGATACTGCACGGAGACGGAGTTCAAGACGACGTCGAAGCTGCCGTCGGGATGGGGAAGCGTGGGGTCGCGGTTGAGGTCGTGTACGACGTAGGCGTGAAGCCGCGGGTTGCGTTCGAGCTCCTCTTCGTTCATCCCGAGCCCACACACTTGCGCGTACTCCACTTCGGGTGGGAGATGGGAGACCCACGATGACATGAGGTCGAGCACGCGCGCCCCCACTGGAACGAGCTCGCGGTAGGCCGCCGTCAGGGCCGTAAGCGTCGCGTCATCGAGATGGGTAACGAGCCGCGGCTCGCGGTAGAAATCGCGGTCGCTCGACTCGTCGATGCGGCGAAAGAAGCCAGGCGGGAACTCCGCTTCGGGTTTCACGGCATCGGCCATGCCGGATCATCGCATGGCTAATGGCCAGGCAACACCTGCGCGGCTGGGCGCCGGAGCAGAAGGACCATCGGGACGAGCAAGAGGAAGAGCACGGCGACCATCCGATAGCAGTCCTCGAAAGACAGGATCGCGGCTTGGCCGTGCAGCGCGCTCGAGAGCGTGCTCAGCGCCGCATCGTGGGCGCGAACGGCATCGAGCCCCCGCTGCTGAAAGCCGTGGGTGAGCTGCGAGAGGCGCAGCGTGGTCTCAGGGTCGAGCATCGCCACACGTTCGGACAGATAGGCGTGATGAATCGTGTGACTGTGGTGGAGGACCGTCGTCAGCGTCGCGATTCCGAAGCTTCCGCCGAGCTGGCGGAAGAGATTGTAGAGGCCAGCGCCCTGCTGCACCTCACGCGAAGGCAGCGAGCCGAGGGTGACGGAGGAGACGGGAACGAACATCGCCCCAAGGCCGATTCCCCGGCAGACCTGGGGCCAGAACAGGTCGTCCCAACCGCTCTCGAGCGTCCAGTGACTCATTCCCACGAGGCCCAGGATGAAGACGCCGATTCCGAACCAAAGAATCGGCCGCGGACCGATCCGCCAGACGAGCCGGCCGGCGACGGTCATCATGAGAGCGGTGGCGATGCTTGAGGGCAGGATGGCCAGACCCGACTGCCAAGAGGTCCAACCGAGGAGCGACTGCGTGAAGACTGGGAAGAGGAACACGCTCCCGTAGAGCCCCACCCCCATCACCACTCCGAAGACGCAGCCCGCGGCAAGGGCCCGGTGACGCAGCACCCGCAGGTCCACCACGGGCTGCTTGCAGCGCAGCTCATACGCGATAAAGCCCACCAGCGCGAGAATGGCCGTCACGGTCAGAACGAAGATGGCGTTGTCTTCAAACCAGTCGTAGCGCTCACCCCGCTCGAGCACGAACTGGAGCGCGCCCACCCCCACGATGAGAAGAGCGATCCCCACGTAGTCGATGCGGATCCCGCGGCGGCCGCGCAGGTGCTCGGGATCCTGCAGGTAGCGGGAGGAGAGGAAGGCCGCTGCCAAACCGAGGGGTACGTTGACGTAGAAGATCCACGGCCAGGTCCAGTTGCTTGTGATCCAGCCGCCGAGCGTCGGGCCCAGGCTCGGGCCGAGCATGACTCCCACGCCGAAGATCGCTTGGGCGCTGCCTTGGCGCTGGGGCGGAAATGTCTCGACCAAGATGGCCTGGGACGTCGACAAGAGCGCACCGCCTCCCAAGCCCTGGATCACCCGAAAGGTCACGAGCTCGGGAAGCGTGTGGGCGAACCCGCAGAAAAAGGAAGCCACCGTGAAGAGGAGGATCGAGCTGGTGAAGTAGCGCTTGCGGCCGAAGCGCCCCGCGAGCCACGCCGTCATGGGGATGATGACGACGTTCGAGAGGATGTAGCCCGTCACGACCCATGAGATTTCGTCGAGACTCGCGCCGAGATTGCCCATCATGTCAGGAAGGGCGACGTTCACAATGCTCGAATCGATGATCTCGAGCAGCGTGCCCGTCAGCACGGCGATCACCACCATGAGACGGCGGAAATCGAGCTTCCCGTCGTCGGCGAAGCCCGCCGTATCGGGCAAAACCGTCGCTTCGGCCGCGATCTCGCTAGTGGCCGCCAACGCGCACCTGCGCGGAGAGCCCGACCCGCAGCGGATTGCTGGCGGGCTCATCGAGAACGATCTTCACCGGTACGCGCTGCACGACCTTGGTGAAATTGCCGGTGGCGTTGTCGGGAGGGATGAGCGCGTAGGTGGCGCCGGTGGCCGCCGCGATGGATTCGACGTGCCCCTTCCACAAAACGTCGGGGAAGGCGTCCACGTGCACCTCGGCCTTTGCGCCGGGCCGGATTCTTGCAATCTGGGTCTCCTTGAAGTTTGCGATGACCCAAGGCGCGACCGCGGCCGTCACGGCCAGCAGGGGCTGGCCGGAGCTCACAAGCGCGCCCACCTCGACGTTCTTTCGCCCGGTCACGCCATCGAAGGGCGCCACCACGCTCGTATGCGAAAGGTCGAGTTCGGCGCTGCGCAACGCGGCCTCGGCCTGCTTGACCTGCGCAGAGTTGCCGAGCATCGCGCGCTCGGAATCGGCGCGGTTCTCGGCTGCGGAGACGCGCGCCAACGCGGAGTCCCGCTTTGCGATGGCTTCGTCGAGCTGCTGACGGCTGGCGACGCCGCGGTCGAAGAGCGATTGGACACGCTCCACATCCTGTTTCGCGCGCCACAGCTCGGTCTCGGCGGCGCGGCCGTCGGCGTCCGCGGACGCAGCCGAGGAATGCGCGGCACGCTCGCGATTCGTGGCCGCGTCGAGATCGGCCCGTGCCTTGGCGACGCGCGCTTCGTACTCGGCGGGGTCAAGGCGTACCAGCACTTGGCCGGCGCGGACGCTGTCGTTGTCCTCGACCGCGACCTCGATCACACGACCCGAGACCTCGGCGCCGACCAGAGCCACGTGGCCCTCGACGAAGGCATCGTCCGTAGATTCGCCGCCAAAGACGCTCCCCACGAAGCGCGCTCCGAGCGCGAGCACGCCAATCGCTCCGAGGCCAGCCACAAGCAGGACGAAGCGGCGGCGAGCGCGGAGCCCCTTGTCGCTTTGACCAGGTTCAGTCACGACTCGCGCCTCCGCTGCGGATCCCGTCGAGGAACAGGGTGACAAAGACATCCGCCGCCTGTTCCCGCGCGTGGGGATAGGCGTCGCGCTGCTGAAACACTTCCCGCACGATCACGAAGTCCATCACCATGCCGAGGAATCCCCGAGCTCCGAGCACCGGGTCGATCGCGCGAAACGCACCTTCCCGCGTGCGGCGTGCGATGTAGTCGGCAAGGAACTCGCGCAGACGGCGCACGCGTGTGGCAAAAAACGGGGCAGCCCGTTCGTGCCCCTCAAGCGCCGTGTAGAGGAGGATGCGGAGGAAGGACGGATCGTCTTCGGCGCCCGCGAGGAGCGCCTGGGCAAGACCTCCGAACACGGCCCGGTCGTCGCTCTCCGCGGCGGCCTGGGCGACCACGTTCATCCATTCCGGGGCTGCCATCTTCTTCTCGACGATGGCGGCGTAGAGAGCCTCCTTGCTGGGGAAGTGGCGGTAGAGCGCCGCCTCTGTGAGGCCCACCCGCGCCGCAATGTCGCGCGTGGTCGTGCCCCGAAAGCCCCGGGCGGCAAAGCAGTCCATGGCGGCCCGAAGGATCTGCTCGCGCCGCTCGCCCGCGGCCGGGCGCGTTGCTACCGGAAGGGGCCTTACGGCGTCTGATCCCATTCGGATTCTAGGCCTCCGGCAGATGGTTAGTAATCATTTACTAACTCACGTCCGTCAAATCGGCAACCCGGCTTTCTGGCTAGAGGGGTGGTAGCAAGAGGCAGCCTGCGGGCACGGCTAGGGGGGGCCGGGGGCGCTTTCCGGCGTTCGCAGATCGAGCACAGCCCCGTTCTCAAAGTCGCGAGCCAGCAGGGCCCAGATGTCTCGGGCGGCGTCGGCGGGCTCCCGCAGCGCGCCGACCTTGTAGAGCTCGACGAAGCGTGAGACCTCTGGAAAGTCTCGGGCGGCGGTGCGGCGAATCTCGGCTTGCATGGCTGTCGCCACCACCCCCGGTGCCACCGCGAGCACGCGGCAGCGGCCGCCGCGGCGCGCCTGCTCGGCTCCCGCCGTCCGGGTCCACTGGTCGACCGCGGCCTTCCCGGCCGCGTAGGAGGTCCAGCCCTCGTAGATGCTGTGGGCAGCTCCAGAGCTAATGAACACGAGGTCGCAGCGTGCGCGCGTCTTGTGCGCGGCACGCAAGAACGCGTCGCCAAGGACTTGGGGCGCCGCGCTGTTGACCAGCACGTTGCGGCGGTAGGCGGCGGGGTCGATTTCGCCCGCGAAACCGATCGGTGTCAGCATTCCGGCGGCGTGGAGGAAAACCACGCGCCCGCCCGCGAAGCCCGCCATCTCCCGTGCAAAAGCCTCTCCCGCAGCATCCCAGCCCGCAGGCTCCGTGAGGTCGACCGCGAGGTGCTCGAGCCCCTCCGCCGGTCGGCGGGACAGACTCAGCACGCGGCTCTCCTTCCAGGGCACTGCCCGTGCCAGCGCAGCCCCAATGCCGCTCGACCCTCCCGACACGAAGACGAGATACTGGACCTCGCCCGTCACACGCGCTCCTTGGGCTTGGCCGGCGCTGGCTCGACCCGGGCAGGCTCGACGGGCGCAGGCACCGACGGGCTTCGCTTGCGCTCGCGGGGGAGCTTGCGCGGCGGCAGAATCTCGTCCTCCATGGGCACGCGCTTGGCGAGGAAAACCGCGGCATCGAGCTTGTAGAAGTTCCGCTTGCGGTAGAAGCTAATCGCGCCGCGGTTGTTCTCGGCGACTTCGAGCACGAGATGCGTGCAGCCCCGAAGACGCGCGAGATGTTCGAGTTGATCCAGCACAAAGGCCCCGATGCCTCGCCCCTGGTACTCGGGATGTACGGCCAACTCCTCGACGAACAGCGGTCGCATCGCGCGCTTCTCGAAGTAGCGGGGGTTGATCCAGTTGTCGCTGCCGATCGCCTCGACTGCACATTCCGCATAACCGACGACCTCTTGTCGCGAGCCGTGCTTTACCTCGAACAAAAGCTGTTCAATCCCCTCCTCCTCATAGACCTCGAGGAAACGCTTCTTTGAGCGCGGCCGCTGGTACTCCACGGTCTCGCGGTTCACGTCTCGGAAGACGAGCTTCAGGAACTCCCAAGCACGATTGAGGTCACGCCGGTGGAGGCGGCGCACAGTGACGAGAGGCTCGCCACTGCTCGGCGTCGAGGTCGCCGACAGCTGGGCCTTGCGGGGCACGCTTCTCCTCCTGAACGGGACGGGCAGAACGTGTAGCGCAGACCCGATGGGGGCCGTCGTCCTGCGGCCCCGCGGGGGCATGGAGCGCTCGAGCTTCCCCCCGCCGCTCGCTCTGCGGGCAATTCGCCGCTGCGAAGGCCGAGGCGGGAGCTTGGCCCTGGAGAGGGAGAGGCCGCAGGACCTCCGCCGCTTCCCTGCGTTCCCAACTTTCTGGCGCTGGAATAGAACGTGTTTCAAACTGACGGCCCCGCTGCCCCGGAGAACGAGCGCATGCCGGCCCATCCCGTCCGGTCCGAAATCCGCCTCCTCGACGGCCACTTCTACGCGAACGATCCCCATCCCCACTTCGCGTGGATGCGGGAGCATGCGCCGGTCTACTGGGACGAGTCGAGCGGACTGTGGGGGATCGCGCTCCATCGCGACGTGATGGAGCTTTCGAAGGACGCACGGACGTTTAGTAGCGCGGGGGGCTCTCGGCCGGATTCCCCGCCGATCCCCTCCATGATCAACCTCGACGATCCCAATCACAAGCGACGGCGCAACCTCGTGAACCGTGGCTTTACCAAAGGGCGCATTCAAACCGAGGAGCGCAAGGTACGGGAGATTTGCGTCGAGCTCGTCGAGCGGGCGCGCGCCAAGAGCGAGTTCGATTTTGTGCGTGAGGTCGCGGCGCCGCTGCCCATGATCGTGATCGGCGATATGCTCGGCGTGGCTCCGGAAGATCGGGACGATCTCCTGCGCTGGTCCGACGACCTCATCCGGGGAACCTCCGCCTCGGCCACGCCCGAGGCACAGGCCGGCGCCGTGCGCGCCTTTGGCGAGTATTCGGAATACCACCGCCGCATCGTGGCCGACCGGCGGGCCAATCCGCCTCGGCCAGATCTGATGAGCGTCCTCGTCCACGCCGAAATCGATGGCGAAAAACTTGACGACGATGCGCTCCTGCAGGAGTCGCTTCTGATCTTGGTGGGAGGCGACGAGACCACGCGCCACGTGATTAGCGGCGGGATGTACCAGCTCCTGCGCCATCGGCAGGAGCGGGAGAAGCTCGTTCGCCGGCCGGAGCTTCTCGCGCTCGCCGTAGAAGAGATGCTGCGCTGGGTGACACCGATTCAGAACATGAGTCGCACTGCGACGCGCGACGTCGAGTTGCGGGGTCAGAAGCTACGCGCGGGGGACAAGCTCCTCCTGCTCTACCCGTCCGCGAACCGCGACGCAAGCGTATTCCGGGAGCCGTTTCGATTCGACGTCGAGCGCGACCCCAACGATCACGCTGCCTTCGGCGGCTACGGCGCGCACTTCTGTCTCGGGGCAAGCCTGGCGCGCCTCGAACTGCGCGTCATGTTCGAGGAGATCCTCCGTCGCCTCCCCACGCTTGAACTTGCGAGCGACGCGCCACCGATTCTGAGACCGTCGAATTTCATCACCGGCATCGAGTCGATGCCCGTACGCGTGCGCTAGATCCGGGCGAGCAAACCGCTGTCGACGAGGGCCTCCCGCAGGAGCGCGGTGACCGAGCGCTCCCACAGGAAGGACAGGTGGCTGCCCTGGTACCAGGCGAGGCGCGGTTCATCCCAGTGCCGCCAGAGGTCAAGCGCGTGCTCGGGCGCCGCGAGCCGGTCCGCGACACCGGCATAAAGGTACCGGCGCTCGTGCGGCACGAGAGGGCGCACCGCAAGCGGTGAGACGACACGCAGCGCGCGCGACGCGGAATCGAGCCGCAGCCCGAGACGCTCGGCGGTGCGCACCACGAGCTCGGGCACGTGGGTGCGGAGCAGCCGGATGAGATCGGCTGCGGGGATTCCCGCGATGACGCAGGCCAGCTCGGCCTCATGCGCCGCGAGCAGCGCGGCGGTATGCGCTCCGAGCGAGACGCCATACACACCGACGCTCGGTGCGCGTTTGTGGCGCCGGAGCCAGCCCACGAGCCGGCGCAGGTCCCAGATCGCCTGCGCCTGGGCGTGGACCGTGTCGAGGAGCTCCCCCGAGAACCAGCCGTCACCCCCTCGTCGGCCCGCGCGGCGCGGGCCGTGGAGCGGCATCACGGGAATCGCGACGTTAAGACCGAGCGTCCGGTGCAGCCAGCGCGTGCGGAAACCTGTGAAGTCGACGGCGACCTGACCCATGCGGTAGCCGGGAATGCAGACCAGCCAAGGCCGTGGCGCGCCGGGGTGTTCGAGGAGCCGCACATGGGCGGTGCGGTTCGCCTGATAGCCCTGCCAGCGCTCCCTCCCCGGTTCTCCCGGGTGCGGCGCGTAGCCGCTCTCGAAGCGCAGGTAGGTGTGGTCGCCGAAGCGCGAACGTTTCGTCTCGATCTCCACGTTGCGCAGCAGGGGAGGCTTGGTGTGGAAACGCTCGGGGTGGTCGAGCCAACCACGTGCCTCGTAGAGTGTGAGCGCCTCTTCGACCTCGCTCGCTACACGGCGCAGCTCCCGCAAGGAGGCCAGGGTGGCCGAGACCACCTCGCTGGCGTAGAAGATCTCGTCGAGCGCAACCTTGCTGGCGAGCGCGATGCCCCGCCGAGGCGCGGGCGCCCCCTCCCGTTCGACAAGGCGCTTCCAACCCCGCCAGCGCAGGCCTAGCACCAGCGGTGCCGCGCCTCCGCGAACCGCGAGCTCGACACCTTGACTCACTCCCTGGAGTGTTCCAAGCAACGCGCGCTGGAGCACGCGTCCTCCCCCCCCTCAGAAAAACACCTCTGATTCTATGCTGAGAGCATCGGCGGAAGGAAGTCAAAACAAAAGGCGCGCCGCAGACAAAGGCACCCAGCACTAGCTACTTCTCGTCTGGAAACTCGGAAGTCGTGAAAGATAAAGGGAAATAGGCGCAAACGCTGCCCCAATTGTGTGTCTGATTCGGGTAGGATGCGGTGGCACAACCGACCGAATCAG
>DATGZK010000003.1:0-2794 GCA_035489755.1 Myxococcota bacterium
GCGACGGCCTAGGAATGCGCCATGGGGATCGTTCGCCGCGCGCTCTGTCGCCTGTCCAGCGCTGGACTTCCAAGCGCAGGGCGGCCCTGGTCCCGAGCATCTTGAAGGGCGAGACCTCGGTGCAGGAAGCCGCCCGCAAGCATGGGTTTGCGGTGGCCGAGATCGAGGACTGGGAAGAGCGGTTCCTGCTCGCCGCAACGCGTTGCAACGAGTCGGTCGAAAAGGGCTCGAAGTCGGTCTCGTCCGCTGCGCGGCTCATCGCTCAGCAGCCCTAGAACAGCGGGTAGGAATTCCAAGCGAGCATTCTAAGTCCGAGTAGGGGCGTTACGTCAAGGTTGCGCGACACGAAAGTATGATGATGGAGGCGTCCAAGGCGAAGCCCACTGTTGGAACACCGAGATCTTCTTGGCTTCTGGCTCACCACGCGAGCGAGTTTCCGAGGTCGTGGAGCAGGTTCTCGTTGACGTCGCTCGCCTGGTGCACGTGCTTCGGCGGCGAGTGGAAGGTCTGGTAAGGCCGGAGCCGGAGCACGACGCGGCCTTCGCGGCGCGCGCCCTCCTCGACCATCGGGCGCACGGACTCGGGCATCTCCTTGCCGGCCATCACGGCCGCGATGCGCATCATCAGGTCGACGACTGCTCGCGGCTCGGTCTCGACCTTCGCATCGCAGTACACGACCAAGTAGGACGGCGGCCACTGCTCGTCGAGCACGCAGAGGGATACCTTGCCGAGACGCTCGACGGCCTTCGCCTTGGCGCGCGCACCCATCGTCGAGACGAGGATGTCGTCGCCGTCCATAACGTAGTAGACGATCGACTGCGCGGGACCATCCTGCTTGCGGCCGTAACCGAAGACCGCGGTGCGGTGCTTGCGGACGAACTCACGGCGTTCGTTTCGGTTCATCGGCGAGGTGTCCTTGGCTTGAGTTTAGTGCACTCGCGACCGCCACCTTGGGTGCGGCCCGCTGCCCGCATAGGGCCCGAGTCTCGCCCGGTGGACGCCCCTGCGTCAACCACCAACGGCGGCCGCGCGCCGATCCATCCCTGTGACCGAGGGAGGGGGGCACGAGGTCGCCACCGCGAATGGCAACCATTCTTCCGCATGAGAAACTTAGGCTCACCCTGAGCCCTTCTTTTTCACGCCTTCCGCGGTGATCTTCCGCAGCTGTCGGAGCAGATCGCGGGTAGCAGGCACACGCGGAACCCTCACCGGCTCGCCGCAGAAACCGCCTGGATTCTTCGTTCGTCCGTCCACCACAGGCGGCTGTCAAACTCACTCGGCAATCGGGGCCGAGGACCCAGAATGCACTCCCCGCGCCGGTCTCTTACTGCAGGGTAAATGCCAAGGACGGATCGCTTCGGCTCAGAAGCGCGACGCGACGTCGTGCAGATCAGACGCGTTGCCTTATCTCTGCGGAGCTCTTTTCGCCCATGGAATCGGGGGATTTTTGGTGGGCGCGGACGGGATCGAACCGCCGACCCCCTCAGTGTAAGTCCGGCCCGGCGCGTAAGGCGGCTCCAGTTGTCTGCTAAGTCCGCGAAATTGCAACGATCATAAAGTCAGCAGGAGTCAGGTGAAGCCACAAAAAGACGTGGGGATCCCCACAAAAGTCCCCTCACAAACAAATGTGTTAGAATCATCTCGCAATCAGATTTGACAATCAGATTTGACCCGAACATCGTAGCTCGTCTCAGACTCGCAGCCGGTTCCGACGTCCGACGTCATACTTTTCGCGACTATCGAGTTCGAGGCCCTTTGATCATCTCGTTGTGCGCAGCTCCGGTATCCTGCTCTGGGCGCGCAAAGACCACGGCGACGGAGGCTTCTCGCCGCTGGAAGCGCAGAGGCCTTTGTCCTCTGAGAACGCTGGACCATTCAGAGTTTTTTTCTGAGGTCGATCGGTCGATCGAGGCGGTTCGGCTCGCCTTTGGCCGCTCCTCCAGCTCCTGACTCGCCGAGAGGTGGCGCTCAAGGTTCATCCCCCGGAGTTACAAAACCACCGCGTGGCGCAGTGCCTCGCGGATTGTAGGTGCGCGGGCGCGCCGATGCTCCCCGGAGCGCGGCCTCCGCGACGCCGCGCAGCAGGGCGGCGAAGACAAATTTGTGGAGCGGGTAGATGCCATACCAGTACGCGAGACCCAAGAGACCGAGGGGGTCGAAGATCGCGGTCTGGCGGATGCGCGCGCCGTCGCCGTCAGGCTCGACTTCAAACTCGAGCCACGCGCGGCCCGGCAGCCGCATCTCCGCCCCGAGCCGGAGCCTGCGGTCGGGCTCGATCGCTTCGACGCGCCAGCAATCGAGCGCATCACCCACGCGCAGCTGATCGGGGTCGCGCCGCCCGCGCCGCAGCCCGACGCCTCCCACCAGCAGATCGAGCCAGCCGCGCAGCCGCCACAAGAAGTCGCCGTGGTACCAGCCCGTCTGACCACCGAGGCGCCGGATCGATGCGAACACCGCGGCCGGCGTCGCCGCGACGCGCCGCGTGCGCGAATCCACTAGTCGATTACCGAAGCGCACGCCGCCCCCCGAGCGCGCTGCGCCGGACGACGAGAGGGCATCGGACCAACGCGTCTCAGCCATCTCGCGGTCCTCGTTGACTAGAGCGCGCGCGATCGCCTCGCGCGCACCGATCGGGCGGACCGCGAAGTCGTTGAGCGCCGCCGTGTCGTGCACCACCGTCGGGTAGCAGATGCTGTCGACGAGCTTCCGGCCGACCCGGGAATAGAGCGGCGTCACCAGGCCGAGCCAGAGGCTTGAGAGCCGCGGCGTCAGCACTGGCACCGGAATCATCCAG
>DATGZK010000004.1:0-20981 GCA_035489755.1 Myxococcota bacterium
AGATCCAGGCGCTCCGCGAGCAGATGCACAATCTGCTCGCTCCCAAGCCCTAGGCCGTGCGGCGCTCGCCGTAGCCGCGCAGCTGCACTCCCCCCGAGCGTTGAGGGCTGCTGTGAGAGTCGATCAGGTCATGCGCAAAGACGTACCTACCTTGCGACCCTCAGACCCTTTGAGCTGTGCCGCAAAGATTCTCAAGGAGACGGGCTGCGGCATCGTCCCGATCGTGGCAGGGGATGGTTCGAACCGCATGGTGGGTACCGTCACGGAGCGCGAAGTCTGCGTCGGGACATACCGGCACGGACTCCCGCCGTCCAAGATCTTCGTGGGCTCAGTCATGCTCCACCATGTGCATGCGTGCACTCCAGCCACGATGCTGGAAGACGCCGTGCTGCTGATGGAGCGCGTGCATGTCCAGCGGATGCCCGTGGTCGATGCTGCGGGTCAGCTCCTTGGGATTGTTTCGTGCGACACCGGGTTGGGCGTGAAAACGGGGCGAGATAGCGGTCGGTGGCGCTCCTGGTGGCGACGGTTGGCCAGGATCCCCCGCGTGCGAACAGGTCGAGATTCGGCCGCGGGGCACTACCCCGTGAATCGAGATCGCGCAGAGCGCCGGACGTAAGGGCCGGGTCTCGGTGCGCCGATCGAGGCCGGTTTTGGGGGTGGTTTGGAGCGGGTTTCCCTGCGGGATCTCTTGGTGCGCACGATTCCAAGGTCTCAGGCGTTCGCCTCTGGATCTTGTTCTTCGGTGAACCCGCAACCCCCGATTTGCGCCGGCGTCCGAGACCCAGTGGCCTCGCCGCTCGACGTCACCGCTTCGCTCCGGCCTGGCGCTCAACCTCTCCGGGGTTCGGCCGATGACAGAGATAGAGCCGGCCGCGAGAGCGTGGCCGCCGCGAAGGGGTTACAGCGTACTCCAAGCGATCCGCGGAGCTCCAATGGCTCGCATCACCGAAATCTTGAGTCTTGCCCTTGTCGTCATGGTTCTTGTTCCGGGGCATGGGACAGCGCTTGTCACCGACTTCGACTTCACAGCCGGGTATCTTCGGGACGGTCAGTACGAGAATCTGTACGCGAAGCTGACGGAACAGCAGGCGGCGAGTAGCGACTCCACGCTTAGCCCGATCGGGAGGAACCGGCCGGGCAAGGCCAGCCCGCCGAGCGGGCGGAGGCTAACGGCGCCGGCTCCACCCCTGCTCTCCCCCGCGCGCTCTGGTCTAGGAGACCCTGCGCGCTGTCGATCGGGCGACTGAGGGGCGAACCTACCGCGCCTCCGCCTCACACTTCGGGGGCGGCATCCGATTTGGGCCGGCAAGGATCCTGCTCGGCCACCGGTGCGGCCAGAGTTGACCGCCAAGGGCGAGGTCCATTCCTTCTTTCACAGCTGCCTCGACCGCTCGCCGCCAGCCTCACGCGGCGATTGCAGGATACGGCGGGGTTGGCATTCTCAGGCCGCGAGTCCCACGCCGAGACTTAAAATCGGCACGGTCCGCTCCGCGACATTCGCGACGGGATGGCGGTTGGCCGTCCTGGAAGGCGCGTTCGGCTGAGCGAGGTGCCGGCGTATCTCACTTCAAGATCGAGCCGGTCGTCAGCACAGCAGTGTGAGGGCAGGGCGTCTTGCGCGCGCCGCGGATCCCAGGCGTCGATCCGGCGCGGAGACTGGGGGAGAGGTGAAGCGATGAGGCGAGAAGATCTGCAAATCGGCAACACTTATAGAGTCCGAATTAGTGGCCGTCTCCGCGATGCCAAGGTCGTGGCGATCGGTGGGGACACTGAGAATGGAGTCTTCACGGTGACCGTCCGCAGCGCAGATGGGGGGATCATGTCGTCGCGTCCAGCATGATCGGATATCCCGATGAACACCCACGGGAGGTGGTGTTGGAGACGATTGCCAGCGAGGAGCTTGGCATCGTCACGCTCGACTCGCGCGGTGGCGACAGTCTCGATCTTCACAGGCTTCATGTGAGCCAAATTCGCGACGCTCTCCAGCGTGCGTACGAGGCAGGGCGACGCGCTGAGCGCTCGATGGGAGACGGGTCGCGTGGGATCCGCCGGGTGTAAAAATCACCTGGGTGGGCGACGATCGGACTCTGTTTGAATCGTTCAACAAAGCTAGCTTGTTTGTCAGCCGCTGGTCTAGGTGGCCCTAGGGAAGGCGGATGTTCACGCTCTACACGACCCCGCTCTCCGCCAACGGTCGGAAGGTCCTCGCCGTCAGCCACCACTTGGGACTGGCACCCGAGATCCGGCTCGTCAACGTGTACCAAGGGGAGGCGCACGGGGAATACCAGCTCTGGTCCCGAGAGCCGAAGGCAAGAGCCGCAATCGCACGGTGGCTCCGCCCACTGGCAGCCCGTGTTGACCACTGTTCTTTCTTCTTTCGTCGGCCACCGGCTCCTCCCACAGGTGTTACCTCCTCCCCTCGCCGATATCGATTGGGATAGTGAACTCCTTGAGCCTCTTCTCAACGCCCTTGAGATGAGCCTCAGGGTCCATCCGTTCCTTACCGGAGAAACGATTACGATCGCCGACTTCTCCGTTGCGGGAATGATGACCTACTTTCGCGCCGCGCACTTTCTGTTCGGAAAAACCCCCTGCCTCAGCGGATGGTACGGTCGGATCGAGGCGCTCGAGGCCTGGCGATCAACCGAAACACCGCTATGGAGGGCGGATCGCTCGTAGGGCATCGTCGCGCCGGGGATCTTGTGCGTGGGTGCGTGCGAACCGCAGGCGACGAATCAACCCGCTGCTTCGCTCATTCCAGCGGCGCCTGCTGAACGCGGTAGCATCGTATCCGGATGACGTTCGAGGAGAAGGTGATCCTCCTTCGGCACACATATGACGCGTTCAATCGACGCGATGTCGATGCAGTGTTGTCGGCGCTTGATCCCGAAATCGAGTGGCCGAATGTCCTCGAGCGGAGCGTGATCCACGGGCGGCAAGCCGTTTTGCAGTACTGGAGGCGACAGTTTCAGCGGATCCACTCGCGGGTGACACCGACTGACTTCAGCCAGCACGGGGAGCTGGTGATCGTGAACGTGCACCAAGTTGTGCGTGACCTCGAGACTAATCAGGTTCGGGAACAGCTTGTCGCCCACGCTTACACGTTCCGAGGAGACCTCGTGCTTCGCATGGAAGTCTACTCAACTGCTGACGACGCCAGAAGGTGATTCAAGAGCATGGCCCGCCCGGAAGGAGGCCAACTCTTCGAGCGAGGCGCATCGCGTGGTGTCGGACGCTGAGCCAATCGGCACTCAACTCACAAAAGGCAACCCCCCGACCGAAGCCATGGAGTGTTTTTCGATGTTGGGCAGTGGCCTACTTGGCTTGGTAGGCCGTGCGGCCCCACCAGAGCGAAGTTGCCTTGCACGTCGCGATGGCGGCGAAGTCCTTCTGCACGCTGGCGCCACCCCCGTCCTCGAAATAGTCCTTCAGGGCAGAACCCATGACCGCAGCGTCCGGCCAAGTTCCCAGCCAGAGGAAGTCGGGCGTGTTGGGAGCATCTCCGTACTGCGGCGTCAGAATGACGGCCTTGTAGCCCCCTGCTTTGCTCTTACTGGTGTCGGCCGTCGCCTTGAACTTGGGCAACCATGCTTCGAGGTCGGCCATGTCTTTACCTTCCTGGAACATGCAGCCCAGGATCTCATACGTTGCCGCGTGGGCTACGGATCCGAACGAGATGAGCAAGCTGAGAGCGATTGCGGCACGTCTCATTGCCTTTCCCTCCCACCTTCCCCGATCGGGGGGAAGGCTATGGTCGAGAGAGGAGGAGCCGGCGCCGCAAGCGCCTGGCGCCTCTGCGCGACGCCGCTCCTCGCTCGGACCTAGAAGCCCGACCGCTCAGTAACCAAGCTGTTCTGGATGAGATCGGCTGTGACATGGGCTGACGCATCGGCCCAGAAGCTCTGCCACTCCGTGTCCTTCTCCATCTTTTCGCTGAACTTCGCGAACTCGGCCCAGCTTGCGTGCTCAATCACATAGCCAAACGTCATCGGCTGGCCACCGATCGCTGTCTGCCAAACACGCACCTTACCTCCGAGCCGCTCGTGGATCTTCTTCGCCGTCGCGACCTTCGCGACGAACTCATTGATCTTCCCATCCCGGGGGCGCCAAGTCGCTACCGTTGCTACTGCTGTCATGCTGTCTCCTTGTTTGTTTTCGTGTCGCTCTGTCTCTAATCACAAACTGTACTCTCGCTCCGGTATTACAGCCTCAGACGGGCAGTTTCGCTTTTGGCGACGCAAGTGGACGTGAGCGCACTCGCGGACAAACTGATTTTCTGATTCAACCGGAAACGACGTCAGTACATCAAAGAGTTGCCAGCAGGTCGGCCGAAGACCCTTCGTGACACCATTCATCGTCTATGACACATAGACTCGGGAATGGATTGACTACCGATGTCTTGGTAGCCCTTCCCAGGGTCACGAAAGAACCATTCTCTGCGAGGGGGTTTGGCTTAGTCCAAGAGGACCGCCTCGTGGGACCTGAGGGCGACTCGTAGGTCCGCCGTGACGGACCCGGAATCCCTTCGTGTATTGAACAATAGGCGACCGAGAATGCATACGCAAGGGACTCCCGAGAATTCTCTGCATCGTAATGACATAGATTAGTGGTGGTGAAGGTCGGACGACAAATGGTCCCATTGCGCCTCACGAGGCAGCGCAAGAAAGAAGCCCGAAGGAGGCGACCATCGCTCGGGATCGTGAATCCGGATATTCCCGTTTCACAAGGCATCGACAGTGTATTGGGAGCAGGAGCGCGGCACGGCAACCCGAATCCAGGAGAAGCTAGAAGGCGCTCCTTCCCACTGTCGGAGTCCTCAACGCGAGACCGTCAGCCACCTTCTTGATCCCTCATGATAGTCACCGAGGTTGAAAGCATCTTGAGCCTGGATCCAAGGACTTCGCGGCGGGCAGCGAAGGAAGCGATGGTCAGTCCAACGAGTGTGCCCGGGGCAGAGACCTTTTCACCATCTCGCCCCTCGCCAGCGACCTCGATCCCACGCTGCTTCCACCGCACAGCGTCGTACGCTCGCGACTAAAGCTTGTTTGGGGATGGAGGCCGCGGCTACGCGGTCGCCGCGATTTATCAGAGTTATTAAGCTCTGAAGTTTCTCCCTTTTTTTTTGGGTAAGATCGTGGCGGTGAGACGCAAGCAGCGAGGCGCTTCTCGACCGGGGGCAGATCGCTTAGGGGTCCGGCTGAGCTCTGGTGGCAGAGCCGGGTTACGGTCACGCTGACCCACGCCGAGGGCACGAAGCCCAAAGCCCTGGCTCTTCCGGTCGGGACGCGGCGTCGGCCGTATCGCATGCTTTCCAAGGGAGAGTTCATGAACGCGTGGCGCCTGTTCGTCCGCCGTTCCGAGCCGGCCACGACATGAGAGGCATTGCTCTATTCGCTTCTGCTTTCCTGCTCGTTTCGCTTCCAGCGTCTGCCTTCGTCACAGGGAATGACCTTCTTGGATGGTGCGAGGGTCCAGGTAAGGTCGATGAGCAGTGCCGCTTCTACATCATCGGCGTTGCGGATGCACACGCCGCCGACGCGGTCGCACACGGATTCGCAAGGGGGTTCTGCATCCCAAGCGAAGTCAAGGCCAGTCAGTTGCAGCTCGTGGTGTCAAAGTGGCTCAAGGAGCATGGAAAGGACCTGCACTTCGGCGCAGCTTCACTTCTTCTCGCTGCGCTCCGCGATACCTTCCCATGTGAGAAGAGGTGAATGGAGACGCCATGCCCACTCACGTGCCCGCGCCCGCCGTAATCACTGCCGCTGGCAACAAGCCCAAGCGCATCGAGGAGTACGTGGGGCGCGTCAACACGAAAACTGCGCAGGTAAGCGTGGCGCGCATGGTGAGCCCGGGTGGATGGATCGAGCCGAGCCAGACACCCGACTTCGACGAGATAACTGTCGTGCTGCGCGGCCGCCTGCGCGTCGAGTCGAAGAGCGGCGTGATCGACATCACCGCCGACAAGCGGTAATCGCCCATCGTGGCGAGTGGATCCGCTACAGCACTCCGGATCCCGAGGGCGCGGAATACGTGGCGGTGTGTCTCCCAGCCTTTGCGCCCGAAATCGTTCACCGCGAAGCGTAGGCGCCCCCCTTTAGGCGCGGAGCGCGTCGAGGCCGATCTCGTCGAAGCCCGCATGCTCAAACCAGCGGCCGTGACGCCTCCAATGCATGCGTCAGGAAGCTCTTGACATGCTGAAACATGTCAGGATATTCTTGACGACCGCAAATTGGTTGGGAGGGAAGCCTGTGTCGCGAAGCTCGAGGCCGCTCCTGTATTGCTCATTCTGCCGCAAAGATGAGAAAGTCGTGAACAAGCTCGTCGGCGGCCCTGGAGTCTATATCTGCGACGCCTGTATAGACCTCTGCACACGGATAGTTGCAGGCAAACCGGCGCCACCGTTTCCAGGCTGGGTCTCTCTCACCGATAGCGACCTCTTGCGCACGCTTCGACCGGCAGAGTCGGCGGTCGAAGCTGTGGCTGCGGTTCTCCAAGAGCACGTCCAAGCTCTTCGCGACCGCGGCGTTACCTGGGAGCGCATCGGAGAGGCGCTGGGCATGTCTCGCCAATCGGCCTGGGAGCGCTTCTCCTAGTGTAGAATCGCGACGCCTCGAAGTTAGGCCGGCCAAGCCACCGACGTGGGAAGTCCGCTTCTAGCGCGCAGCATGCGGGTTTGACGCTGGCGAGCTGGTGCTCACGACTCGTCGCTCTACGGGGAGGCGCTCTCCTCGCGAGGCACCTCGCACATGGCGGAGGCCCACGACGCCTACCACGGAAACAGCAACGACGGATGGACGCTCAGCTGCGGCCGCCCATGTACCTCCGAGTGTCAGCCGGCGGACACCACCGCGTCGACCATCGACGGGGCCGGTCGTACGACAGGCTGCCTTGCCCGTGGGCGCCTGCGCAAGGTTCGTGGTGGTGTTGGGCGGGGAGGTTGTGCGACGCTGGTGCCATCAATCCAGCGGGGAGGCGAGAGCAAGCACGCCTTTGCTGGGCACTAACTTGAAATGCAGCACGACGCTCTCCTGACCACCATCGCTCAAGTAGCCGCCACATTCGCTGGCTTTTCTGGCGTCATCGGCATCTTTCGACGCGGCCAGTCGCCTGCCGAATCGGAACTCGAGACCTTCGAACTGCGCGACATCGTCGAGATTAGCGTCAGTGTTGCACTGTTCGCGCTGCTCCCATTCGTACCCACTGGATTCGGAGTGGTGGAGACGACCTCTTGGCGTTTTTGTAGCGCGGCCTTTGCCCTAGGCGTCATTGGCGGCTTCGCAGCAGCCATGCTCCGCATTCGGAGGCATCTCGGCCCTGTCGTCGTCAAGTCCGATCCTCTTCGGATCGCGATCGCTTTGCTCATCATGGCCGCAATCCAGGGGCTGCTTTGGCTGAATGTCTTTGGAGTCTCGTTCGGCTCGCCAGCAACGGTCTATGTGGTGGCTCTTCTTCTCGGCCTCGGGCAAGCTGCCTTCATGTTCCTTCGACTGCTGATTCCTCGAGGCTAGCAACGTAGCCGCAGCCGCCCGAAGTCGTGACACACTCAATGGCCGTCGGCGCGGAAACCTTGGACTTGAGGTCGCGGGCGCCACGCAGCAGTAGTGGGAGGCGCGCTCTCAGAGCGAGGCGCCTCGCGATGCCCGATGCGGGGAGGAACGCGATGGTGTAGGCGAGGCGGTCGATGACGGTCAGGTCTTGCGCCGAAGCAACCCAACGGCAGTTAGGCCAAAGGCGACGAGCGTCCCACTTGAGGGCGGGAAGACAAATACACAGTTGTGTTCGCGACGAAAAGGAGCGGGCGTTCTCCGAAAGGATCCGGCACGCGTGGCGCTCGTTGAGAACGTCGAGTGACAGACCAGGTGACATCATGACCGCGGCCACCCGGACAGGCGGCAAGCGCCTTGATCTGGCGCCGGCGCGAAGGCATCAACGTTTACCATGCCGAGATGGAACCACTGGGACGAGTTGTCAACGGCAGACGCTGAGGCGCTGCCCGAGCGCCTCGAGCTCCACCCGCAGCTCGGGCGGCATGCGGTCTCCGAACTGCTCGTAGTACTCGCGCATGGCGACCACATCGGCGAGCCAGCCCTCGGTGTCGACGTGCAGCAGCTCGGCCAGATTCTCCCGGGAGACGTCGAGGCCGGTCACCTCGAGCTCGCCCTCGGCCGGCAGGCGGCCGATCGGTGTTTCGACGGCCTTGGCCGTACCCTCGCAACGCTCGAAGATCCACTTCAGCACGCGCACGTTCTCGCCGAAGCCTGGCCAAAGGAAGTCACCTCCGGCGCTCTTGCGGAACCAGTTCACGAGGTAGATTCGGGGTAGCTGCGCCCCCGGGTGCCTGCCGATGCGCAGCCAGTGCGACCAGTAGTCGGCCATGTTGTAACCGCAGAAGGGCAGCATCGCCATCGGATCGCGGCGTAGGTCGCCAACTTTGCCCGCCGCGGCTGCCGTCTTCTCGCTTCCAATGATCGACCCGAGGAAGGTGCCGTGCTTCCAGTCCCGGGCCTCCTGGACGAGCGGCACCACCGTGGCGCGGCGCCCACCGAAGAGGATCGCGCTGATCGGCACGCCATGCGGGTTCTGCCACTCCGGTGACATCACCGGACACTGGCTGGCCGACGCGGTGAAACGGGCGTTTGGGTGTGCCGCGCTCGCCTTCAGATCGCGCGTCCAGGGTTGCCCGCGCCAGTCGGTGAGCCTCTCTGGCAGCTCATTCGTCATATCCTCCCACCATACGTCGCCATCCGGTGTCAGGGCGCAGTTGGTGAAGAGCACGTTCTCGCGCAGGGTGGCCATGGCATTCGGGTTGGATGTCTCGTTCGTACCGGGGGCGACACCGAAGAACCCCGCCTCTGGGTTCATGGCATAGAGCCGACCGTCGTCGCCGAACCGCATCCACGCGATGTCGTCGCCGATCGTCTCCACCCTCCAGCCCGGGAGCGCCGGCCTCATCATCGCCAGGTTCGTCTTGCCGCAGGCGCTCGGGAAGGCGCCGCAGATGTAGTGGACCTGCCCCGATGGATTCGTGAGTTTGAGGATCAGCATGTGCTCGGCTAGCCAGCCCTCGTCCCGGGCGATCACCGAGGCGATGCGCAGTGCGAGGCACTTCTTGCCGAGCAGCGCGTTTCCACCGTAGCCCGAGCCGAAGGACCAGATCTCGCGCGTCTCCGGAAAGTGCACGATATACTTATCGTCGGCGTTACAGGGCCAGGCTACGTCCATCTTGCCCGGGCTGAGCGGCATGCCGACGGAGTGCAGGCAGGGCACGAAGTCCCCGTCGCCGAGTGCGTCGAGCACCGGCTGCCCCATTCGAGTCATGATCCGCATGCTGGCTACCACGTAGGGGGAGTCACTGAGCTGCACGCCGGTGTAAGCGATCGGCGAGCCGATCGGGCCCATGCTAAAGGGGATCACGTAGAGGGTGCGGCCTCGCATGCAACCAGTGAACAGCTTGGTGAGCGCCACCTTCATCTCGGCGGGGTCGCGCCAGTTGTTGGTCGGGCCGGCAGCCTGTTCGTCTTCGGAGCAGATGAAAGTGCGGTCCTCGACGCGGGCCACGTCTCCGGGGTCGGACCTAACGAGGTAGCTGTTCGGACGCTTGCGCGGATCGAGCGGCTGGGCGGTTCCGCTCCGCAGCATCAGGTGGATCATCTCGTCGTACTCGGCTTGGGAGCCGTCGCACCAGCGCACCCGATCCGGCTGGCACATCGCCCGCACCTGTTTGACCCAGGCTTCCAGCTTCGCGTTCTTCGTCATCCGTGCCCTCTCAAGAAGGTGCCACTCCTACCTCAATTGGTTACAAAAATAACTGGGGCTCTTCTCATTCGTTAAGTGGCGCGTTCCTCATTCCTGCCTCGCCCAGTGCCCTCCCTCTCCTTTGCGCCGCGGAGGTGCAAGAGGGGACCAGGGTTCCTGCCCGTTCGAATCCAACGCCCCCCCCCGGGGGGGGGGCACTATTCGCTAGGTGGGGAGGTGTCCCCGAGGCTCAGCCGGCTCGCGCCGTCTTGGCGAACAGCAACCCCAGATCTTCTCCGGCGAAGCCCTCGTCTTCCCGAACCAGTCGGGCGGCATCCTCCTCGACGCCTAGTTTCGAAACAAGGTATTCAAACGGGCTTGAGCCGCGTGGCGGGAACGTGACGGGCTCACCGTCCGCCGCCGGCGCCCCACCGACACAAGAACCGTTCGATCCCCGGATAGCGCTCACCCAATGAACGCGCTCAAAGCCGCAGCGCTCGTAGAATGCAACCGCCCCCCGATCAGTCTCGGCGAGGAGTTCCCAAAGACCGAGGTGATCCCGAAGCGACTCGATGAGGCGACGCCCGAGACCTCTCCGCCAGTAGTCTGATCGAACGGCCAGGTGGAGGATCGTGGCGGACCCCGCCGCTCCAATATGGGCACCTATCACCGCAACGACGCTGTCTCGATCGAGGAAGGCGAAAAGGCGATCCGCTGGGTCCGAACTGTAGGCGACCACGATCTGAGCGAGCTTCTCGCTCGTGGGCTCGCCTACCGCAAGTGCGAGCAGATCGAGCATCTCGTGCTCGCTCAGGCAAGAATTCGCGTCGACGAAGTTCAACTGGCGCTGCCTAATTTGTCTCTGCGCTTATCCGTGTCACGGCCGAGTACCACGCTGTGGGCTCGCCGCGAGAGATGATCTGACCGGGCATCGCTATCCGTCCTCGTCGGCCTGGAGTATCAGACTCTTCCGTGCCGAACGGAGATCCGCCCAAGATGCCACCACGAGCATCAACGCGAGCGAGAATGCTGCGGCACAGGTAAAGGCGAACAGCGCAAGCCGACCCGTGAAGAGCGCCGCTCCGTTCGAGCGGCGCTGTGGTTTCGTCTTCGAGACGAGCTCCCCGCCTCCATCTCTCGCCAGTCGGCGGACTGCTTGTGCCGAGGCGCGCCGAAGCTCGGTCCGCTTGCCTGTTGCGCGGCGAGGGCTGCGAGGCGTGGGCTTCATTGAGCGGCCCCATTCCGCGGACCGACCGCTACCTTCTCAGTGCCCGCGGAGGCATGGAAGTGCGGGGCCATTAGCTCCCTACACCGATTCACACATTGCAGTGCCGTTTCGAAAGCGCCATGAGCCTCTGCGGCTTTCGTTTTCAGTTCCTCGAAGCCAGGCCTCGGGCTGTCGACCCGCATCTCGCTCAGGACGCCAGCGCCCTTTTCGATCCAGTGAAGCGAAGCGGTGACTTCTAGTAGCAACTCTCCCGAGATGCCTTGCGCACATCTCATCAAGAGTTCGGGCGGCAGTCCTGAACCAGGAAGCCTCTCCGGCAGGCTCTGGCGCACGGCGAGGTCAACCAAGTTCGCCGCCCCCATTTCCGCGAGACTCGCTCCTGTCGACACAATCCAAGCGTGAAGGATCGCCCCTTCTGATAGGCGTTCCCGATCCGCGATCGCAACGACGTGCTGCAGGGATCTCTCAGATGCAGCCACTATCCGTCTTGTCAGCCGCACGTAGACGAACGTCGCGATCACGAGTGACGCCGTAAGGAGCAGTGACAGAATTGCGGCGCACCCCTGGATCTGTAGCGGCGTTAGACCGAGGAAGGTTTGTTCCATCTATCCTCCAGGCCACCACGCACGTTTTGCGGTGCTACCCCCTCTAAGAACTCGCGTCTCAGGGCGAATCTAGCGCGCCACCCGCGGGTAGCTCGCGCCCAAGACGCCACCGCGAGCAAGATCAGGCCGATTCAGCCGCATGCCGCATCCTTGGGCTCATCGCCCGCAAGCAAACAGGTCGATCTCTGCGTCGGTCAGCACGCGCTTGCAGTCGCGGCCGCCGTCCGCCGCGAGGATGCGGTCGGCGCGCTCGAGGAGGATTTCCACGACGGGACCATTAGGCAACCCGCCTTGGACGAGGCGCACGAGGTCGGCCAGGCGCAGCGCTTCGGAGGCGACCACGCTCATGCCGCGCCCTCCGGCCCTTTCGCCCGCATGATCATCGAAGGTTCCGCTCCTCAATCCTGACGGGTGGGGCTCTCGGCGGTTGCCGCGACCTCGCGAGTCTGAAGCGCGTCATTGCACGAATCGCCCGCATGTTAGGATTTCGAGGATGGAGTCTTCTCGATGACGTTCGCACCGAGTCCGAGCCCCTGGCTGGAGGCGGCTCCCCTGCCTGCGCCCGCCACGCCCTTGGCGGGCGCGCGTCGTGTCGACGTCGCGGTGGTCGGCGCGGGGTACGCGGGGCTCGGGACCGCACTCGCGCTGCGCGCCGATGGGCTCTCGGTGGCCGTGCTCGAGCGTGAGACGGCCGGCTTCGGCGCGAGCGGACGCAATGCCGGCCACCTGACGCCGACGATCGGCAAGGACCTGCCGACGCTGCTCGCCGTGTTCGGCCGGGAGCGGACGCGCGCGCTCGTGCACCTCGCAGAGACGGCGATCGCGCACGTCGAGGATTGGATCCGCGAGCACGCGATCGCGTGCGAGTACGAGCCCGTCGGCAACGTGATGGCTGCAGTGCATGCGAGCCAGGAAGCGCGTCTCGAGCGGGCCGCCCGCGTCGCCACGGAGATGGGTGCGCGCGCCGAGTGGCTCTCCCGCGAGGCGATGCGCAAGCGCGGGTTGCCCGAAGCCTTCACGGCGGGTGTGCTCGAGAGCGCGGGCGGCATCCTCCAACCCGCGCTCTACGCACGCGGCCTGCGCCAGGCTGCGCTGGCCGCCGGCGCCGAGCTCTATGAGCAGACACCGGTTCTGAAGATCCACGAAGGGCCGCGCGTGGCGCTCGAGACGCCGCGGGGTCGCGTCGTCGCCGACCGCGTCGTGCTCGCCACCAACGCCTACACATCCGAGCTCGGCGTGTTGCGCAGCGTCGCGTTGCCGATGCGGGTCACGCTGTTCCGAACCGCGCCCCTCACGGCGGCGCAGCGCGACCACCTCGACTGGCATGGCCGCGAGGGCATCTACACCGCCCACGAGATGCTCGAGAGCTATCGGCTCACTGCCGACGATCGCATCGTCGGGGGCTCCAAGGTAGTCCGCGCACACTTCGGCGGCGGGGTGCCTGAGGACGACGATCCGGCTACCCGTGCGCTACTCGAGCAGACTTTCCGCGACCGCTTCCCGGGTCTAGACGCCCCGATCGAGCGCTTCTGGGGAGGTCCGATCGCTTTCACGCTCGACTTCCTCCCCGCGATCGGGGTGACCGGCCGCTTCCGAAATCTCTATTACGCCATCGCCTATGCCGGTCACGGCCTCGCCCTCGCGAGCCTGGCCGGCCAGGTGATCGCCGACTGGATCGCGGGCCGTGACGGACCGGGGGCGATCCTGCATCAGCGCTGGCGCCCGCCGCTCCCGCCAGAGCCGCTGCGCTGGCTGGTCGTGCGCGCGCTCACCGGCTGGTTCGGCTCGGTCGACGCGCGCGTCGACCGACGCGTGCGCGCCGGTCGCTAGGTTGACGGCGCCACCGATTGCCGTGGGTGATCGGGTGCGTGCACTTCGCAGCGTGGGTATCCAGACCTATGTACCGTTCAATCGGGTCGAGCGAATGGTCGCCCGGCAGGCTGTTCCAGTCGAGAACGCCTTTCAACGACACCCAAGTGCACACTATCAAGTAGGCCTCTTTGCTCCGGTGCTTGGGCTTCCTTGCCGCGGCCCTGTCGCCGAGGCATTCCCGGGAACGTCTAGGACGGCGCTGACAAACCAGGTCGCGCCCGGCTCGCCAGCCCCAGTAGCCAAATCGGCTGGTTCTTCAGCTAGTTCCGATGAGATCACCCTCGGAGACGGGTCCCAGGTCCCCGATCATGCACCTAGTAATGAAGACGAGGAATAACGCGAACTTGCGTCTCCCGGCGTTTCACGGCGCGCATATGGTGTCACACGGTGTTTTCGGAGACGGCCCCGCGGCCCCCGGGCGGCCCCTCACGTTCACTGGCAAACAGGTGTCCCGGCGACCGGAGGCGCGGAGCATACGCGCAGCAAGCGCACGCGGGATGGCTCAGAAGAGCCCTCGCGGCTCGGTGCCCGGCCGCACCGACCGGACGCACACCCAGCCGACCCCCATTCCACACCCATGCGCGTGGGTAGCGTTGTGGGCAGCGCGTTTCGGGCCAACGCCCGTTCCGTAGCCTGGCCCTCCAAGGCCTGACCTCGCGCCCCACCCCTTGACCACAGCCTTAAATTCCATATTATTCGAAATATGGAAATGATCGCCGCCATCGATGCTCTGGGCGCTCTTGCCCAGGAAACCCGCCTTTCCCTGTTCCGGCTGCTGGTCCAGGCCGGCCCGGCAGGGCTTCCCGCCGGTACGCTCGCCGAGCGCCTCGACGTGCCCGCGCCCACCCTCTCGTTTCACCTCGCTCAGCTCAAACACGCGGGACTCCTCGCCTGCAAGCGCCAGGGACGTTCGCTCATCTACGCCGCCGACTTCGCAGCCATGAGCGCGCTCTTGGCGTTCCTGACCGAGAACTGCTGCCAGGGGAGCCCAGGGGTCTGCGCTCCTTCCACCTGCGCGCCGCCCAAACTGGCGCGCGCCACCCCCCACAAAAGGAGATCGTCATGAAGCGTCTACACGTACATGTCTCGGTGGAGAACCTCGAGGACTCGATCCGCTTCTATTCGTCGCTGTTTGGCACGACACCGGCTGTGACGCACCCGGACTACGCCAAGTGGATGCTCGAAGATCCCCGCGTCAATTTCGCGATCTCGGCTCGCGGGCGCGCGACCGGGGTGGATCACCTGGGACTCCAGGTCGAACGACCCGACGAGCTCGCCGAAGTGGCGGGGCGTCTGGCCAGCGCTGGGCGCAACGTCCTCGAGCAGAAGGACACGACCTGCTGCTACGCGAAGGGGGACAAAGCGTGGGTGGCCGACCCGCAGGGTGTGCGCTGGGAGACCTTCCACACCCACGGCGAGAGCACGCGATACGGAGAAGACCCCATCGCCGCCGAGACGCCGCCGGTCTCAACGGCGCCTGCGTCCGCGTGCGGGTGTTCGGCCAACGCGCGCTAGAGGCAAGCCATGGCAGAGCGACCGTACGAGGTGCTCTTCCTGTGCACAGGAAACTCGGCGAGGAGCATCTTCGCCGAGTCTCTCCTATCGCACATCGCGCCGGATCGCTTGCGCGCGCATAGCGCCGGAAGCCATCCGAAGGGTGCGGTACATCCCCTAACGCTGCGCGTCCTCCACGAGCTCGGCCATGAGACGGCCGCGCTCAGGAGCAAGAGTTGGGACGAGTTTGCTGAGCCGGGCGCACCGGCGCTCGACTTCGTTTTCACCGTCTGCGACAACGCCGCCGGCGAGACCTGTCCGGTCTGGCCGGGCCAGCCGGTAACCGCGCACTGGGGCGTTGAAGATCCCGCCGTCTTCGTGGGGACGGAGGAAGCGCGGCTGAATGCGTTCCGACTCGCTCTCGTAGCGCTCGAGCGGCGGATCCGGCTGTTCGCATCGCTGCCGATCGAGTCCCTTGACCGCATGAGCTTGCAGAGAGAGGTCGAAGCCATCGGTAAGAGCCGCGTGTGAAGCGCGCCGCGATCGGAGGCTTCGAGCGCTACCTCTCGCTCTGGGTGGTGCTCTGCATGATTGTGGGAGTGGAGCTCGGACGCCTCTTCCCTGGGGCTATCGACGTCCTTCGTCGCGTCGAGCTCGGGTCCGGTAGCCAGGTCAACGTTCCGATCGCGATTCTCATCTGGCTGATGATCTATCCCATGATGCTGCGCATTGATGTTGCGAGCGTGCTCAACGTGCGTCGCCGGCCTCGCGGCATCCTCGTCACGCTCTTCGTAAACTGGCTTGTAAAGCCCTTCTCCATGGCGTTTCTCGGGTGGCTCTTCTTCAAGCACGTCTTCGCATCTCTACTTCCAGCCAATCTCGCGGATCAGTACCTGGCGGGCGTCATCATTCTGGCGGCGGCTCCCTGCACGGCGATGGTTTTCGTCTAGTCCCAGCTGACTGGGGGCGATCCGGCCTACACGCTGGTCCAGGTCTCGTTGAACGATCTAATCATGCTCCTGCTCTCCGCGCCGCTCGTGAGCCTGCTCGTGAGCGGAGCCAGCGGTCTACACGTCCCGTTCGGCGTGCTGGTGGCGAGCGTTGTGACGTTCATCGTGATTCCGCTCCTCCTCGGGAGCGCAAGTCGAACACTCCTCCGCCGGAAGATGGGCGCGAGCTGGTTCGAGGAGCGCTACGTCGCCGCCTTCCAGCCCCTGACGCCCCTCGCGCTCCTCGCGACGCTGGTCCTGATCTTCGCGTTCCAGGCGGAGAACCTGACGTCGCACTTCCTGCACGTGCTGCTGATCGCTGTGCCCATCGTGATCCAGGTCTACACGAATGCCTCGCTGGCCTACGGCCTGATGAAGCTCCTCGGGGTGCCCTTCGACGTTGCCGCTCCCGGGGCGCTGATCGGCGCCAGCAACTTCTTCGAGCTCGCGGTCGCCACGGCCATCGCGCTCTATGGCGCCGGATCTGGCGCCGCGCTCGCCACTGTGGTCGGTGTCCTCGTCGAGGTGCCCGTCATGCTCTCGGTCTGCTCGCTCTGCAATCGGACGCGACACTATTTTCCGGAGCCCGTGCTTCCGAGCCGTAGTGGCATCACGGGATGAACCTCGATCCGACCACCCGCAGGCGGCAGTCGGCCTCGCCTTCCGCCGCCGCCGTGCGCGAGGCGCGTCGCGAGGAGACAGCGCCTCGGTGTAGCTACGAACCGCCCGTGACTGCTCGCCCGACGACTAAAGCCCAGTTCGACAAGCCTCCGGCCCGCACAGTGCTATTGCGGGTGCTCCGGGAGACGGTGTCGCCGCCGAGCCCCATCTGCTCCACCATGCCACACGGGGGAGCGGAGCCATGACCGAAGCTGCGCGTGCCGCCATCACCACGATCCTGTTCACGGACCTCGTGGACTCGACTGGCCTCATGCAACGCGTGGGCGATGAACGCGCACAGGGGCTCTTCGAGACCCATCACCGCCTGTTGTCGGATGCCGTCTCCGCCCACGGCGGGAGTGAGCTCCAGTGGCTGGGCGACGGCCTCATGGTGGCCTTCGCTTCGACGGCCGATGCCGTGCGCTGCTCTATTGCGATGCAGCAAGCCGCCGCGCAGCAACCAGGCGAACCGCTCTCGATCCGCGTGGGCCTCAACGTCGGTGAAGTGCTCCAGCAGAAGACAGGGAGCGGATACTTCGGGACGCCCGTCGTGCTGGCGAGGCGTCTTTGTGACCGCGCCGAGGCGGGCCAGATTCTGTGTAGCGCGACGGTCTCGGGGCTCCTTGCAGGTCGGGCGGCCTTCTCGTTCCGCGACATGGGTGCTCTCGAGCTCAAGGGCATCGCTGAGAAGGTGGGCGTGTGCGAGGTGCTCTACGAGGCCGAGCCCGCCGCCGGCTTTCTGGGGCAAACACCCTTCGTGGGCCGACACGAGGAGATGGCGCGCCTTCGGGCCCGGCTCGAGCAGACTCGCGCGGGCCGAGGCGCACTGGCAATGCTGGTGGGCGAGCCCGGCATCGGGAAGACGCGCACGCTCGAGGAGTTCACGGCCCACGCTCGAGAGCATGGCGCGCGTGTGCTCTGGGGTCGCTGCTACGAAGGCGAGGGAGCCCCTCCCTTTGGTCCCTTTGCCGAGGCGGTGACTGAATACGCCAAGGCACTTCCTCCAGAAGAGCTCGAGAAGGATCTCGGGCCCTACGGTCCTCCGCTCTCGGTGCTGGCTCCAGTGCTCCGCAGCCGGCTGCCGGATCTTCCCGCCCCAGTGCCGCTCCCGCCCGACGAGGAGCGCTGGCGACTCCTCGATGCACTGACGCAGTTCCTGCTCACAGCTTCCCATCGGGCCCCCATCGTGCTTGTGCTCGACGACCTTCACTGGGCCGACGCAGGGACAGTGGCGATGCTGCGTCACGTCGTGCGCTTTGTCTCGCGCGGGCACCTCCTCCTTGTCGGCGCCTACCGCGACGTGGAGCTCGATCGCCAGCACCCGCTCGCCGATGCCCTTGGCGCCCTGCGCCGCGAGACGGAGTACGAGCGGATCGCGCTCCATGGCCTCGACGAGAGCGAGGTGAGTGAGCTCCTCCAGACGATGGCCGCACAGGAGGCGCCAGAAGCGCTGGTACACGCGCTCTCCGCGGAGACCGACGGGAACCCATTCTTTCTGCGGGAGGTGCTCCTCCATCTCGTGGAGGAACGCAAGCTCTACCGGGCCGAGGGCCGCTGGAGAAGCGACTACTCGGTCGAGGAGCTCGGCATTCCCGAGGGCGTGCGCGAGGTGATTGGGCGGCGGCTCTCGCGCCTTTCCAAAGAGGCCAATCGGCTGCTCTCTGCGGCCTCGGGCTGTGCGGGCGCCTTCCGCCTGAACGTGGCCGCAGGGGCGGCAGGGCTTGAAGAGAACGCGGCTCTTGACGCTCTCGACGAGGCGCTCGAGGCGCAGCTCGTGCGGCCCGCCGGTCACGCCGACGTGTACGACTTCACGCATGCTCTGATCCGCCACACGCTCTACGGCGAGCTCTCTCCTTCGCGCCAGGTGCGACTCCATCGGCGCCTCGCTGAGGAGATGGAGCGTGTCTATTCCGACCCCGGCGAGCACGCCGGTGAGATCGCGACGCAGTGGCACCGAAGCTCAGCGATCCCGGGGGCGGAGCGTGGGGTGCCCCACTGTGTCGCAGCCGCAGACGCTGCTGAGAAGGCGGCTGCGCACGAAGAGACTGCGAGCTTCCTGGGCATGGCACTCGATCTTCTGCCCGAGGCCGACGCGCGTCGGGCGCGTCTCCTTGCGCGGCGTGGGCTCGCCCTCGCGCACAGCCTCGCTCCCGAGGAGGCGGTCCGTGTGGCGAGCGAGGCCGGGGAGCTTCTCGCGTCCTGTGAGGGCAGCGATGCGGCTGCAGACTACCTCGCGGATGCGGCCGGAGAGGTGTACGGCTCCAGCTACGACCCGCGAGCCTGCGCGCTCGCCGAGCAAGGATTGCGACACGCAGGCGGCCGTCGCGACTTCACGTGGGCGCGCCTTGCGGGCCTCTATTTTTATACACGCATTCCGAGCGATCCCGACGACCGTGAGATCCCGCTCGGCGTCCCCGAGCAATACGAGCTTTCACGCATCCTGATCGCAAACCAGCCTTCATTGATGAAGCGCTACTCATTTGTCCCGATCCCTGCAGCGATCTTCGAGTCGCGAGAGGACGTCATCGAGCGCGCCGCGGTTCCCTGGGCGATGGCGTTTTGGGCCGGTGAGTACGTACGAGCTTCGGCGATGTCGAGCCAACGCGCGGTGGATCATGTCAAACGCGGCCAGCTCGGGATTGCAACGTCACTCCTGGTAACGGTAGCTCGCTGCCAGTCGGCGCTCGGGAATCTCGCTGCCTCGCGCGAGGCCCTCTCGCGCGCCACCGAGCTTGCGGAGCGGATCGGGACCCCGCCTTTCCTCGCGGCCGCTCTCCAGGCCGCGCCGCTCGAGTACGTTGGAATCCGAGGCGACGGCTGGGGGCTCGTCCTCCCTGTGATTGAGGGGCTGCTTGCTTTCGCAGCAGCTCCAGAGAACCGTCGGGCGAGGGAGGTGGGGGCGGTGGTTGGGGCGGTCGCTGCGGCCGCCTACGCACACGAACGGCGGGTCGAAGACGTACTCCGGGCGCTCAAAGGCGTGCTTCCCGCCATTGAGCGCAGCGCGGGCTGGGTTGATCACTACACAGCGATTCTTTACTGGGTGATTGAGGCGCTCTGGGTCCTCGAACGCCGCGATCACGCCGACGTGCTCGAGCGCAACCTGCGCGAGAAGACGCTCGCGCCCGATTTCCGCTATCCGAACACCGACGCGCGTCTTTCGCTGGCGCGACTTTGTGCGCTCACCGGCCGCTTCGACGAAGCCAGGGAGTGGTTCGAAAAGGCACGCCGCGTCCTCGACGAGCAGGGCGCGCGCCCGCTGCGCGCGATCGCTGACTTCGACGAAGCGTGGATGGAGGTGCGGCGCGGCCGGGATGGAGACCGCACGCGTGCACTCGCGCTGCTCGACGCGGCTCGGGGACCCTTCGAGTCGATCGGCATGACTGGATGGTTGCGCCGAGCAGACGAGCTACGGCAGCAGCTCGCGCGATAGGCATTCCCTCATACGGCTCATTGGTCTCCGGCGGAGTCCGCTCAACCACAACATCGATCCACTTCGCCCAGAATGCTCCCGGGTCGCTCCCGGACCGGCGGGGCCGGTGGGTCCTTCGCGGGGCACACGCCATACCCTCGCGTTCACAACAGATCGCCTAAGGCCCAAGCATCCGCCACCGTCAGAAACTCGCCGGCCACCTTGTCCAGACCCTTCTGTTTGAGAAGCAGCCCGTTCGCTATGCGCTCGATGAAACCCCATTGCCAGATCGGTTCCGGTTCCACGCCGGTCAGCCGAGCTAGCTGGTGACAGCGCCGACGCCCCAGCTCCAGCGGATCGCCAGCGAGGAGCTCGGACCCCCATTCGCGCATCGAGATGCCAAGGTCGTACGCGCGTTCGATGAAGAGCCCGTCAGGGTCCACGAATTTGAAACGCCGCGGACCACCGCCGGGCACCAGCAGCGTGTTCCAGGCGTGAGCATCGCCATGCGCCAGTACAGCGTTTCGGGGATCGAAGGCCTGGCGCCGGACATCCGCGAAGGAGAGCGCCTTGTCGATGGCGCGCTCCGAACAGGGCTTTCCTAGTTCTGGCCACGCCATTTCGATAAAAGCGGCCAAATTGCTGGCCTTCTCCGCGCCCGACACGAGCTGCAACCCTTTGGGAAGCTGCATCCACGCGTCCTGAAGCGTGGCGCAAATGATCTCAATTTGCGCGACGAGCGGCAGGCCGAGCCCATGAAGCTGAGGGCCGAGCCGTTCGAGCAGCATAGCCCCTCGTGCCTCTTCGTACCGCAGAACCTGGACATAGCCGCGTCCGTTCGCGGAAAGCAGTGTGTGTAGCTCCCGGGCCGCAGGATCGAGCCCGGGGATCGCGATCTTCAGCACCGCTTGCCTTCCGTCGGCGCTGACGGCTTCTGCGACGAAAGCTTCAGTTCCTGTGGAAAAGGTGCGCCCGATCGAAAGGTC
>DATGZK010000005.1:0-48815 GCA_035489755.1 Myxococcota bacterium
CCCGGTGACGCGCCCCCCGACGGATGTTCCGGTCGACCGCAAGGTTGCGCTTCTTGGCGAGATCGACGCCTACGCCCGCAGCCTCGACCCACGCATCGCGCAAGTGATGGCGAGTGTCGTGGCGCAGCATCGTGTCGTACTGATCGCGGCAAGCGACGGCACCCTCGCCGGAGATGTGCGTCCTCTCGTTCGTCTGAACGTTCAGGTGATTGCTGCAGACGCCACGGCAAGCCGCCGCGAGTCCGGCTACCAAGGGATGGGGGGCCGCTTCGAAATCGAGCACGTCCTCGATCCCAAGGCGTGGCGGCCCCTCGTCGAAGAGGCGGTGCGCATGGCGTGCCTGAACCTTGAAGCGGTCCCCTGCCCGGCCGGGACCATGGACGTCGTGCTTGGCCCCGGCTGGCCCGGTGTCCTGCTCCACGAGGCTGTGGGCCACGGCCTTGAGGGCGACTTTAACCGCAAGAAGACGTCGGCCTTTTCGGGCAGGATCGGACAGCGCGTGGCGGCACCGGGCGTCACCGTCGTCGACGACGGCACGATCCCCCTGCGCCGCGGCTCGCTCAACTTCGACGACGAAGGGACGCCGACCCAGCGCACGGTGCTGATCGAGGACGGCGTCCTGCGCGGCTACCTGCAGGACCGGCTCAATGCCCGGCTGATGGGGACGGCAGCGACGGGCAACGGTCGCCGGGAGAGCTACGCGCACCTGCCGATGCCGCGGATGACCAATACGTTCATGCTGGCGGGCACCGACCCCCCGGAGGACATCGTGCGTTCCGTGCGACGCGGTCTCTACGCGGTGTCGTTTAGCGGGGGTCAAGTCGACATCACGAGCGGGAAGTTTGTGTTCAGCGCGAACGAGGCGTACCTGATCGAAGACGGCCAGATCGGCCGGCCGGTAAAAGGCGCGACCCTCATCGGAAATGGACCGGATGCGCTGCTGCGCGTCTCGCGCATCGGGAACAACCTCGAACTCGACCGCGGCGTCGGAACCTGCGGCAAGGATGGACAGAGTGTGCCCGTCGGGGTGGGGATGCCGACCATCCGGCTCGACGCACTCACGGTGGGAGGGACGCAGGCGTGAAGAATCCTCCCAACGCGGCGGCAGTTGTCGAGCGCGCGCTCTCTCACGCGCGCCAGGTCGGTGCAGCCGCCGCGGACGCCATGCTGGTCGAGAGCGATGGGGTTGAGGCGCGGGTTCGAGACCGTGAGATCGACTTCGTGAGTCAGGCCCGGCAGCGCACCCTCGGGATCCGTGCCTTCGTGGGCGACGCCAAGGGCCTGCGGTCGGCGCTGACCTCGACGAGCGACCTCGCACTGGCTGCGGTCACGCGCATGGTGGAGGAGGCGGTCGCACTGGCCCGGGCGACCGCAGCGGATCCGGCGGCGGGGCTGCCCGAAGGCGGCTTCGCTGCGGAGATTCCGGACCTTGAGCTCTTTGATCCCGCGGATCGCGCCGTCGGGGTCGAAGCACGCATCGATTGCGCGCGGCGGGCCGAGGCCGCGGCGCGGGCTCTTGACTCCCGGATCACGAACTCCGAGGGGTCGCAGGTCAGCTCGCACTTTCATCGGGTGGTCTACGGCAACAGCGCTGGCTTTCTCGGCGGATACGAGTCCGCGAGCCACTCGCTCTTCTGTGAGCCGATCGCGCGCGCGAACGGCGCCATGCAACGGGACTACTGGATGACGCTTCACCGCCGCATCGGCGGGCTCGAAGATCCCGCTGCGGTCGGTCGGCAGGCAGCGGAGCGCGCCCTGCGTCGGCTCGGAGCACGGCGAGTCTCGACCTGCGAGGTGCCCGTCATCTTCGATCCGCTGACGGCGCGCAGCCTCCTCTCCCACCTGTTCAGTTGCGTCTCCGGTTATGCCGTCTACCGCCAGACGAGCTTTCTGGCGGGCCGGATCGGTGAAGCGATCGCAAGCGAGCACGTCACTGTGGTCGATGACGGCCGCCGCCCCGGTGGGCTCGGAAGCCGACCCTTCGATGGAGAGGGACAACCCACGCGGCGCAACCTCCTTGTCGAGCGCGGCCGACTGCGGGGCTACCTCCTCGACACCTATTCAGGACGCAAGCTCGGTCTCGCGAGCACGGGCAACGCCTCCCGGGGCGCATCGAGCGCACCCAGTGTGGGTCCGACCAATCTGTCCCTCGAATCCGGGACACAAAGCCTCGAAGAGATCGTTGCGACGACTCCGCGCGGGCTTCTCGTGACCGAGCTCATCGGCCAGGGCTTCAATCCGGTCACGGGAGACTACTCACGCGGTGCGGCCGGCCTTTGGATCGAAGGCGGGGAGATTGCTCACCCCGTGGAGGAGGTCACGATCGCCGGCAATCTCGGGCAGATGCTGCGCGCGCTCGACGCGGTGGGCAGCGATCTTCTTTGGCTGGGATCGATCGCCTCGCCATCGCTGAGGATCGCCGCCATGACCGTGGCGGGGTCTTAAGCGTGGCCGCACCGGGAACACCCGCCGCAGCGGTAATGATCGGTCTGTCGATGCCCGAGATCGACACCTGGTCGCCCCGCGTGGTGACGGCGCTCGGCATGAATCCGGGAATCTTCACGGGTCCGGGCACCAACACCTACCTCATCGGCACGGGCCCGCGCCGCATCCTGCTCGATACCGGTCAAGGAGTTCCCGCCTACGGGGGGGTGCTGCAGCGCGCTCTCGCGCGTGCGGGCTGCACTGGACTCCAGGAGATCGTCCTGACGCATGGCCATGTCGATCACATCGGCGGGGTGCGGGCGGTGATCGAGCAGTTCGGGCCAATGCGCGTCTCCAAGCTCCCCGATCCGGAAGATCGCGCGACGGACCTTTCGCTCTCCCCGCTGGGCGATGGCGACGTCGTCCAAACCGAAGGGGCAACGCTTCGCGCCGTCTTTACGCCGGGGCACGCCCGCGATCATCTGTGCTTCTGGCTCGAGGAGGAGCGCGCCGTCTTCTCCGGGGACAATGTGCTCGGGGTCGGTACGACGGTGATCCCCACGGTAGGGGGCGATCTTCTCGACTACATGGCGTCGCTCGCGAAGCTTCTTGCGAGCGCTCCGCGGAGGATCTACCCCGCCCACGGACCTTGCATCGAGGATGGGGTTTCAAAGCTGCGCGAGTACATCGAACACCGAGAGCAGCGCGAACGCCAGATCGTGGCGGCGCTGCGTGCCGCGGGTCCGGCTCTCGTTCCAGAACTCGTGAGACGCATCTACGTAGATGTCCCAAAGGTGCTGCACGCGGCTGCTGCACAGTCTGTGGCTTCGCACCTCGTGAAGCTCGAGCGCGAAGGACGCGCGCAGCGCGAGGCGAGCGCGCCGGGCGAGCCGCCCGTCGCCTCCCGCTGGAGCCTTGCGTGAGCCACCCGATCGTGGAGCGCCTGCGACACGCGGACCCCGAGGAGCGGCGTGCCGCTTGTCTTGCAGCCCGGGACGATCCCGCCGCAGCAGTGCTTGCCGACGCCCTCGGCCACGCGCTGGGCGATCCGGTGAAGGCCGTGGCGCGGGCGGCATCCGACGCCCTTGTGGAGATCGGACGGCGAGAGCGCCACGTCGATTCGGTGCTGCGGGATGCGCTGCGAAGTGACTCCCCGCGCCGACGCTTTACGGCTGCCTACACCAGCGTGCGTCTTCACCCCCCAACGCCCGGACTTCTGCCCGCCCTCCTCGAGGCGCTGGCCAGCGCCGATGGCGATGTCCGGTGGGCCGCGGCAAGGATCCTTGTGGACCTTGGTCGTCTCCACGGTGAGGTGCTGGGCGTGCTCGTCGGCATGCTAAGGGGCGGCGAGGACGCGGTCGTGCGGCGGATGGCGGCGTTTTGCCTGCGCGAGCTCGCGCCGGATCGCCCGGAATCCGCGAGCGTCTTGGTCGCTGCGACGCACGACCCGGATCTCCACGTTCGCCGTGCGGCCCTGAGCGCCCTCGCCGGGCTCCTCGATCCCCCGCCCGAGGTCTGCGAGCGGCTGCTCGAGGCCCTGATGAAGGACGAGGACCCCGCAGCCAAGCGAATCGCGGCTGTGGCACTCGGCGAGCTCGGAGCCGGGAGCCCCACCTGCCTTCCGGCAGGCGCGTCCGATCGCCTGCGCGCCCTGGCCGCCGAAGCTCCTGAGCCCGATCTTCGGCGCGCCGCCGAGCGGGCCCTTGTCCGACTCGAGCGCCGGATCCCGCATCCGCCCCAGGAGGAAAAGTGACGGACAAGCCTCGCACAACCATCGTGACCGGCGGCACGGGTGCACTCGGCAGCCGCGTGGTGCGTGCCTTCCTTGGGGCGGGCGACCGGGTGGTCGTGCCGTGGATCGTCGACCGCGAGCGCGACGCGGTCGCAAAGGCGCAACCCGACGCCTTGGGCTCCGGGCAGCTCACACTCCTGCAGGCGGACGTAGCGCAGGAGAGCGGAGCGGCGAGCGTTGTTGCCGCCGCGGGGGAGCCAGCGGTGCTCATCAATGGCGTTGGCGGCTTTGCCGGCGGTGCTCCGCTCCACAAGACGGACCTTGAGACGTGGGAGCGCCTGTGGACGATGAACGTGCGCAGCGTCGTCGCGATGAGCCGGGCTGCCCTGCCCGCCATGCTCGCCCACAAGCGCGGGGTGATCCTCAACGTGGCCTCTCGCGCCGCCATCGATCGACCGGCCGGTCTCGCGGCGTACAGCGCGTCGAAAGCGGCGGTCATCGTGCTCACGGAAACGCTCCAGCGCGAGGTCGCGAACGACGGCATCCGGGTGAACGCAATCGTGCCCACGACGATCGATACGCCCGCCAACCGCGCGGCGATGCCCAAGGCGGACTTTTCCCAATGGACGCCCCCGGACCGGATCGCGCTCATCCTGCTCTGGCTCGCGAGCGACGCCGCAACCACGGTGCGCGGCGGCCTGATTCCGGTATAAGCTGCGACTCAGGCATGCGTTGCGCCAAGCGACCGAAACGGGACACGGGGCTTAGAGCCCCATCCTCTCCACGAGTCCCTCAACCGTCACCAGAGAAATCGCGGGATGAACGCCGAGAGCCCTGAGAGCGCATTTCTTTTGAGTCGCAGGCAGCTGCTGCAGTGGGCGATCGCGGCCGCCCTGCCCTTGGGCCCCCTTTCTTGTTCCGGTGGGAACCCAGACAAATTAGTCGTGGGCGGCTTGCCCGTGACCTGCAATCTCACTCTTCCCGTTGCCTGCGTTGCGAAGACAGCCAGCAACCGCAGCGCAGGGCCTGGTGTGCGGCGCTTTGAATACGGCTACAGCAAGTACAGCGGCTGGCCCGAGATCAAGGAATCGCTCATGGCCGGACGGATTCAGGCGGCCTATATGCTGGCGCCGCTGGTGATGGATCTCACCGACAAAAAGATTCCGGTCAAGATTGTATCCCTGGGCCATCGCTCTGGCGCTGTGATCATGGTCCGGACCGATTCGCCGTATCAGCATTTCAGGCAACTCGCCGGGAAGCGGGTCGCCATCCCAAGCCGCTTCGCCGTCGATTTTCTCTTTCTAAGAAAGATGCTGGCGCAAGAAAACATGACGCCGAACGACATCCAGATCGTGGAGATGGCGCCTCCCGATATGCCGGCTGCACTTTACGCCAACGCCGTCGACGCCTACTGCACCGGGGAGCCTTTCGGGGCGGCCGCACAGCGCGCAGGCTACGCGAGACCTCTCCGGATGACCCGCGACGAATGGCGCAATTACATTTGCTGTGTCCTCACCGTTCGCGAGGAGTTGATCGAGCAGAATCGCCCGATGGTGCAGGATCTCGTCAACCAGGTGCTTGGTGCGGGCTTATGGCTCGACGCCAAACAGGGAAACCGTGACAAGGCGGTCGCGATCGCCGCAGGCTCCGACTTCTTCAATCAAGATCCGAACATCCTCCAGTTCGTCATGGAAAATCCGACGGACCGAGTGACCTACGGCGACCTGCGTATGATCAAATCGGAGTTCGACGAGCTGATGCAGCTCTCGATCGAAGCCGGCACGATCCCGCAGCCCATCCCATACGAGAAGTATGTGGACGAGAGCTTTGCAAGGAGTGCTCAGCCTGCTGCGATTACACTCTGAAATGAGCACAAGACTCTTGAAACATGTCCCCAAAATGCTGCTCCCGCTGCTCCTGCTCGCGGCTGCGCCCAGTTCTGCGGACGATGCGAATCTCAAAGCGGGCGTTTTCAGCCCGCCTCGAGCAGCGCCGGAATTCTCTTTGCGCGGATCGGACGGCAGGGAACTGAGACTCAGCCAGTACCGCGGAAAGGTGGTCGTCCTGGCGTTCGGCTTTACCTCTTGCCCCGACGTGTGTCCCACGACGCTTGCGGTCCTGGCCGAGACGCGCAAGAAGCTGGGCGAGCAAGCCAAGGAGCTTCAGGTTCTCTACATCACGGTGGACCCTGAAACAGACAGTCCGGAGCGAATGCGAAAGTACCTCGGATCCTTTGACCCGACGTTTGTCGGCGGTACAGGGACCGCCGAGCAGCTGGCCGCCGTGCGTCAAAACTATGGGATTGCCGCGACCCGGAAGACCCTCGGTACCAGCTATACATTTTCTCATTCGTCGTACACGTACTTGATTGATCGCAGCGGAAGCCTGCGCGCCCTGATGCCGTATGGACAGAGTTCTGACGATTACGTGCATGACGTCAAGATCTTGCTGAACCCGTGAATGGGTTCGTTAAAGAGACGCAATCGTGACGGCTCGTCGAAGGTATTGGATTCTGATTCTGATCGCTGCGCTCGGCGCAACCGCGTGGGCGGCACTGAGTCCGATCCGCTCCGCTTCAAGGGATGCGACATTCGAGATTCCGAAGGGCACATGGGCGCGCCGAATGGCGGGAGATCGAATCGAGATCCTGCCCAACGAGATCCGACTGACTCTCGGCGTAAGCGACATCCTCGTTCTCAAGAATCTGGACGATGTACCACAGATCTTCGGACCGACTCTGATGATGCCCGGTCAGAGCTTTCGGCTGTCGTTCGCGTTGGCGTCCAGATATCAGTTTGCCTGTACTGCCCATGCGAGCGGGCAGATGATCATCCTGGTCGAACCGTTTCCCGCGACTCCGTGGGCCCGCCTT
Source organism: Myxococcota bacterium (assembly GCA_035489755.1). GTDB lineage: Bacteria > Myxococcota_A > UBA9160 > UBA9160 > UBA9160 > UBA9160. The sequence goes on from DATGZK010000005.1 coordinate 7,029, forward strand.
CGATGGCGAGTGCAGGAACTCTTGAGGCCGCAGCAGTTGCGACAAGGCAAGGAATCGATCTGAGTTGGATCAAAGAGGCGATCACCTTGGGGCTAAAATGTGCAGGAGCGCGTGGTGCGAAATTCTTGGACATGCGGCTCGGCTCCTTCGGGGTCTTAAGGCGAACGAACCGGGTGAAATACACCTTAGAACGACTTCGAAGAGATCCAGGCGCTTGACGTGATCTCCGGCATGCTCCTAGGCGTTCTTCCAGGACTGCGCCTTCCCCCCTCCGTGCCTAACGACGAGGTAATCATCCCGTGATCCTTCTGCACGCCCAAGCCGTGAGGTCCTTCCACTCCCTCGCGAAGGTCGCGTGCGTCGTCCTCGTACTGCTCGTCGGGAGCGCTACGGGGGCGGACGAGCGCCCTCCGATGTCCTCCGCCGCAGCGGCGACATTCGAGGTGCCGCCGGTTGAATTTGAGGGCCCCTTTGGTGCGACGATCCGCCTCGAGGCGAATGAGCGTGTGCGCGGTGAGCTCGTGGACTGGTTCGAGACCCCACCCAGCGCTGCGAACCGCAACGACGACTACCGCTTCCTCGGAAGCCGCTTCCAGCTTGGCGTGCGCGTGATGCGCGACCCGGTCGAGCTCTTCGTGCAGTTCCAGGACTCGCTCCTTTACAAGGTACCCGATCACGCTCCCGGACCCGGTGGGAGCTACTTCGCCAATACTCCCGAGACGTACCAGCAAGAGCCCATGCTGCGGAATGCGTGGCTGCGCTGGAAGGACGCCTTCACCGTGCCAGGGCTCCAAACCACCCTCGGTCGCCAACTCTACCGGGACGGCCTCGAGACCCCGCTCAGTGATCCGACACTTGCGTGGCTGCAAAAGAACCGCTGCGCCGAGCGACTTGTGGGCCCCTTCGACTACACGCACATCGGGCGTAGCTTCGACGGCGGACAGGTGGGTTACGAAACCCAACTGTTCAACGCGACGGCCTTCGGGTTCGTCCCGACCTGGGGCGGCTACGAGATCAACGGAAACCCGGAGATCAGCCAGGTCGCGGTGGCAGGCCTCTCCGCGACGCTGAAGGAGGGTGCGGAGCCCCCGGGCACGAGCACGCGTCTCTTCTACCTCTACTACAACGATCACCGCGACATTGTCGTTCTCGACAATCGCCCGCTCGCCGTGCGCCAAGCGGATCATCGACCCCTGAACCTGCACACCGTGGGCGGTCAGGTGCTCCACGTAGAGCCTTTCGGCCCTGGCAAGGCGGACTTTCTGGTCTGGGCGGCGGGCCAGCTCGGGGATTGGCAGAGCCTTGAGCAGCGCGCCTGGGCCTATGCGCTCGAGGCGGGCTACCAGCTCCCCGATGCGTGGGCGTCACCGTGGCTTCGCGTGGGAGTAGACCAGAGCTCCGGCAGCGCGGATCCCTCGGGGCGGGTCCACGGCACATTTTTTCAGATGCTGCCGACTGCTCGTCTTTACGCGCAGTTCCCGTTCTTCAACCTGATGAACAACATGGACACATTCGTCCAGCTCCTCCTCCAGCCACACCGGATGGTAAGTATCCGCACCGATCTGCACTGGCTGCGGGTCACGCAGCCGAACGACTTCCTCTACGCGGGCGGCGGGGCCACCAGCAGCACGAACTTCGGCTACACGGGCACGCCGACCGGAGGGGCGCAGGACGTGGGCTACTTGCTCGATGCCGCGCTCACGTTTACGCCGACGCGGAACCTCACGCTCTATTTCTACTATGGACACGTCTTCGGTCGCGGGGTGATCGCGAACGCCTACGTCGACAAAGAGGCGAACTACGGATACGCCGAAGCGACCCTCGGGTTCTAACCCGCGGCGCTGCCTGGTCATCCCCCGCGAGGCGGCCCGATCTCGGGTTCGGCCGCACGTTCGGGAGGAGGGCACAACGGACTGGCGGTTCAAACTCCGGGCCACGCCAAAGAACGCGCGAGAGGAAGCGGAGCTTCCAAGGCTCGAGAACGCTGGCCCGTGGCCGGACCGTGCCGCTCACGAGCCGGCTTGAGCCTCATTCCCGCGGCGGCCACGCGTGGCGGTGCAGGCCCGGCTCCGGGTATCCTGCGTCTTCTCAGACCTCTCATACCAGGGATGTTCATGTCGATCGCTGCGAAGGCGCTTTCGATGGAAGCGAAGTCCCTCTCCCACGAGAAGCCGGTCCCGTGCTACCCCGACGAGAGTTTCATGCGGAGCTTTCGTCCGCGGGGGATCTGCCTGCGATGAAGAGGCTACGCCAGCTCTCGCCCTTCGGTGTGGTGGCCCTGCTGCTCGGCCTCTGGTGGTGGATGGCCGCCAACAGCCCGATCTTTCCCACTCCGCCCGCAGTGGTCGCCGGCATTGTCGAGCTGGCACGAAACGGGACGCTGGTCCGAGATATCTTTCACTCGCTCTCCCGCGTCGCCGTCGGATACGGACTCGCGCTCGGCCTCGCCATCCCCCTCGGAAGCCTGATGGGCTGGTACGCGGGGATCTTCCGAGCCTTCAACCCGATGATCCAGCTGCTGCGACCGATCTCACCCATCGCCTGGATCCCGTTGGCGATCCTCTGGTTCGGCGTCGGGGATACGTCGCCCACGTTCCTCATCTTTCTCTCGTCATTCTTTCCGATCGTCGTGGCGACGACCTCCGGCGTCCATTTGGTCGAACGCCAATACGTGCGCGCAGCGCAGAATTTCGAAGTCGGGGGGCTGCGGCTCTTCCGGACCGTGATCTTTCCCGCCGCACTGCCTCAGATCATCACCGGCATGCGTGTCGGCCTTGGAGTCGCGTGGCTGGTGGTGGTGGCTGCAGAGATGGTCGCGATCAACTCGGGACTCGGGTACCTGATCATCGACGCCCGGAACGCAGGCTCCCGCTACGACTTGGTCGTCGCCGGAATGGTCATCATCGGCGTGATTGGGTTTCTCCTCGATCTTCTGATGAGGCGGTTGGAGTCGCTCAACGTGGTACGCTGGCGGTACAACAATGCCCGATAAGGTCACGATCCAAGGCATCTGGAAGTCCTTCTCCACCGACCAGGGGCCGCTGTCCGCGCTTGAGGACATCGCTTTCGGCATTGCGGAGGGTGAGTTTGTCTCGCTCGTCGGACCCTCGGGCTGTGGCAAATCGACGCTCCTTAACATCCTGACCGGCTTCGAGCGTCCAGACCGCGGCGAGGTGCTGGTGGACGGCCGGCCGGTCCAAAGGCCGAGCCAGCGCGGCATCCTGATCACCCAACGTGGATCGGTCTTCCCGTGGATGACCGTGCGGCGCAACCTCCTATTCGGCGGCGAAAGCCTCCCCGAAAGGGAACGCGAATCCCTGGTCCGCCACTACATCGACCTCGTCGGACTTGCCGGCTTCGAGGACAGCTTCCCGTGGCAGCTCTCCGGCGGCATGCTGCAGCGCGTGGAGGTGGCACGGGCCCTCATGGCGAGACCGGAGCTCCTCTTCATGGACGAGCCGTTCGGGGCTCTCGATGCGCTCACGCGGATGCGCATGCGCGCCGAGCTCCTCCGCATCCTGTCTCGCGACCGGCACACTTGCCTGCTTGTCACGCACGACGTCGAGGAGGCGATCCACCTTTCCGACCGCATCGTGGTGATGACGCCGCGTCCGGGCCGGATCCAGTGCATCGTGGAAGTGGATGCTCCGCACCCGCGTGTGATGTCGAGCGCAAAGCTTGTAAATCTCAAGGAGCGGGTGCTCCGCGAACTCGGGCTCAGTGCGGCCGATGTCGCGCGTGACACGGCGACGACGGCGCCTCGCCCGTTGCCCTCCGTGCCGCGGCGTCGGACGATCCGGCGAGGGACACGTGCGGGCCCGGAACCTGTGCAGGACAGTGAGCGGGTGGACGTGGTCGTAGTCGGCGGAGGGCCGGGCGGAGCGAGTGCGGCGACGGTTCTGGCCGACAATGGCCGGCGGGTGCTGGTGCTCGAGCGGGAACCTTTTCCTCGCTACCACGTCGGTGAGTCACTGCTCCCCGCGCTCTGGGAGCTCTGGGATCGGCTGGGCGTCACCGCCCAGATCGAAGCGGCCGGCTTCGTGGTGAAGCAGGGCATCAGCTTTGGGATGTTCAGCGATCCCGAGGATGTCGTCCTCCTAACCGCGGAGTACCCGGCGTACTTCCCTCGGTCGTACACCTACCACGTCGATCGGGCGCGCTTCGACGCAGTGCTCTTGGACAATGCCCGCCGGAAAGGTGCGGAAGTGCGGGAGGGCTGGACCGTTGCGGACGTGGTCATGCGGGATGGGTGGGTGACGGGGGTGCTCGCAGCGCCAAACGGTGAGGCTCCGCGGCGGATCGCCGCCGACGTCGTGGTCGACGCCACCGGCCGAGACTGCCTCGTCGCCCGGAAAATGGGTTGGCGCAGACCAGATCCGGCGCTCAACAAGGTTGCGCACTACACGCAGTTCGCAGGCGGCGACTCTCGCGACATCAGCGAGCTCATCCCGATCGCTGACCGGATTGCGGGCTCGACCACCACCGAGGTCCACACCATAGATGGGGGCTGGGTCTGGTACATCCCACTCCGCGGGGACACCGTGAGCGTGGGAGTGGTGTTAGACGCCCATCACGCCGGCAAGCTCGCCGGCGATCCGGAAGCGGTGTTCGAGCGGGCGCTCACGGGATGTTCAAAGGTGCGCGCATGGCTCGACGGTGCCCGCCAGACCATGCCCGTGCAGACCGTCTCCGGCATCTCGTACATCAATGATTCCTTCGTCGGGAATGGTTTCGTCCTGGTCGGCGACGCCTCGATGTTCGTGGACCCCATCTTCTCGGCCGGCGTGACGCTGGCCATTCGCGGTGGCGTCTACGCTGCCGACTGCATCCTGGACGCGTTCCAGCACTCGGACTTCAGCGCGGCGCGCCTGAAGCCCTACGAGAGCCGAATCCGCCAGCCGATGGACCGGATCTTCCAGATGATCCGCCACTGGTATGCGATCCTCGAGAGGAAGGACGCGGACAACATGATTCGCCGCGCCCGAGAGATCCCCTGGCTCCGAGAGCGGCTGATTGTGCTCCTGAGCGGCGGCTACGAGAAGATGGACCTCGAGTCGTTCCTGCTCTCCGTAAAGGCGGCGTCCTAAGGTCGCTGGGGCTGCGGGAAGCCTGGCTCTCCCGCGACTGAGCTCTAGTCGTTCGGCCAGTCGTTTGTGCGGCAGTGTGCAGCGTCGATCGCGCTCACTACCTGCAGGTAGCCCGGCCATCCAAACCCGGGGATAAAGCCGAGCCAGAACTTTCGCTTCGGCACGCCGGCCCAGCCTTGACGGGCGTTCATCATCTCCCCGAGGCCGGGATGACCGATCGAGGCCCACATCGGACCCTGGCCGTGGCATACGCGGGGCGGCGGCTGCGTCGCCTCGGCGATCGCAGTCCTGAGCTGCTCCTCGTTGGCCACGCCGTAGTACTTGCCACCCCCTCCCTCGGCCACACACTCGAGAGTGCTGCGGTCCTGCGACTCGATGTCAAGGCCCACCACATGCACCTTGACATCGATCCCCATGGTTGAGCGCACCTCCTGCGCCACCTTGCAGGGATCCGTTTGACAGGTTTCCGCACCATCCGAGACGAGCACGATGGTCGACTTGCCGGGGAGACCGCGCAGAGCCTCCGCTGCTCGACGCAGCGACGCGCCAATGGGTGTCATCCCGCGCGGCTTGACCTGTGCCAGCTTGGCGCTGAACTCCGTGGGATTCACAGGGCCGACGGGCTCGAGCAGGGTGATGTCCTCACAGTCCCTCTTCTGATACGGGGTTTGGGAGCCGTACACCAGGAGCCCGACGCTCATGTCGCTCGGCATGTTGTCCACGAGGTCCTTCACCACCCGTTGCGCCGCCTGCATCTTGACCTGCCCGCCCATCTTGCCGGCCATGCTCCCGGAGCTGTCCAGGATAATGAGTACGTTCATGTGCTCCTCGTCAGGCTCTCGAGCGGCAACCGGACCGGGAACGAGCGCACCCGAGAGGGCGAGGCTGAGGGTGAGCGCGAGTCCGCAATTCGTGTTCCCGTGCATCCCGCTTGGTCCTCCCTGCCTGCGGCCGTAGAATGCCGGCTTGCCCACAGCGCGAGCCGGCGCTCGCCGCGCGGCTGCAGGATGCACCATGCGCAATGCGATGGACAGCCCGCCGGACAATCCCCCCGATCCCATGATCGGCCGGCAGGTGCGCGATCTGCGGATCCTCGAGCGGATCGGACGCGGAGGGATGGGCGCCGTGTACAAGGCGGAGCATGTCCTTTTGCGGGAGATCCGTGCCCTCAAGATGATTCGGACAGAGCGCTTCGACGCCGTGCCCCAAGCCCTCGAGCGCTTTCAGCGCGAGGCGCGCATCGCGGTGCGCCTGCGTCACCCGAATCTCGTCTTGATCTACGATTTTTTCATCGAGGGCGGCGACCAGTTCCTCGTCATGGAGTACGTGGTCGGCGAAAGCCTCGCCGCACGCATCCGAGAGCACGGTGCGCTTTCGATCGACGAGACGTGCAGCATCGGCATCCAGTGCTGCGCGGGCCTTGCCTACGCACACGACATGGGGATCGTGCACCGAGACCTCTCGCCCGAAAATATCCTCTTGCGAGCAACTCCCGAAGGGCCCAGGGTCAAAATCATCGACTTTGGCATCGCTCGCGCCGCAGCGTCGGAATCGGAAACGACTCTTGCCGGCGAGGAGGCGACGCTGACCCGCATCGGCGACTTCCTCGGAAAACCGCGTTACGCCTCGCCCGAGCAAGCGGGCAAGCTCCGCGCCGGTGAAACCCTCGATCTGCGAAGCGACCTGTATACACTCGGGCTCATCCTGTACGAAATGGTGACCGGCGATCTGCCCTTTCACTCGGATACGGAAGTGGGGTACCTGTCGCTCCACGCCTACGAACTGCCGCCCCCGCCCACCCGGGTGCGTCCGGACCTTCCCATCCCTCCGGCTCTCGAGCAGGTCATCCTGCGTTGCTTGGAGAAGGACCGCGCCCGCCGTTTTCCCGATGCTGGGGCGCTCGCCGCCGCTCTCGAGTGGGCGTGGCACTCGGGTGATCCGAGCCGTGCTCCCTTCCCACTCGCCCCACCGACCGGCCGGGACGAAACGCGCCTTTTCGAGCCCTTGGCTGACACCACTCGGTGGCGTGAGGCGGAGCCCAGACGCTCCGCACAGCCCGAGCCTGGTGAGATCGCCCGGGACTCAGCAAGCGGCATCGCTCCCCTAGCGCTCTTCGGCCTCGCCCTCTTTGCCGGCCTCTCGGCCGGCGTCGGCGTCTGGTGGTGGATGGGGAACCGCACGACCGCGGCGCACGAGCCTCCCGCACTGCTCGCCCACACGCCCTCGGAGGGCGAGCCCGTCAAAGAAACGGTCGCGGAAGCGAGGCCGCCGACCGAGCCCGCCGCAAAAGTCCAAGGAGCCTCGGCGGAGCCCCCTCCCCCTGCACCCGCGACCCCCGCCTCGCCCCCCGGTCCAGCCAGCCGCCCAGAGGCGCCGCCGGCGGCAAAGATGCCTGCGACTTCAGCACATGCCCCGACGCCGGAGGCGAGTACGCCGGCTGTCCCCCGGATCGCTCTGAGCGCGCCACGCAAGGCAACGCCGTCATCGCCGATCCCTGCGCCCGCCAGCACTCCGTCCTTCGCCGACGAAGCGGAGATGCAGCGGTCGTTTGATGAAGCGGTCCGCTTCGAGCAGTCCCACGACGCCACGGCGTCGATCGAGAGCTGGAAACGCTTCCGGGGACGCGGCCCGACGCGCGAGCTCGACGAAGAGGCCAAGCGCCACATCACGCGCCTTACGCTTGCGGAATTGAAGGATGTCCGTTAGCCGCGGGTTGTCTCCGACGCACATCCCGTGTGCGCTTTTGGCCGGATTTGACCCGGGGCTCGTCGTCGTTCAAGATTGAGTCTAAATCGCAGTCCATGTCCAAAGGAGGGATCGATGCCCAAGCTCGACGGAACGAAGACCCACGGCCACCTGAGGGAAGCCTTCGCCGGCGAATCCCAGGCCAACCGCCGCTATCTGTACTTCGCGCGCCAGGCCGACATCGAAGGTCATCCCGACGTCGGCGGGCTCTTCCGTGACACGGCTGAAGCCGAGACCGGTCACGCCCACGGCCATCTCGACTTTCTCAAGTCCGTCGGCGATCCAGCGACAGGGAAGCCGATCGGCAGTACCGACAAGAACCTTGCGGCCGCCGTCGCCGGTGAGACCTACGAATACACGGAGATGTACCCGGGCATGGCCCGCACGGCGCGCGAGGAGAAGTTCGACGAGATCGCCGAGTGGTTCGAGACCCTGGCGAAGGCGGAACGCTCCCACGCGGGCCGGTTCCAAAAGGCGCTCGACACGCTCGCGAAGCTCTAGCGCCCGCCGCATACACCCAAGAGGCGCAGCGCGCGCCGCCCGTGCGTGCGCGTGCGCGGAGGCCTCATGCAGGTCCCGCGGCCCGACCACCCGAGCCCTGAGCTCGGGTACGGTCACCCCGCCTATCTCGACCCCGCCGCGCTCGACCGCGAGCTGCGGCGCGTGGCCGAGGTTTGCCATCAGTGTCGCCGTTGTCTTCCGCTCTGCGGCTCGTTCCCGACGCTATTCGACTTCGTGGACGCCACCGACAACGAGGTGGCCGGGCTCACCGACGCGGGTCTCGAGCGCGTGAATGAGCTGTGCTTCCACTGCCAGCAGTGCTTCAACCACTGCCCCTACACACCGCCGCACGAATGGGATGTGGATTTTCCAGCGCTCATGCGGCGGCAACAGCTCGCACGGGTGCAGCGGGAGGGCATCCCCCTCTTGCGGCGGCTCACCACGCGGACCGACCTGATTGGAAAGATCGGCTCTTTTCTGCCGGTCCTCATGAACTTCGCAAACCGCAATCGTCTCGCCCGAATCCTGATGGAAAAGACTCTGGGCATCCACCGAGACTGGTTGCAGCCGCGCTATTCCGCACAGACCGTCTCCCGCTGGTGGCGGCGTCGGGCCGCCGAGCGTCCTGCGGCGCTCGCGCGTTTTGCCGACCCCCAGACGTCACGACGTGTGGTGCTCTTCACCACCTGCTCGGTCGAGTACAGCGATCCCAGCGTCGGGCGAGCCGTGGTCGAAGTGCTCGAGCGAAGCGGCATCGCCGTGCAGGTGCACTACGCCCGCTGCTGCGGCATGCCCTTTACCGACACGGGCGATCTGGCTGCGGCGCGCCGGAACGCGACCCGGAACGTCGCCGAGCTACTTAAATTTGTGGAGCTCGGGGCGACGATCGTGGTACCTGGCCCTTCCTGTTCACTCATGCTGAAACACGAGTATCCTCGCCTGCTCGGTACCGAAGACGCGCGCCGCGTCGCCGCGTCGACGCGGGACGTGATGGAACACCTCTACGAGCTGGCGCGAGAAGGCAAGCTCGACCGCTCCTTTCCGGCACCGCTCGGCCCAGTCGCCTACCACGCTCCGTGTCATCTACGCGCTCAGAACGTGGGACTTCGCGCCCGGGACTTGCTGCAGCTCGCCGGTGCTGAGGTGACGCTGATCGACGCATGCTCTGGGGTCGATGGCACCTGGGGAATGCAGGCGCGCTTTTTCGCCGAATCGCAAAAAGTGGCGCGAAAGATGGTGCGAGGGATTGAGGACGCGGGGTGTGCGCTCATCTCCACCGATTGTCCGCTCTCCGCGTTGCGCATCGAGCAGGCGATGGGTCGAAAACCCGTGCACCCGATCGTGCTCTTGGCGCGCGCCTATGGCATCAATCCATGAGGGTGCTTTTCCCTGAGGAGATCGTCGACCGCGATCGCTACGAGGCCCTGCGCGGGGAGTACCGCGCACGGGTCATCGCCTTAAAGCGCGATCGCCGCGTCGGCGTGGGGGACCGCGTAACGCTCGTCTTCGAGAATCGGGAGACGCTGCGTTTTCAGGTCCAGGAAATGCTGCGGGTCGAGCGCATCGATTCCCCAAAGGCCATCCAGGCCGAACTCGATGTCTACAACGAGCTCATGCCGAAGGAGGGGGAGCTGTCCGCCACTCTTTTCATCGAGATCACCGACAGCGCACGCATCAAGCCCGAACTCGACCGGCTGCGCGGGATCGACGCACATGTGGCGTTCGTTCTGGGCGAGCGCCCTCGCGAGACTGTGCTGCGTGCGCAATTCGACTCGCGCCAGATGGAGCCCGATCGCATCTCCGCGGTCCAGTACCTGCGATTTCGCTTCGACCCCCCCGCCTCAGCGCGCCTGCGAGACCCCGACGTGCGTGCGCGCCTGCGCATCGACCATCCCCACTACCAGGCCGAGGCCGAGGTCTCGGAACCCCTGCGGGCGCAGCTGATGGCCGACCTCACCGGGAGCGATCCGCGGCCCCTGCTCGAAGCCAAAGCCGGCGCGGCCGCCGCCGCCTCCAGCGAGTGCCTGCTCGAGACGAGCGCGCTGCGAGTGCTCCGCCTCGCCCCAGGATCGGTCGTGCTCGTCGAGTGTCGCGCAGCCGTCTCGCTCGGAGAGGCCGATGAGGCGCTCTTGGCCGAGGTCCTGCCCGTGGTGCAGCGCTACATCCGGCAAATGGTCGAGGAAGTTGGGGCGTGCCGGGTAAGCTGTGACGTGGAGAGAGCGGGGGCGCCGATGCGCTGGCGCCTTAGTGCGGGAGAGCATTAGCGGGCGCTCCTATTGAATCCTCGTGCGGCCGGCAAAGCCCTCTTCGAAGCCGTGGAAGAACGCGACCTCCTCCTCCGGCCACTGCCAGCAGTAATACCCGCTGCCATTGTCGAAATCCACGAGCCAAAGGCCTTTCACCTCAAGGCCGAGCGCCTCCATCTCCCGCGCCCAGCGCTCGACTGCACGCTGCACCTTGGCATCGAACTGCTGGCGCTGGGGCGAAGCCGCCGGGCTTGCCTCGCGCTCGGCCAAGAGTGCGTCGACCTCTTTTACCGCGCGCTCCGTCCGCGATCGCACGTCGCCGAGCAGGGTCTGCGCCGCTTCGAGCGTCCAGCACTGCCGCTTCTTGTCCCCCACTGCCGCCTCTCCTGTCCCGCCGCGAGCGCGACCCTTGGGACCTCGCATCGGCCAAGCCTAATCGATCTGCGCCCCTCAGGCCCAGTCTGTCCGCGCACTCCCCGTGCTTGACGGGCACAGCGCCCACAGGTAAGCCCCGGCCGATGCCCAACGCTGCGGAACCGCCCGTCGTGCTCGCCAGCGCCTCGCCGCGCCGGCGCGAGCTCCTCGCGCGGGCCGGAGTGCGCTTTGAAGTCATGCCCTCGAGCGTCGAAGAGCGGCCGCTTGCGGGAGAAACGCCGCGGGCGCTCGCGCTGCGGCTCGCTCGCGAAAAGGCCCTCGACGTCGCCCGACGCTTTCCTGCGTCTCCGCGCAGGCTTGTGCTGGGCGCGGACACGATCGTCGTCCTCGAGGACTCGGCGCTCGGCAAGCCCGCCGACGGCGAAGAGGCAGTAAAGATGCTGCGCCGTCTCGCCGGCCGCACGCACCGGGTCCTGACAGCCGTCGCTGTCGTGGAGACTGACCGCCTCGAGCCGCGCTCCGTGTGCGTCGAGAGCACGGTCGTGATGCGCCCGGCAGCCGAAGCGGAGCTCCGGGCCTACGTGGCAACGGGAGAGCCCCTCGACAAGGCCGGCGCCTACGCCGCACAGGGTGAAGGGCGGCGTTTTGTGGAGCGTATCGACGGGAGCGAAACCAACGTGATCGGACTCCCCATCGAGGAAACGCTCGCCCTGCTGCGCGCAAAGAGCCCGGGGGCTGCGGTCGCGCGCCCCCGGGAGACGCTGCGGTGATGGCCCCCGCGAGTCTCGCCGAACGGCTCCTATCGCTGCGTGCCCGCATCACGAGCGCTGCGCGCCGGGTGGGGCGCGACCCCGGAGAGATTACGCTGATTGGCGTCACGAAGCGCGTAGACGCCTCGCGGGTCGCCGAGGCGATCTCGCTGGGGCTTACCGATCTTGGGGAAAACTACGTGCAGGAGGCACGGGAGAAGATTCCCGCGGTGCGCGAGATCGTCAGGGCTGGGAAGGTGCCGCGGGCGCCGCGCTGGCACGGCATCGGCCAACTGCAGCGGAACAAGGCGCGTGAGGCTGTGGCGCTCTTTGACGTGATTCATTCCGTCGACCGCATCGAGCTGGCGCGAGAGCTCGACCGGCGAGCCGCCGAGGCGGGCCGAAGCCTCGAAGTCTTCCTTCAGGTGAATCTCAGCGGGGAAGCACAAAAGGGAGGCGTCCTGCCGAGTTCCCTCGGCGAACTTGCGGCGGAATGCGCAAAGCTCGCGCACCTCGTGCCGATCGGCCTCATGGCCGTGCCCGCGGAGAGCCCGGATCCACAGGCTGCGCGCCCAACTTTCGCGGCGCTGTGCGAGCTCGCGCGGGGCCTGCGAGACGCAGTGGGGAGCGATCGGTTTGTCGCCCTCTCCATGGGAATGTCCCACGATTTCGAGGTGGCAATCGAGGAGGGAGCGACGCACATTCGCGTCGGGACGGCCCTTTTTGGGCCGAGGGAGAGGTAGCGATGGCTGCGATGCGTGCGCTCGTGGGGAAAAGAATCGGGTTGATGGGAGGGGGCGCGATGGCAGAGGCCCTCATCGGGGGACTGGTGGCAGCGGGAGTCCCGGCGTCCCTGCTCGCCGCCTCGGACCCGGATCCTGGACGCCGCAAACTCCTGGCCGAAGCCTTCGGCGTCGCAACCCACGCCGACAATGGGGATGCGGTGGCGGGAAGCGACCTTGTGGTCCTCGCCGTGAAGCCTTCTGTCGTGGAATCGGCGCTGCGCGCCCTCCCCGCTCGCGACTTGACCCGGCCGCTGTGGGTCTCGATCGCGGCCGGTGTTCCCATCGCGAAGCTCGCTGCCCTCTTGCCCGCGGGCGCGCGGATCGTGCGGGCAATGCCGAATACCCCTGCCCTCGTGCGGGCCGGCGCCACCGCGATCGCCGCCGGGAGCACGGCGAGCGCCGCGGACCGGGAGGCGGCCACTGCACTTTTTGAGACGGTGGGAATGTGCTGGGAGGCGCAGCAGGAGTCCCTGCTCGATGCGGTGACTGGCCTTTCGGGCAGCGGCCCAGCCTACGTGTTCGTCTTTCTCGAGGCGCTCAGCGATGCGGGCGTCCGCATGGGTCTGCCTCGGGAGGCGGCCTACCGGCTCGCCTTTCAGACCGTGCTCGGCGCCGCGAAGCTGGCCCAGGAAACGGGTCGCCACCCTGCGGCCCTCAAGGACCAGGTCACCTCCCCTGGGGGAACGACGATCGCCGGCCTCGAGCGCCTCGAAGCGGGGGGATTCCGGGCCGCAATCTACGAGGCGGTCGCGGCAGCGACGCGGCGCTCCCGGGAGCTCGGGGGGAGCTAATCCCCTGCGGGGCCAAGGGACCAGGTGTGGCCCCGGTCACTCAAGATTCCGTGGGGTTCGGTCGAACTCTTGCCGCAGAACGTGAGGAGACTCGATGCGCCTTACACCCCTCGATATCCAGAACCACCATTTTGCCCAAGCCTGGCGCGGCTACGACCCCGCGGAGGTCGAAACGTTCCTGCGGATGGCGGCGGAGGATTACGAAGCGTTGGTGCGTGAGCGCGACGCCCTGCGCGAAACGGTCCGCCACCTCGAGAGCCGGATCGCAGAGCTTGCCTCCCAGGAGCAAACCCTGCGGGAGACCCTGGTCACGGCGCAGGCTCTGGCCGAGGATTTGAAGCGTACGGCCGTGAAGGAGTCCGAAGTGCTGATTGGCCAGGCGGAGGTCAAAGCCGAGAAGATTCTCGACGCGGCCCACCGTCGCGCCGCGAAGCTCGCCGAGGATATCCGTGAGATGAAGGGGGTGCGCTCGCGGCTCGCCTCCGCCGTTCGGACGACGATCGAGACCCACCTTGCGCTGCTCGAGGGCTTGGCCGAGGAGCCGGCCGAGGATCCGCTGCTCGACGGTAAAGTCGCTTTCCTGACGCGCCCGACCCAGCCCAAAGCTGCCGGGGGAACTGGGGGCGCTTGACGGCCTCGGGCCGGAGCCCCAGCTTTTCGCTCAGCGCAACGGGGATTGCCTTCTGGATCCACGTGAGCCCGCGCTCAAAGCGGACCGCGGTGGGCGGGAGTTACGGTGATGCGCTGCGTGTGGCGGTCAGGGAGCCGCCGCTTGAAGGCGAGGCGAACGCGGCTTGTGTTCGGGCCCTCGCTGAGGCGCTCGGGGTGACAAGGCGCGCCGTGATCCTAGACCCTGGAGCGCGAGGCCGACGCAAGCGCGTACACGTGGAGGGTGATCCCATGCATCTTGAGGCACGGATCCGCGTCCTCGCTTCCAGCCGCAGCAGCTAGAGGAGAGCATGCCGACCTACGAGTATCAGTGTGAGAAGTGCGGCCACGAGTTCGAGCGTGAGCAGCGGATCACGGACGACCCGATCAAGACCTGTCCGAAGTGCAAGGCTCCGAAAGCCAAGCGCCTGATTTCCGCCACCTCGTTCGTGCTGAAGGGCAGCGGCTGGTACTCCGATCTTTACTCGAGCAGCGGCGCGAAGAAGGAAACCAAAGACAAGGCCGAGCCTGCCGCTACGTCAAGCACACCTTCGGATTCGCCCGCCTCCCCGGCAGCAGAGTCGAAGCCGGCGAAAAAGGACTCGAAGAAGACGACGGCAGCGGCCTAGCCGCGCTCTCGACCCAGCGCGAGCTCCGTTATACTGCGCCCCGCCCCTCCGGAGGCGCCCCCGATATGCAGAGTGCAGCGCGCCAGAGCGTCGTGGTCGACGGCATGGCGCTCGCCCAAGAGCTTCGTAGCGAGATCGCCGGCGAGGTCGCCAAGCTCGTCGCCGCCGGACTGCGTCCGCCGTGTCTTGCGGTCGTACTCGTGGGCGATCATCCCGCAAGTGCCTCGTACATCCGGGGCAAACACCGCGCCTGCGCCCGCGCGGGCATGAGCTCCCGCGATCATCACCTCTCGCAAGATGCGAGTGAGAGCGAAGTGCTCGCGCTCATCGATGCGCTGAATCGCGACCCGGCGGTGGACGGCATCCTGGTTCAGCTGCCGCTGCCTCGTCAGATGCGCGCCGCGACAGTGACCGAGGCCATCGACCCCGCCAAGGATGTGGATGGTCTGCACACGCGCAATGCCGGGCGTCTCATGGCGGGTTTGCCTGGGCTCCGCCCCTGTACTCCTCTTGGCATTCTCGAGGTGCTGGACCGTCACAAGGTGCCGCTCCTCGGCGCCCACGCGGTCGTGATCGGGCGGAGCAGCCTCGTCGGCAAGCCCGTGGCGCTTCTCCTCTTGGAACGGCATGCGACGGTCACGATCTGCCATTCACGCTCGCGCGACCTTGCCGCCCTCGTCCGGGAGGCGGACATCCTGGTCGCCTGTGCGGGAAGCCCGCTTCTCGTCAAGGGCGACTGGATCAAACCCGGCGCGGCTGTGGTCGACCTCGGGGTGAACGTAATTGACGGGCGGCAAGTGGGGGACGTCGATTTCGACGCCGCCTTGGGCACGGCGGGTCTCATCACACCCTCTCGGGGGGGCGTGGGTCCGCTCACCATCACGATGCTGCTTCGGAACACGCTCGAAGCCTATCGCTCGCGCACCGGTCTCACGCCGCAGGGCGCATGACCGAGTCCAAGCGTACTCCGCTCTACGAGACACACTGCAGGCTAGGCGCCCGTATGGTCGACTTCGCGGGCTTCGCGATGCCCGTGCAATACACGTCGATCCTCGAAGAGCATGCCGCGGTGCGCGAGAGGGCAGGACTGTTCGATGTCTCGCACATGGGCCAGATCTACTTGTCGGGGTCGGGGGCGGTAGCGGCTGCAGAACGCCTTGTGAGCTGTCCGGTGGCCAGCCTCGGGCAGGGAGCCGTGCGCTACGGCCTCCTGTGCAACGAGACAGGGGGAGTGGTCGATGACGTCACGGTCTACCGCCTCGCCAACCAGGCTCTTTTCCTGTGCGTGAACGCGGCCAATACCGAGAAGGACTACCGCTGGATGCTCGCCCACGCCGGCGAGGGCGTACAGGTGGAGGACCGGAGCCCGCGCCTTGGGTTGCTGGCGCTCCAGGGACCGGCGAGCCAGGCAATTCTGGAGCGCGCGTGCGGGCTCGCGCTTCGGGAGCTCAAGCGGTTTCGATTCATCGAAGGCGCTTTTGAGGGAACGCGGACCCTCATTTCAAGGACCGGGTACACGGGATCGGATGGGTTCGAGGTCTATGTGGAGTCCGAGACGACGCTCCGGCTTTGGGAGGCGCTCCTCCGGGCGGGCGAGCCCTTCGGTCTTCAGCCCTGTGGCCTCGGAGCGCGCGACACGCTGAGACTTGAGGCCGCACTCCCCCTCTACGGCCACGAGCTCGACGACACGACTTCGCCCCTTGAAGCCCGTCTTGATCGCTTCGTAAAGCTTGCGCAGGGCGGCTTCATCGGAGCCCAGGCGATCGCCAAGCGCAAGGCGCAGGGCCACCCGCGTCTGCTCGTCGGCTTTACCCTCGAGGAGCGCGGCATTGCCCGTGCCGGCCATGTCCTCGCGCATGGGGGAAAAGCGGTCGGGGTGGTGACCTCGGGGGCCCCCTCGCCAAGCCTCGGAATCTCGATCGGACTGGGTTACGTTCCGCCGTCCCTCGCGTCCGTCGGCACTCAGCTCTTCGTTGTAATCCGGGAGCGCAACATCGCGGCACGCGTGGTAGAAACTCCATTCGTGAAGGCACCTGGTCCGCGCCGCTCGTGATTCGCGTCGCGCGTACTACCCTCGCGATGCGCAGGGCGCGAGCCGGCGTGGAAGCCGGAGGAGTGCGGTGGCCGATTACGACATCCCCGATGACCGTCGCTACAGCGCAGAGGACGAGTGGGCGCGGCTTGAAGAAGACCGGGTGAGCGTCGGCGTCACCGACTACGCCCAGCAGCAGCTGGGCGACATCGTTTTCGTCGAGCTCCCGGCCGTGGGCACGACCGTCGAAAAAGGCGAGCCTTTCGGTGTGATCGAGTCGGTGAAGGCGGTCTCTGACCTCTACGCACCGGTCTCGGGCCAGGTGGTGGAGGTGAACACCGACCTTGCCGAGCATCCCGAGCACGTAAACGAAGACTGCTACGGCGACGGATGGATGCTCACGATCGAGGTCGAGGACCGCGCGGAGTACGACGGGCTGCTCGACGCCAGCGCCTACCGCCGTCATATCGCCGAGCGCAAGGGATAGTGCCGCCGAACCTCGCAGCCAGACGAACCCGGGCACAGCCAGCCGGTCCTCCCCGCGGCACAGCGTGCGCGGGAGGATAATTCCAGGTGCGCTACATCCCGCACACGACAGATGACGTGCGCCAGATGCTGGGTGCGATCGGAGCAGCCTCGGTCGAGAGCCTATTCGCGCCGATCCCCGAGAAGCTGCGCCTGGGCCGCTCTCTCGCCCTGCCCAAGGCGGCGAGCGAGCAGGAAGTGCTGGCCGAGCTTGCGGCGCTCGCGGCACGCAACGCCCACGCCGAGAGCCACGACTGGTTCCTCGGCGCGGGCACCTATGCCCACTTCGTGCCGAGCGCCGTCGACGCGCTGGCCTCTCGCGCTGAGTTCTATACGTCGTACACGCCGTACCAGCCGGAGATCAGCCAGGGCACCCTGCAGACGATCTTCGAGTGGCAGACCATGATCTGCGCCCTAACCGGGCTCGAGGTGTCCAACGCATCGATGTATGACGGCGCCTCGGCGACTGCCGAAGCGGCGCTCATGGCGATGCGTCTTACGCGCCGCCACAAGATCGTCGCCGCAGGCTTGCACCCCCATTACCGCGATGTCTTGAGAACCTACTGTGCGGGGCCGCAGGGCGTCGTGACGGAGGCGCCGCGAGAAGCGTCGGGGTGCTCGGCGCCGCTCACCGGCCTTCTCGACCGCGACACCGCCTGCATCGTCCTGCAACAGCCCTCGTTCCTTGGAGTGGTCGAGGAGGTGCGTGCGGCCGCGGACGCGGCGCACGCCGTGGGCGCGCTCCTCATCGTGGTGGTGACCGAAGCTCTTTCCCTTGCGCTGCTGCGGGGGCCCGGCGAGCTCGGGGCGGACATCGTATGCGGCGAGGCGCAGAGCTTCGGCGTGCCGATGTCCTTCGGCGGTCCGCATCTGGGTTTTCTCGCGACGCGCTCAAGCTTCGTCCGGCAGATGCCGGGACGCGTGGTCGGACAGACGCTCGACGCTCGCGGACGGCGTGGCTTCGTGCTCACGCTCTCGACCCGCGAACAGCATATCCGCCGCGAGCGCGCGACGTCGAACATCTGTACCAATCAGGGTCTCATGTTGCTGCGTGCAACGATCTATCTCGCGCTGCTCGGGCGGCGCGGCCTGCGCGAGCTGGCACGCATGAACCTTGCCAAGGCGGCGTACCTGCGCGCCCGCGTGCGCGCGACGCCTGGTCTGCGGCTTCCGATCTCAGCTCCGGGATTCAATGAAGTGGTGGTGGGCGTCGCTGGCTCGGGCGCGCACGCGCTAAAGCGCGCGCTCGACGACCGAATCGTGGGCGGCCTCGATCTTGCGCCCTATGCCAGCGAGCTTGGACCTGCGCTTCTGGTCTGCACGACGGAGCTGGCCTCGCGCGCGGCCATCGATCGCCTGGTCAAAGCCCTCAGCCGAGCCGCCGGATGAGCACCGACGAACGGCAAAGCGTCCGTCCCGAGGCGATCGGGAACGCGGCCCGGGGGCTTGCTTACGAGGAGCCTTTGCTCTTTGAGCGCAGTCGACCGGGTCGCGTGGGCTATTCGCTCCCAGCGCTGGATGTCCCGGTGGTAGCGCCCGAGGACGAGCTGCCCGGGGCGCTTGTGCGCGTGGATTGCGAGGGGCTGCCGGAACTCTCCGAGGTGGACGTGGTCCGCCACTTTACGCGTATCTCCACCTGGAACTACGCCGTCGACCTCGGCCTCTATCCCCTCGGATCGTGCACCATGAAATACAACCCGAAGGTCAACGAAGCGGTCGCCTCGCTGCCTGGCTTCGCGCGCACCCATCCCCTCCAGCCGGTCGCGCTGTCTCAGGGTCTTCTTTACCTCTTCCACGAGCTCGAGAAGTACCTCGCCGAGATCAGCGGAATGGATCGAGTATCGCTCCAGCCGGCGGCGGGAGCGCAGGGAGAGCTTGCGGGCGTGATGATGATCCGGGCGTACCACGATCAGCGCGGCGAGCGGCGCACCAAGATTCTCGTACCGGACTCGGCGCACGGTACCAACCCCGCGAGCGCGGGACTGAATGGCTACGAAATTGTATCGGTTCCCTCGGGCGCCGACGGTGTGCTTCACCCGGAGGCGGTGGCCGCGGTGATGGGACCCGAAGTGGCGGCCCTCATGCTCACGAACCCGAGCACGCTCGGACTGTTCGAGGAGCACATCGTGCGCATTGCAGAGATCGTACACGCGGGGGGAGGGCTCGTGTACGGCGACGGCGCAAACCTGAACGCGCTTCTCGGAGTCGCTCGTCCTGGAGATCTCGGCATCGACGTCATGCACTTCAATCTGCACAAGACGTTCTCGACCCCCCACGGCGGCGGCGGCCCGGGCGCGGGCCCTGTGGGTGTGAAGAACCTGCTTGCTCCCTATCTTCCCGTTCCCGTCGTGCGGAAGCTCTCGGGGAGCGAAGGCGACGGCTTCGCCCTGGACTACGAGTTCCCCCACTCGATCGGACGCCTCCACGGGAACTTCGGGAACGTGGGCATGCTGGTACGCGCCTTCGCCTACATCCGATCGCTGGGCCCAGACGGACTCCGCCGCTGTGCGGAGATGGCGGTGCTGAATGCGAACTACCTCCTCGCGCGCCTGCGCGAGACCTACCACGTGCCATTTGATCGTCCGGTGATGCACGAGTGCGTGCTCTCGGATGCGAAGCTCGAAGGAACGGGCGTCACCACCCTCGACGTAGCCAAGCGGCTGATCGACCACGGGTACCACCCGCCGACGGTGTACTTCCCATTGATCGTGCACGGTGCCCTCATGATCGAGCCCACGGAGAGCGAGAGCCTGGAGGGTCTCGACCGTTTCGTGGACGCGATGCTCGCGATCGCGCGAGAGGCGGAGATCGATTCCGAGACCGTGCGCAGCGCGCCGCACTCAACGCGCCTTTCAAGGCTCGACGAGACGCGTGCAGCGCGCAAACCCATCCTGCGATGGCAGCCGGACCCGTCCGACTCCTAGCCCGCGGGGCGCTCTTGCTCGCGGCGGCGCTTGCGTTCCTTTCCTGCGTCGAAGCCGACGGCTCGCGCGTAAACCCTCTTAAGAAGATGCTCGGCGCCGAGGTTGGGGTCGAACAGGAGCGGGAGTGGGGCTACGAGTTTGATCAGGAGATCGCGAAGAAAGTCACGCTGATCGACGACCCCATCGTGGTCGGATTCCTGAACGACCTCGGCCAGGACATTGTGCGCGGGATCGAGCCGCAGCCCTTCATCTACCGCTTCCGCGTGATTCTTGATCCTACCCTGAACGCCTTTGCCGTACCCGGCGGTTATGTGTACATCCACAGCGGCACGATTCTGGCCGCCTCTTCGCTCGAAGAGCTCGCTGGCGTGGTGGGCCACGAGATCGGGCACGTAAAGGGTCGCCACATTGCGCGCATGCAGGAGAAAATGGCGATCCCGCAGCTGCTGGCAAATATCGTCGGCATGGGGGCCGCGGTGGCCGCGAAGAACGCAGGTCCGGCGGTGGCCGCGCAGGCCGTAAACGTCGCGATGCAGCTTCAGTTCTCGCGCGAGTTCGAGGCCGAGGCCGATGACATGGGCATGACGTTCATGTCGAGGGCCGGCTACGACCCACACGGGATGGCTCATTTCTTCGAGAAGATCGCGGCGGAGGAACGGCCGGGTGCCATCGAGATCCCTCCGTACCTGTACAGCCACCCCGCACTCAAGGACCGGATCAAAGCGGTGGAGACGGAGGCGCCGACGCTGCGCGTCCACGGCACGCCGCCGGCGGAGCTCGTGGGCGAGATGCCCGAGGCCCAGCTGCGGCTGACCGAGCTGATCGAGGCGCAGCGAACGTCGTTCCCGCAGTCGACGGTGCCGGTGGACCGTTCAGCGGGCGACGCGGTGCTCGCCGCGGCGGATGGCCGGGCGGTTGAGGGGGATTTCAATGGGGCCATCGCCCTGCTCGCCGCGGGGGAGAAGGCGCAGCCCCCAGATCCGCGCATTCCCTTCCGAGAGGGCGAGCTCTTGGAAATGACAGGGCGACGCAGCGAGGCGATCGCCGCCTACCGCCGCACGCTTCGCCTCGATCCGACGCGGGCGCAGGTGCTCTACAAGATGGGCCTCGCGTGCAAGGCGAATGGAGAGCGTCACCGGGCGGTGTTCTATCTGGAGCAGGCGGAGCGCCGCTTTGGAGAGAAGAGCGAGCTGCAGAAGAAGGCGGCACGGGAGGTCGAGAAGCTCACCTTCCGCGTCGTGACGGACGCGGGACTCGCCGACGGCTCGGACGCGCGGACAGCGGATACCGCTGCCGGCTTCTCCCGCGAAGCCTTCCAGGCAAGCGACAGCGAGGCGGTCTGGTGGGCCAAGGTGCACGCCCGCTACTACAGCGGGGATCTACCCAAGAAGATGACGGTGCGCTGGATCGATCCCTCGGGTGCAGTCCACGCCGAAACCCCGGTTGAGACCCGTGGCCGCCCCGACGTGATCGCGCGGCTCCCGATCCGACTGGACGGGGGCATTCGGCCCGGCGTCTGGACGGCAGAGGCCCTTTTCGAGGGGGACGTCGTCGACCACCGCACCTTTTCCATCCAAGCAAGGCCCTAAATCGGGATCCCCGCGCTTGCTTCAGTCCGCCAGATGCTTGCGCGCGATTTCCGCCCACGTCCCGAGCGGCTCGAGTTGCAGGTAGCGGCGCCAGTGCTCGCGAGCCTTTCGCCGCAGGCCGAGCTTCTCGTACAAGAGCGCCAGGTTGAGCTGTACCTCGGGGTAGAGCGGGTCGGCGCGCATCGCCGCCTTGTAATGATGCAGTGCGGCCTCGCTCCGGCCCTCCTCCTCGCACAGACTCGCGAGGTTGAAGTTGGCCTCGACGTGGTCGGCCTCGAGCGCGAGTGCGCGCTCGTATCCCGCCCGTGCCGCATCGCGACGTCCCTGGTTGTAATGGACGGTGGCAAGGTTGCAGTGCGCATCGGCGAAGCCTGGGTCCGCTTCCAGGGCACGCTCGTAGGCAGCGATCGCCTCGCCTTGCGTCTTGGCCTCGCTGTCGAGGCGGCATCCGCGTTCAAACCACTCGAGTGCCGTCTCGGGGTCCGGCTCCGCGTCGGTCTGGTGACGCCGGCGCTCGAGATACGCCACGTCCTCCGAATGCTCCGGCACGAGGCGGAAGTCGAGCACGGTCTGTCCGTCGGGCTGGAGCAGCACGCCGTCGTAGCGCACCACCACGCGATCCGAGCCGTCGATCCAGACGCGGAGCGCCCCGAGTGGCCGGTCCATTTCGGGAACGCGCGCGCGCACGCTCTCCAGGCTGCGGCGGATCCGCCGCAAAGGCACGCCGCGTTCGATGAGCACGAGGACGGCCTTGATGCAGACGAGGTCACGAAAGCCGAATGCGGGCGCAGCATCGACCGTCAAGCTCGGCCGCACAAGCGCGGTCCGCTCCCAATAGCGCAGGCGCGCCGAGGAGAGCTTGCAGATGCGGGCCGCATCGTGGACGGAGTAACCCTTCACCCCGCGCGCGAGATTACACCTCGCGCGTGTGCACGGGAAAGAGGAAAAGAGCTGCGAATCCTCCCCGACCCGGTCGAAACAGCGCGTGCATCCTGGACGATCAAGGGCGGGGCCGAGGAGCAAACGGCGGAGGGAGAGCGGAGTCGAACCGCCCGCGACCACGTCGCCGCAGTCGCCGACCGCTTTGAAGGCGGTGGGGGACACCGGTCCCCATCACCCTCCGAAGCCGACGCTACAGGAAGCGGTCCCGCGACTCCACGACGCAGTCGGAGCTGGCGATGGACCAGGACGGAGGCGGAAAGACCGAAAGACCCACTCGCTGGCCCATCACCCCATCGCTCTGATACACCTCCTACGAGCAGGGGCGAGGAGGAGACGAATGGCAAGGGTGCTCAACATCGTGGTCAGCTTCAAGGACATGGCAAGCGACGAGGAAATCCGCCAGTCGCTGGAGACTGGATGCCGAGAGCTCGCGGAAGAGTTCCCCGAGACCACCCGGTTCGAGCTGACGCTCGCGCCAGACGGCGCTGGGCACACGGCCCACGCCCACGTCACTGGGCGCAATACTGAGGTGGCCGCGCATACCGAGGCGATCGAACTCGGTGCGGCCGCAGTACGGCTTCTTGACACACTAGAGCGTCTTCTCCGAAAGGTCCATGACAAACATCTCTTCAAGAATCGCCGCCGGGCCGCGCAGCTCACCCCAAAGAAGCGCCCGCGCTGAGCTGGAGAGCGCCCGCCCGTCGTAGAGGTCAGCCGAGAATGAGGTGGAGCCGCAAGGCCAAGAGAAAACTGCCGTGGATGTGAATACGACGCCGCAGCAACGCCTCCGGCGCTGAAATCTCGCCGCGGTTGAGAGCGCGCCAGGTCTCCACATCCACCCGCACGCGCAGATCTGGCGCGTCGACCGGCCCCGTGCTGCCTTCGACCCGGCCGGCATCGATCCGCACCACATAGGTCCCACCGCCGTCGCCTTCGAGCTCGAATTGCACGATCGCCCGGGTCCCTTCCAAGCGCCGGCGACGGTCCTCGTCGTCTGCCACGGCGTCGGGAACCCAGCGCGTGAAGAAATCCTGCGGCTGGATGTCTTCCGGGGGCTTCGCACGCTCGCCCATGGCACCTTCTACTCGCCGCGGAGGGCAGCGCCGGTGAACGATTCCCGCACCAAAGCGATCGCTTCGGGCGGCCCCTCGGCCACGATCCTTCCGCCCCCAGGTCCCCCCTCGGGCCCCAAGTCGATGACGTGGTCTGCCCTTCGAATGACATCCAGGTTGTGCTCAATCACAAGCACACTGCCGCCTGCCTCGAGCAGCTGCTCGAGGCAGGACATCAGTACGTCGACGTCAGCGGGGTGCAGACCCGTCGTGGGTTCGTCCAGCACGAGGAGCTTGCCCGCCGCACTCCGCTCCCCGAGTGCGAGGGCGAGACGCAGACGTTGGTTCTCGCCGCCAGAGAGTGTCGAGAGTGGCTGACCGAGCGTGAGATAGCCGAGGCCAACCCGCACAAAGGGCTCAAGGCGGTCTCCGATCCGCGGGTCGTCCGCATAGAGTTCGCGCGCCTCGGTAATCGTCAGGGCCAAGAAGTCCACGATCGAGCGACCATCGAGCTTGAGCTCGAGCGCCTCCGCGCGATAGCGACGCCCGTCGCAGATCTCGCACGGCACGCGGACATCGTCGAGGAACTGCATATCCACGACCACTTCCCCTGCACCCTCGCACGCCTCGCAGCGCCCACCCGGCACATTGAACGAGAACCAGCCGGGAAGAAGGCCCCGCATCTTCGCCTCGCGCGTCGCAGCAAAGCGCCGGCGAATGCCCTCGAATGCCGTGGAGACCGTCGCAGGGTTTGAACGCGAGCTCCGTGCCGGCGGGGAGGGATCCACGACGAGCACTTCTCGCACACTCTCCCCACCCTCGATGCGCTCACACGGCCCGCGCTCGGGATGCCGGGTGAGATGGCCGACGAGGACCGAGCGCACGAGCGTGGACTTTCCGGCGCCCGAGACCCCGCTCACCACCACGAGCTGACCGAGCGGCACGTCGACGCTCACGTCCCTTAGGTTGTGCGCCCGGGCACCGACGATGCGCAGGCGCCCCCGCGCCGAGCGGCGCTTGCGTGTCGATGAGAGATGCCCCTCGTCCATGCGCACGAGCGCGCGGCCGGTGAGCGAGCTGGGATGGGCGCGCACCGTGTCCACGCTCCCCTCGACCACAACCCGCCCACCCAGCCGGCCGGCGCCGGGACCGAGATCGATCACGTGGTCCGCCGCGCCCACAATCTCCGGCGCATGCTCCACCACGACGACGGTGTTGCCTTGGTCTCGGATGGCGCGCAGCACGCCGAGCAACCGGGCGACGTCCCGGGGGTGAAGACCGATCGAGGGCTCATCGAGCACATAGAGCGCGGCGGTGAGGGTTCCGCCGAGCGCTGTCGCGAGCTGGATGCGCTGCGCCTCGCCGCCCGACAGCGTGCGCGTCTGGCGATCGAGCGAGAGGTAGCCGAGTCCCACTCTGAGCGCCGTGGCGACGCGCGCGCGCAGCGCCTCGAGCAGCCGTCCCCCTCGTGCGGATTCCGCTTCGGAGAGCGCAAGTGCGGCGAGCCAGCGATCCAGCTCGCGGATGGTCTTGCTCGAGACGGCGCCGATGTGCTCGCCTCCCACCGCGACGCAGAGGGCGTCGGGGGTAAGGCGCAGTCCTCCACAGGCCGTGCACGGGTCATAGCGCCGGTAGCGCGCCAAGAGAACCCGCGCCTGTACTTTGTAGCGGCGACCTTCAAGCCATTCGAAGAATCCCTTGACTCCGTACCAATCGCCCCCATCGCCCTCGAGCACGATGCGCCGCTGCGCCTCCTCGAGTTGCGACCAGGGCTGGTCTGTCGGAATCCCGAGCCGCCGGCAGGCGCGGAGCAGATCGCGCTGGCAGGGCTTTCCGCCCGCGGTCGTAAAAGGCACGATCGGACCCTCGGCGAGCGTTCGCGTGACATCTGGAATCACGCGCTCCCAGTCGATTCCCGGAATGCGTCCGAAGCCCTGGCACGCCTCGCATGCGCCAAGAGGGCTGCCGAAGGAAAAGAGCGGAGGGACAGGGAGCGGGAAGATCCGGCCACAGCTTTCACAGGAAAGGCCTTCGCGGAAGCTCGCCCGCTCGCCGCCCTCGACCGCCATCACAAGACGGCCCGCTCCTCGCTGAAAGGCGACCGTGACTGCCTCCGCGAGGCGCGTGCGCGACCCGTCGCCCGTGAGCGCCAGACGGTCGACGAGCAAGAGAGCCTCGCGCCGAAGCCTTGCGACCGAGCGCGGCGACGCTTCGGTCAAGTCAACGACTTGACCCTCGGCGTCGAGCAAGCGGGTGTAGCCCTCTCGGAGCAAACGCTCGCGCAGCGCCGTCGCGCTTTCGCCCCGGCGTTCTGGGAGCGGCGCGCCGATCGACGCGCGCTTGCCCTCCCAGCGCTCGAGGATGCGTTCCACCACCGCTTCGACGGTACCGGGAGTCGCAGGCCGCTTGCAGGTCGGGCATACCGTTCGCCCAATCTTTGCGTAAAGCAGCCGCAGATGATCGAGGATCTCCGTTGCACTCCCCACGGTCGAGCGCGCGTTGGTCACGCGGTTGCGCTGCTCGATCGAAATTGCCGGCGGAAGGTGCGAGATGAAGTCGACCTCCGGCCGCGGGAGTCGCTCGAGGAATTGGCGGGCGTAGGTAGAAAGAGAAGCGACGTAGCGCCGCTGCCCTTCGGCGTAGAGCGTGTCGAAGGCGAGCGTTGACTTGCCCGAGCCGGAGACACCCGTCACGACCGTGAGGCCTCGCAGGGGGATCCGGCAGTCGACGCCTTTCAAGTTATGAGAGCGCGCTCCCTCGATACGGATTTCGGATTCGAACAGGGCCCGCCGCCCCGCGAGGCGCTGCGCATCCCCCACTAGGTGCGGCGCCCAAAGAACGAGCGAAGCTTCGCAGCGAGACCGAGATCGCCGTCAATCTGGATGCGCCCGGCCATGTAGAGCAGCTCCCCATTCTCGCGACCGCCCAGCACCGCCGACCAAAGGGCGGCCGGGGCACGCAGGATGACCTGAGGTGCCTCGGCCCGGCCCTGTGTAATCAAGAGCACGCCATCGTCGATCTCGAGGCGAAGCAGGCCGCCCCCCTCCCCCGCGAGATCCAACTGGTAGGTCGCCCGGACACCGCGGGCAGCTTCGGACGCGAAGTGCTTGCGCAACCACTCCGCGGCCGCTTCGATCGAGGCCGTCGGGACCGCGCTCATCTCTCACACCCTCGCCGGCTGCAGCTCGGGGCAAGTGTAAAGGCGCGTGAACTCGATGGTCAACTCGACTTCGGTTAGGTCAGCGCCTCCGGCTCGTCGACGATCAGGGTGATGCTGATATGGTTCCCCGTCTCGCTCTGCGTCATGTGGAGTACTCGCACGGCGTGGGAGGAGAGGAACTTGTTGATCTCCTCCTCCACCTCTTTGACCAAACCACGAACGACGACGCAGCGTACGGCCATAGCTCAGCCCTCCCCTCTTCCCTGCTGGCGGCGTGCCTGCTCCGCGTAGCGGAGCTTACCCGCGGCGCTGGCCGCTTCCGCGACGGCTTGCCACTCGACGCCTGCGGGGGAGCGCCCGAGGGCACTGCAGGCTTCACGCACAACAAAGTAGTCGCCGGCCGCAACGGCATCCGCCAAGACAGCGGCCAGCCGCTCTCGCGCATCGGCGCGCCGCAGGAACGCGAGCGCTTCGACCACGCGCTCTTCGGCCAGATAGGCTTCGGCAATCCGGAGCGCGTGCGCGGGCTCGAGCTGCTTTTCGAGCAAGATCCTGCGCTCGAGCGGGTTCGGAACCACCGATTTCGCCACCAGACCTCCCCTTCCCCTTTTCGGCAACCCGCCGTGGACCGTGAGGGTCGCGCGCCCTTAGTAGCGCGGGACTCCCGGGTCCACCGTCAGGGACCACTCGTCGATTCCCCCGCGCAGGTTCGAAACCTGGGCGAAGCCCTTCTCTTGGAGCAGCGCGCAGGCACGCGCGCTGCGCCCCCCGTGGTGACAGTGCACCACAATCGGACGCTCCTTCCACGCTGTAAGTTCACCAAACCGCCCCTCGAGTTCCCCGAGCGGGAGCAGGCGCGCCCCCTCGATGTGTGCCAGGGCGGCCTCGCTGGGCTCGCGCACGTCGAGCAGGAGAAAATCCTCACCGCGCAGGCGCATGGTATGGAGGTCGCTCGCGCTGAGCTCCGCGATCGCTGGAATGACCCCGTGGTGGATGCCGCAGAAGCCCTCATAGTCGATCAGCTTGGTCACGGTCGGATGCTCACCGCAGACCGGGCACTCCGGATCTTTGCGAAGCCGGTACTCCGAGAAGCTCATCTCGAGCGCGTCGAGCTGGAGCAGCCGCCCAACAAGCGGCTCCCCGATTCCCGTGACGAGCTTGATGGCTTCGGTCGCCTGGATCATGGCAACCAGGCCAGGGAGAACGCCCAGCACACCCGCTTCGGCGCATGAAGGCATCTGCCCCGGTGGCGGCGGTTCAGGAAAAAGGCAGCGGTAGCAGGGCCCGCGTCGCGCATCAAAGACAGTCGCCTGACCTTCGAATCGATACACCGACCCGTGGACGTTGGGTTTGTCCAGGAGCACGCAAGCGTCGTTCGCAAGATACCGGGTGGGAAAATTGTCACTGCCATCGACGATAAGGTCCCAGCCGCGGAGGAGATCCAACGCATTTTCGGAGGTGAGCCTCGTGTCGAAGAGCTCCACGCGAACGTCCGGATTCATGCCCGCGATTCTCTCGCGCGCCACCTCCACCTTAAGGCGACCCAGGTCCCCCGTACCGTAGAGCACCTGACGCTGAAGGTTCGAAGCATCGACGCGATCCGGATCGACGAGGCCAAGGCTGCCCACACCGGCCGCGGCGAGATACTGGGCAACCGGGCAGCCAAGCCCCCCCACGCCGATCAGCAGGATGCGTGCACCGAGCAGCTTGTGTTGGCCATCGAGGCCGATCTCTGGGAGGGTGAGATGACGTCGGTAGCGCTCCGCCTGGTCGGGGCGAAGCAGCGCAGCACTCATGCCACGAGGGTAAGACGAAAGAGGCCCTCCGCAAACGGCGGGGGGCCTCTTGGGGCTGTACCCTGAGAGGGGTCGGTCGCCTACTCCTCCACTGCCGCGTCGGGAGGGGCTGGCTTAACGACCACCTTGTATGCCTTGCGAGGCTTCTCAAGCATCTTCGATGACACGGCCACCCAGTCATTCTTCTTGAGATCTGTCCAGGCCTTCTTGTCCCCTTCGACCGTCGTCTCTTCCGTCTTGACGAAGGTGAGCTTATCGCCCTTGCGATTGTCGACGATGATCTGCTTCTCGTTGACGGAGTCGACCTTGCCCTCGAAGTCGCGCAGTTGCGCGTGTGCGAAGCTGGGAACGAGCAACGGGAGTGCGGCCGCAATGGAGGTTACGAATGCGAGTCTTCGGAGAATCTTGAACATGACCAATCCTCTCCTCTTCCGTCCGCACGAGGCGGCGCGGCTTTCCGGGCAGTCCAAGAACGCTGCGGGCTGCCCTTTCGAGCCGGCCCGAGAGTTGGTGCCGGAGGTGGGAGTCGAACCCACACGACCCGAAGGGCCGGGGCCTTTTGAGGGCCCTGCGTATACCAGTTTCGCCACTCCGGCGCGCGGGAGGCGAGGATAACACGGCCTCCTGTGGGCACATCAAGGTGGCCACGGACATTTTGACAGCCGGGGGGCTGGGCGGTAGGTTCGGCGCCCGCAGGGGGCTGTAGCTCAGCTGGGAGAGCACAAGGCTGGCAGTCTTGGGGTCGGGGGTTCGATTCCCCCCAGCTCCACCAAGAAACCTGAAGCCCGACGCACCTTTGTGGCGTCGGGTTTCTTCGTCTCTACCGACGCTGCATCGAGAGGGGCCGTATAGGGCCGTCCGAGGCTGAAATCGGCGAACGAGAGATCCGCCTCCTCCTCGCGCATCACGTGTGCGTACGTCTTGAGAGTGAGCATTGGCGAAGAGTGCCCGAGCTGCTCCGCCGTCCACTTCACGCTCTTGCCTGAAGCGAGCGCCATGCTCGCGTAGGTGTGGCGTGTGCAGTGGAGCTTGAGGGGGCGAACACCGAGCTTCTGAGCCCGTCGCCGGACACGGAACCATGCGCGTTCGAGGTTCCGTTCATCCAGCGCCGTACCAGCCTCCGAGCAAAAGACCCACTCGGGCACTTCACGCCAGCCGCGCCGAAGCACCTCAGCACGCCGCTCCGCCAGAAGATCGAAGAGAGTGGACGCGAGACTCGGGGGCATCATCACTACGCGGCCCTTCCCGCTCTTGGGCGTCGTAACCGCGCCCGACGAGATCGCCCGCCGGATTGCGATGCGAGCCCGGGTAAAGTCCACGTCCTCCCATTTCAGGCCGAGGGCCTCGCCACGGCGGCAGCCAGTGGAGAGCAGGAAGAGCAGCAGCGGTGCAAACCGCGGCTCGTACTCCTCCGCCACTGCCAGCAGGGCACAGACCTCCTCACGTGTCCACGCATCGGCCTGCTGAACTTCGGTGGCGAGTCTCCGGTCCACCCGCCGCATCAGCTCACCCAGACGCACGGCCGGATTGCGGGAGATGCGGCCCTCGCGGTGGGAGATCGAAAGCACCCGTTGCAGTGTCGCGAGGGCGTTTCGGATGGTCGATGGCGCAAGCCCAGCGCCGGTCTTGACGCTGATGTACCGGAGCAAGTCCTCCTCGCGTATGTCCCCGAGATTCGTAGCTCCAAAGAATGGCGCGAGGTGCTGGTCGATCAGGCGGCGGGTATGGGCTTCATACGAGGGCTTCATGGTCGGAGCATATGCGCGGTGCCATCGGCGCAACTCGTCGTCGCACGGGAGAGGCCTCGCGGTCACAGCATTAGGAGCAAACGTACCGAGCGCCAACGCTGCGTTGATCTTACGGGCGATCTCCTCTGCCTCGCGCTGGTGTGCCTTCGTGGGGCCGATCCGCCGCTTCTTCCGCTTGCCCTCGTAGTGAGTGAACACCCACCACGCGTCGCGCTCCCATTTTACTTTCGCTGCCATTGCTACTTACCTCTCACACGCCCGATGTAGTCGCGAACCGCCTGGCGGATGATGGACGCCACCGAGGTCTGGCGCTCCGTAGCGAGCGCCTCCAGAGCCTCAAAGTCCTTGCGCTCGTAGTCCACGCTAAGCCGCACAGGATCGGTGACGATGCGCCGTCGACCTCCACGCCCAGATGCCCGTCTTCGAGCTGCCACGACACGGAGTCTATCCTTGTTCTACTTTGTTTGTCAATGATTATCACTGCTTACCAATATCGTAGAGAATCTCGCCGACTGCAACGTCCACGCGGTTTGTCGCGGCCTCCGCCCTATCGCGAAGCCACTCTCTCAGAGAATCGATCGGTACCAGGACAGCGCCACCCACCCGAACGTGCGGCAGTTCGGGCAAGAGGGCGCGGAAGGCCCGCTCAGAGAGGCCGAGTGCGGTGGCGGCCTCCTTCGGCCGCAAGGCCAGCCGCTCAGCGAGGAGCACACCCTTGGCGGGCTGCTCACCCATCGGCCGGGTCTCGCTGGGCGCGGCGAACGCGTGCCATCTGGTTCAGCGTCCTTCGAAGCTTCACGTACTTGGGGTCGATGCGGCACATCGCGCGGAGTCGGCGACGCCAAGCGCGGCTCCCGAGGTCAGCGTAGAAG
This sequence comes from Myxococcota bacterium, assembly GCA_035489755.1. Classification (GTDB taxonomy): domain Bacteria; phylum Myxococcota_A; class UBA9160; order UBA9160; family UBA9160; genus UBA9160. The sequence continues at coordinate 38,225 of DATGZK010000005.1, forward strand.
CGCTGGGTGGATTCAATCCGGCCCCGCGCTGCGAATAGCCGGGAGCGGTGTTGCTGGCGGGTCCTGTAGGTGAGTCGAAGGCACCCGCGGCAACCGACCTGGCCCGCACCACGGGGCAGAAACAGGATTCGGCACCGCCTCCCACACTCACGACCCTGGACGACGCGGGGGCAGTTGAACCACCAGCGCACGCCACCGAAGTGGCAGGGCATCCATTCGAGCCGGGCGGCCAGGAGCGGCGCAGGAGTCGGCTCCGCACCGTCGGGGTCCAGGTCAGCAACGACGAACCAGTGGCCACCTCCAGCAGCCGGAAGGAGCCCGCAAGCTACTCGCGTTGGGCACCCACCCAGCCGCCGCCCAGTGCCGGTCGGTTGCGCGAACAGGCCGGCGCGCCGCAGGTCGCGCAGGTCGAGCCGGAGGCACTCGTCCACCCGACGCTTGCGAAGGACCACGGCACGGCCCGTGCGGGGGCGAGGCAGGGGCGCGGTTTCCGTAATCAATTGGGTTTCCCGCGGGCATCAGCCCAGTGGGTCCGCCCATGGCTCATGACGGGAGCCCTCGCGGCCAGGGGACGACTATGGAGTCGTGGTCATAGGCGAAGGTGAGACTGCCAGCGTAGAGATCGTCCAGAAGTTCCCGCCAGCGAGCGAGGTAATCCTCGAGCCAGGTCGCGGCCCGCAGATCGTCGGGGGAAGGCTGGACGCCGTTCTCGAGGAACCGAGCTTCCATTGCGACGAGCAGCTCCGGCGAGGGGAGAGGGAACCGTTGCAGTGTTGCACGCGTAGCAGGGGGTATAGGGAGGAGGGCGGGTTCCCGATGGCCAGCGTCTCGGTGGCGTAGTGCCTCTACGAGTTCTGGCTTGCGCGCCGCTACTTCGTCTCGGATGGCGGGGCCCACCACGTCGCGAGGTCCTTCAACGCGGATGCGGTCTCCCACCAGCCGCACGCGGACACCCTTCGATTCGAGGTCGTTCAGCAACTCGGGGGCGTTCATACTTCGATCACCTCCACGTTGGGCTGGGTGGGTGTTGGATTCGCCTTCTCCTCCCCCTTACCCCCTGAAACGCCTGCAACACTGCAACACCTCACCGCCTCGGCGAGCACCTCGACTGTGGGGAGCAGATCCTTGTCCTCGGGTAGGGGCTCTCCCAACGCGAGCCAAACTGGCCGTCCCGCGCGCTCCTGATGGTTCACGAGGTAGCCCCGCTCGATCGCCTGTTGGACCCGGCGCGCTACGGCGCTCTTGTCGAGGCGGAGCCGCTCGGCGAGCGGCCGATATCCCTCCACAAGTCTTCCGGGCGTATCCCTCAGAAGGTCACGCACGGCTTCTACCGTTTCTCGGACGGAGGCGGGAACACTGGACTCGATCCCGTCGGCGATCAGGTCGGCAACAAGGGATCGCACAGTCGCATAGTCGTCCAGAGAGGCGAAGATCCGGCCCTCCGAGTCGCGTGAGCGCGTGGTTTGGTGGAGCAGCGCACTTGCCTGCACCAGTGTCAGGACGACTCTGAGGTCTCGTCGGAGGCGCAGCGCTGAGGGCGGTACAAGCTTCGCGAGCGCCGACGCATACGGAACGGCCACGCGATGGTCTGCACCAACGAGCCAAAGCTGGAGCTGGTGCCACTCCGTAAGTTCGACCCTCCGCATCTTGCAGGGGCCCGAGAGACGTTCAAACTCCTCGGCCGTAGCCAGCAGGATCTCTCGCGTCTGTGCAGGGGTATCGTTTACGGAGACCGACAGCATGCGCGTCTCGTTCTCCGGGTGGAGATGGACGGCGGTCGTCGTCATGATGAGACCGGTGGGGCCTTCCTTGTTGATGTGGCGTGTGCGGAATTGCCCTCTGACTCGCTCCACTACCTCATAGTTGATGCGACCTTCGCTCACCAACGAGCGTACGAGGTAGGTTCCCATTTCGCCCGAGATGCCCCCCGCTTCGTACAGCACGAGCACGCGATTCTTTAGAGACTCGTCGGTGTACGCGAGCACTCGCTCCGACATTGCGGTTCGCGACAGGTACGCACCTGGCGGAAAGAACGTCAGCACCTTCTCGACGGTGAATGACTTGCCCGCGGACGATGGCGCCTTAACGAGGACGCACACGGGACGGTCGAGGAGGCGGCTGGTAACCGCGAGGTAGAGCAGCTTGCCCGCCCGCTCCTCTCCCACAACCCCAGCGTGCGCAAGATCCTCGGCGAAGCGATCAAGGATGCGGGGCTCCTCCGAGAGCGGCGGACCGGCCGGGGCAACAGCTGCGGTCGTCATTGCTCGTCCTCTGGAGCGCAGTACGAAGACGGACCCGTGTTATCGACGCTACCGACGCCATCGACGCACCCCATGGCACCACCGTGCAACTCGGGCGCTGACTCGTCCGCGAGGAGGGACGCCGCCCGCCCCTCAGGCCACTCCAGGGCCCGGGCGATCTTTGCGAGCTGCCCTGGATAGGCCCGGAGGCGGCCACTCTCGATCGAACCGACGGTACTTGGATGAAGACCCGCGCGGCGTGCCAGTTCCGCGCGGCTCCAGCCATTTGAAACGCGTTCACGAGTGAGCACAATCACGATGTTGACCTCCACCAATGTCTAGATGATCCTCCAGCGGAGTGTCCCCGTCGATCTGGGACAGACTGGGACCAGCCTGGGAGGGGGCGGAATGGGCTCAACCTGTGTTGAGGGGGGCCGGTGGTGGCGGTTCAGCGAGTACGAAATCGCGGACGGCTACATCCGCCCGACTTGGAACGCCGAACTCAAGGAGTACGACCCTTGGGCGCCATTCTGGAGGCGTCAACGCGGCCGGGTCTTTCGTCCGCCCTACGCGCAGCTCGTGAACCTCACCCGAGACCTCAGCGGGAGCGAAAGCGGGGCAGTGGAATTGAGCCCCGCAAGCCAGCACGCACTTACGCAATGGTGCAGTGAATACGGGCTTCTTGGCCTCCTGCCCCACACGACCATCGCCGCCAGCATCGAGGGGCGAACGAAAGAGCCTGGACGCACGTACTTTGTCAGGAATGTGGATGGTTGGGATTCGTGGTTCGAGGTCGGCCGAGCCGACGACGGCCTACCGGGGCGCGCCGAGCATCGGTGGAACGAGGTGATTTGCCAAGGCGCATCGGGCATGGCCCACGTGCAGTCGATCTACGATGCCTGGGGAAGGTTCTTCCCGAGAGAAAGCCACGGCCGGGACTGGGACACACGCATCGAGAGTCCGCCGACTCCGCTGACCGAAGAGTTCTGGTATCGCTACGCGGAACCGGTATCCGAGTTCGTGGGTGCGGGGCAAGCGCTAGGCGCAGCGCTCATCGGCGCATCTGCAAAACACCCCTTTGGATTGGAGGCTCTTTCGCGTCTCGCGATCGGCAGCCAACCCGTTCTCGAGGTGTCACGACAACGGCGGCGGCTCCGATGGCGGGCGCCTTCACTCCTCGCAACCTTGGCACTCATGGGGATGCAGGATCTCACACGTGAGCGCAGGCTCTACCAATGCCCGTGTGGGAACGTCGTCACTTCAACCGACCCCAGGACCAGGTACTGTTCGCCTCTGCATCGCGAGCGATACCGAAAACAAGGGTGGCGAGCCAAAACGAACACGAAACGAGCCAAGCGGACTTCGGAGCCACGACCACAGAGAGCGCGTAGACGAGCCATCGTTCCTGGTAGTGAAAGCCCTCTTCGCTCCTAGCTCGAAGCGCCTCCAAGGCATCCTCCTAATACGTGATTTCTGTGGCCATGAGTTGACGGCCCCTTTGCAAGGAGATGACCAGCTCGTGCTCACGCCATCCACTCTGCGCAGCTTGGGGGCGATGAAACTGGGGGATTCCGCCAGACGTGTTCGGACTTACTCTTGGGTGGCTTGATGAATCACCACCAGACGACGGGCAGCCATAATTCATTGTGAGCGGGGCGCCCGGCCGTGCACCCACCAGGAGGCACGCCGGGCGTTCCTGTTTCCCCGCTCGATCTCGTGGTGGTGCCCGGATAGGGGGCCACCGCCAGGGCAGATGCCCCATGGGGTAACTCCTCTTGCGAGGAGTGACCGTGGGGCTACCCTGCGGATTGTGACGGCCGCGGTGGCCTTCGGGTCACTCGGTTATAGAGGGCCGGTTCTCGCAAGGGGGCCGGCCCTTTCGCCATTAGCTACTCGCCGTCTACAACCTCTAGGTTCGTCGGGCTATTCACGGCCCTGATCTTTCCCTTGCGCACTAATGTCCAGACCGTGGCGCGCAGCTTATGCCGATTGCGAGGCGTGTCTGCGCCATAGACTTGAGCTGTCAAAAGGTTGTAGGCGAGGCGAGGTTTCTCCCGGAGAATGCGCACCGTTCGTTCCTGGATCGTTTCTGCATTCATGACGGCGGGAGATGAACCAGACCCACCAAGCAGCCCTTGCAGCTCGTTCTCGGCCTCCCTGATCTTGGCGTCGATCTCGGCCGTGAGCCTGTTGCGCTCTTGGCGCAGATCTAGCACCCGCTGGGAGGCTTTGAGCACCCGTTCCGCTAATTCACTAAACATAACGGGAGTGAAGATCGCGCAGATGCAAATGAAGGTCAACACCCACACCAGGCAGATGATCAGATATCTGCGCTGTGGCCTATTGCCACGTCTCGCCGTCTGGTCCAAGTCCCCGCGCCGGCCAACGAGCCGCGCCAGCGAGCCGCTCTAGACCCGTGCCTGGGTTGGGGAGGCTGGCAGTCTTGGCTCCGACACAGTGCCCCAGCGGGGAATCCAGCCTCATCGGGCCTCCTGTCTAGGCGGAGTCTAATACACGCTGCCGTCGCGATCCCGGCACTGCCCCGCGGACACCCGAACAGCGGGGTCGCGATGGCGGTGCCGCTCCGTGTACGCCTGCGCCAATATCGAGTGTGCTGTGTCAGCGGGGAGCGCAGTCAACTTCGCACGAGCCGGCCGGGGCGCTCGCGTCCTCGTCGCGGTCTTCCTCGCGGTTGGCTGCGCCACTTCCGCTAAGCATCTCAGCGAACTCAGCCTTGGGATGACGAAGCAGCAAGTCGTCGAGATCCTCGGTGACCCGGACCGCACTGAGGCCGAGGGACAGGAAGAACGTCTGTACTACTGGCTCTCCGAGAGTCGTGTGACCGAAGCGATGTTTGGCGGGCTCATGCGCGGGCTCAACCTTGGCAAAGGTCAATACCTCGTGACCCTCACTGACGGCCGGGTGACGTCGTACAAGAAGGTCGCGCGCCAGCAATAGCGGCGTACGATCGGCGGTCGCCGCGATTCTTCTATCGTGGATCTTCAGACTGCACGGGCGGGTCGTCCTGCATCTTCCTAACGGCGTCCGCTACCGCTGCCGCACAGCCATCGAAGCCGTTATAGCCATTGACATCTCGGCTATATCCCTGCGACGAGTAGCGATCTCCCGAGCGCGCGACCTGCGGCACGGTGGGGAGTTCCGTATGGCATGGCGGTCAGCTCTGGCCCCATCGGTGGCACTCCCGGCCTTCCCGGGACCTGGACGGTCACCGCTACGCCAGAGCCTTTGCCGCTATCGCTCACTGCCGCTGAGATTGCGGTGCTTTGGGGCCGCGGGATTTCGCTTTCATCGGCGGATCTCGATCAGCTTGTCCGAATCGGACGTCAGTCTCGAGTCGCCTTGACTGAGGCACATGAACTGCACCTCCGCTTGCGCATCAGATTTGAACGGAACCATGTCTCTCTGATCGGTCTTGGTGAGTAGGAGCACCTTCCCTTGACCGGCGCAGTACTCGTTCGCCTCTTTCAACGCCTCCGCCTTCACTTTACTTGAACTCCCTCTAAACCCCTTCTCAGTCCGAGAGATCATGTACGTGTCCTGCCCCATGGGTACGACCCCGGATGAGGTCGTGCATCCCAGCAGCACAATGAACGCACCCACCGCAAGCCGTCTTATGTTCACGCCTTCAACTCCCCCATCGCTCTCTCGAATGCCCGCTCGCGGATGAGTGATGGTACCATGAGATGCGACCCAGCAGACTCCGACCGAAAGAGATCACTACTTAGTGCCAGCGTGCGGCCTCCGCACCTGCCTCGCGTCCCTCTCGAAGTCATACGTCGTGCGTAACACTACGTCGCGCGCGTGGGACAGATCTTCCTTCTCCCGGCCACGGCGCATGCAGCTTGCAATCAAATTGTCGACGGGAGAGACTGTCCTTAGGGACGGAAGGCTCAAATCATGAAGGGCGCTATGCGGATGGTCGCGAGTGCAATGCTCTACATTTTCATGATCGGTTGCATGACCATCCGAAAAGGCCCGACCCAATCAGTCACGTTCGTCTCTTCGCCCCCCTGGAGCGCGTGTGACGCTCGATGCGGGGGGAAGCACGATCACAACCCCAGGTCAGGTCGAGCTGAAGCGCGATCATGGCCACCTTGCGCTCGTAGAGAAGGATGGGTACGCGTCAACGACCGTGACCTTGAATCGCGACGTGTCGATGGACGTGTTCATGAACTTCGTCTGTGTCGGTGTGTTCGCGATCTGTTTCGCAGTCGATTTCCTCACGGGTGATGCCTTCGAGCTGAAGCCGGACCCCGTGAGCGTCACCCTCGTTGCTGCGCCTTCAGCGGTGGCGCCGGCTCCCGCTGCCCCGACCGAGGCGCCCACACGCGGGACCCCGCCGACTCAGTAGTCCGGGAACGCACCCCGAACGCGCCGCCGCGCGCTCAACGCGGGCACCGAGCGTCGGACTACGCGTCCAGGCACCGATACAGGTGCGCGTTGGCTGCCCGGTTAGCACGTCGTCACCCCCGGGCGACACTCTCCGGCCCGCATTGGGGCCGCCCGCGGGATCCACAGCTTCCGGGCATCGCGATGGGGGTAGAATGCTAAGTCGGAGTTTGACGGCAAAGCTCACATAGAGGGTGGTCGCAGGAGTCGCATCATGCGAGTTCGAGAAGTCTTGCAAGGCGCCATTCGGCCGAGCACTACTCGGGGCACTCGAGCGCTCTGGGCGAAGTCGCTGCTCAACGCCGTGCTCTTCTTCGCTGCCTTTATGGTCGCGTTACCTTGGCTTTCCCACCGCCTCCTCCCGAGCCCCCTCTTCGTCCCCGCCTTCTTCCGAACGTGGCTGGCAGGGAGTTGCTTTGTCGTCGGGATCGGCATGTGGCTCGCCTGCCTCGACACGTTTAGCCGCCACGGCCGAGGCACACCGCTGCCGATGGATGCGCCACGGGAGCTCGTGACGAGGGGGCCTTTCTCGGTCATCCGAAACCCTATCATGGCCGCCGAAGTGCTCGTGATCTGGGGTGAGGCGCTGTACCTCTCAAGCCTCGGTGTCCTGCTGTACGCGGCAACCGTCACCATCGGAGCCCATGCAGCGGTTCGCTACGTCGAGGAGCCCGAGCTTCGCAAGCGCTTCGGGGCCAGCTACGAGGAGTACTGCAGACTCGTTCCCCGGTGGGTTCCGCGAATCCTGCGGCGTGCCTGACCCGGAACGCTGCCCAACAAGCCAGTGAAGCCGCGGGCGGCGGGCTTCAGCCGCGCGAAAGGCCTTGGCGGACACTGACTGTGGTGGCAGCATCAAGCGCAGCGCAGCTTAGCGGCCATTCGTGAGGCCCCGCAGAGATGCGGAATGATGCACTTAGAGAGCGCGCGCAATCCAAGCATTCCACGTTCTCAATGGCTTCGCGACGTGATCGTCGACCGCAAAGTGCGACGGATTCTGAGGTTCAGATGAGTCAACTAGGACCCGGGGAACTGCGCTCCAGCAAACGCGGAGCGCAGGACATCGCAGGTCTCGCCCTCCGACGCCGCCATGCGCGAGGTGTCTCGCCGGGATAACGCGCGTTCCCAGCCACGCACCCTACCGCCACGCTCGCCAGCGCGGGCACACCGGGCCTCTCACTACGCGCCCTTCGGCGGCTCCGAGGTTACTCGTTTTCTGGCAGTGATTGAGCGAATGGTCACCCTAGGCGTGCCCTAAGCGACACTTCCAAGAGATTCCTCTGACACTTTCCGCCTCGGCGTGCCACCTAGACGTTGGGGGGAAAGGGGAGAAGAACGGGTCTGAGGGGAAGGAGGGTCTCGCGACGCCTCGACCACGGCCCGCTCACCGGCGGGGGGAAGCGTCGCCGTAGCTCACCGCCGAAGAGGATTCGCCATGATGACGTTGGCTTCGACGCGCGCCCTGTGCCCCCTTGCAGCCACCCTGCTGTTCGCCGCCGGCGCCGCTGCGGCAGTCGATCTGCCCCCCAGCCCTTGCGTCGGCGGCGTCTATCCGTGTTTTTCCCTCAGTCTGGACGCTACGGCGGCCGCGAGCTTCAACCAGACGAGCCCTGGAGGATTTTCGCAGTCGATAACCGGCACTGCCAATCTCACGACCGGCGCCGCATATGGCGCTACTGAGCTCGGGACGCTCGGCTCGCGCAGCACCGCCACGACCAGCGTCGCCGTGGGCGGCGACATCGCGGACTCTAATGCCGTGTTCCGCGATGCTTACTTCGTCAACAACCCCTTTCTTACCCCCGTGTACCTGTCGATGAGCTACGCACTCAGCGGCACGCTCGTCAGCTCCGGCGCTGCGCAGGCCCATGTCATGTCCGACCTGTCGCTGTTCAACGCAGAGAATCTGGACTCCCAAGCCGGACAGCTTTTCGGTCCGGGCGCAACCACAGTGCGTTTGTCTCTGTTGCCCGGCTCGAATCATGTTCTCGTGGAAGGATCGCTGGCGACGTCCGCCGGTACTTTTGGATTCGGCAGCGCAGACGCCGCGTTCTTGGACCCCTTCGCTATCACCGGTGCGAGACTCCTCGACTCCTCCCGCCAGTCGCTCGGCGACATCACGCTGATCGACCTGGCAGGCAACGCGCTACCGATCGCGAGCACCCCTGAGCCCTCCGCCGCGCTGCTACTCGCGACCGGCCTAGTCGGCCTCGCGGCGACACGGCGCAGGCGGGCATTACGGGTGTAGCCGCCGCATCGGCATGCTCGCCTTCTGTCGGGGCGTTGTCGTTTCGATCGTGGGACTCGCCGTCCGACGCACCACCATGCGCGAGGCGCCTCGCTGGGAGGGCGAGCCTAGCCAGCGCCGCCGGGCTCGCCCAGGGAGAACTCCGCACGCGGTTCGCGTGCTTGACACGGTGACGTCCATCGGTCGACACTCGGGGGTACACGGGCGGCCGTAGCTGAGTGTCCATCCGTCGGGCCGCGCCAACGGAAAATGACAGGAGGTGCCAAGCATGGACCGGAGTCGCCTGCTTCGGGTTGCGCTGGTGGCGTTCGGTGTCGCGTTTCTACTCGTCTATCCGCTGATGGTGGTGTGGCCGTCCGGCTGGGCCTGGCAACCCCCTCAGCACGAGTACGAGCAGATGATCGTGGGCATCTACGCGACGCTTGGGGTGTTTCTGCTCTGGGCCTCGCGCCAGCCCGAGGCCCACCTCAGCCTCATCTGGTTCGCCGTGTGGTCGAGCGTGGTCCATGGCGGAATCATGGCTGTGCAGGCCATTGTCGATCCCGCGGAACACGGTCACCTGCCCGGCGACGTTGCCGCGTTGTTCCTCGTCGCTGCAGTGCTTGGTGTTCTCACGCCGCGTGGGGTTACCACGCGCGCGCTTCAGGGCGCGGCCTAAAGAGACCCTGTAGCTGATGGCCGCCAGTGGTGATCGGCATGGGCCGAACGCGCGCTGGACGACGCCCCTCCCATTTCATGGCGCGTTCGTCGGTCCGTCGACCTCAGGTGGCGTCCGCTCCACCACGACATCGATCCGCTTTGCCCAGACCGTTCCCGGCTCGCTCCCGGATTGGCGGGGCCTGTGGATCCCTCGCGGGGCACATGCCACACCCTCGCGTTCACAACAGATCGCCTAGGGCCCAAGCATCCGCCACCGTCAGAGACTCGCAGGCCAACTTGTCCAGACCCTTCTGTTTGAGAAGCAGCCCGTTCGATATGCGCTCGATGAAACCCCATTGCCAGATCGGTTCCGGTTCCACACCGGTCAGCCGGGCTAGCTGGTGACAGCGCTGACGCCCCAGTTCCAGCGGATCGCCGGCGAGGAACTCGGACCCCCATTCGCGCATCGAGATGCCAAGGTCGTACGCGCGTTCGATGAAGAGCCGTCAGGGTCCACGAATTTGAAACGCCGCGGACCACCGTCGGGCACCAGCAGCGTGTTCCAGGCATGAGCATCGCCATGCGCCAGTACGGCGTTTCGGGGATCGAAGGCCTGCCGCCGGAGGTCCGCGAAAGAGAGCGCCTTGTCGATGGCGCGCTCCGAACAGGGCTTTCCTAGTTCTGGCCACGCCATTTCGATAAAGGCGGCCAAATTGCTGGCCTTCTCCGCGCCCGACACAAGCTGCAACCCTTTGGGGGGCTGCATCCATGCGTCCTGAAGCGTGGCGCAAATGATCTCGATTTGCGCGACGAGCGGCAGGCCGAGCTGGTGAAGCTGAGGGCCAAGCCGTTCGAGAAGCATGACGCTTCGTGTCGCATCGTGCCGCAGAACCTGGACATAGCCGCGTCCGTTCGCAGCAAGCAGTGTGTGTAGCTCCCGGGCCGCAGGATCGAGCCCGGGGATCGCGATCTTCAGCACCGCTTGCCTTCCGTCGGCGCTGACGGCTTCTGCGACGAAAGCTTCAGTTCCTGTGGAAAAGGTGCGCCCGATCGAAAGGTC
>DATGZK010000006.1:0-44812 GCA_035489755.1 Myxococcota bacterium
AGGGTTTTGCCCGATTATCCCTCGCCCTATCAGATTGGCTCCCACCCACCTAGCAAATTTGAAATCCTTGCGCCTCTAGTTTCTCGCCAGACGTAGGGATGATGGAGGCGCAGTCAGCGGAGCGGAACGAGGGGCCCTGGAGACTGAGAATCGCGCTCAACCACCAGCGGCATCGATACGGCTCGCGCCCGCCGCCGTGGTCGAGCGGTCGTCGACCTTTGAACTGTACCCCTTACCCTCATAGGCCAGGGCGCCCCCAGTGACCGATGCCACGGCCGCTAGAGAAGCGACCTATCGACGGACTCGGGATCGAATCTCGACCGATCAGTATCCCTCCGGGACGAACTTAAAGGGATAGTTGGGCTCCTTGTAACCGTGCGCTTTCTGCCTCTTGGGCAATTTCACTTTTTCCCTTCGTACCTCTTTGTAGGGAACTTGGCTGAGGAAGTGAGAAATGATGTTCAGCCGAGCGCGCTTCTTGTCGTCGGATCGGGTAACCCACCAGGGCGACCAGGACACATCCGTCGCGGCGAACATTTCATTCCGCGCCCGCGAGTAGTCGTACCAGCGGCGGTAGGACTCAAGATCCATCGGCGAGAGCTTCCAGATCTTGCGACCATCGTGGATGCGGGCCTCGAGCCGACGAGTCTGCTCGTCCGGGCTGACCTCGAGCCAGTACTTGAGAAGGATGATTCCCGAATCGATCATCAGCCTTTCGAAAATGGGTGCGAGCTGAAGGAAGCGCGCGACGCCTTCCTCGCTGCAGAAGCCCATCACGCGTTCGACGCCCGCCCGGTTGTACCAGCTCCGATCGAAGATCACGACCTCTCCGGCCGCGGGAAAATGCGGCATGTACCGCTGGAGGTACATTTGCGTTTTCTCACGCTCCGTCGGACTCGGCAATGCGACGACCCGGAAAACCCGAGGGCTCACCCGCTCGGTGATGGCCTTAATGACCCCGCCTTTCCCAGCGCCGTCGCGTCCCTCGAAGACGAGGCAGACCTTGGCCCCCTCGCGTCTTACCCACTCTTGCAGCTTGACCAACTCCACATGCAACTTGGCAAGTTGCTCTTCATAGGCCTTCCCCTTCATCTTTTCATTGGAGGGCGCACCCTTTTCCGTCTTCTCCCTCTTGCCGGCAGGCATACACGCTCCCTTTCCTGTTGTGTTGCCCAGTTCCGAATCGGCGCCTCAGCTTCTTCCGGCGCCCGGCCCGCGCGAAAGCGCACGCACACTCCGAGGTCGCGGCACCTCGTAGAGAAAGCGGCTGGTCAAATCCTCGCGGGGCGTTTGGATGTTGAAGGGCGGACCCGACCGAGTCAATAAGACGCGGATGAGGCCCTGCGTCACCTTCCGTGCAGCGATCTCGTATCAACGCGTCCTCCACCCACGAGACGAGGTCTCCCGCCCGTTCAGGAGACGAACTACGCGTAGCCCTGGTAGCCTCGCCGTTCGGCCTCCAGGAACCCGTCACCGAGACAGGGAGGCGCGAACCCAAGGAGCCTACCGCCATGCCGCACGATCCCGTTCTCGCTCAGATCGTGCGCCGCTACAGAAGCGACAGCCGCTTCCCCATCTCAGCCCTCGGGATGGGCCTATTGCTCTTGCTGACGGCACGGCCCGCACTCGGCGCCGAAGCAGGGGTCGCGTCCCTCGACTGGTCGCGACTCCTGATGGCTCTTTTTGGCGGGCTCGCCCTCTTCCTCTTCGGGCTCGACATGCTGTCGGAGGGGCTCAAGAAAGCGGCGGGCCAAACTCTCCGCACAGCGCTCGGACGACTCACGAAGAACCGATTCGCAGGGGCCCTGACGGGCGCATTTGTCACCGCGGTACTCAACTCATCGTCCGTGACGACGGTGCTCGTCGTCGGCTTCGTGACAGCGGGTGTCATGACTCTCGCCCAGTCCGTCGGCGTCATCATGGGAGCGAATATCGGCAGCACTGCGACGGCGCAACTTCTCGCGTTCAATCTCTCGGCCTGGGCGCTGGTCCCCGTTGCGGTGGGCTTCTTTCTGCTCTTCGCCGGAAGAGCCGACCGGACTCGCGAAATGGGAACGATGATCATGGGTCTAGGTCTCGTTTTCTACGGAATGGGGGTGATGAGCGACGGCATGAAGCCGCTCCGGACCCACCCGCCGTTTATCGAGATCCTGCAAAAGATGGAGCGGCCCGTCTTTGGCATCTTTGCAGGCGCCCTGTTCACGGCGCTCGTGCAGTCTTCCGCAGCGACCGTCGGAATCGCAATCGCCATGGCCACCGAGGGACTGCTGAGCCTCCCGGCCGGCATCGCGCTCGCCCTTGGCTCGAACATCGGCACCTGCGTCACCGCTCTCCTGGCAGCGATCGGTAAGCCCACCGAAGCCATCCGCGCGGCCGTGGTCCATCTGCTGTTCAATGTGGTCGGCGTTCTGGTGTGGATCGGCTTCATTCCGCTCCTCGCGAGCCTCGCGGTCTCGATCTCGCCCGAGTCTTCCGAGCTCGAGGGCGCGGCTCGCGCCGCCGCGGAGGTTCCGCGTCAGATCGCCAACGCCAACACGCTCTTCAATGTGGCGAACACCCTTCTCTTCATCCCATTCACGGGCTGGTTCGCGCGCCTCGCCGAGTGGCTGGTGGCCGCGCGATCGAAGCCTTCGCGGGTCCTCGTGCAGCCGCAGTATCTCGATGAGGCGGCGCTCGCCGCGCCATCCCTCGCACTCGAGGGCGTCCGCCTCGAGATCGGAGAGATGGGTGAGATTGCCGCAGAGATGCTGGAGGCCATCGGGCCCGCGCTACGCGACCGGTCGCTCTCGTCTCTGGACGCCATCGCCCTGCGCGACGACGACGTGGATGTCCTCGAGGCGGCCCTCCTCGAGTACCTGGGCAAAATCCGCCAGCGAAGCCTTACGGAGGAAGACAGCCGGGAGCAGCAGAGGCTCGTGGCTGCGACTCTCCACCTCGAGGGGCTCGCCGATGTGGTTGCGAGCGATCTCGTGGAGCTTGCCCGAAGCGCGGGAGATCAGCGCGGGGAGCCCGCGGGCGAGCTCCGCGGATTGCTCGAGGGGCTCTACGAAGCGGTCTCGCGGGCTGTCCGTCTCGCAGTCGAGGCAGTGCGCAATCGGGATGCCACCGCCGCTGCGGAGGTCGTGAGGATGCGGGAGACCATCCGCGAGGAGGCTGAACATCTCCTGGCACGGCAGGCACAACAGCTCGAGGATGAGGCTCCCGATGACCTCCTGCGGGTGCGCCTTCGGGTGTCCTTCGTGGACCAGATGCGGCGGATCTATACGCTGGCCCGGCGTGTTGCGGAGGTCGATCTCCCTCCGGCGCTGAGCCGGCGCCGTTGAGTCTCGGCCGCGGCGACGCTGACAAGGTTTGCGATCGAATACGAACCTGTGCTGCCGAAGGAAAGGCGCAAGCCCCTCGCTTGCGTCCGCGGAAGGTCCTCTGGCAGGGACCGCGCATGGACCACCCGCGGATGGGGAGAAGACCGACCGGTCCCGAGGGCGCGAGAAGACGGCAGTGCGTCTTCGCTCTCCGCCCGTTCTCGGCGGTTGTTTTGCGCGCTGGGATGCCTCCACCTTTCTGCAACGTCGATGTCCACCGTGGTTCGCAGCCTTCCTGTGTCCACGGTCGCTCGCGATGTCAGGGGGAGGGGCAAAACCCGCTAGAAGCGGTTCCACCGCTCTCCGGTCCCGACCCGGCGATCCGGCTACCGTACGACCTGCGCCTCAAGCGGCGAGATCTGTGAAGCCTGCAAGGGTAGAATGGCCGAGCGGGTGAGTGACGCGGGCCTGGAACCTAGCGGTTAGAGGAGTAATCCGTGGCAAGTTTCTTTGTGAACCGGCCCATCGTGGCCATGGTCATCTCGATCGTCATGGTGATTCTGGGCGTCGTCGCCATGGTGCAGCTCCCGGTGGCGCTCTACCCGAACATTGCTCCACCCGAAATCCTGCTGACCGCCACCTACGTCGGTGCCGACGCGCTCACCCTCGAGCAATCTGTCGCGACGCCCATCGAGCAGCAGATGAGCGGCGTCGACAAGATGATTTACATGTACTCGACGAACGCCAGCACCGGCGGTCAGATGAACCTTCGGGTGGACTTCGATCTCACCTCCAACCCGAACATGGACCAGGTGCTGACCCAGATGCGCTTCTCCCAGGCCCAGTCGCAGCTTCCCCCCGAGGTCGCGAACCAGGGCGTCACGATCAAGACTTCCACGACGAGCCCCATGGCACTCTTTTCGATCTATTCGCCGAAGGGGAGCCGCGATGCGCTCTTCCTCGCAAACTACGCCTACATCAACCTCAACGACGCGATGACGCGCGTCCCGGGCGTGGGCCAGGTGACGATCTTCGGTGCGGGGCAGTACGCCATGCGAATGTGGGTACGGCCCGACACACTGGCCAAGCTCAATATCACGGTGAGCGAGATCATCCAGGCGATCAAGAGTCAGAACACGGTGAATCCTGCAGGACAGGTGGGCGGAGAGCCGGTGCCAGCGGGGCAGGAGTTCACGTATACGGTACGAGCGCAGGGCCGGCTGCTGAACCCGGAACAGTTCGGACAGATTATCGTTCGTGCGAACCCCGATGGCTCGCTCGTCCGTGTAACCGACGTGGCGCGAATCGAGCTCGGCGCGCAGACCTACAGTATGCAGGGGCGTCTTGACGGGAGTCCCGCAGCCGTCGTAGCGATCTATCAGAGTCCCGGCTCGAACGCGATCGATACCTTCCGCGCCGCCAAGCAGCTGATGGACGAGGCGAAGACACGCTTCCCAGCGGACGTGGACTACACGGTCTCCCTCAACACGACACTCGCCGTCACCGAGGGAATCCAGGAGATCGTAAAAACGCTCTGGGAAGCGCTCGTCCTCGTCATCCTTGTCGTCTTCATTTTCCTCCAAGGCTGGCGCGCAACCCTGATTCCTCTCCTCGCCGTACCCGTCTCGTTGGTGGGTACCTTCGCACTCTTTCCATTGCTCGGCTTCTCAATCAACACGCTCTCGCTCTTCGGGCTGGTCCTCGCGATCGGCCTCGTGGTCGACGATGCCATCGTGGTCGTGGAGGCCGTCGAGCACCACATCGAACACGGCCTCTCGCCTCGGGACGCGACGTTAAAGGCGATGTCGGAGGTGTCGGGCCCGGTCATCGCGATTGCCCTCATCCTCTCCGCGGTCTTCGTCCCGACGGCGTTCATCCCGGGGATTACCGGTCGCCTCTACCAGCAATTCGCGGTCACCATCGCGCTCTCCGTCATGATTTCGGCTTTCAACGCGCTCACGCTCTCGCCTGCGCTCTCCGCACTCCTGCTCAGGCCGCGAAAGGAGGCGCGCGGCCCGCTCGGCGCCTTCTTCCGCTGGTTCAATCACTGGTTCGGGCGGGCGACTGATGGTTACGTCAGCGGCTGCCGCCTGCTCATCCATAAAACGCTTTTTGCATTCGCGCTGCTCGGTCTGTTTACGGCGTTTGCCGGGGTCTTCGGCGCGCGGCTCCCGTCGAGTTTCATTCCTGAAGAGGATCAGGGCTACCTGTACGCCAACGTGCAGCTTCCGCCCGCTTCCTCTCTCCAGCGTACCGCCGATGTGTGCACGAAGATCGAGGCGATCTTGAAGGAGACGCCCGGCATCGAGCATTTCACAACGATTGCCGGCTTAAGCCTTCTCAGCACGGTGACCACCACCTACAACGCTTTTTATTTCCTTACGCTTGAGCCTTGGCACGAGCGCGACGCCAAGGGCCTCACAGCGGCCGTGATCATGCGACAGCTGAACGCGAAGCTGGCCACCCTCCCGGATGCCCAGGCGGTCGTCTTCTCCCCGCCCGCCATCCCGGGGGTCGGTACCTCAGGCGGGGTCTCCTTCATGCTCGAGGACCGCTCGGGAGCGGGCATCGGCTTTCTGGCGGAGAACACCGCGAAGCTCCTCGAGGCCGCACGCAAACGCCCGGAGTTCACGGGCCTGTTCACGACGCTTTTGCCAAGCGTTCCCCAGGTCTTTGCCGATGTAGACCGTGAGAAGGTGCTGAAGCAGGGCATCGATCTCTCCACGGTCTACCAAACCCTGCAGACCTTCATGGGTGGGTACTTCGTCAACTACTTCAACCAGTTCGGGCGCGTCTGGCAGGTCTACGTGCAGGCGGAGGGCGACTACCGCACGGAGGCCCAGAACGTGGGCCAGTTCTATGTGCGCAATCGGGACGGGGATGCGGTTCCGCTCTCTACGCTCGTGAGCCCGCGCACGACGAATGGGCCGGAGTTCACGGTGCGCTTCAACGAACACCAAGCCGCACAAATCAACGGAATCTTGGCACCCGGTTACAGCACGAACCAAGGTATGCGCGCGCTGGAGGAGGTCTTCGCAGAGACCATGCCGCCCGCCATGGGCTACGACTACATGGGGATGTCGTTTCAGGAGAAGGTCGCCTCGCAGGGAGTCCCCGCGAGCGTGATCTTCGCTTTCTCGCTCCTCATGGTCTTTCTCATCCTGGCGGCGCAGTATGAGAGCTGGTCGCTTCCCTTTAGCGTGTTGCTCGTGACGCCGATTGGGGTTTTCGGCGCCTTCCTGCTGCTTTGGCTGCGGGCGTTCGAGAACAACGTCTTCGCGCAGGTCGGTCTCGTGATGTTGATCGGGCTCTCGGCGAAAAACGCCATCTTGATTGTGGAGTTCTGCAAGCTCGAGTACGAGAAAGGGACGCCTCTGATCGAGGCGGCGCTGGCCGGAGCGAAGCTGCGGCTGCGGCCCATCCTCATGACGGCCTTCGCGTTCATTCTCGGCGTGGTGCCCCTCGTGGTGGCGACGGGCGCAGGAGCGATCTCTCGGCAGACGCTCGGGACGACGGTCCTCGGCGGCATGCTGGCGGCCAGCGTGCTCGCGATCTTCCTGGTCCCGGTCTCGTTCGTCGTGGTGGAACGGCTCTCGAAACGCAGCGAGGAGAAGGGCCCGGTGGAGAGCCCGGCGGTCGCCCCCGCGCCCTCGGAGCCCTGAAGACCGCCTACGGGCTCGGCGCGGGTGCGGGGGTTGGAGTCGTCGGGGTTCCAGGCATCGCGTCGAGCGACCAGCCGCCGCCGAGCGCCTTGTAGAGCAGCACTACCGCGAGGAGCTGGTCGCGCTCAACTTGCGCCAGGGTGGTCTCCGCCGGGAAGAGCTGCTGCTGGGCGTCCAGCACCTCGATGTAGTTGGCGAGCCCATCGGTGTAGCGGAGCAGGGAAAGGCGCACCGACTCCTCCAGTGCGGTCACCGCCACAATCTGCTGCTCGCGCGACTCGACCAGCTTCTGCCGTGCCGCCAGTGCGTCGGACACTTCTTGCAGGGCGGTGAGCACCGTTCCCTGATAAAGAGCCTGGGTTTCCTCGAGCGTCGCCCGCGCGCCCTTGTAGGTGTAGTAAAGCTGTCCACCCCGAAAGAGGGGCCCTGCCGCTTGGCCGGCGATGCCCCAGATCCCCGTCCCCTTCGTCAAGAGATTCGAGAGCTGGGTGCTCTGGCTGCCGTAGAGACTGGTGAGGCCGATCGTGGGCAGGAAGTTTGCGATCGAGACCCCCACGTTCGCGTTCGCGGAATAGGCGATCTCCTCGGCTTGGACGAGATCGGGCCGTCTTTCGAGCAGGGCCGACGGCAAGCCTGCGGGCACCTCGGGGGACGGCACCTTCTGATCGATCAACGACGTGCCGCGCGGGATCGGACCCGGGGGTCGGCCGAGCAGCACGCAGAGCTGATCCTCCTGAGCGACGATCTGCGCCTCCAGTCTCGGAACTGTCGCAGCAGCCTGGGCGAGGGCAGCCCGGGTGCGCTCGACCTCGAGCTTCGAGGCGACGCCGCCTTGGAACTGCCGCGTGAAGAGCGCGAGCGTCTTTTGGAAGGTATCCACCGAGTTGCGGGTGATCTCAAGCTCCGCGTCGAGCTCCCGCAGCTCGAAGTAGGCCTGCGCGACCCCCGCGACGAGCGAGAGGATGACGCCTCGTCGCGCGGCGTCGGTCGCCAAGAACTGCCCCTGCGCCGCCTGCGTGGCCCGGCGGATGCGTCCCCAAATGTCGATCTCCCATGAGACGTTGAGCGCCGCAACAAAAAGGTTTGACGTACTCCCAATGCCCGTCACGGCGCCCGTCGGCTGCCCGCCGAAACTCGTCCCTCTTCCTCGCGAGGCGATGAAGTCGTAGCCGAACTGCGGGAAAAGCTCGGAACGCGCGACCCCCACGCCTGCGTACGATTCCTCGACGCGCGCCACCGCGACACGGAGGTCGTAGTTGTTCTGCAGGGATTCCTGGATCAGGGCCACGAGCGTCGGGTCATTGAACACCTCCCACCACGGAAGATCGGCGAGGGACGACGCAGAGGGCGGCGCCGCCTCACCCCGAAAGCTCTCGGGGGAGGCAAGGGGGGGACGCTCATAGTTGGGACCCACGGCGCAACCCGAGAGGGCGAGCGCGGCGGCCAGCGCGGCCGGTGAACCGGCCCAGGCGATCCTGCGACGCATGTCCTAGCCGGTGGCTCTGGCGGACGCTGAGGAGGTGGTAGCCGCCGAGGGGGGGCTCGCGCCAGCGCCTCCCGGCGCAGCGGTCTCGACATTCACTTGCACGCCGTCCCGCACCTTCTGCAGCCCCTCGATGATCACGCGTTCGTGGGGCTCGAGGCCCTTCTCGATGATCCAGAGGTTTTCGAAGCGACTGCCCGGCTCCACGTTGCGAATCGAGACCTTGTTGTCCTTGTCCACCACCGCGACGTGATAGGTGCCCTGGAGCTCAGAGACTGCGCGCTGAGGCACGAGCAGCGCTCCTTTCTTGAGGGACGTGACGGCGCGGACCTTTGCGTATCCACCAGGTCGCAGAAGATTCCCTGGGTTCGGAAACTCTCCCTTGACGAGCAGCGTTCCGGTTCTCTCATCCACCTGCCGGTTCACGAAGATGAAGGTGCCGCGTTGGGGGTAGGAGGCACCATTGGTGAGAATGAGCTCGAGGCCTCCGGGCTTGCCGCGGGTGTCCGGTGACGCTCCCTGGCCCTTTTCCTCACCTCCGCCCGGCGCGGACGCGGTGCTCGTTTCGGGCAGGCGGTCCGCCAGCGCGAGGTATTCGCGCTCGCTCACGGGGAAGGCGACGCGGATGGGGTCCACCTGAGACACGCTGGTGAGGATGGTGCTCTCACTGATCAGGTCGCCCACCTGGCCTTGGGCTGCCCCCGCGATCCCGTCGATCGGCGACTCAACCTTGGTCCACTGCAGGTTCAAGATCGCCTGGTCCAGGTTCGCCTTGGCCGAGAGCACCGCGGCCGCGTTTGCGTCGCGAAGCTGTGTTGCGTTGTCGAGCTCGCGCTGACTGACCGCCCCTTCCCTAGCGAGGGGCGTGTAGCGGGCGACATTGATTTCGGACATTTTCAAAAGCGCCTGCTGGCGCTCGAGCTGGCCCTTGGCTTGCTCAAGCGCGGCCAGATAGGGACGAGGATCGATCAGGAAGAGAAGGTCGCCCTGCCGGACGTAACTGCCCTCGTTATAGCGTCGCGCCTGCAGGTATCCGGTGACCCGGGCGCGGATCTGGGCGGTGATCTGCCCCTCGAGCGTTCCGACCCACTCTCCGGTAATCGGCACGTCCCTCTGGAGAACCTCGGTCACCACGACGTCGATAGGCCCAGCTTGGCGCTGGGGCTCGCTCTTGCACGCGGAGAGAAGGCTGAGCGCTACAAGGAGGAACCCGGTGTTCGCGAAGTTCCTCGTCAAAACGCCCCCACCTTCTCCCGCGAATGAAGGCGCGACTATACCATTCGCGAGCGTAGATCCCCCAGAACTCAAGAGGCCACAAAGGGCTCGTGAAGCACCGGTCTTTACGTCCACACCCCTACCGAGCAGCTCGGTGGCAAACGTCCGACCCATGAGATGCAGCCCGGGGCACAGGCTGCGACGCCCACGGCTGGGTGAAAAGTAGGGGCCGTCTGGGGCCGTCCGCCCGTCGCCGATGCAGCCCGTTACCGCTCCTTACCATGCTTCTCCTGCAAGTTTGCGTCCTTGCTGGGGGTCTCGGCGTCATGCGGACCTGAAACTATTGCCAATACCTCGTGCCTTCTCTTGTCCTTCTTTGTCCGCTGCTCTCTTTCCCTTGGGTTCTCCTTCATAGGCATCATTGTTCCCCAAGAATCACCCGCAGCGTACTAGGCTAGTTCCTGTTGATTGGGGCACTTCCCGCCGAAGTTCGGCATAGCCGAAGGCGACGAACCGCAGGCAGGCGAGCGGGAAGGAGGCTCGGCGAGGCTAAGATCGGCCGGGTTTTGCGAGCTGGCTCGCAGCGCAGGCGATTTCGGCGCGTGGATCTCCTACTGCGGAGGGACAGGGCAGGCAAGGTTTGGCGGACGGTCGCTCGACGTCAGTGGCGAGCGAGCATGAGCAAGTTGTGGGCGAAGATGGTCATGCCCACCGTGGCTACGAAGTGCTCCCAGCCTTTGTTGAAGCAGCGGCCCAGGCGCAAGATGCGCTTAAGAAACGAGATCGTCCCTTCCACGCCCGCGCGAAAGGCTTGGGCATGGCGGAAAAGAGGATCGCTCTCTCGTGCGGTTTCCTGCGATGTGCGCATTCCCTTCTTTGCGATCGAGACGACGGGAATACTCTGCTCGAGCTCTTGAATCCTCTCCATGCTCTCGTAGTAGCCTTGTCCGCAGTGAGCTGCGCGGGAAGGCTCCCGAACAGAGCGTGGTGACTGGCGAGGGCAGGCGAGAGGAGCGCGTGCTCTGTGGGCTTGTGGGCAAAGGCCTCATAGTCCGTGATGAACTTCCCGGGGACCTGTTGGATCTGGATCATGTGGCCGAACTCGATCTCCTTGCCGGCGTTGCCGCGTTTGAGCAGCTCCGTGTGCGGCTCGAAGAGACTGAAGAGCTTCTTGTGATTGGGGACGGACTCTCCTTGCAAGACACGGCGCCGCGCTTGGTCCACCACACGAAGGACAAGCTCCCGGGTGCGCGTGATCTCCTGCACGAGGGCCTCGGCCAGGGCGCGCTCCCACGCGTCGTAGCGACCGGAGGCGATGCGCTGGGAAAGGCCCTTCGCGATGCAAAGCACCCACTCGCACAGGTCTTCCACACGCCTGTGCCTTCCGAAAACGCGATCGGCTCGTGATGATTGATGTTTCTCGCCGGCTGGGTCAACCTAGTTTGACACGATCCCTCGCTTGAGTTTTCTATCTGCCCGCGCGGGCGGGGGTCATTCTCCGGGGCCACGGGCATCCGGCGCGCCACGCCAAAAAAGTCAACGAGGACGACGCTGATGAGTAGCCTCGAATACCCGCTCTGATCTCATCTCACGAACGTTTCCGGACGACTCGCGCTGATGTCGCTCGTCCGTCCCCCATTCCGGACCGCCGTGACGAAGCTCGCATGGTCACGCTCCACCTGATCGGCGTACGCAACGGCGTAGTTTGCAACCGATCCCGACCCACCGAGGGACAAGCAGCATGACCCAGCATCCGGCAGCCGCGGAGGCGCTCCAGCCCAGTATCGCCCCGCTGCGCTTTGACATCGTCGCCGGTCTCACTGCCGCGGCGGTGGTGCTGCCCAAGGCAATGGCGTACGCGACCGTCGCTGGGCTGCCTGTCGCAGTGGGACTCTACACCGCTTTCATCCCGATGGCCGTGTACGCGCTCGTCGGCTCGTCGCGGGTGCTCAGCGTCAGCTCCACCACCACCCTGTCGATCCTGGCCGGTACGCAGCTTGGCCTCGCGGTGCCGGATGGTGACCCGGCGAAGTTCGTCACCGCCACCGCCACACTGACCGCGCTGGTGGGCGTCATGCTGATCCTGGCGTCCCTGCTGCGCCTCGGGTTCGTCGCCAACTTCATCTCCACACCCGTGCTGACAGGTTTCAAGGCGGGCATCGGCCTCGTGATCGTGCTGGACCAGGTGCCGAAGCTCCTAGGAGTCCACATCGCAAAGCAAGGATTCTTCCGCGACCTGTTCAGCGTCGCGCATCACATGCCCGAGACGTCCCTGATCACGCTGGCGGTGGCCGCTGCGACGCTCGGCGTGCTGATTGGTATGGAGCGGCTCTGGCCGCATGCTCCCGCGCCCCTGATCGCCGTGGGGGGCGGCATCGCCGCGTCGTGGCTCTTCGGCCTGCATGCCGAGGGTGTCTCGACGGTCGGCCTGATTCCGCAGGGGCTCCCGTCGCTCACGATGCCGGACCTCGCGCAGATTGAAGCGATGGTGCCCGGCGCGCTCGGCATCGCGCTCATGAGCTTCACCGAGTCGATCGCGGCGGGGCGCGCCTTCGCCCGCCCTTCCGAGCCTCCGATCCAGGCGAACCGCGAGCTTCTCGCCACGGGAGCGGCCAATCTCGCCGGCGCGCTGTTCGGCGCAATGCCGGCCGGAGGAGGCACTTCACAGACCGCTGTCGTTCGGTCGGCCGGAGGTCGGTCGCAGAAGGCATCGCTGGTCACGGCGAGCGTGGCCGCCGCGACGATGCTCCTGCTCGCACCGCTCCTAAGCCTCCTGCCGCACGCCACGCTCGCGGCAGTGGTCATCGTCTACTCGGTCGGACTGATCCAGCCGGCGGAGTTCTCCGCCATCCGCCAGGTGCGCAGAATGGAGTTCCGCTGGGCGCTGATTGCATGTTTCGGCGTGTTGGTCTTCGGGACGCTTAAGGGGATCGTGGTGGCGATCATCGTGTCGATGATCGGACTCGCCAGCCAGACCGCCCACCCGCGCGTGTATGTGATTGGCCGCAAGCGCGGTGCCGACGTGCTGCGACCCCTGTCGCCCGAACACCCTGACGACGAGAGCTTCGACGGCCTCCTGATCTTGCGTCCGGAGGGGCGCCTCTTTTTCGTCAACGCGCAGGATGTGGCCGGGCAGATCAATGCGCTGATTGCGCAGCACAAACCGCGGGTCATCGCGCTGGACCTGAGCCGCGTTCCAGACCTCGAGTATTCGGCGCTGCAGATGCTCGTGGAGGGCGAGAAGCGCGTGTCGGATCGCGGCGTCACCGTGTGGCTCGTGGGGCTGAATCCTGGGGTGCTCGAGACGGTGCGGAAGGCGGGCCTCTACGAGCGCCTCGGCCGCGAACGCATGCTGTTCAACGCGCGTGCGGCGATCAAACGCTACGAGGAACTGCAGGCGACGACCGGTGGCATAGTGCCGCCTCCCGCTTCCTGATTCTTAGCAATCCGCCACCACTTCGATCGGGCGCTCGGCGCGGCCTCGTAGCGGCCTCGGCGTCGTCCAGCGAGTGGGTGAGCACGACGAGGCGTCCGAGCACCTCGACCTGTCCCTCCGAAGAACTCGAGGGGCCTTGTAAACATTGATGATTTCGAAGCGCAACTTAGTCTTGGCAGGAAGTGCGTCCAGCCGCCTGAGCGCTCCTTCCAGCCCTCCGGTCTGCAGTGGCGACGAACTGGGCTCCTTCCCGAAGCCCCGTCTTTCGCCCACCTACGCCGCCAGTGCCATCCGCGAGCGAACTACGTGGAATGGGGTTGTTCGCTTCGGCAAAAACACCCCTTCCGCTACCACCGAGTCGCACGCCCTGGCGGTCCCCTTGATCTTGATGTGTTCCTGAAGGCCTACGACGGTCGCAAGCGCGAGGCGCCGTGACAGGCGACAAGGTCGTCGAAGCGGACGGGATTCATGGGGGCCTTTCGAGCGACTTTCCTCGGCCCGAAGGGCAAAGCGGAAGTCGGGGCCGAGTCAGGGTCGCCAGGGTGACGAGCGCCGCCGCACAGCCGAGCCCCCGATGCGCCTGTCAGGATAATCTTGCCGACTTCCCGGGTCGGGAGGAGTCTTGACCGCGGAGGACTTGACGTACCACCCCTACCTGGACGCAAAATGCGGCTTGAATAGGCTATCCGGCCGACCCGCAAGCAAGCCCAGGGCACGCCGGCGGGTACGGGGAAAGCGTACCTCGATCGTAGGAAGCAATGTCGACACCTGGAACACGAGGAGGGGAGCTCGACGTGGAGACACCTGTCCGTCTCCGCGATCCGGAAATGGCCGTGCGCGAACGCTACGCGGCCGCCGCGCAGTCGCGCGAGGCCGCGCTCTGCTGCGCGGTGGACTACGACCCGCAGTACCTGCAGGTGATTCCCGAGGAGGTCCTCGAGCGCGACTACGGCTGCGGCGATCCCTCGCGCTATGTGCGCGAGGGAGACGTGGTTCTCGATCTCGGCTCGGGCGGCGGCAAGGTCTGCTTCATTGCCTCCCAGCTCGCCGGGCCCAAGGGACGCGTGATCGGCATCGATGTGAACGACGAGATGCTCGCCCTCGCCCGACGCGCGGCTCCCGTGGTGGCCGAGCGGCTGGGTTTCGCGAACGTGGAGTTCCGGCGGGGGCGCATCCAGGACCTCTCGCTCGACTTCGACCGCCTCGATGCCTGGCTCGAGCGCAATCCCGTGAAGAACTCGATGGACCTCGCTGCCCTCGAGAGCGAGCAGGCGCGGCTTCGCCGCGAGGCAGCATTGGTGGCCGATCAGAGCGTCGACCTCATCGTCTCGAACTGCGTACTGAACCTCGTGCGCGAGAGCGACAAGCAGCAGCTCGTCCGCGAGATCTTCCGTGTGCTCAAGATCGGCGGCCGCATCGCCATCTCCGACATCGTGAGCGACGAGCCGGTCCCGCAGCACCTGAAGGACGACCCGGAGCTCTGGAGCGGCTGCATCTCGGGCGCCTTTCACGAGCTCGAGCTGTTGCGCGCGCTGGAGGCGGCCGGCTTCCACGGCATCGCCGTCGACAAGTGGGAGCCGGAAGCCTTCGCAGTCGTGCAAGGGATCGAGTTCCGCTCGGTCACCGTCACCGCCCACAAGGGCAAGCAGGGACCGTGTTACGAGGGTAACGAAGCAGTGATTTATGCGGGCCCTTGGCGGCGGGTCGAAGACGACGACGGCCACATGCTCGAGCGCGGCGTGCGCACGGCGGTGTGCGCTAAGACCTTTCAAATCCTGACCTCCGCTCCCTACGCCAGCGAGACGATCGCGGTACCGCCGCGTGTTCCGATCCCGGAGAACGAGCGCAAAGGCTTCGACTGCAGCCGCACCACACCGCGCAGCCCGCGCGAGACGAAGGGTCTCGAGTACCGCGAGACGCGTGAGCCCTGCGCCAGCGAAGGCTGCTGCTGAGGGAGTGGTTGCGGGAGCGCCTTCGTGAACGGCGCCAACGACAATAGGCCTCCTCCATCGTGCCTGTATCGCTGCCCGCCTGCTTGCGGGCCCAATCATCTGAACCCAGCTCTAGGTCAACACTTTCGATTCGGGGTGAAACCTCTTTGCCCCCACAGTTCCAAGCACAAGGAATCCCGCCATCACGGTAAGCTGTGTCGCAAGGAATGGCGGCTCGGACTGCGTCGGTGCCAGCGGCTGGAGGAGCGAGACCTTCTGGAAAGCCTGCACGACCCCGACGAAGACATTCAGATAGAGAGCCACCACGGCGCTTATCACGTAGATCCAGCGCCAGGAGCCAGCCAAGCGGCGGCCATAGAGTGCAAGAATCGCGACCGCCAATACCACAAGCGAAATGATACCGACTATATGGGACGGCAAGAGGTGATCGCGCGGAAAGAAGAAGCCGGTCACGCTTGTCAAAACCGTGGTAGTGAGAAAGAGCGCAGTCCAGCCGTGGAATCTTTTCGAGCGGAACATGCCGAACAGGACGATGGCCCCGGAGAGAATTCCGATCAGACTCAAAACGACGTGCACGAGAGTAAAGATCGATGTCGACATTCCCAAGATCATGACACACGTCCTTTCGAACGCCCTCAAGCCGTTGTCCATTGTCCCCCGCGACCGGACTTAGCTGACCTTGCGGTGCCGAGCTGACCTGGCGACCCGCCCCGACAGCAAAGCCACTCCTTTGGCCGGGATGGCGTCAAGGACTCCTCCTCGTGCGCCCGGAGACCGTGGTCCGCTGGCACCGACAAGGTTTCCGCCTTTGCTGGCGCTAAAAAAGCCGCTCGCGGTCGCCTGGACGACCGCCCATTGAAGCAGAGATTCGTGATCTCATCCGGACGTTCCTGAGAAACCACCTTCGGGAAGCGATCGCCATCGACTTCGCCGTGGTGTCTACGGTCCGCTTCGGGTTGCTCTACGTGTTCGTCGTGCTGCGCCTCGAGCGACGCCGGCTTCTCCACGTCCACGTGACTTCCCATCCGACGGCGGCGTGGACCGCGCAGCAGATGATCGAGGCGCTGCCCGAAGAGACCGGCGTTCGCTACGTGATCCGCGACCGCGAGCCTCGGATCGGGTGCTCTGGTCTTGGCTATCGCGCATTTGGCCGGGATGGCGGCAAGCGCTCGTCGTCGTCCGGCCAGAGACCGTGATCCGTTGGCACCGACGCGGGTTCGCCTGTACTGGCGGTGGAAGAGTCGCTCGCGACGCCCGGGGCGGCCCACGATCGAAGCCGAGCTTCGTGACCTGATCTTGGAAATGCATCGCGCAAACCCCACCTGGAGAGCCCCCCGGATCCACGGCGAGCTGCTGAAGCTCGGTTTCACTCTCGCGCAGTCGACAGTGTCGAAGTACCTACCCCGCCATCGCAAGCCTCCCTCGCAGAGTTGGCGGACTTTCGTCCAGAATCATCTCCGGGAGGCCATTGCCGTCGACTTCGCGGTAGTGCCGACCGCGACCTTTCGGCTGCTCTACGTGTTCGTGGTGCTGAGCCTGGAGCGGCGCAGGCTCCACGTCCATGTCACGGCCCATCCGACAGCGGCGTGGACCGCGCAGCAAATGGTTGAGGCGCTCCCCGACGAGACGAACGCTCGGTACTTGATCCGCGATCGCGATAGGATCTATGGAGCGGAGTTCCGGCGACGCGTCGCGGGACTGGGCCTTCGTGAGGTCCCCATTGCTCCGCATTCACCTTGGCAGAATCCCTATGCGGAGCGCTTCATCGGATCGCTCCGTCGCGAGTGCCTGGATCACATGATTGTTCTCAACGAGCGTCAGGCTTCTCGGATCCTTTCAGCGTATGCCCGCTACTACAACTGCGCGCGCACGCATCTGGCGCTCGACAAGGACGCTCCGGCGTCGCGGCGCATTCAGGGGAGAGAGCTCGGCCGCGTGATCGCCTTCCGGGAGGTCGGTGGACTCCACCACCGATATGACGAGTCGCAGCGTGACGCGCGATGGAGTGGTCGGGAGGGACAACCGTGCTGCTTTTCGAGGCGAGAGGAGTGCGAACCCTTGCGGAAGTCGAGGGTCTGACGCAGCACTACGTCGTAGAATGGGGTATCCGATCTCTGCTCGGATGAAACGAGTGTGAGCTCGACCTCGAACCACGCACCCGCGATTCGCTCGTAGTGCAGGCGATCACCGCCGATCTTCACGTCCGGGTTTCGCTCCCGAACGGGTGACCTTCGCCGCGGGATCGCGCGAAGGGCTCCGCCCACGATCACGTGGGGCCGTCCATCGACAAGCTTCACATGCTGGTCGATGTAGTCATCGAGGTGATCGCGCAAGTGCTGCTGCACCGCGTTGTGCGGACGCAGACGCTTGCTGAATTCGGAGTACACGGCGTCCCATGAGCGACCGAGCCGGCTCCGCAGGTACCGCACGAGCGGCGCGAGGTTCTCCGTAGCAGAATTTCATCGTCATCGAGCATTTTCTGTACGAGTACTCGACACGGCAGCCGACGCCGCACCGGGAGCCGGCAGCTCTAGGATGCTGGCTCGACTTCCAAACGCAGCGAGGACCGACCGGGTGCCATTCGCCGGTTTCGCGCGGATGTCTCCTACCGAACGGACCACGGACCTGCCGGGCCTTGCGACCGGCGAAATCAGGCCGCGTCAGGCGGCTACTCCCGCCACGCTCCCGGAGAGACCCGGGCAACGCCCGCACCAGACTGCCCGGTGGACCTTCAATCGTTTCGCGCGCGCCGCATCCCTTCCCGCCTTGAGCTTCGCCGGAATCCCCTCTCCCCTGCCAAAGTAGATCTCGTCCGGCGTCTGCCCCGAGAATGCCGCATGAGGAATCGTCGCGTTGTACTCCGCGACATAGAACGCCACGTAATGGCGAACGGCCGCGGCCGTCTCGAGCCGGTGCAGGAAAAGCCACTGGTGCTTGAGCTTGCTCCACCAGCTTTCGATCATCGAGTTCGAGAATCGCACGTCCACGAGAGCGCGGACACGGCTGAGAAGTCCCTCACCCACGAGCGCATCCACCTCGCTGTTAAAGTTCTCTATGCCGCCGTCGGCCATCACGGTCGGGCGATCCTCCCGGCCCACGGCGTTGCAAACCGCTTCGTCCAGGATCGCGACCGCGTTGGAGATCTCGAAACGTTCGGCCACGCGCCATGCCAAGATCCGACGGCTGAAGTTGTCGATGAGAGCGTGGAGCCAGACCTTCGTCCCATCGACCAGGCGCACGGCCGAAGTATCCATATGCCAGACCTCGTCTGGCGCGCCGGCCCGTATCCCGACCTTTGGGGTTGCGGGATGCTGCCGCTTCCGGGGTCGTCGCCATGCATGATCTCGGACCAGCCTGTACCAGGTCGATGACGACGCGAAGACCTTCCCCATGCGCTGGGCGAGAATCGCCAGTCGCCCGGTCGGGACATGGCAATACTTCTCCGAGGTCACCATCGCTTGAATGACCCGCACTTCGTCGGGCGTGAGCTGTGTCGGCGTGGACCGCGCGCACATCGTACGCTCGTCTAGCTCGCAGCCATGCTCTTCCCGAACCCAGACCTGGTAACCGGAATGTGATATTCCGAGGATCTTGAGGACCGCGCTGATCGGAAGGGCCTTCCGAGCTCGCTCGGCGGCGCGAAGCAGCATGGTTCGCGTGGTTCGATCGCCGTGATCGACTCGGGACAGACCGCCGGAAACCCGCAGCACGGCGATGAGCAAGCGGACCACTGCGGATAGGGTTCCGACCCGACGGCGCAGGCTGACGACCTCGGCGCGGAGCTCAGCCTCTGCCCTGTCGAGCACGTCCATGCTGACCACGGGTCGGAGCTCCCGGTGGAGCCAGCCGGCCGCCGTCGATCGGGGAACGCCCCGGCCGGTCGCGATGCTCAAATCGCCGGTCCGGCGGACCAGATCACGGAGTCTGTGGTCGTACACCTGCTGACGGCCTGCCTGCTGCGTCATTGCGGATATCTGCACCGGGGTCAGCCGGGTCGCAACCCGCCCGTCCAGGCGCCGGGACGAGCGTCAGAACCAGACCGGCAACCCTTCCACTTGACGAGTACTCGTACAGAAAATGCCCGTTCGGCTTGGCAATCCGCTGCGCTCTTTCGACACCACCCACACGTGACTAACCCGATAGCGCGCGCCTCATTAGGGGTCGTATGGGCATGCTCAGCGCTCCTTCCGCCCCGCCGCCGCCGAGCGCCAAATCCCTGACCTCAGTGTCCGATTTACCGGGATCTGAGGATGGTCGGCCCCATGGGTCTCGGAGATCTTCCCGGCCGCCGATCCTGCGACCGTGTGCTTGGAGTACTCCTATGCACTCGCGCGCCACTCCCGAGCAGATCCGGGCCGTCACCGACTGGCTTGTGTGCGGTTTCCCGGGCTGCACCGTCGACAGCCAGGACAACTTCGTGCGGGGCAGCCGTCTGTTCCGCGTAGATGGTCCCGACGACCGCCCGGTCGCCATGCTGGAGATCGTCATGGAGACGTTCCAGGACGAGACGACGTCTGCAGAGATTGTCGGCCGCCTCGACGACGCGGGCTACCACCGGAAGCTCGTGGAGGCTGGCCGTCGGCCCGTGGTCGTATTTCACCCCAGCTTCGGGTCCTCGTTGGCGTCGGCTCGTGCCCATCGAGCGCCATGCGCGAGGCCCCCTCCGCCACAACGTCGCAAGCTGGTGTTATAGGCCCATGAGCGCATAGTGGGGCCGCGATGACGAAGTTCATCTGCTATCCGGCCACGAACCGCGAGCAGGCAGAGGGTCTCGCCGCCGCCGAATCCGACCGGCGACACTGGACCGTGCTCACAGCAGACTGGCACCTGAACCGCCGCGGCGATGGCGGCGTCCTCGTCGTTCAGGTCGAGGAGGGCGAGGCGTAAGCGGCCGCCGTACGGTCGGTCGAAGCCGAGCGCCGCCCCCCTCGGACATCGTCTTGGCGATACGGTCCGACAAGTACGCGTGAGATGGAAGGGCCGAAGTGAGCGGGCGACGGCTGCAATCTGCAGCCGATGCCTTTCTTCTCAAACGACACTGCAGGTTGAGGTCACCGTCGAAGAGGAGGACAAGGAAGAGGATTAGGGCACCAGGATCGGACCGACGCTTGCCCTCCCGGGCAGCAAGATCACTGGCCAAAATGGACCTACCGCGTCACTCCTTCCGACCCTCGATAACCTGAACGAATCTTCCGTCCTCCGCTAGATTCACGAGGTCGACGTCAACGCCGCGAGCGCAGTGCGTAGCGCGTCTGCGTCGATGGGTTTGGCAACTCGTGGGTTGGGGACACGCTCCAAGAACTGCTGAGCCCGCTCCGTGAAGGCGCCCCCCGTCACGAAGACCATCCGCTCTGCGTCGCGCGGGAATTCCTCGGCCATTGCATCGTACAGCTGCATCCCCGTTATGACCGGCATCATGAGGTCGCAAAGAATCGCGTCGAACTTCTCGCCGTGCCGAAGCAGCGCAAGGCATTCCTGCCCGGAGGTGGCTGCCAGCACGTCGTGCTCGCGCTCGAGCTGACGGCGCATGGCTCGCAGAACCAGCGGGTCGTCATCGACCAGGAGCAGCCGCATGCGACCCGCGTGTCCGCATGCACCTGCAGGCGCGACCCCGCGTTCGCCATGCCACGCCGGAAGCCTTACCCGGAATGCCGTTCCTTTGCCGAGCTCGCTCTTGAAATCGATCCCGCCACCCAGCGCCGAGACGATCCCGTGCGCAATCGACAGGCCCAGCCCGGTTCCCGAACCGATCGGCTTGGTCGTGAAGAAGGGCTCGAAAATCCGGGCCTGTAGATCAGGCGCAATCCCACAGCCCGTGTCGCGTATCTCGACGATGGCCCAACCTTCTGAGTCGGTCCAGGTCGCCACACGGATCTCGTTGCATTCCGCCTCGCCCTCTGGAATGGACTGCGCGGCGTTGACGATCAGGTTCGTGAACACATGAGCGAGACGCGACGCTTCGCCCACCACGGCGGGCACAGCCTCGTAAGATTTCGCAAGGTTGGCCCGGTGACGGATTTCGTTCGCCGTCATCTGCAGCACCGATTCGAGGACGGCCGTGAGCTGCGCCGTCGCGTGCGGCTCCTCTCGATGCCGGGAGAACGTGAGCAGGTCGGTGACCAGATCCCGCACGCGGTTCGCCCCCTCCTCGGCCTCGCCCAGCGCCTTTCGCACTTCCGCGAGTCGTCCAAGCGTCGCCGGACCCGGCCGTGCTGCGCGTTCCGTGTCGAGCAGGTCTCCGATCTCGGCTTGGGCGAACAGCAGGTTCCCTTTGACATAGGCGAGGGGGTTGTTGATGCCATGGGCCACCCCGGCGGCAAGCGTCCCAACCGCAGTCATCCGATCCGCCATGGCCAGTGCGCTTTCGGCACGCTTGCGCTCGCTCACATCGACAACCGAGCAGAGGACGAATGTCCCTTCCGAGTTTTGGATCGGGTTGAGACCGATCTCCACGGGGATCTCGCTGCCGTCCTTGTGACGCCCGTAAAGCTCGCGCCCTGCGCCCATCGCCCGCACGCCGGGTGCGGCGAAGAATCCAGCGCGGAGCTCGGGATGAAGCGAGCGCACGCGCGTCGGGACGAGGATCTCGATCGGCTGGCCGACCAGCTCGTGCGCGGTGTAGCCGAACATGGCTTCAATGGCTCGGTTGACGAGGACGATCTCTCCACTCTCGTCGCTCATCACCATCCCGCTCGGTGCCGATTCCACCGCCGTGCGGAATCGCTGTTCAGCGTGCCTGCGCTCGGAGACGTCTCTTCCGATCGCCACCACGGCCGGCTCTTCATCGAAGATCAACGGCACCTTTGCGACCTCCAACGTGACGACTTCGCCGTTCCGACGCAGAAAGCGCTCCTCAGAGACGGGAACC
Source organism: Myxococcota bacterium (assembly GCA_035489755.1). Lineage (GTDB taxonomy): Bacteria > Myxococcota_A > UBA9160 > UBA9160 > UBA9160 > UBA9160. The sequence goes on from DATGZK010000006.1 coordinate 21,919, forward strand.
GGCTTCCCGGTGAGCCGCATCTGTTCGAGGCGACGGAGCACTTTGTCCGAGTCGTCTGGATGGATGATGTCCCGCAGCGGGCGTCCCAGGAGCAGTTCGGCGGACGGGTAGCCGAGCTGGTCGAGCAGGCGGGCATTCACATAGACCAACCGCTCATCCCGGTGCACCATCACCGCGTCGGGAAGCGCGTCGATCAACACGCGCGCAGATTCCGAGCGCCGCATCGCTTCCGGCGCGCGTTTGCGTTTGCTCACGTCGAACACCACAAGATCGGAAAAACAACAGCCAGGCACTCGACGTGCGTGGTTCCCTTGGCCCCCGTGCTTCCTCTCCTCTGACCGTCGCTGCGCCGTTGAGGCAACGCCAGCGCGCTCACTCCGGGGCGGCTCATGTACCGGGGGATTAGTGAAGCATATCTCGTGGCCAGCATTCGCTGCAAGGACGTGGGGTAGCCGCGTCGCGTCGCGCCGCGGCTCCGGCCGGAGGGCCGCGCCCGCGGCCCGCGCAGCGTGGGTAATTCCCTATCTTTCTGCCCCGCGAGAGGCGGCAAACCGCCGCGGCTTCTCCCAAGCAGGCGAAGAAAACGAGGTACGAAGCGCCGAACTGCTGATGAAGCCATGGCTCCGCGGCGAGCGAGGCCGACGCCCTGCACAGGGTTCCGGACGAGATACATGTGCGGGACTTGTCGCAGCGCATACTTGGCCGCATGGCTGACATGGCGCGGGCAGTGCCTTGTGCGGATAGTGAGACCATCTCTTGCGAGGTCCAATGCCGTCCTTCACGCTACCCATGGCGGGCTCTGGAATGGCCCAACTCGCGGTTCGCGACAGCGGGACGCCGGAAGTGTCCTGATCGCGTCGAGGGGCAACCGCGGTAGCAGTCAAGCTGAGCATAGGCACGGTCGATGAGACTATCCCGGCCGCGGCCGGGCCGGCGCCCTTGCTGTCGAGGCCGTGACACAAATGCTCGTATAGAGGTGGTGGCCCGCGCCCAGGCTCACGTAATCGCTCGGCACGGAGAGCGTCTTCATGTAGGCCACGGCGTCGTGCAGATCGTCCTTCTTCGTGAAGCTGGCGATGGAGATCATGAGCGAATGCGCGCTTTGCGGATCCTTCCCACGCGCGAGAAGCCCGCTCACGATCTCGTCCGTGATGCGACTGCCGAGGACCGCCGGGTCGGCGAGGTCGGGTCCGCGACGCGCGCTTTCAAACCCTAGACAGCCGTAAAGTATGAGTGTGGTTACGCGCCAGGGAGGTCGAGCGGCGTCTTTCTACGCACCTTCAGGTGCCTATTCGGAGCCAGCGCGGCTTCCTTCTGCTCCACTTTCGACTGCCAGAGCGCCAGATCGAACTCTTGCTGATGCGGCGGAGTGAAGGCTGGCGAGAGCAGGTACCCGGCGATGCGCACGATGGCTCCGCAGCCGGTGGGACACCGATGCTGGAGGAATTCGCGCGGCTGGGCGACTCGCTCGTAATGCACGTAGCCACAGCGACTGCAACTGATTTTGTATCCGATGCCGAGGGACTCGGGGGCTGCGAGCGCCTTTCTGGTCGCGGCGGGGACTGTGACGGTGGCCATGTCGATTGCTCCTCATGCGGCGCGAGGAGACATAATTTCCAGATCGGCAATCCACAGCTCGAGGGAAATCGAAACCGAAGATGGGTAGTCACAGCTTCTTGAAACGCAACATGGGCAGCGGGTTCGATTCCCAAGGAGGCACAAGCCGGATGCTATCAGTCTCTATTGTCTTCCCTTCGCGCTACCAGTGTCAAGGACTCTCCCGCGGGGCGGGGAGATCATCCGGCACCGCCCCCTCCTAAGCGGAACAGGGTGGCCAATGTCAACGAGAGAAGGGGTTTGCAGGGAGAGTCTGAGCGCCCGCAGCAAGGGGCTGAGGAAGGACCAATCTACGGGTTCGGGCTCTACGTTCTATAGTGCCTTAGTTGAGATCGCTACAGCAGTCGACACAGGGCCTGCGTAAGCGAGATCTCTCGTCGGTATGCGCAGCCAGAGCGTGTGCCGGAGCGTTCCTACGGATGCCTCTTCACCTTCGGTGAGCGCATCCACGAGATAAGGTATCCGTTTCCCGTTCATCGAGTAGGCTTTCCCTTCCTCGGCGAACACGTGGCATCGGCGGGGTTCGTCTACTAAATCGTCGAAGCGAACCTCAACCAGTCGGTAGCCAGAAGATTTGCTGTCGCGGCTCACGAGAAGAAAAGTCTGTCCTGGAATCGCCTCACCATCGAGGCACAGTTCGTGTTCTCGAGTTATGCTGAATCTCACGGCACTTTACTCCTTTCTGCTCGATGATCCGTCTCCCGCCCCCTGTGCGTGCTGCTCGGCGCTGAACGTGTTCTTCATGAAATCCCCACCGAGGCCCGGTCCACGTCGGGACTCACGATGAAGATCGAAAGCATCTTCTGTGCCGTGCTCTCAGCCTGTTGGCGTCCAGCGCCAATCCTGATCGTGACTGTCTGTCGCATCCGCTGGTATCCAGCTGGACCGCCACGTCTCACCCGCCGTCGGATGGTGCGCGCGCAGCCTGAACGCCGGCTCCGAGCTGCCACGCAACGTGTGGGCATGCCAGGTGCAAACAGCATTCGGTAGGGAGGAGCCACGAGTCAAGCCAAGAGCACGAAAGGCGATGGGCAACATTGGTCGCAAACCTGGCGAGATCATTCGGCGGCCCACGCAATAAGGAGGCACGCGACCTATCAGGGCTGCCCGCCTCCTTCGCCCTGGGCCACCTCCCTTGCGTCGGACGTTTGCCACTGAGCTCCTCGGTAGGGGTGTGGGGTGAGTACTTTCCTTTGGCGAAGACCCTGTTGATCCCGCTCGGACGTGCATGCCGGCAGGGCAAGGCGTAGGCGGAATCGACGAGATCCTGCCGGTGGCAGAGATCATGCGCCGGCTGGTGGAGGGTGCGCGTGGAGAGATCAATCGGCTCGCGGCGCTGCGTTCTGATTTCAGGCTGCAGGGCAAGCGCTGGAGGTCCCCGAGGATGCGACCCGTAGCCTTGCGCGCGGGCTCGGCCTGGTCGATGCGGTGGCTCGCTACACGGATCAGGTGAGCGACCTGCTTGCGGTAGGTGGCCCTGCTGGCGCTTGACGCGCTCTGCCAGGTAGTGCACGAAGTTCTCGAGTAGCGAGTCGCGGGCTTTCCTGGATTCCAGTCGCTGTCCGATCTACTTGTCGGCCTGCTTTGCTTTACCGGCGCGTTGCGGCGCGCCCTAAGTAGGCGTCCGTGAGCGCCAGCGCACATGCCCAGTGCTCCATTCGGCCTCAAACCGACCGGGAGCCGCGTTAGCATCGTCCCTCACCTCTACGACACGTTCCAGAGACGCTGGCACAGAGCTTGCTGCTCACACTGTTTAAGGAAAGGGCTCAGGGTGCGCCGTGGCAGAGTCGTTGCCACCGGAGGGAGAGCGTGGCTGGCTGTACATGGCGGCTAGGGGCGCTGGCTCCTGCATCCATCATGGCCTTTGCCCGATCGGGGGGTGGAAGGAAAATGGAATGAGAGTTGCCGCAATCATTTTCAGCTTGCTCATCTCGTTCGGATCCGTCGCTCATGCCGCAACGTACGAGATCCTGGGCTGCATGTTCGAGGAAGGTAAAGGCATGGCCGACCTCGAAGCATGGCTGCCGAAGTTCAAGGCGAAGGCCGACGCCAGTAAGAGCAAAGGAGGGGGCTACAAGGCCGTCATCCTGACGCCGCAGTACGGAGATACTCCCAACACGCCCGACTTCCTCTGGCTAGGAACTTGGCCGGACGCCGCGCTGATGGGTTCTGCGCTGAAGGAGTATTTCGAGGACGGCGTCGGTGCCAGCGTGCAGAAGGAGTTCGCCGCCATCGCGACGTGCAAGGCAACTTCGCTCTGGTGGGGCCGCACGGCCTACCAAGCTAAGTGACAGGAGGTAGATTCACCCCATGCCGGAGGCCAAGCCGACGCGGGGGGAGCGCTCTCCGCGCCACGCGAAGCTGCCCGAACAGTCCGCCGTTGCCCCCTGGATGCAGCCGCTCGTCGAGGCCCTCGACCGCACCATTATTGAGAGCATCCACGGCGACCCCTTCCAGCGCGATCCCGAGCTCGTGCGCGAGTTCCTGCCCGCTCTGAAGGCTTGGACCCTCTACTTCGGGGCCGAGGTGCGGGGTTGGGAGAACCTGCCGGCCGTCGGGCCGTACCTCGTGATCGGCAACCACTCGGGTGGCGCCGAGACCAATGACGCCGCCTTCTTCATGGCGCGCTGGATCCAGGAGAAGGGGTCTGAGGCTCCGATCTACGGCCTCGCTTACGACCTGCTCTTCGGCCTCCCCGTCGTGGGGAAGCTGCTGCCGAAGCTCGGCATGCTTCCGGCGAGCCCTGAGAACGCGCGCAAGGCGTTGGCGCAGGGCGCCGTCGTCCTCGACTTCCCGGGCGGTGACTACGAGGTCTTCCGCCCCTGGACGCACCGCAACAAGATCGAGTTCGGCGGGCGCAAGGGCTTCGTCAAGATCGCGCTCGAGACGGGCGTCCCGGTCGTCCCGATGACGATCCACGGCGCCCACCAGTCGACCTTCGTGCTGACGCGCGGCCGTGAGCTCGCGCACCGTCTTGGCCTCGAGCGCCTGCGCATCAAGATCTTCCCGCTGATCTGGAACATTCCCTTCGGCCTGACGCCCGCCTATGTCCCGTCGCTGCAGCTCCCGTCGAAGGTCACCGTCCAGCTTGGCAAGCCGCTCGACTGGAGCTGCTACGGCCCCGAGGCGGGCGACAACCCGCGCGTGCTCGAACGCTGCTACAAGGAGATCATGGGCGTGATGCAGCGCACCCTCGACAAGCTGGCGCGCGAGCATCCGCACCCGGTGCTCACGCGGCTCAACGAACTCCGGCCCATAAATGTGTTGCGGTGGATCGTGGGAAGGCGGAAGGTCGAGTAGATCGCGGGTGCGTTGCGACCACTCTTCCTTGCGTGCGTGGTCGGGGCGCATAACCGCGTTCGCGCAAGCCGCCGCCTTGGAGGCGCACCCGTGATGGTCTTCACGCAGGAGTGGGGCAAGGGGCAGCCGGTGATCATGCTGCACCCCCTGGCGCTCGAGTCGACCGCCTTCGGCGGCGTCGGTCGCCTGCTCGCCAGACGCGACGTGCGGGCGATCGCCGCGGATCTCCCCGGCTTCGGCCGCACCCCGGGACCCGACGCTCCACTCACCCCCGCGTGCATGGCGGAGCCCGTGATCGAGCTGGCGCGCAGCCTCGCGACGCCTCCCGTCGTGCTCGGCATGTCGATGGGGGGACGCGTCGCCCTCGAAGCGGCGCTCTGCGAGCCCGCCGCATTCCACGGCATCGTGCTGGTGGCGCCCTTCCTGCCGTGGCGCAGCCAGGGAGCGATGCTCTCGCTCGCGCGATGGCTCAGCCCGAAGGCGGCCGAGCGCATCCCGCTCGAATGGTTCTGGCCACTGCTCCAGCGCATCTCGACGACGCTCGAAGGTCGTCCCGAGTTCGAGCAAGATTGGCTCGCGCGCGCGAGCGTCCGCGTCGGGTACTACCTCTCATGCCCGGCCACGCGCGCGCACTTCGTATCGGCGGCGCGCGAGATGGCGCTCGATCCGGCCTTCGGGCCCGATGGCACGTGGACGCGTCTCGAGCGGCTCGCGGTCCCCGCTGCGTTCGTGTGGGGTGAGCGCGACGCATTGATCCCAGCGCGGCACGCCGCGGCGGTCGCGGAGTTGCTCCCGCGCGCCCACCACGTGAAGGTCGCGTGCTCCGGGCACTTCATGAACGGACGCCATCACCTGTGCTTCGAGACCGCGATGGCGTCGGCGGTGCTGCATACGCTCGAAGCATCGGATCCGCCTACAGCGGCGCACCCGACGCGTGCGCGCTTCGTGGCCGCGCCCTGTCTTTCCGGCGCGGCGCCGTCCGCCGAAGCTGCGACCGACGAAGCCTGTCCATCGGAAAAAACGTTTACTTATCGGAAAGACTGGGATTTTGGGTTCGCAGCCGCAGACCCCTCGCTCAGACTACGCGGCTTGTCTGCGGATCATGCAGCCCACGGGAGCGGTGCGTACTCGTGCCGGATGACCGGCTCGTCTCGGACGTAGCGCCCCCCCGCTACCCTGGATGGGAGACTCCCGATTCACTGACCAGGACCGGGAGTCTCCCTCGTCCAGCGGTAGCTCGAACACCCCTTCCACCCGGAATCGCTGCTCTGGATCGGCGGAGATCCTCATCCGGCGGTCGGCCAAGAGCACCCGGAATGCCGCGCGGCGCTCCTCGTCGGAACCCTCGAACGCTTGGCGCATCTCGATCACGCGAGCGGTCACCACGGCGCGAAGGACGTCCTGGTCGATCGGTCCAAAGGCTCCTGGCGGTTTCGAAAGGCTCGCTCGCTCGCGCTCGAGCTCGGCAATGATGCGGGCGACCTCGGACGGCCGCGACGAGCGCGCTGCGACCCGGCGCAACGTGGAGATTTCGGTCTCAATCTCCGAGACCCCCTCGTCAACATCCACAGGCGCGAGATCGTCGAGGCGATCTGCAACCTCTTCTGCAGCCCTCATGGCGGCATAGGTCACGATTTCGGGTAGCAGAATCCGCTCCCGGATGGCGCCGAAGATCCGTTCCTCGAGCGCCAGGCGCGTGACTGTAAGCGTGCTCTCGCAGACCGCCGAGCCGCGCTTCCGGTGCCACGCGCAGCCGTACCGGCCGGTCGACTTCGCGGCATAGAAGGCGCCCCCGCAGGCCCCGCACTCCAGGAACCCCGAGAGGACGTGTCGTGTCGCGACCCGATGTCCCCGGCCTGCCAGTGTGCCGGCGTACGAATGTCCATCGCTCGCTCGCTGGTAGGGTCCAGCCAGCGAGCGCCGCTCGATCTCCCGCTGCACTGTTTCAAAGAGTTCGGGCGAGACAATCGCGAGATCTGGGCGCTCCTCGCGACGCCACTCGCCTTCCGGCCGCTCGAATCGACGACGACGACCGGTCGCGTGGTCCTTAATCCATTCGGTTCGGTTGTAGATGCGAACCCCGCGATAGAGCGTGTTTCTCAGGATCTCCCGGATGGCGCTTGGCGCCCAGGATGCCGGACGGTCGCGCAGGGCGCGTGGCCGGGGTGGCGGCAGTCGATCGAAGTTGAGCGTACGCGCGAGTTCGCCGAGCCCAGCTCCCGCCGCGTAGCGGGCGAAGATGGCCCGCACGATGGGGGCGCGCTCCTCGTCGATCACGATGCGCGAGCTCCCACCTATCACTGGCTCTGATCGGTAGCCGTAGGCGAGGCCCCCTGTCGCGAGGCCGCGTTCGGCGCGTCCCAAGAGGCCGCGTTGCGTATCCGCCCGGAGCTTCACGAGGTATTCCTCGTTGATGATCCCCATCACCTTCGAACCGACATTGAAGATGTCGAGCCCGGTTGTGACCTCGTGCGCCGTCTTCTTCGAGACGCGCAGGTGGTTGCGGATCCAGCCGAGATCCTCAGAGTCGCGCGCGAGCCTCGAGAAATCCCAGCACAGGAGCACGTCCCATTCGGAGATCCGGTCCATCAGGCGGAGCAGACCCGGGCGGTTGTGGCGAGAGGCGCCGGAAATGCCAGCCTCTTTCACCACGAGGTCATCAACGACACGCCATCCCTGCCGAGCGGAAAACTCGCGGCAGCGGGCAACTTGATCGGCCGGAGACGCCTCTGACTGCTTGTCGGTGCTCATGCGCGCATAGATCGCGCAGCGCAGCGGCCCGTCGGTCTTCGCCATAGGCGCCCTACCCCTCCATCGCCAGCTCGGCGCTCACTATGCCCCAACGACCCGCGCGAATGTCGCGCAAGACGCTCTCGGCTACCGCCTTCGCGAGATGGTCGGCGAAGGCACGGACCTTGTGGTCAAGCCTTGCGCCGAGAGCTTCGGATCGGCGTGCCGGCTGCGATCGCGTGGCAACCTTCTTCGGTGCGCCAACGCTCATTTGAGCCCCACTCCCGCGGCTTCCCAAGCCGCGCGGAAGCGCTCGTGGCAGTCCTTGTCGCCCCACGCCTGCCACCACCGGAACCTCAAATCGCCGTCGAAGGGGATTACGAGCTCGCCGCACTCGCCTAGGCGGGGCCGTCGCCGCTCCATCTCATGTCGAAGAGCCGCCAGTACCTCCGCTTTGCGCTCCCGCAGGGCAGTGAGATCCGCTGCCGATACGGTCCCACGCGGCGCCTCCCAGTGGATCCGGTCGCCGTTAGCGACCAGGCGCACGCCGCGCCGGCTGAGTTCTAAGACCAGTGCAGCCGCGCTCTTCACAGCTCACCCCGCTCGAGCTGAGAATCCTGCCCCTCTTCGTCTTCTCCAGAGGGCCGTCCATCCGTCACACCGTCACAACCTGCAACGTCGACGTCGCAACCACGCGAATCTTCTGGGCTGTGACGTTGTGACGGATACGAGCAGCTCTGAGAGGAACTGGAGGGGGCATAGCGATCCCAGGCAAGCTGGAACTGGGCTCGCGTGTAGCCCTTCTTCGTCTCCTCTCCGATTCTGACCGTGCTGGGCTTGATCGCGTAGGGCTTGAGCAGGCGGGACAGCCCCTGAGCCGTGAGCTGACGCCCTCTAAAGTCGCCCCAGGAGGCATCCTCGAGTCCGTTGAGGGCCTCGAGCAGATCTTCCGTGAAGATCGTGTCCTCGTCCTGGGCGTTAAACACACCCCAGATGTCCGCGAGGAGCCGCACGCCGACGCTGGCCTCGGACTCCTCCTGCTCGGCGTGGAGCTTCCGTGCTGCGCTACGCGCTTGCTCCGGCCAGGCCGCTCCGGCCGCATCGGCGATCGCAAGCAGCGGCTCCCAAAAGTCCGCGGCTCGGTCCCCCAGCTCTTCGGGAATCTCGGGATGCGCCAGGGAGAAATCCACGCTTCCAGCCCAGGCGGCGAGATCAGCCATGATGGGGGCGCACTCCTCGGTGCCATCGCGCTGCCGGAAGCGCGCGACCTGCTCGCCCCGTGATCGCCGCTCGAGGCGAATCGGGATTGCGCGATCGGCGATCGTGTCGGGCAAGGTCCCGATTCCGGCGAGCGCCTTCGGGCAGTAGACCTCGAAATCACGCAGCTCGAGATCCGCGCTCTTCCCGACGCAACGCGGGACCGTCGTTCCGCGGCGGTAGCCCGCGTTCAAGAGGGCGCGCAGGCCCTCGTGCTCTCGTGCCTTGGGGCCATAAATGGCGTCCACCTCGTCCAGCATCAGCGTCGGCTTGTCCTGCGAGATCTTGCGGTACACGACGGCCTCGGACGGCATCACCGAGCGCCAGGCGCGGGCCACGATGGCTTCGAGCACGTCCAGGAGGCGTGTCTTCCCGGACCGTTTCTCCGCCGACGTGATGGCGAGGTAGGGCGTTGAGTCGAACTGCTCGAAGATGAATGTATGAGCGACCCACAGCGCGATCGCTACCGCGTGCTCTGCCTTCTGGAAGACGACATAGCGCCGGAGAACCGAGACAACCCGGTCAAGCAGGGGCGCCAGCTCAGGGGGCACAATCGCGATGGCCGAAGCTGGTACGGCGGACAGCAGCGCAGCGTCGAACGCCTTGCGGAATCCCTCAGGGCTTGCGACGTGGAGGTCGCTTGCGTCTTTGTGTGGCGCCAGGGAGACGAGGCGCAGACGGTCGCGCAGTGACGACGCTGCGAGCTTGGCGCGGAACGTCTCACCGCCCTTGTCGGGTTCGACAACCGCATAGACGACAGGAAAGCCGTCTAGAAAGGCAGCCCACTCATCGCGCCACGATGCTGCGCCCGGGATGCCGAGCGCTGGAAAACGGTGGCGCCAGAGTGTTTGCGCGTCGCTCTCGCCTTCGACGAGGATCAGGTAACCAGCGGGAAGGAATCGATCGAGCCGCCAAAGCCCGTACGGGAGAGCCTTCGGTCCTCCCTTCTTCCAGCGGAATCGTTCATCGCCTTCTGGGCCCTTCTCGAGGCGGATGCGGTAGCGAACGGGGCCGGCCTGGCCCTCGCAGTCGCGGTAGGGAATCTCAAGCGAAGGCGGACCGAAGTAGCGAACCTCCCGAACGCCAAGCTCGGCGAGAAACTCCTCGGGGAGCCGCTTTGCCGCGGCGTACTGCGCCAGCGTGACGCCGCTGCCCCGTGAGTGTTGACGTGTTGACCGTTGTTTGGGGGGTAGACCGACCCTTCCCTCTCCCCTACCGCCAGAGTTTGTGGACTCTCCGCCGACCTCGGCAGAGAGACGTTCTACGAGCTCGTGCGCGGCATCCTCGCCGAGGGTGCGGACCGCGAGATCCCACGCGCCCCCACCGGCACCGCATACCCGACACATCCAAACGAGCTTCTCTTCGTGAATGTCGAAGCTCGGCTTGTGGTCATCGTGGAACGGGCACCGGATCCGGCGGTTGCCTGAGACGAGGCGAGCGTTGCGCCAGCCGGGGAGTAGTTCGTCATAGATCGCAGCTGCGAGTTCGGGATTCATCGGGGCCGCTCCCAGACCGCCACGTCGTCGAGAGCGGCGCGGCACCGGAGCGCCAGGGTGGCCTGAGTGCGCTCGAGCGGTGTCATTTCCCGTTCCCCAGCCCGGCGTCGTCGAGGTCGTATTCGACCAGGCGAGCGAGGGCGCGAGAGTCAGGAACAAGGGCCCTGGCAACCAGCATGCTGGCCAGGTGGCCGGGAGACCTGCCCATCGCGGCAGCGCGGGACCGGAGCCGGTGCGCGATCCGCGGCGGGAAGGTGATGCGGAAGCAATTGGGCGACAAGGAGATTTCCCCCCTTGCGATGCGCAGACGTGAAGAGGTAAGGTGACGAGGCAAAGTTCGATCTCCCATCACGACACGCCGCCTGTGGTTCCTAGGCCGGGGCGGCGTGTCGACGTTTTAGGACGTTGCTGAAGGCGCGGAGTTCGGGCTTTCCAGCGCGTGGAGGCCCGCGAGGCTCGGGCGAGCGCGCCCGTGCCGACAGCAATCGAGGAGAGGGAGATTTGTCGGGGTCCAAAAGATTCATCCCGACACACAAACTATACATCACCCAGGTGTAGGTCTAGCCCTATTCGTCTCTCTTTTTTTTCGGCGTTCACAACTTGCCGTATCCATTAGAGAATCAGGCCTCTGAAATTCGCTGATCTTCAAGCCAGTAATGTCCTGTCGCTTCGCCTGTGACCGCCCCTGTCACGACGTTCTGTGTCAAGCCTAAAGTTCGACGACGGCTCGAGCTCGGCTACGAGCTGGCGCAGGCGCGCCTCGGGTCTCGGCGTCGTCGAAAAGAAGGGATCCGCCCAGCCTCCAGGGCTTCGGTCATGTCGGCCAGGAAGGCGCGGAAGTGATCGCCATGGAGCAGGAGCGCCAGGTTGGGAGTGCGGAACGGCCCCTACCCGCGTTCGGCGGCTTCTTTCGCGAGAGGTCGGAAATGCTTATCGGTGGGCATGCGCGCGTAGATCGCGACACGCCCGCTCATGAAGCGCTCACGCCGGTGCGCCGACGGTCACGCAGCCAAAGGAAGCCGAAGAACGCTCCGAGTACCAGGCCTTGTATGAGCTTGGCGGGGTTCCCTTCGCTAACGAACTCAAAGATGAAGATGATCCCCGCAAGCGCCGCAGACATCAGCCATCCCAGTCTCCTGTCTCTCCAGTCGACGGGAAAGCAGAAATCGAGGCCGCCAGCTGCAACCAACAACCCCACGAGAGAGAGCCACGAAGTCGTGTTCGGGTGAGCACGAATCCACAACGCGGCAGCGAAGGCTACCGCCATCATTCCGACGCCGAGCTTGAATGAGCGTGGCTTGAACCTGTGCGCTGTTTCATGGTCACTCGCCTGATGCTCTTCTCCGCTCACCGTTCCTTCCCCTTCCCAGAGCACGCCAGAGCGAGGCAGGGTGCTTCGTAACCGTAGGCTTTATCCTTTTGCCCGCTTCCGCCGCCCCCTCCGGCCCGGTACTGATCGGCCATAAACACCTTCGTCATCGGCGGACGAGCCCTCGGAGCGACTTCATTTTCGCCGCCGCCCTATGGCTGCACGAAATCCGACGTAGCAACCGAGCGCGATGAGGATCAGACCCGCTGGAGCAGCGCCACGGCCGTACTCGATGAATCCCGAAAACCACGGCGGTCTGTCCCCGCCTTTAAGCATTATGAACGCGCCAACTACCACCAAGCCGATGGCGGACACCGCCCAGAAGAATCGGTCCTCGTCCCTCACCGGCGGGCGAGCCCGCGGGCGACGAACTCATAGGCCGCGGTGCCAAGCGGGAGGACCTTCTCCTCCGCCAGGCGATGCAGCTTCGCCAGCTCTCCATCGGTGAGCATCACCACGACGCGGTTGCGCCGAACGGCTTCGACAGGCCCCTTCGGGCGACCAGCCCCGGGTCTCGGACCGCCTCTTCTTCGTGTTTTCGCTCGCGCCACGCTGTCCTCATCGATAAGGTTTGCAAGTGATTCAACCGAGGCGTAGGGTGCTTCACAGGAGGTCCCTACCATGCCCTGCCGCGTTGTATTGTACGCCCGCGTCTCCACGAGCGAGCAAACCGTCGAGCCCCAGCTCTTCGCCCTGCGCGCCTACGCCCATGCCCGCGGCCTCGAGCTGGTCGAGGAGCACGTCTACATCGACCACGGGATCAGCGGCGCGAAGGATCGACGCCCCGCGCTTGATCGCCTCATGGCCGACGCCCGCGCACGCCGCTTCGACGTCCTGGCTGTGACGAAGCTAGACCGGCTCGCACGGTCCGTGCGCCACCTCACCATGCTCGCGGCAGAGCTGGAGGCCCTCGGCGTTGACCTCGTGGTGCTCGATCAGTCGATCGACACCAGCACGCCCGCCGGGCGCCTGCTCTTCAACGTGCTGGGCTCAATCGCAGAGTTTGAACGCGATCTCATCCGCGAACGCGTCGTGGCGGGCATGGCCGCTGCGAAGCGCCGCGGCGCCGCAATCGGCCGTCCTCGAGCACGCGTTGACCGGCATCGGCTCGAGGTGCTGCGCGCCGAAGGACTCAGCCTGCGAGCCATCGCGCTCGAGCTGGGCACCAGCAAAGACATCATCGGCCGGGAGCTGCGCGGCGCTTGTCGCGAAAAGGTGACTGCAGGCGAAGGACGCGTCCGAGCGATCGCGCCGCAGGGCGCAACCTCGCACGCGTAGGCGCTGCACCCGCAGGGCGGATCCCGACGCGCGAAGTCTTGAAACGAGTACCTTCTGCGACACATCGGCGGGGACGTGCAGCCTTGCTGGCCCTCAGTTGTCGTCGTCATCCCAGGCTCGCGAGCCGCGGTGATCGCTGTCGCGCTCACGCCACTGCCGCTCGTCCTCGATCTGCACGCGCTCCTCGAGGTCATGCGCCTTGCGCGAGAGCACACGCGATGCCTTGCGCCTGCGCCATGTGCGCGACGTGAGCTCGACGAGGAGTGGCCGACACCCACCCGGCCGTCTGGGGGGAACGCGCGCTCGACGACCGCCATTACTCGGCCTGCCACTTTTTTCGGGAGATTGGTTCGCAGGGGCGGGAACGCCTTTGGTGAGGGTGTGCCTGATTGCCTGGCGACGCCGCGAAGTTGTGGGCCGGGTATAGACCCAGCCCCCCGCCCCGCACGAGCGGCGACATGTCCGCGGATGGGTTGGCGCTTGCGCCCCTGCCGGAGCTCAGAACCGCGCGAGCCGCTCGAAGAACCAGAACGCGGCGAGTGTGCCGATGGCGTAGGGCGCCACCTGCGACGCGTAGCGCTCCACGCGCACCGCGAGGCGGATGCGCCAGGCGAGCGCCGCCAGAGAGAGCACCACGGCCACGAAGGCGAGCTGACCGCACTCGACGCCGACGTTGAAGGCGAAGAGGGCGAGCGGGATGTCTCCTTGCGGGAGCCCGACGTCCAACAGCGCGCTGGCGAAGCCGAAGCCGTGCAGCAGCCCGAACGAGAACGCCACCAGCCAGGGCCAGCGCGCCGTAAGTCCCACCTCGCCGCGCCTCGTGTGCACGAGTTCCGTGGCGAGCAGCAGGATGCTCAGCGCGATCGACGCCTCGACCGGCGGCCCCGGCACGTGCACCACACCGAGCGTCGCGAGCGCGAGAGTGAGCGAGTGCGCGACCGTGAACGCGGTGATGGTGAAGAAGAGCACGCGCGCGCTCGGCACGATCAGGATCAGTGCCAGTACGAAGAGCAGGTGGTCGTAGCCGAAGAGGATGTGCTCCATCCCGTGCACGAGATAGGCGCGCAGCACCCCGAGCAGCCCGCCGGCGGCGCGGATCTCGACCCAGGGCTGTGAAGGGCGCGCGATGCTGGTCCACTTCCGGCCGTCCCGCATCTCGACGCGCACCAGCACGTCGGTGATCGTGAGCGCTAGCCCGACGAACTCGATGCGCTTGCCAGCGAGGCCCTTCGGCCCAGCGTCGACCAGGCGCCGCTCGACAAGCGAGTCCGTAAGCTCCTGCACAGTCGGCACTTCCAGGTTCTTCACGTCGTCCGGCAGCTTCAGCACGACTGGGAGTCGCATGCCCGCGAGCACCGGCGTGCGCCACAGCACGTGGAAGCGCCCCGGTTCCGTCTCCTGGATCTCGAGATAGGCGGGCCGGACTTCGTGGGCGCCGGTCGCCCGAGCGACTCCCAGCGAGACGAGCAGCACGGTGACGAAGACGCGTCTCGCCCTCATTGCGGGGCGATGCCGGCCACGGGAGGCATCTCGATCGATGGCAGATCCTTCGGCAGGACGACCTGGTAGCGCGCCCGCATCGCCGCGAACGCCTTCTCCCGGATCTCGGCGCGCTGCTCTTCGATCCAGCCCGTCTCGACCTGCGGCTCCACTTCCTCGAAGGCCGGCACACGCGCCGGCGTGATCGAGTCGACCCATACGAGATGCCAGCCGTAGCCCGACTCGATCGGACCCGCCCAGGCCCCGGGTGCGAGCCCGAAGAGCACCTCCGCGAAGCCCGTGCCGAAGGTTTTGGCGACATCGTCGGGCGCGCGGTCACCGTAGTAGTCCTGGAACATGAAGGGATCGCCGAGCGCGGCCACATCCGGCGAGTTCATGGGCTTGCTGGCGATCTTCTCGAGGGCCCGCGCCGCATCCTCGCGGGCACGCTGCCCCCGCCGATCGGGAGAGAAGTAGAGATGACGGAACGTGGCGCGCGCAGGTCGTACGAAGCCTGTCGCGTGCTTCTCGAACCACGCGCGGAGTTCGCCCTGCGTCGGCTTCTGGAGCGCGGCCACGTCCTCGAAGAGGAACTCCATCTTCTGCGCAATCCGGCGCCGGACGATCGCGTCGTCCTTGTCGAGGCCGAGCGCGAGCCCCTCCCGGTAGAGGATCTCTTCGCGCACCCGGGCATCGACGAGGCTCCGCAGCTCTTCTGGAGACGGCGCAGGACGCCCCTGCGCGACCCATGCCAGCCCGGTCTGCCGCAGATCGTCCGGGGTGAGCTCGATGCGGTTGGACTGCCCAGCCGGATCAGCCCCGCGGCGGAGCCCGTGATAGGCCGCGAACAGCAGGAGTCCGAGCAACAGGAACTGCGCCAACGGCTCGCGCAGCAACCGTCCGATCATGCTCACCGCAGTGGGTTCAACTCGGAAACCACCGGGACGATCTCGTAGTTGGCGTAGCCGAACTCGTTGCTCCGAGCGCCGAAGTACTTGTCGCCCATCTTATAGACGGAGATCTCGATCGGCGTGCCGACGAGATCGGTGACGATCTTCCCGTGGTCGATGTTGTAGGTCCGGGAGGTGCCGAGATAGCTGCCGTCGACCGCGTCGCCGGTCAGGCTTTGCATCGCCGCCTTCCTCCCCACGTAGCGCACCTGGAACTGGCCCTGGTTGGTCGGGAAGCGCTGGGTGTCGTACCCGGGCTCGGAGGGTGTGAGGGGCTTCGCGTCCGGGCCCTTGCCCAGGGCGCCGTAGATGATCATGTACTTCTCACCGCTCACCGTATTCTGCAGCCAGACGGATTTCTCGACGATCAGCGCCTTCAGCTGATCATCGTCGAGCGCCGCTGCCCCCTTCTTCGTAAGGTCGGCCACCGTGACGCCCGGACTGGTATTCTTGCGAGCCTCGGCGCTCGGCGTGTACCAGATCGGCGAGCTCCACGCGCGCTCCTGGAGCGTGGGCGACACGACGTCGGGCGGCGCGATGGCGAGCTTGGCGGCCTGGATCGTCGTCCACCGCGGCGTCGGGATCTCGAGCACCCGCGCGTAGTAGACGGCGTGCAGGCTCGGATCGAACTCGGGATCGGTCCAGACCGTCTTTAGCTCCACCGCGCCGATCGTGTTGGTGTAGGTCGCCTTCTCGACGTCCACGGTGCTGCTGATCGGCGGTACGACGCCGGTCCACTTGTCGGCCTTGCGTTTGCCCGCCCAGACGACATCGAAGATCTTCTCGAAGCTCTGGCCGCTCTTCGTCCACCCCTTGACGATCTGGATGCGGTCGAGGTTCCCGGAGCTCGGGTCCTTCACGGCCCAAACCATGAATGTCGGGGCCTTGCCCGTGGCCGCCGGCAGATCGCCGCCCATCGGAACGCCCTTCTCATAACCGGTCTTCGCCCAGTCCTTCGCGGCCATCATCGCCGCGGTGTACTGCCAGCCACCGAATAGGCGCACTTGGATGTGCGGGCCGCTCACGGCGAAGGTCTCCTTGCGCTTCATGGCCTCGAAGAGCGAGGCGCGCGTGTTCTCCTCGGCCCAGACCCCCGTCAAGCCCCCGGTGCCTTCGGTGCGCGCGTCGAACATCCCGCCCACCAGGGTGCCCGACATGCGCGCCTCGATCGTCCCATCCGTGAAGGAGTGCCCGCCGAAGAAGTTGTTCTGGCGGTAGGGAACGGCGGTGTTGTGCGAGTCCGACGCGGCGCCGAATCCGAACTTGTACGGGTTGAAGCCCTTGCTGTCCTCCATGGCCAGGCCGTCCTTCAGCGCCTGGCGGGCATAGCTGCCGACGATGTGCGCAATGCGGCCAGGCGGATTGCCCAGCAGGACGGACATGATCTCGAAGTTGGCAAACTCGTCGCTGGGCGAGAGCAGGGGATGCGTCTCCGAGGTGCCCTTGAGCTGCTTGATCTCGATCAGCGGCTCGTTGCGAACGCGCGACGCGGCATAGGCGGCGTCGATCGGGCGGCCCTCGGTGTCGACCTCCGTCGGAAACATGCGGCCGTCGGAGAGGTTCGCGTTGTGTGAAATTGCGAGAAGGTCGTTGCCGGCCTTCCGCTGGGCGTCCATCCAGTTCCAGAGGTCCACGGGATGGAAGGAGTCCAGCGCGCTGAACGGCACCGCCGGCACCTTGGCGCAGTCCTTGAAGAAGATGTTGCGGTGCAGGTTCATGTTGTTCGGCATCGAGGTCCACTCGTAGGAGCAGAAGCTCGTGAACTTCCCCGGCTGGTTCGCCTGCTCGGTGAGCTCGACGTTCCGCTTCCAGACCGTTCCAGCAATCTCGGGCGCCATGAGCGCTTTAACCGGCGGCCCGGCGACCAGGACGTTGATCGCGTACAGGGCGACCCGCTCCATTTCCTCCTTGGTCCTGGCCTTCAGGATCAGGGGCTGCGCCTCCGGGATCTTGCTGACCGGGGAGCCCGGCTCGTTCGCCAGGTTGACCACGCCCGCGTATTCGGAGTGGTCGGTGACGCCCGCCCAGTCGAGCGGCGTGTCGATCTTGACCTCGTAGCCGAGGGGATGCTTGATCGGTTCACCCTTGAAGTACTTGTACGCGTCGCCGGGATTGGTGAGGGTGTTCCCGATGGCGAACGCGTCGAGGGACCAGCTTGTGTGGACGTGCGTTTCCCCGAAATACGCGTGGCGCTCGGGGCTCGCCGCGAAGGCCGGAACGGCCGTCGCAATCGCGGCTCCGAGGCCGAGGAACGAAGCCTTTGCAACGCGCGTCATGAATCGCATCGGATCACTCCCTCCTCCCTTTCCGGTGGGTATCCTCCCACGCTGCCGCGGCGGGGTCCATCGCAATCGGCTCCCGCGCGTGACATCGTTCAGGTGCTCTCGCCCAGCGGGGGCTGACGACGTGCCTCGCGCCAGCCCCGCGTCGGAGCGTCGCGGCGGTCGATGAGGGAAGCGTAGACCTTGAAACCGAAGCTTCCGGCCATACGGCGCAGAACGAGCAAACGGACCGAGCTCCGGCGCGCCTCGGCACAAGCAGCGCGCCGCCTGGCGAAAGAAGCCGCCGAGCGCGAGTGGCGAGTCTTCCTCACCGCGAAGTTCGACCGCACCTGGAAGGCGATGCTTCGGTTTCGCGCAAAGGTCGGTGCGTCTCGCTTTCGCGAGCTAATGGCCGAGCTGACCTCTACGATCGATAACCTCGACAGCGATCAGGGCGGCGTGGCTGAGTTCTTTGACCTCCTCGGCCGGAGCACTTCGCAGCGTACCAGGCCGAGCTGGTGGAAACGCTTGAGACAGGGAGCGACCCGGGAGCGTTCTGGGCGAAGTGGATCGACGTCGTGGTTGAGCGGACCCCACCTGAGACCGACGGACCGACGAAGGCGCGATGAACGAGGGAGACGCGCGCGGTCCGCGTTCGACCACGCGCCGATCACCCACGGCGACGGGCGCCGCCGCGATCCGGGCTAGATCGCTGCGCGCCGTGCGCGTGGCACTCACCGCAGCAAAGCTCTGACCGCTATGCCCCCGAAAGCTGACAGCATTGCGGTCCAGAATGCCCACCGATACCTGCCGAGAAGTGCGACTGACAACAGGACGCGCGCCGCGGAAATACCCGCAACGAACGGTATGTCCAATCGGTTCCCGCCGTTTAGGCCCGCGACGAAGAAGGCGATACCGAACGTGCAAAGAAGAAAGGCCAGCCCCCACTTCACAACGCGCACCGTACCCACCGCGTACCGCGGCGTCCGGGTGCCATGCGGGTTGTTGAAGCCACCAGGTAGATCGTCTTCGAGGGTCGCGATAAATCCGTTTATCAAGATGGCTGCAACCGCGATGATGACGAGGGTAAGCCAGCCGAGTTTCATGCTGCCCATCACCTCCCGACCCGCAAGCCTCGGTCACATTTTGCATTGGGCAACCGCTGCGGTCTAACGGATGCTCGGTCGAGCCCGGCCCCTCGATCGGGCGCCATTGACCCTGCGCGCCTGCGCGCGGAAGTTCGTGGTGGTGTCCAGATTCGTGAATGTGCGACCATGCGGTATGAACCGGAGTGGGCGAACTTGCATGACGGGCAGGATTGTGTTGTGCCTCGGGGTTCTCTCTTGTTTCGGTTGCGGCGCCGAGCGCGCTGCCTTACACACCACACCGCCCGGCGCCAGAATCTTTGTCAATGAAAAGTTCGTCGGCTTGAGTCCCACGACCTTTATGATTGGTCGGTATGAGGGTACGCATTTTCGGGCTGTCCTCGATGGATACCCACCCGCAGAAGGGCAACTGGAAACGCGGATCGCACCAGAGCGGATTTTCGCAAGTTTTGTGACGGTTGGGATTTACGCGGTTTTTATGGGCTGGCACTACTATCCAACGACCTATGTCGATCTCGGCCCGCCGTTGAATCCGTCGCCCGAAACTCTCGGCGGGAGGCCTGAGCCATCGTCATCACCAGAGGACCGCCTACGGCACGTTCAAAACATGTACGATCAGCGACTGATAAACGAGCAGGAGTACAACCGGCTGCGTTCGGAGATCTTGCACGAGCTCAGCCCATCGAAATAGTCCCGATCAGTGAACACCTCGCGCATGGCGGCGTCGGACGGCGAGGCCAACGATTCGCGCCGATAGGAGTAGCTATGCGCTAGTGCCCGCTCTGCGGCTCACCACGAGGCCCAGCACTCCTACCATTACGAGGAGACCATGCGGTCCATATGGAGTTCCGAGAGGCTCAGCCGGCTCGGGCGCAGACCAGCGTTGCCACCCGAGCCGGCGACCGTCATCGAGTGCGACTACCCGACCGGCTCACATTTGTGCTGCAGGCGTTGAGCTTCTCATTGACCTTAGCTTCGGGCGTACCGGGCTTGGCGATCGCGGCGTCCCAACGGTCGTACTCCTGGCCGAAGGTGGCGAAGCTGGGCTCACGGCCAACCCAGTAGACGACGCTCAGATCGGGGCCTGTGAACGGAGGCGCGATCTCCACCGTGTACTTGTACCCCTGACTCTTCATGACGCCGCGAAATTCCTCGACCACACCGAGTATTTTTCGATTGAGCATCCATCCTTGAGCCGATTGGTGATGACATCGAGATAATCGGCGTGCGCGGCAAAAGGCGTCAGCAGCATTGCGAATGCGAGAAGTGTCGTTCGGAAATACATCGATCCCTTCCTTAGTCCCCCCATGAGGGTGGCATCATGGTCTTCGGAAGTATTCAGAGCAACCGAAAACACCCCACACATCGAGCAGCGAATCGGTGGGTCCCGAATGCCCCAGACTCTTGGCCGTCTCGCCGTGCCCCCACCACGAGGTCGAGTGTAGGATGACACCGAGTACCAGCTAAGGCGGCCGAACCAGAATCGGGGTGCGCGGCTCGCTCGGGTTTCGCCTTCGCCGAAACCCGGGACGAGAAGAGGACGCTCGGTATAAGCCGGACGGCCCCTTCTTCTTTGGATCCTACGGTCCGTCGGACAGGGTGACTACAGCAGCTCTTGGATCAGGCTGGTCTCCACCGGTTCGGCGGGCGGACTCTTCTGCAACGAGCCGACGCGAGCGTGGCGGCGGGGTTCGGGGCACTACGCAGAGGCGTGCTAGACCGAGGCGCCTCGCGCATGCTGGTGTCGGACGGCGAGGCCCACGATGCTCGCCGCAGAAACGAGAACGCCCCGACCGAAGCTGTGGCGTGTCGAGTCAATCGATCCCGCTATGCCAGCTTGCGTCTTCGGCGACCACGCAGCCAAAGCAGTGCCGGCAGGATCGGAGCCAGCTCGAAGCCAAGGCCGCAGCCCCGCCCCATGATCACTAGGACGCCATCGCAAGCCCGGAATGGCTGGCCACCGATTGCGCCTCGCAAGCAAGCCTGTGTGTCGCCGACAGCAAGCCCTGTGTCTTGCACGTGGAAGAGGGCGACCAGATCCACTTGGCCGTTCGCTGGAACGGTGTGAGTAAAGAGCGGCGTTGCGCCGTTGGGTCCGAATTGGAGCGTGGTCAGGTCGATCTTCGTCACATCTGCGGTGCTCGATCCGAGGACAGCAACCGCGATCGGCAGCGGACTCGTCAGGATGATCGGATCCTTCGGGAGGAAGGGTTCGACTTCGATCGCCACATCGGTGCGTGGCCCCAACTCGAAGGCCCCAATGTCGCAGATGGCCGCATCGCCATCGAGGTCCCCATCCTGTGGCCGCGTAATCCCGCGCTGATCAGTGGGTTCGCAGGCAGTGTTACTGCTCCCCGGTACCTCCGGACTCCCCGCGTCGATCGCGGGACTGATGAACGGCAGGAGCGCGTGCGTCATCGTGGGCCCACCGTTGCTGGCCAGCGGGCCAAGACCCGGGTTGATAGGGTTCGACGCCGTACCCACCTGATCACGAGTCGTCGCAATGAAGTTGCAGCTCGTTGCATCCCCGATCAAGTTGTAACCGTCGGATGGGAGCCTAGAGGTCGCGGAGCATTGGGACACCGCGGTAAAACAATCCGAGCCTTGCTCCGTGGCAGAGTTACCCGCGACGATGCTGTTGCTGAATGATGGCCCCGTCGTGGCGGCACAGAACCCTATGGCATCAATAAAGATTCCGCCTCCGAGAGTCGCGTGGTTGTTCGTGATCGTCGTGTTGACAATCGGACCGGAAAAGCTACCCGGGAAGCTGCAGCCGAGGTCTTCGTAGCGGAGGCCACCCCCATTGATTCCGTAGTTGCCACTGATCGTCGTGTTTATGATGGCCGGCGGCAACACCACGATCTGGCCTGCGGCCGCGAACTGGCCTGCGACCGCAGGCGGATCAAGCGGGCTACACCCGAGCAAGATACCTCCGGCAGACTTGTTGTCACTGATCGTACTATCAGAGATCGAAAGCGATACGTTGAATACGCTAATGCCCCCGCCGTTCCCGGAGATGGTGGTTCTTGAGATGACGAGACTGCTGGCCCCACCTCCGAAACCGATACCTAGGCCTCCATTGTCCCGGATGACACTGTCCGTGATCGTAATGCGATTGGAAAAACCACCGCCAACTCCACCACCGGCGTTTCCGGCTATGGTGCTGTTCGAGATCGAAAGCGTCGAATTATCAATATCGAAGTCGATGCCAAACTGGCCGCCGTTGGTCACCATCACGCCTGAAATCTGGACCATTTGTCCTTGCGCAAACAACACGTCACCGAGTCCGCCCCCGTCGATGACGGTCTGGTCCGGGCCAGCCCCGCTTAGCACTAGACTCGGCCTCTGAATGTCAAGCGCACCAAGAGTGAGCAGGAAATGGCCAGCCCCGACGAACACCGTGTTGTCGCCGCCTAGCGCGTTCGACTCCATGATCGCTGCCCGCAGGGTGCAGGTTCCCGTCGCGGTGGCGCAGATCCCATCGCCGGGGTTCGCGTCGACCGCGTCGGCGGTGTCGTTCACGGTAAAGACGGCGGCGACGGCCGTCGAAACGCTGAAGATGGCGAGCACGAGCGCGGCCAATAACGAAGCGGCTAAGCGGTGCATAGTCCCTCCAAAAGGAGGGGCGCAGGCTAATGGAACGAGAAAGAGAGGATTCTGCTGCAGCAGGAACGCAGTTGGGCGTCCCTCCAAGATCTCGTGTACGACGAAAACGAGCGTCGTGTCAAGATTCGAGGGGACAAAAGCCGACGCGGACGTCGGACCGTTGGAAGCCGGCTCGGAGCACCACGATGAGAGAAGCTCAATTCGGCGACAAAATTGCGCAAGCGAACGAGGATAGATGCGACGCTCCGCCTCAAGAAGTCGTCACTGAGGCGAAGGAGTGCATGTACTTGGACGGCGCCGGGCCCCTAGCTACTTCTCGTCTGGAAACTCGGAAGTCGTGAAAGATAAAGGGAAATAGGCGCAAACGCTGCCCCAATTGTGTGTCTGATTCGGGTAGGATGCGGTGGCACAACCGACCGAATCAGCACACGAATCGCCAAATCGG
>DATGZK010000007.1:0-41549 GCA_035489755.1 Myxococcota bacterium
GTTCAGCGCGAGCGCCTACCGAGTCACGACGACCGGCACAGCGCTCTCCCACGTGACTTGAGCCCGGAGCGCCCGAGGGTGGCTTTCGAGGGTGCGCCGAGAGCGACGATCGGCGGGGGCCCGGAGCCTTACTACCCGGGCGGGCTCAATCTTCACCGCCGACACTTGAACGAGACGCAACGGGAGATGGTCGCGGCCGAGATCGCGAGATTGTCGCCCGGGGTGAATCAGTGGTCCCGCCAAATGGCGGGACCTACCCAAGCCGAGGCGGCAAATCTCTTAAACGTGAGCGAACGGTCGATACAGCGCGCCCGAGTGGTGCTCGATCACGGCGCCCCCGAGCTTGTCTCCGCCGTCGACGCCCCTCAGTACTGCGCGAGCACTCCCGCAACCGCCTCGGCCGGGGCGAGCCCGTCGTCGATCGACGCGGCCGCGTCGGCGAGAAGCTCGGCGAAGCCTTCGGGCCCGAGCGAGATCCGAAGCGCTCGGAGCGCGCACCATAGGCGCTCGATCTCGTCGCCCGGTGCAAAGAGAGCGGAGAATTTCGCCGGCCCGAAAAGCTCGTCGATCGACTTGACGCCCATGGTCGTCACCTCCCGCGCGCCTAGATAAGTCCGCCGCCCCGCCCGCGCAAAGACTTGCGACGAATGATCGGCCGCCGGGTGTAGACTGCGCGCGCGATGGGGGGTCCGCCGATCAGCGTTGCCGCCGCAGCCCGGCGACTCGGGCGCAGCGTCCATGCCGTGCGCCGCTTCATTCTCGCCGGGCGGCTCGAAGCCTTCAACGTGGGCGCGGGCTCGACCCCTCGCTAGCGCCGTCACACCCCAAGCGCTCGCGGAGTTCATCGCCGCCCGGGACGGCGCGCGGGCTGGAACTCACTTCGGGGGTACAGGTAAGGAGGAATGCAGCAGATCGATCCTTGGCATGACTGCCAGCCCACGAAGATCCTCGCGCGGCGCTCCGGGAGGAATGTGAAACTCTCCCCCGACCTCCCCTTCCTCTTGGAGTGCGTTCCTCCAATCAATCATGGGAAGCTCGGTCCTTTGTTTCAAACCCCACGCGTCTCCGAGTTCGATTCGAATCTTGCCGATCGTAGGCGGTTTATCCGATCGCCGAAGATCGGGCGGCCATTCGAGGAAGATCCAACCGCGTACCGACTCTCCGGATGCCACCGACTTATCATGAATCAAGATGTCAAAGGAGTTTGTTGTGAAGTCAAGATTGACACAATTACTCAAATCGTCGCTCAAAACCCAGTAGACGCTCCGAGGGCCGAGGGCCGGCAGAACGGAGAGCCGCCGCCACTTGCCGTCGATGTCGGCGTCAACCGCATAGTGAAAAATCTTTGTTGGCTTGTCCAGTAGATTCCGGACATCGACGTCGAGCGCAACCCCGACGGGAGCGAGTGTGCGGCCAAGTAGGGAATTGTAGGTATAGACGAGCTTCCCTGGATAGACAGAAATGATCCCACTGTGTGTCGCCACTTGAAAGGGGTCATGACCTACGCACGACCGGACCATCGAAATTGCTGTCCCGAACCCGATAATCAGCTGAAGCGCGCCCGAGACGACCACGGCAAGCGCGCCGACCCCCAAGAGCACGGGGTGTCTGCTGATCCAAGCGCGCCACCAATTGAGTTCGGTCTGGTTGTGCTTTGCCATCGTTCAAGGGGCACAGCGGCCTTCCGCCGCACGACTAGTGGCGCCGGCGCCTCTTGGGGAAACGGTGGGGAAATGTCGCAATCGCGCCCCTCAATCTGGCCCAAAATTCTCCCTGCGCGACTAGAGGTAAGTGCTCGGAATTGTTGGCGGAGAGGGAGGGATTCGAACCCCCGGTACCCTTGCGGGTACACCTGATTTCGAGTCAGGCCCGTTCAACCGGACTCCGGCACCTCTCCGCGCTCCACCGTGCCTGTGTTTCATTGACTAACTCGCAGGCTTACAGCGACTCCCCACCCCAACCCTAGGCCCGACTACCGGGTGACAAATCACGGCACACTGTGCCAAGGATTCTCCCTAGTTCCCCTGACTATGGTTGGGGCCGGCGCCCGAAAGTACCAGCCGATGCGGAGCGCGACCATGCTCATGGACGCCCGGCAGGTCGGCCCGGGCGTTGTCGCGGAACAGGGCGGGGCGTCGGGGGATCGGAGCTAAGCCCTGCCTGGGGAGCGAGTCCCCACCCCCACCCCAAGGTTGGCGCATACGGAGAGCTCGAGCCCGAAGCACCACCGTGACCGGACCGTCCCGCTGCGTCCTGCCCCGCGCGAGATGCTCCAGAGAATCGCGGTCACCGACCCCGACGCTCAGCTGTTCACCTCACTGCGCGCCCTGCAGATGGGGGCTGACAAGGCTCTCGAAGGAGGTCCGTCGCAAGAACCGGCACCGAAAGAACCCAGTCGCACCAGCGTTGGTAGAAGCGGATCTGAGGAAGATGCGGAGGGCCACGAAGCGATTGACGAGCCCCTGGGAGAGGACTCTCCTCAAGAAGCGGACGATACGGGGGGCTTCCTTTTACGCCGAGACTCGCTTATCCGCGAACACAACGCGGAGATCCTCGATCAACTTGGCTATGGCGAACAGAACCTCAAGCGGCTAGCAACAGCAGGAGTCGTTGGCATGCGCTCGCGCAGATACGAGGGTTCAGCCATTGCCCAAACTCCCCTTCGTCCTCGCCGCCATCGCGATCGGTGGCGTGCTGGCGCTTCAGCCCGGTCTCAATGCGGAGGTCGCCCGGCGTCTGGGCAATCCGTTCGGCGCCGGCGTCGTTTCGATTTGTGTCAGCTTCGCCATGGTTGTTGTCCTGTTCCTTTCGATGCGACAGAGCGTCTCTTGGGGCGCCGCGCTGTCAATGCCCTGGTATCTCTGGCTCGCCGGGACGATCGGCGTGATCTTCGTCGTTGGCACGCTGTGGCTAGCGCCGATCCTCGGTGCGGCGCTCCTTTTCGTCTGCATGATCGCTGGCCAGATGATCGTCGCGACCCTCGCCGATGCGATCGGCTTCGGCGGCTATCAAGCCCAAGCCTTCGACCCCTGGCGGATCGCCGGCATCGGACTGGTCCTCGCCGGAGTCTGGCTCTTTCAGCGCGCGGCCTAGCTCCCGGCCAGGTACCGAGTCTCGCCCTCCCTCCCAAGCCGGATGATGAGGTCGTGCAGTCAACCGGATTGTGTCGGGTCGAGATAGGACGCCCGTTCGCGGGGAAAGACTTGGACCGCGTCCCTTGCGGTCGTCTCGCAACACAGATTGGTAGCAATCTCGGGGACCACGACGGTATCGATTCCGCTGGAGCGAAGAATCCGTTCGAGGTCGGTGCCATGGAACGCGCCAACTCTAAGTTTATCGAGGAGAAACGTCGCGCGGATCGACGACAAGCCCCTTATGGAGAGCCCGCAGTCGCCTAAAGCCTCTCGGCATAGACCATTCGCTCGATCGGTGTGGAGGTAAGCTCCCGGCCAGTCGGCTTCACATACCGCTCAGCCAGTTCCTCGTAATCAAGGTGCTCGACCACGCGCCAGCCATACGCACCGAGGAAGTCCGCCACAGTTTCGGGATCTAAGCCAAAGATCCAGATCTTTTCCCTCACGACGTACCTCTTGTAGAGGCCCTCCTGGCCGTACATGACTTGACCGTCGAGGAAATCCTTGCGGACGTATGTAAGGACCAGGCGGCTACCACGCGCGGCCTTGGCCAGGAAGTCAAAGGTCGTCCTAATCCCGGTCTCGGTCAGGTACTGTGTGACCGCCTCCCAGATGAAGAAAGTCCGCTTGTTCGCCGAGTAGCCGTGCGATGCCAGCACGGCGTCCAGATCGTCGCGGTCGAAGTTGATCGACACGAGCGTGACGTGGGCTGGGATCGCTCCGAACAGCTTCTGCAGCCGGACCCGCTTGGGCTCGATGTTCTCCGATTGATCGACCTCCCAAACCCGCATGTCGGCCAGAGCGGGTAGCCGGTATGCCCGAGTGTCGAAGCCCGCACCCAGGTTGACCACGGCGTCAATCTGGCCGACCAACTCGATCAGCGTCTCGTCGATGTACCGCTTCCGGCACATCATACCGCCCCAGATGCCGGGAAAGGTCTTGTCGGTCACCCTGACCATCCAATCCCTGGCCCACGCAGGTCGCATCAGCCACACGAAGGCCCTCGCGTTGAAAGGCAGGATCCGGTAAGCCAGATCATCGGCGATGATGCGCTGACGCTTAGGAAAGTTTTGCTCGATGGCGACCATCGTCGTCGGACCCGATCCCGTCTTGGCTGCTGCTTTTGTCATGATGGCGCCTCAGTTTCCCGCATTTCACCGCAGACCAAGGTCGGCTCCTCATCACCCGAAGAGGCCATCCCTCGTCAGCAGTCTGTCGAACCTCCAATCCCGGGTCTCTTCTGAGAAAAGCGCTTACCCCTCAGAGGTGGTCGGATGGTACCTAGTCGCTGCTCAGACGGCGGGCCGGACAGGCAGGATTGGAACTGAGCAGCGGAGGTGGCCTCTGCTGGGAAGGACTGACCTCTCGTCATGCTGCCCATCGAGGCGCCAGCGGTAGTCCTCCTTGGCCTTGGCAACGCTTGGTCTCTCTTCTGCTGTTTCTGCAGCTGACGATGGCCGGCTTTTCCTTCCATCGATTCTTCACGTCCCTATCGAGCTGAGCGCCCCGGGACCGGCATCCACTCGAGGTGGCGTTTGCGCCAAGCCTCGCCGTTCTCGGTGTCGAGCTTCGTTGCGACCAGGACCGGGGAGGAATCGATCGGGCGCCCGCACGCCCGATCGATTGCGACGTGGGATCAGCGCGGGTTCGAGAGATCCTGGCGATAGGCGACGATCCGCCGCTCGATGTGCTCGATCGCTTCGTTGCCGCTGCGGAAGATGAGTCCCCCTTCGGCGGCGCCGAAGGCGCGAGTCAGCAGATCCGCGGGCGTGCGGTGGGCGCCGAGCTCCTTCAGGCTCTGGAGAGGTCGGATCGCGGCGTACTCTCGGAGGTTCCCGACGATCGTCTGGCGGACAACCACGCGCGCGGGCTCGTCCACCTTCGGGATTGCCTCGGCGACCTTGCGAATGAGCTCCTCGACGGCGTCATTGCCGCCCGGCCGAACACGGATCAGCGTCACCATGGCAAAGGGAGCGGGGCGTCCCGTCGGTTCGCGTGGGTAGCTGAGCTCCGGGCGTTCGATGGAAACAGTCTGCTGCGCGCGCTCCACGGCGGAGCGGATCTCCTCAAGAGCCCGCTGGCCCTCCTTTTCCCCCAGCAGCCGCCGCACGAAAGCGTCGATCGGCTCTTCGGCTTCCGCTTCGATCTCTGCCCAGCCCTCGGCCCGCGACACGTAGCTCATCGTCGTGATATCGCCGAACATAGTCTGATAGACGACCCAGCGGAACTTCTCCTTCTGGCTGACCGCTCGCTCGGCGACCCGCCGGGCCGCGGCCTCGAAGGTGCTGAGCCGCTCTGCACGGAGTGTTAGCTCCTGCCTCGTCATGAGTGACATCGCAACTCTCCTGGGATGTGTTTGAGATGCGAGGGCCAGCCCGCACCGCTCTGCGCGCCCTCTCCGTTGAGCGATGGGAAACTGCGGGCTATCGATGGGCGAAACCGGGTTCGGGGAGGGCCGCGGGGCGGCGGTAGTTGGCCGTCGTCCGAAGGAATGGACCGCGCGAGGGGGTTCGTTCGCACCGTGTCCCCAGACAGGCCTCGTCTATCACGCAAACGGGTGCGGGGTCAATTGTAGAAGGGCAAGCGTGTGGACCGCCGAAGTCGACATGCATTGAGCTCGCGCAGGGCGGCAAGGTCAAGCCGCTTGGGCGTAGCGTCCTTGTGGTCTGCAGCGCACGGTGATTCGAAGAAGGAATCGTGGCCGGGGTGAACGTTCGAGAGCGAACCCTCCATAGATGGATGACGGGCTCGCACTCCTGCGATTCTAATGCACACGCGCACGCATATCGTACGATGAAAGCCACAGTGCCTGTGGAGGGTGCAGACTCCGGGCTCAAAGGAAATGGCGGCACGAAAAACAACGAGACGTCGGCTCCTTCACGCGAGCCCTTCCGGCCCAGCTGTCTTCGTCCTCGTGCGCTCGCACACGACGTCGATCCATTTCGCCGAGAGTGTTCCCGGATGCTCTCGGCGTCGAGGGCTTCGGTGATGTCGTCCAGGAACGCGCGGAAGTCGTCCTCGAGGAGGAGAGAAAACTCCGCGAGGCTGGGGTGACCGACGGTTCCCACTTCTGCGAGCGCGTCGGGCACGTCGGCCATGAGATCACGGAATCGTGCCGCTCCTAGCTTCACGCGAAACTTGTCATGCGGTTCCACATGCGGTCGAACTTGGCAGTGAGGCCCAGCCGCCACTGCCGCTTGGCGGCTTCATTCGCGAGCCGGCGCGTCGTTTGTGCCGCGGCACGTCGGAGCTCGGTTCGTTTGCTCGTTCTGCGCCGTGCACCCGGAGGCTTCGCTTTCAAGCTCTACCCTCCCGTTCGATGGGCCATCGGCGGCCGCGACGCTCCGATGGCGAGGGCGGGACCCAGCGGGGCGGAGCGGATCACCCCGCGGCCGGCGAACCCCCCAAGGGAAAGTTTAGTGCGCGGACTCCGCGCTTGCGACGCGAGCTCGGGCGTTGTCGTTTCCTAGAGTGAACGTGCTGGGCCTCTCGGCACGTTATCTGCTCCTAATCGCTTCTTGGCGCTTGCCCAATCCGTGGTGGCTGATCAGTCTGGCATCCTTCGTTGCTTTGATCCAAGTTGCAGCAGGCAACTCAACTTCTCAACGAACGCCACGCGCTAGGCCGTGGCTTCAGTCCAAGAGGGCCGCTTCACGGGAGTAGCTGATGTCTGAAATGCTGAAAAACCACAGGACTGCTCGGTGCTCCTGCAGAAACGTCGAATTCGAAGCGATCGGTGCTCCTATTGCAAGCGTTGTCTGCTACTGCGACGATTGCCAGGAAGGCTCCCGTCAAATTGGATTGTTACCGAATGCACGTCCCGTTCAAGATCCCGATGGCGGGACCGCATACATCCTCTATCGGAAGGATCGCGTTAAGTGTTCAAGGGGAGCCGCACTCTTGAAGAACCACAAGATTCGAGAAAAATCGGCAACAAACCGAGTCGTCGCCACCTGCTGCAATTCAGCCATGGTCATGAAATTCGATGACGCGAGACATTGGGTTTCGATGTATCGAGTTCGATTTCAAGGAGACGTCTTGCCCTTGCAGATGCGTATTTGCACAAAGTTCAGGCCCGAGAACGGTGATGTTCCGAGTGACGTTCCTAGTTACCCGACTTTCCCCCTCAAGTTTCTGGCGAAACTCCTTGCTGCCCGGGTTGCAATGCTGATTTATCGATGAGCCTCGCTCCTGCGGGCGCATTTGTCCGAGGCGGCCGGCCGTCACTCACGCACTCCTTCGGGCTCAGTCACAACTTATTGAGGCAGAGCACCGCAGTCATCCTCGTTTGCCTGCGCCATTTTGTCGTTGAATTCAGCGTCTCCCATCGCGGTGCCTCAACTCGGGCTTCTGAGACACTTCGATGTCGCGTCTTTTGGCTCTCGGGATCTAGGCACGCTGCTTGCTTTTGTGGAACACCGATCTTGGAGGGCGCTATCCCCACTCGCTCTGTAGGCGCTGCGTCTCTCCAGGGTGAACCTCGGTGGGAAGGGACTCGCCCTAGCGAGCCCCTCTCTCCGGAGTGATGTGACGGTTGCCCAAGGAGGAGGTGGAAAATGGAACTTGGGGTGCGGCTGAGAGCAAAGTCGTCCTGCGTCGTGCTCGTCGGAGCCATTGCTGCACTTGTGTTGGCCGGATGCGCAAAAAACCCCGCGGCGGATGAGAAGGTCAAGGCAGCAGAAGAGGCCGGGCCCGGTTTTTCGTTTGACGTGTACGGCGACTCACGATCCATGATGTACCTCCCGTACAAAAAGGACCAGAAAGCGGAAGCTCGCGAACTCATGGTGGACATGTTTGAGCTCGTGCTTCCCGAGAAAGTCGCTGCCGAGGTCGTCAAGAAGAATGTCAAGCTGATCTATGACTCGTCCACCAACGAGCTGGTGCAGATCGTCATGCCATTCATGACGGCAAGCGAAGTGACCACGCTGACCGTGGACAAGGGCTGGGTGACGGAAGCCTCGGTTGAGGACGTGAAACTAATGCCGGGCGTCCGGCACACGATGTTCCGGCTGGAAGGCGGCGACTGGGTTACCCGCGAAATCGTGAAAGATGTGAAGAGCGGGCAAGCCAAGTTTGTTCTCAGCACCGGGGACCTCGTTTGGTGGGGGAAGCAGGGCAACAAACCCTCCGACAGCCCTTACTGGAAACTGGTGAACGAGGAGGTATTGAAGCAGTTGCCAGACCCGGACAAGCAGATGCGGGCCGCCGGGCTGGATGGGCGCGTTTTCCCCGCGGTCGGCAATCACGAAGTGTGGGGCGACACCGACGTGGAAGGTCTCTTGAGTTTCTTTCCCTATTTGAAGAAGTTCGGAGTTTCCGACAAACAACTGACCTACAAGTTTGATTACGACGGCGTTCGCTTCATCTTCCTGTGGACCGGCAAGTACGACTATCGCGATCCCACGGGTTGGGGTGCCACCCGGCCCTCCTACGAAGAGCAGATGAAGCAGCTCCAGGTGTGGCTGGACGAGGCCAAGGCTGCGGGCACCCGCAAGATCTTCATCGCGTTCCACAACCCCGCCTTCGCCCGCTCCGGCATGGGCCCAATCCCCGAGTCTCAGAATCCCCACAAGATTCTTGCGTCCTACGCCAAAGACCTGGACATCGTCGTCTTCAATGGTCACGTCCACACGACGGAGCTCTACGAGGTGGACGGCGTGAAATACCTGCTGCTTGGTGGCGGAGGCGCGGAACAGGATCCCATCCTTCCGGGTAGGACGCACATCAAGGTCCCGGAGGGCTACCCGCCGGATCTGTATTGGAAGGGCGAGGCTCCCAAGGAGGATTACAACTTCGTGCACGTGGACGTGAAGCCCGGGCAGAAGACGAAGTTCACGCTCAATCGCTTCCGGCCCTGGTCGGCCGAGCCGTTCGCGACCGTAGAGCTGTTCCAATGAGTCATGCCACTCCGCTTCGTGCTTCCTTTACCGCGCATCGTCCTGCACCCACTCACCGCAGTGGCCATCGCCGCAGTCCACGTCTATCTGGCCGCCGGTCACCTCGCGAAGCTTGCAGCCGGAAACGTAGAGTGGATGCACCTCTGGAAGGGCTTCGGCGCGCTCGCCGGTGCGTACGTGTTTGCGGCACTGGCTTCGCGCGGGCTCGCCGAAGTGGCATCGCGTCGAGGGTTGGGTTCGCCCAAAAGGGCGTCTGAACCCGTGAGGTAAGGGCCGCTCGTGGGCTCCGGGCCCATTGGAGGCCGAGCGCCAACCCCGAAGGTGGGGCGACCGAGGGACGCTCGCGCGGTAGATCTGCTGGCGTCGCGTGCTCCGCGGCGCCAGTCTCACGCCGGTCGGCGTTTTCCAGAGCACGGTCTTCGCGGCACAAACACAAGCCACGACTTCAAGTGCCAGGTGGCTCTTTCCTTCGACTCCGCCCCGAATCCTTGGTGCGTTATTGGGGCCTCAAGAGAGACAGGGCTACGACGGGCGTCGCACGGTCAGCACCGGGCAGGGGGCGTGCTGGACGACGCGCTCTGCGGTGCTTCCGAGCAGAAAGTGACGGAGGCCGCTTCGCCCATGCGTGCCCATGGCAATGAGATCCGCACCCGCCTCGCGCGCCTCGTCCTCGATTATGGTCGGCGGGTAGCCCTCGCGTGCCAGGACGTCGACGCGCAGCCCGTCGCGGCGCAGAGGCGCAGCGAGCTGCTCGAGCTGTTCACGGGCCTGCTCGGCCGCGTCGGTAAAGAGACGGGGTGTGACAGGCACTGTGCCGAGCGCCGTGAACTCGACGGGGAGATGGTAGGCGTGGAGGAGAATGAGCCGCGCTCCGTCTTCCGCGGCATGCAGCACGCGACGCGCTTCGCCGATCGCGAGCCCGGCATCCGCCGAGAAATCGGTCGGGACGAGAACGGTCTTAAACCTGCGGTGCTTGTCGACGTCGCCGGGGTGGACGATCAGCACGGGGACCGGCGCCCCCTGGACGATGCGCTCTGCCGTACTTCCAAGGAGAAGATGCCGGAACCCGGTTAGGCCGTGGGTCCCGACCACGATGAGGTCGGCGGAGTGCTTTGTCGCGAGATCGAGAACGGTAGGCGCGGCAGGGCCCACCTCAAGGTCTGTCGAGATCGCAACGCCGCGGGTGCGGACACGTTCTGCCGTCTCGGCGAGGTTCTTCGTGGCGGCCAGCCGGTACTGCTCCTGAAAGTCGGGGGGGAGCGCCACAAAGTCGGGGCTCGCAGCGGGCGGAATCGGCGGGGCGAGCGCATGGACAATCACCACGACCGCGCCATGCGTCTTGGCGAGGAGGGTCGCCCACTCCACGGCGGCCGCGGACGTGGGAGAGAAGTCCGTTGCCGCCATGATCTTGCGAACCGGCTTTGCATTAGCCCCGCTCTCCGCACCCATCTGGTCCTCCTTCTCGACTCGGATCCCCCGGCCACCGCGGGCGAGAATGCCGCACCCTGTGCCGTGTTGTCTCGCCTTCTCCGTGTTTTTTAGGGCCAAAACCCAGGGGCGGCGTCTTAGCGTTCTCCGCCGCGGCACGCTCCCTGCAAACCCAGGTCCCGGGAGGTGCCCATGGACGCGGCAACCCGGCTGGTCTCCGAGATCATGCAGACCGACTTCGTGACTGTGAGCCTACACGACCGGCTGGATTTCGCGGACCAGGTGATGCGGCTTGGCCGGATCCGACACCTCCCGGTGCTCCACCAAGGGCGGGTGGTGGGGATCGTCTCCAACCGGGACATCCTGGCCGCTTCCCTCACCAAGGTGCTCCAGTTTGGACCGATCGAACGCCGCGCATTTTTGCGCTCGATCGACGTGGAGGAAGTCATGACCTCCCGGATCTACACGGTCCCGCCGAAGGCCACCCTGGAAGAGGCGGCACAGCTTCTCCTGCGGCATAAGATCGGCTGCCTTCCGGTCGTGGATCCGGCGGGGGCACCTGTGGGCCTCATCACAGAAACGGACCTCCTGCGTGCCGCCTTCCTCCCAGAGGAGCCCAAACCCAGAACGGAGGCGGAGGTGGGTGCTCCCGCTAGTGGCTCTTGAAGTATTCGGT
This sequence comes from Myxococcota bacterium, assembly GCA_035489755.1. Lineage (GTDB taxonomy): Bacteria > Myxococcota_A > UBA9160 > UBA9160 > UBA9160 > UBA9160. The sequence goes on from DATGZK010000007.1 coordinate 11,136, forward strand.
GCTAGCTTTCGCGCCCGAGAGGCGTCCCTCGATTGGTTCGATGTGTTTGGGTTTATCCCACCGCAGCGTGATCTATTAGGAATGCCTTTCCCGGAAGGGTCCAGAAGGTATTCCAAAAGTTCCTCCTGACCGACCGGAATTCATCGGCGTCTCCGGGCACCGGACGGCCCGGGCCGGGGACCACCGAAATTGCGCTCGCCTCGGTGGGCGTGGAGTGACTGGTTCCTTGGCAAAGAAGCTTTACGTCGGCAATCTGCCTTTCTCTGCGACGGAAGACGAGGTTCGCGAGCTCTTCGCGCGCCACGGCTCCGTCAATTCAGTGGCACTCATCAATGACCGCGAGACGGGTCGTCCCCGCGGCTTCGGCTTTGTGGAGATGGACGACCAGGGCGCGGGTAGCGCCATCTCGGCGCTGGACGGGAAGGACTTTGGGGGCCGCAGCCTGCGCGTCTCCGAGGCTCAAGACCGTCGCAGCGGCGGTGGCGGCGGCGGCGGGGGCGGCGGTCGTGGTGGCTACGGCGGAGGTGGCGGTGGCCGTGGCGGCTACGGCGGCGGCGGCGGTCGCGGCGACTGGTAGTCGGAATGTGAGCCCGGGCTGCCGCAGCGGGCAGCCCGGGCCTTCTTTTTTGGACGAGCCTTCTTGGATGGACCTGCCCGGAGACACTGATTGGCGCGAGACGACCTGATTCAAACGACCGGGACGGTCGAAAAGATTCTCGGTGGAGGGCGCTACCAGATTACGCTCGAAACCGGCCAGACCGTGACCGCGCAGCTCTCAGGCCGCATGCGCCGTTTCCGGATTCGGGTGATTCCCGGCGATCGCGTCCAGATCGGTCTCTCTCCTTACGATCCCACCCACGGCTTCATTACCTTCCGGCTACGCGACGGCGGTCTGCCGGAAGGCTAGAACTTGCAGCCTCTCGCGGCGCATCTGCTGCGCGCGATCCAAGCCGTCGATAGGTGGCGGCTCGCGCGCCTTCAAAGAGCGCATCCCGGTGTCGAAATCGATCCCACGGCGAGCACGAATCTCGCGGTCGCTCACTATGAGCTCGGCCGGGGCGCGCGGCTGCGGATCGGGCGAGGCGTCGTTACCGAACGCACACCGGGTGCCCTGCGCTTTGTGATTGGAGCCGGCGGGTTGATCGAGATCGGGGAGGGCACGTGGCTTCGCACGGAGCTCGGTCCCAATCACCTAAGGGCGTTCAACGGCGCGCGCATTGCGCTCGGTCCCGGGAGCTGGCTGAACGGCTGCCATATCTCCGCGAAGCGCGCGATCCTCTGCGGTCGGCGGGCTTGGATCGGCCCCGGCGCGCGACTGATCGACGCAGACCAGCACGCCCTCGACTCCGAACACCCGGAGCGGATTGCCCCGATTACGCTCGGCGACCACGTCTGGATCACCGCCGACGTGACCGTGCTGCGCGGCGTCTCGATCGGCGACCACTGCGTGATCGGCACGCGCTCGGTCGTGACCCGGGATATTCCCCCGCACACGATGGCCCACGGCATCCCCGCGCATCCCCGTGGCAAGGTCGGCGACCGCAGCGAAACGACGTAAGGGGGAGGCTTCTGATAGGGTAGCCCCGTGCGGATCGCGATCTTCGGCCAGGCCCCGTTCGGAAAGGACGTGCTTGTGCGTCTTGCCGAGGCCGGCCATGAGATCGTCGCGGTCTATGTGCCACCGGACCGCGGGCGGCCCGATCCCCTCGCAGCGGAAGCCGAAACCCGCCGCATCCCTCTGCTTCGGCCGGCACGCTTCCGGCGCGGGGGCGTCGCGATTGGGGAACTCGTCGCGAGGTACCGAACCTTCCGGGCGGAGCTGAATGTCCTGCCCTACACGACTGTGATTATCCCGCCCGAGATTCTGGATGCGGCGCCGAAGGCCTCGCTCTGCTTTCACCCCTCGCTCCTCCCGCGCTACCGCGGCGGCGCGGCGATTGCCTGGCAGATCATGCTGGGCGAGAAAGCAACGGGCGTCACCGTCTTCCAGCCCGACTCAGGCGTCGACACGGGTCCCATCGTGGTCCAGCGCGGCGGCGTTTCGATCGGAGAGGCAGATACCGCGGCGACGCTCTACTTCCAGAAGCTCTATCCCTTGGGTCTTGAAGCCGTGGTCGAAGCCGTGGATCTAGTGGCGGCCGGCCGCGCAAAGCCCGTTCCACAAGACGAATCGAAGGCAAGCTTTCAGGGGCTCGTGGACGACGCCGCGGCGCGCCTTGACTTTGCAAGGCCCGCTGCCGAACTCGACCGCTGGATCCGAGGCTGCGATCCGCAGCCGGGGGCCCATGCGCTGCTGCGCGGAGAGCTGCTGCGCCTTTTTGACGGGAGGCTGCTCCCTCTTGCGGGCCATCCTGCCGAGCCGCCCGGCACGATCGTCAGCATCGATTCCGAAGGAGCGATTCTTGCCGCGCGCGGCGGGTGCCTTCGAATAGGACGCGTGCGCAGAGGCGAGGGCGCAAAGAAGCTCGCTCCCGGAGAAGCCGGGCTTCGGGTCGGCGACCCCCTCACGTAATCCGACGAGGACTCCGATCAGTGAGAGAGGAGGCGAGAGGCCGCAAGCGTGGAGACTTTGGACCCCGTCGCGGGAGGGCTGGGCGCGTTTCTTCGCGCGGCGGGCTTTAACGCCCTCGGGATTCTCGAGGCGAGCCAATACGACGCGCTCGTTCCTCCGCCCTTTCGCTTGGGACTCCTTTTTCCGCTGGGGCGCTCCGCGCTCGTCCTCGGGGCGGGGGGCCGGGCGCTCTTCGACGCGTTCGAGCGTTCCCCGGAGGCTGCGTTCACACGGGATCCGCTCGATGCCTACACGCGCAGAATCGCCGATGCCTGCGCCGCGTGGCCTGGGCTCGGCGCAGCCCGTGCGCTTTTCGCATCCGAGCGCCGGAGCGGGGTCTTCGCGGACTTTGTGGCCCTCGGCCGTGCCGCAGGCCTTGGCGCAGCGAGTCGCCTCGGCCTCCTCGTGCACCCTGAGTTCGGACCCTGGCTCTCGCTTCGCGCCGTCGTCCTTTGCGAGCGCACGCTCGTGCCGACGCCAGAGCTCATGGGCTTTGCGCCCTGCGAAGGTTGCCCGGCCCCGTGCGCGGATGCCTGCCATGGGGGGGCGCTTGCGGGAGCTCACTTCGACACCGCGGCGTGTCTTGCCGCACGGCTTCGGGAACCCGCTTGCAAGGCGCGCTGCGACGCCCGGCGGGCGTGCGTCTTCGGCCGGGAGCACGCGTATCGCGAGCGCGCCGAGGCTCACCACATGCGTGCGGCAGGACTTCTTGCGGTGGAAGGCTAAGCCCCTTGGGTCCGGAGGGGGAGGAGGCGCGAGGGGAGGAGCGGATCGCGGCGCTCCTTTTGCGGGCCGAGCGCCTTCTCGGCGGGGCGGAGTCGATCGAAGCGCCCCTCCTTAAGGACGCCGCTGCCCTCGGCCGCGAAGCGGAGCGGCTCCGGCCCGAGCTCGAGGCCCTTGTCGGGCGACCCTACGGGCGGCTGCCGCGGATCGGCTATCGGCGCGGCCTCGAAGCAAGGCTTGCCGGCCCGTGGAGCCAGTACTTAACCCTCGGCTTTGGCCCAACCCGCATCGTGCGGATGACTTCCCTCGCGACTTCGCGCGGTGCAATCCCAACCATCTTGGCCCACGAACTCGCCCACAGGTACTCCTTCGACGAATCCGTGACGACGCTGCGCGGTCTTGAGGTCTCCGCCCGACTCGCCGAAGCGGGCGATCCCCTTCACGCAAGGTCCGTGCGCGCCGAGCTTGCGCGCCTTGCCATCGGCGCCGCGATGGCCGAGGCCCTGCGGGGCGGGACGCCCGCGCCGATGGATGCGTTCTTTCAAACGCGCAAGGAGCGCACCTTTCTTGCGCGAAGCGCAAGGCATTGGGAAATGGTGCGGGGCCGCGCCGCCGGCCGAAGGGGCCCCGACCTCGTAACCCTCATCTATGCCGATTCGCCAGAGCGCGCCCTCGAGGAAGCGATCGCCGCGGGGGAGCCTCTCTCGCCCCCCATCCCTTATCCGCGCTTCCCGATCGACTCGGTGCAGGCCGCGTTTGTTGCGGCGTATACGACGATCGATGCCCTCCTTGGCCGGCGCCGGGCGAGGGTTCCCCTTCATTCCACGCTTCGCCTTTGGAATGAAGCCCAGGAGAAGTCCTAAGCAGCGCGGGGGTCGCCGGATCGGCCCGATGCGTTAACCTGCCCCGCCTCATGGCCCAGGACATTAGCCGCATCCGGAATATCGGGATCAGCGCCCACATCGATTCAGGCAAGACGACGCTTACCGAGCGCATCCTCTATTACACGAAGCGAATCCACCGCATCCACGAGGTGAAGGGGAAGGACAACGTCGGCGCCACGATGGACTTCATGGAGCTCGAGAAGGAGCGCGGCATCACGATCACCTCCGCCGCGACCTACTGCACCTGGAAGGATCATCAGATCAACATCATCGATACCCCCGGCCACGTGGACTTTACGATCGAGGTCGAACGCTCGCTGCGCGTCCTCGATGGGGCGATTCTCGTGCTCTGCGGCGTCGCGGGTGTCCAGTCTCAGTCGATGACCGTCGACCGGCAGATGCGCCGCTACAAGGTCCCCCGCCTTGCCTTCATCAACAAGCTCGACCGCTCGGGTGCGAACCCGTTTAAGGTGATTGACCAGCTGCGGGAGAAGCTCAAGCTAAACGCCGTCCCGATGCAGCTCCCGATCGGGCTCGAGGCCGAGCACCAGGGCGTTGTCGACCTTGTGACCATGAAGGCCGTCTACTTCGACGGCGACAACGGCGAGCACGTCCGGGAGGAGGAAATCCCGCCGCAGCTCCTGGACGAGGCGAACGCCGCCCGGGAGAACATGCTGGATGCGGTTTCCATGTTCTCGGATGAGCTCACCGAGGCCATCCTTGAGGGCAAGGTGACCGAGGACCTGATCCACGCCGCGGTGCGCAAGGGCACGATCTCGCTCTCGCTCTGCCCCGTCTTCCTCGGATCGGCCTACAAGAATAAGGGCGTCCAGAAGCTGCTCGACGCCGTGACGCAGTATCTCCCGTGTCCGACCGACGTCGAAAATACCGGCGTCGACCTGTCGAACCGAGAGGCGCCGATCGTGCTCTCAAGCGACCCTCAGAAGCCGCTCGTATCCCTCGCCTTCAAGCTCGACGAAGGCCGCTACGGGCAGCTCACCTACCTGCGGGTCTACCAGGGCACCATCGCCAAGGGCTCGAACATCATCAACAGCCGTACCAAGCGGCGCCACAAAGTCGGGCGCCTCGTGCGCATGCACGCCGACTCGATGGAGGACATCCAGGAGTCCCTCGCCGGCGACATCGTCGCGCTCTTCGGCATCGACTGCGCCTCGGGCGACACCTTTACCGACGAGTCCGTGCAGATCGCCATGAGCTCGATGCACGTCCCCGCGCCGGTCATCTCGCTCTCGATTAAGCCCAAGGACTCCTCTTCCAGCGACAACATGGGAAAGGCCCTCGGCCGCTTCACCCGGGAGGACCCGACTTTCCACGCCGGCGTCGACGACGAGAGCGGGGAGACGGTGATCTCCGGCATGGGTGAGCTCCACCTCGACGTCTACATCGAGCGTATGAAGCGCGAGTACGGGGTCGAAGTGGCGACCGGTGCCCCGCAGGTGGCCTATCGCGAGACCATCTCGCAGCGCGCGGACTTTGTGTATACGCACAAGAAGCAGACCGGAGGCTCCGGTCAATACGCCAAGGTGGGCGGCTACGTCGAGCCCCTCGCCGAAGGCGGCGAGTTCGAGTTCGTAAACGAGGTGCGCGGCGGCGCGATCCCGACCGAGTTCATCCCGTCGGTCGAGAAGGGCTTCCGCACCGCTATCGCGAAAGGCCGCCTCATCGGCTTCCCCGTGATCGGCGTTCGCGCGGTCGTGAACGACGGCCAGTCCCACGCCGTCGACTCCTCGGACATGGCCTTCCAAATCTGCGCCCGAAGCGCCTTCCGGGAAGTCTACCCCCGCGCCAAGCCCATCATTCTCGAGCCCGTGATGAAGGTCGCGATCGAGGGCCCGACCGAGTTCCAGGGCCAATATCTGAAGACGGTGCTCCAGCGCCGGGGTATGGTGGTGGGGACGACCGAGGAGGACGGCTTCTGCCGTGTCGAGGCCGAGGTCCCCCTCGCGGAGATGTTCGGCTATGCGACGGATCTGCGCTCCGTCTCCCAGGGCAAGGCGGAGTTCACCATGGAGTTTGCGCGCTACGTGCCGGCTCCCGCCGAGGTCACGAAGGCACTCATCGAAAAGTATGGCTCCAAGCTGAAAAAAGAAGAAGACTAGGCCTGCGCACGCCGCCGGCTGCGCTCGGCAGGGAAGGGTGATGTATCGGAAGTTCGTGAACGCGCGGAGCCCGCTCCGCCTGCTCGAAAAGGGCCTCCACGGCGGCCTCGGCTCGGGGAACCTGGGCGTCGTGCTCGCAGGCCACGGCGTTGGAAAGACCTCGTTTCTCGTGTGCGTCGCGCTCGATGACCTCTTGCGCGGGAACAACGTGCTCCACGTTTCGCTGCGCGATGGCGTTCCCCACGTGCGCGCCTACTACAACACCGTGTTCGACGACCTCGCGGCGACGACCCACCTCGAGAATGTCGCGGCGACCCGTGCGGAGATCGATCGCCGTCGCAGCATCCGCTCCTATCCCGCCAATGCCTTCAATGCCGCGAAGCTGCGCGAGGCGATCAAGATCGAAAGCGAGGCTGGGGGGCGGCCCTCCCTCGTGATCGTTGAGGGATATGAGCTCGGCGCGGTCGAGCCCGCCGAGGTCCGGGAGTTTAAGGCCTTGGCGCGGGAACTCGATGCCGAGATCTGGCTCTCCGTCGCCTGCGCAGAGGATCGCTTTCCGAGGATTCCTCCGGCTCTCGAGCGGGTCGGCGACGCCGTGAGCGTCGTCCTCGCCCTCGAGCCCGCCCAGGGGGCGGTTGCGCTCCGGGCGCTAAAGGCCCACGAGAGTCCGGATGTCTCCGCGCTCCACATCTCCCTCGACCCGCGCACCCTGCTCCTCATCCGGAGCTGAGCGCACTAGCCTCGCGCGAGGCGGCTCGCCATGAGCTCGCGCAGGACACTCGTGTAAACGACTCCCTCGGCGCTCCCGGCGGGCTCTGCCTTCGCCTTTCGGGGGGCGGCTCCCTTCGCCGCAGGCTTCGGCTTCGTCTTGGACTTCGCGGGTCGGCTCGTCGCCTTCTTCTTCGTGGCCATGCCATTCTCCCTCTCGCGCGCAACGCGCCCTTCGCCCAGTTCTCCCAGGCGGAGTAGCTTCTTAGCATGTCATCGTCCGATGCGAATCCGGCTCCGCCGCGCGGAGTGAAAATCGTCTGCACCCTTGGGCCCGCGACTTCAAGCGCCGACTCGATTGGTGCCCTCGTGCGTGCGGGCATGAATGTCGCGCGCCTTAACTTCTCCCATGGCCGCTTCGAGGAGCACGCCGAACGCGCCCGTCTCGTGCGCGCGGCGGCGCAGGCCGAAGGGCGCCCCGTGGCCCTGCTTCAGGACCTTCGGGGCCCGAAGGTGCGGATCGGAGCCGTCGAGCCCGGAACCCTCCTCGCAACGGGCGCGGAGTTGACGCTCCTTCCCGGCGTTGGCGACGGGAACGCAAGCCGGGCCTACGTCGACGACGCGCTCTTTTTCGAAGAGGTCCGCGCGGGCGATCGGCTGCTTCTCGCCGACGGCGCCATTCAGCTTGAGGTGCTGTCCGTGGGACCCGACGGCGCCCACTGTCGCGTGGCGGGCGGGGGGCCGCTTTCCTCGGGGAAGGGCGTCAACGTGCCGCGGGGCCTCCTGCGTCGCCCCGTGCTCGCTGAGGGAGACATCGAGGCCATCGCCTTCGGGGCGAGGATTGGGGTCGATCTCGTGGGCGTCTCCTACGTCCGCAGCGCCGACGATCTGAAGGCCGTTCGCCGGGCGCTGCGCGAGGTGGACGCCTCGACGCCGCTCGTCGCGAAGATCGAGACCGCGGCTGCGATCGCCAATCTGGACGCCATTCTCGAGGCGACCGATGCGGTTCTCGTCGCGCGCGGCGATCTCTCTCTCGAGACCCCGTTCGAGCGGGTCCCCATGGAGCAAAAGCGCATCATCGAGGCCGCGCGGCGCCGCGGGCGCCCGGTCATCACCGCGACGCAGATGCTGATGTCGATGGTGCGCGAACCCTTTCCGACCCGGGCCGAGGTGAATGACGTCGCGAACGCGGTGCTCGACGGGACCGACGCCGTGATGCTCTCCGAAGAGACGGCGGTCGGTGCGCATCCTGCGCGGGCGGTCGAGATCATGGCGCGCATCGTGGCCTACACCGAAGAGAGCAGGACTCCTCCCCTGCGCGGTGCGGAGGGCCTCTCCGCGGACCTCCGGGAGCTCGGGGTGGGGGCAGAGGCGGCGGCGCGCACGGCACGGGAGCTGCGCGCGCGGGCGGTCATCGCCTGGTCACGCGGCGGGCTCGCGGCGCGCCTTCTCTCTCGAGCGAGCCCGGGAATCCCGATCGTGGCCCCGACGCCGAGCGCGGCGACCGCCCGCATGCTGGCCCTTGTGCGCGACGTGACGCCGATCGAGGTCGCGGGTGCTCTCGTCGATCCTGCGGCCGTGCGCCGGGTGCTTGGGGCGGAGCCTCACGATGAGGGCAACGTCGTGGTCTTCGGCCACGAACTCGACGGCTCGGGCCGGCGCATGGCGTGGATGCGGGTTGCTCGGCTGGATGAGCCCTCGGGCTGGATGCGCGACCCGAAGGTCTAGCTCGCCTTAGGCGCTCTTTGCCCTAAGCTCCGAGAGCTTATCGCGGAAGGCGCTGCGCTCGGCGATCACCTCTTCCCGCGCGAAGCCGAGCTCCTCGCCAATCGCCACGATCTCAGCGCTCTCGGCGGCGGAGATCGTGCCGTCGGCCGCGGCCACGGCGAAAAGGCAGCGCAGGAGGCGCAGCCGCTGATCGCGGGTCGAGATGCGGTGAAACTCGCGCGTGACGACATAGTTCTCGGTTCCGCCGAGAAGCCTGGCCTGTGACTTTGCGATCTCGACGGCGAGCGCTGCCTCGGCGGCCGGGAGGTGTCCGACCTCCGCCACGATCCGCTCCATCTCCGCCGTTTCGCTCTCGGGAACCTCGAGATCCGCCATCGCGACACGCGCAAGGACGTAGGCGAAGGCCGCGAGATAGCGGGCCTGCTCGGGGTCGAGGGCCTCAAGCCGGGCCGCGATTCTGCGCACGGTAGCCGTATCCCCCGCCCCTTCGTGGGATCTCGTCTCGTGCCCTAGGAAACGCAGGAATGACACGCGCGCAGGATTGCGCAGCGCCGGCCCGGGTCAAGCTTGACGCCGCCAAGGCGACGCGGTTAGGGTCGCCCCGTGGAAGCACCCCTTGCACCCCGCGTGATCCGCTGGGAGAGCCTCACGAAGAGAGCCTTTGACGAGCTCGAGCGGTCGCGCTGCGTCGTCCTGGCAACCTGCTCGCCGCTTGAAGTGCACGGGCCGCATCTCCCGCTCGGGGCCGACGCCCTCGAGGGGGAGGGTCTCGCGGACCGCGTCTTGCGCTTTCTCCCCGAGCGCCACCGGGCCCGCATCTTCCTAAAGCTCCCCTTCGTGTACGCCGCCGCGGACGTCGTGCCCCAGCCGGGCTCGCTCGCCTTCCGGCCTTCGACGGTCTCGCGTTTTCTCGAGGACCTCGGGAGGACACTTTCCGCCCAGGGCTTCCGGGATGTCTTCATCTCCAACTTTCACGGGGGGCCAAGGCACTTTGTCGCGATCGAAAAGGCCTGCCAGCGGGTCTCGAAGCAGCGCGGAATCCGCATGGTCTCCCTCTTCTCGCTCATGCTCTCGCGCCTTACGGGCGGGAGCGAGAATCTCGAGACGCTGATCGCCGCCTTGCCGGGCGTTAACCGCGAGGACCTGCGCGACGACACACACGGGGGTTTCCTTGAAACCTCGCAGCTCCTCGCGCTCCATGGCGCCTGGGTGGATCCCATGTACAAGGAGCTGCCGCGGATTTCCTTTGAGAGCTGGCTCGGCAATGCCCAAGGCGGCCGCGAAGAGCCGCGGAAGGGGAGGATTCGGAACCTTCTAAGACTCATTCGATCTTTTCGCGGGAACGTTCACTTCTTCCTCGACCACACCTACAACGGCGCGCCGGCCGGCGCCTCGGCGGAGATCGGCGAGGGCATCCTCGACATCCTCGGCGCAAAGACAGCCGAGGCCACGGCGGAAATCCTCGACGGAACGCTCTCCCCCCTCGACTGCCACTCCCCGCTCTGGCCGTGGCGCTTCTTTCTGCTGAACCCCGTCATGATCTTCCTCGTGAATTGGCTCCTCGGATTTCGCAGCCCGATCGAGTAAGTCGCTCCAAGGAAGGAAAACTGGGCGCGGCCGTCGCGCGGCCGAGAAGGTGTATGCCTTCCGCTCTGCGCGTGGGAGGGACGCGTCGCCGTGATAGCCTGGAGCTCAATGCCGGCGTCCCCCGCGAACGCAGCGCAGGGCTCGGGCGACGCAGCGCTTCTCGCTCGCCTTCGCTCGGGCGAAAGCGCCGCCTTCGAAGAGCTCGTGCGAGACCACGGCGCCCGCCTTCTCGGGGTGGCAAAGCGCCTTTTGCGCCATGACGAGGACGCCCGGGACGCCGTGCAGGACGCCTTCTTCTCCGCCTTCCGCGGGCTCGAAAAGTTCGAGGGCGAGGCTCGGCTCTCCACCTGGCTCCACCGCATCGTGGTGAACGCTGCGCTCATGAAGCTGCGCACGCGACGACGAAAGCCCGAGGCTCCGATCGACGACCTCTTGCCGAGATTCCTGGGCGACGGATCACCACGAGAAACCCGCGGTGCCCTGGCGCGAGGGGCCCGAGGGCGCCTTCGAGCGCCGGGAGCTGCGTGAGCTCGTGCGGGGCCTCATCGATAAGCTTCCTGAGAGCTCCCGGACCATCCTCATCCTGCGGGACGTCGAGGAGCTCGACACGGAGGAGACTGCGCGCCTCCTGGGCCTCACCGCCAGTGCCGCGAAAACGCGCCTTCACCGCGCGCGCCAGGCGCTGCGCACGCTTCTCGATCCGCACCTTCGCCCAAAGGAAGCCCCGTGACGCAAACGCGCATGACATGCCGGGAGGTGAACGAGTTCCTCGGTGCCTGCCTCGACCAGGAGCTAGAGGCGGAGGAGCGCGGGGAGTTCGAGCGGCATCTTGGGCGCTGCCCCGTCTGCGTCGCCTACCTGGAGAACTACCGCGAGACGATCCGTCTTGGCCGCGCGGCGCTCGTCGAGAACGACCCTCCGGAAAGGAGGGGAGGTCCCCGAGGATCTTGTGCGCGCGATTCTCGCGAGCCGAAAGCGCGTCTAGAGGAGCTGCGGATCTTCCGCCCCGTGGCGGCTTCCAACCCTTGGCGATGCAGGTCATCTGCCAGAAGTCGTGGGCTCCCTCAGGGACTACGAGTCGGGCGAGTTAGCCTTTGCACACGGTGTGCGTTTTCGCCTGCACTTTCGCAGCCGCAGCGACTGCAGGACCTACCCGCAGACCTACCGCCGCGAAGTGCGGGGCGAAGTCGCGGATCGTCTCTCAAACACGAGCGCGGAAGCGAAGCCCGTCCTCTTGGGTGTCTTGGGCGCCTGCTCACCGGGTCCAGCGGAGCCAGCCTTGAAAGAGCGCCTTTACGAAGGGGGTGAGGCGCGTTCGGTTGTAGAGGTCACCGATCTGCCGGATCGCCTCCGCCTGCGTCGGGTAGGGGTGGATCACGTTCGCGAGGCGAGAGAGTCCGAGCTTTCCGGCCATGGCAACGCTCACCTCTGAAATCATGTCACCGGCATGCTGCGCGACGATGGTCGCCCCCACGATCTCATCGCTGCCCTTGCGGACATGGATCTTCACAAATCCGTCCTCTTCCCCGTCGCAAAGCGCACGGTCGACCTCGGAGAAGGGGCGCAGGAAGGTCGTGACGGCGATCCCTTTCGCGACTGCCTCATGCTCGTAAAGCCCAACGTGAGCGATCTCGGGCTCGGTGTAGGTGCACCAGGGCATGTTGAGGGTGGAGAGCTTTCGGCCGCCAGAAAAGGACGGGAAAAGGGCGTTCTGGATCACGATACGGGCGGCAAAGTCCGCCGCGTGCGTGAACTTCCAGGCCATGCACACGTCGCCCGCGGCAAAGATCCTGGGATTCGTTGTGCGCAGGCGATCGTCGACGCGAACCCCGCTCTTGGGGTCGTAGGCGACGCCCACGCGCTCAAGCTCCAAGCCCTCGACATTGGGTTGCCGGCCGGCGCCGACCAAGATCTCGTCGACCACGCAGTCGGAAGCGCCGCCGCCCGCCCGGTAGCGCAGCAGCTTCTCCTCGCCCTTGCGCTCGACGCGAAAGATCTCGGCGTCTAGGACGAGCCTCACTCCGTCCCGAAGGAGCGCCTGCTGAACGATGGCGGCCGCGTCGGGATCCTCGCGCTCGAGAAGATGCGCGCGATCGTGGAAGAGCGTCACATCGCAGCCGAGGCGCTGGAAAGCCTGGGCAAGCTCTGAGCCGATGGGTCCGCCACCGACGACGGCAAGACGCCTGGGACGCGAGACCAGTGAAAAAACCGTCTCGTTGGTGAGAAAACCCGCCTCCGAAAGTCCCGGAACGGGGGGCTCCGCCGCCCGCGCACCGGTCGCAATGACCGCGCGCCGATAGCGAAGCCGCGCGCCATTGACCTCGACGGCGTCTTCCCCGGTAAAGCGCCCCTCTCCGAGAAAGACGTCGACCCCGAGCTCTTTCGTAAAGCGCTCGACGGAGTCGTGCTGGCTGAGCCGCGCGCGGATGGCGCGCATGCGCTCCATGGCGCGCGCGAAGTCGATCTTGATGCCCGGCGGGACCTCCACCCCGAACTTACTCGCCCCCGCGACCTCAGCCGCTGCGCGCGAGGCGCGAATCACCGCCTTCGAGGGCACGCAGCCGACGTTGAGGCAGTCTCCGCCGAGAAGGTTTTTTTCGACAAGGGCTACCCGCGCGCCAAGACCCGCGGCGCCGGCCGCGGTCACGAGGCCCGCCGTCCCCGCACCGATCACTACGAGGTTGTAGCGGGCCGCGGGCGCCGGGTTCCGGTAGCCAGCCGGGTGAACGTTCTCGATGAGCGTTCGGTTGTGCTCATCGTGCGGGAGGACCTGCGCGATCTCGCCCATGAAAGTCTCCTTCGGCGCGATTCCGCCGACGGTTCGATGTCTTCGCCGCCCCTGTGTTACGTCCCCGGCAGCGGGCACACTCCAGCACGCGCATGGGCAGCATCTTCAAGGCAGCGCACCACGAGCGCGGTCCAGCCGGTCTGGTGGTTCGCGCCGAGCCCGCGGCCCGTATCGCCGTCGAAGTACTCGTGGAAGAGATGGTGACCCTGCCAGAGGGGATCGTTTCGGAAGCGCCAGTCGACCCCGCAGCAGGGGCGCACGCCCTCTGCATCGGGGAGGAAGATCTGAGAGAGGCGCCGCGCGAGCTCGTGCGCCACCTCGCTAAGGTTCATGCGGACGCCGGAGCCGGCGGGGCACTCGACCTGGAAGTCGTCACCATAGAAATGGTGATAGCGCTCGAGCGCCTCGATCAAGAGATAGTTGATCGGGAACCACACGGGACCGCGCCAGTTCGAGTTCCCGCCGAAAAAGCCCGTTCTCGACTCGGCGGGCGCGTAGTCGACCCGCAGCTCATGGCCGCCGGCACGAAAGACATAGGGTTTGCGTTCGTGCACGCGGGAGAGCGAGCGGATGCCGTAGGGCGAGAGAAACTCGCTCTCGTCGAGCAGGTACCCAAGCATGCGCTCAAGGCGCCTGCGTGAGGGAATTGCCAGCAGTCGATGCGAGGAGCCTCCCCCATCGTGCATGTCGGTCTCGAGGTAGGAGAGCGTGCGACAAAGATCGGGCCGGTTCTCGAGAAACCACTGCATGCGGCGGTAGAAGCCGGGCATGCGCTCAAGCACCTCGTCTTCGAGCACCGAGACGGCGACGAGCGGTACGAGCCCCACCATCGAGCGGACGCGCATCTGCACGGCCTCACCCGCATCGACCACGAGCTGGTCGTAGTAGAACCCATCCTCCTCGCTCCAAAGGCCCGTCCCTCCAAAGTGATTCATCGCATCGCAAATCCGCACGAAATGCTCAAAAAACTTTGAAGCGAGGTCCTCGAAGGCGGGGTTGTCTTGGGAGAGCTCAATCGCCATCGCCATCATGGTGATGCAGTAGAAAGCCATCCATGCCGTGCCGTCGGCCTGTTCAAGCACGACCCCGGACGGAAGGGGTCGCGAGCGGTCGAACACGCCGATGTTGTCGAGACCGAGAAAGCCGCCGGCGAAAAGACCTTGGCCGCGGGGGTCCTTGCGGTTCACCCACCAGGTAAAGTTGAGGAGCAGTTTGTGGAATACGCGTGAGAGGAAGATGCGGTCCCGCTTGCCCCGCGGCCCGGTCATCTTGTAGACCCGCCACGCCGCCCAGGCATGGACCGGAGGGTTCACGTCGGAGAAAGCGAACTCGTAGGCGGGGACCTGTCCGTTGGGATGCATGTACCACTCGCGGAGCAGGAGCACGAGCTGCTCCTTGGCGAACTCGGGATCGATGCGCGCGAAGGGGATCATGTGAAAGGCAAGATCCCACGCGGCGTACCAGGGATACTCCCACTTGTCCGGCATCGAGATCACGTCTCGGTTGTAGAGGTTGTTCCAGTCCGTGTTTCGGAGCTGCCGGCGCTGCGGGGCGGGCGTTGGCTGACTTGGGTCGCCTTCCAGCCAGGTCTTGACGTCGTAGTAGTAGAACTGCTTCGTCCACAGAAGGCCCGCATAGGCTTGCCGCGTGATGGTGCGCTCTTCGGGCGAGAGTCCGGAGGAGATGCGCGCCGCGTAGAAGGCGTCCGTCTCGCGGATGCGCTCCTCGAAGAGAGCGTCGAAGGCGCCCGAGAGGCTTGGCGCGAGAGGCCGAGACGCGGCATGGAGGCGCAGCTTTGCGACCTTGCTCGCGCCAGGTTCAAGCGCGAGCACATAGTGCGCAGCCGCCTTCGTGCCGAACGCTCCTGCATTTACGGCCTCCTTGCGGCCGTTCACCAGGTAGGCGTGGAAGGCATCCTTTACATAGGGGGTCGGGTTTGCGTTGCCGAAGAGACGCTCGGTATTGGTCTCGTTCTCGGTGAAGAGAAGTGTGGGCGGGGGGCAGCCCACTACCGGCTGGAGCTGGAGTCGAAACGTTCCGAGCGAAGCGTGCTCTGCGAGGACCACTCGATCGGTTGCGCGCGAGAGCCGGGGCTTTGGCCAATAGCCCTCGCCGGTCCGGCCCCACGACCAGGTGTTGCGAAACCAGAGCGTGGGGAGAAGGTGCAGCGTCGCCGCTTCGGGTCCACGGTTTGTGACCGTGATCCGGATCGCGAGGTCGTCGGGGTCGGCCTTCGCGTATTCCGCGACGACGTCGAAGAAGCGGCCACCGTCGAGGACACCCGTGTCCTCGAGCTCGTACTCGGGCCCGTCTTTACCGCGGCGCGCGTTCTCCGCCACGAGCTCGGCGTACGGATAAGCGGCCTGTGGGTAGCGGTAGAGGGCCTTGAGATAGGAATGGGTGGGCGCTGCGTCGAGGTAGAACCAGATCTCTTTCGCGTCTTCCCCGTGGTTGCCCTCGCTGTTCGTGAGCCCGAAGATGCGCTCCTTTAGGATGGGATCGCGGCCGTTCCAAAGGGCAAGAGCGAAGGCCAGGCGTCCCTCCCGGTCGCAAATGCCAAGGAGTCCGTCTTCGCCCCAGCGATAGGCCCGGCTTCGTGCATGATCGTGGGGAAAGTATTCCCAGCAGCGGCCGTCGGGGGAGTAGTCCTCGCGCACCGTTCCCCACTGACGCTCTGCAAGGTAAGGCCCCCAGCGCTTCCAGTTCTTCTCGCGCCTCGCGTCTTCCAGGAGGCGCTGAGACTCACGATCCGGCTCACTTCCCACAGCCCTCGCGTCTCCTTCCCTCACACGACCCACGTCTATGACTTCCCACGGCGCAGCGGCGACTCGTCCTGGGACTCGTCAGCTCAAAACCTGCGCCTTCAGGCGAAGGAACTCACCCAAGGACCACGCCTGAAACGGACAGCCACCGGGGGTGTGCGGGGCGTCGCCGTCGGCCACTTCACAGATGTGTCCCAATCCCGCTTCGGAAAGATGCTGCTCGAGGGGCGCGAGGAAACGCGCAGCCGCCTCTCGTTTGGCCTCGGGCGTACTGCCGCGCACGCGAACCCAGGCCTCGACGAAGGGGCCGAGGAGCCAGGGCCAGGCCGTGCCCTGGTGGTAGGCGGCATCCCGCTCGCGCGGTCCTCCCCGGTAGTGCGGCACATAGCCGGGCTCACTGCGTCCAAGGCTGCGCAGGCCAAGCGGTGTCCAGAGCTCGGCTTCGACCACATCCACGACGCTGCGCGCGCGTGGGCCTACGATCGCAGCGTAGGGGAGGCCTCCCACCGCAAAGATTTGGTTCGGGCGCAGCGTGGGATCGGCGGCGCCCGCGCGGTGCTCGGGGTCGACGACGTCGTACAGGCAGCCGCGCGCCTCGTTCCAAAAGCGCGCCTCGAAGGCGCTGCGCGCCCGGGCAGAGAACTCGCGCCAGCGCGGCTCGAGCTGACTCGCGATGTGCAGGGCGTTTAGCCACAGCGCCTGCACCTCGACGGGTTTTCCGATCCTCGGCGTCACCACCCAGCTCCCGATCTTTGCGTCCATCCACGTGAGCTGGAGTCCCGGCTCCCCGGCGGTTAGGAGTCCGTCATCGTCGCAGCGGATGCCGTGCCGGGTGCCTTTGGAGTAGCCATCCAGAATCGCGAGCACGGCAGCGTGGAGCTTCGTCCGCTCGCGTCCTGCGAGGGGGCGCTGTTTTGCAGCGAGCGCAGCCAGCGTTTCGTAGACGGCGACGACAAACCAGAGCGACGCATCGACGGCGTTGAACTCGGGCAAAGAGCCCGTGTCCGGGAAGCGGTTCGGGAGCATGCCGTCGGAAACCGCGCCGGCCCATTCGAGGAGGATGTCGCTTGCAGCGTCGAGCCGCCCGGTCGCAAGGCAAAGGCCCCGCAGCGCGATAAAGGTGTCGCGCCCCCAGTCTGTGAACCACGGATAACCGGCGACGATCGTCGAGCCCGCTCCGCGCCGCACGAGGTAGGCGTCCGCAGCGCGCTCTCGAGGCGAGGAAAAGCGGCGTCGGCGGCGCTTCTCACTCGCGCGCAGGAGCTCGAGCGCCTGGGTCGCGCTGGCGTCGCGCCCGAGAACCGCCTCCTCGTGCCCTTCCGCCGCGAAAATGAGGACTGCTTCTCCGCCCGTGAGATCGAAGTGGAAGACTCCCGGGGCTGCGAGGTCCTCCAGGGAGTCGAGGCCCCGCAAACGCTCCTGCGTGTAGAGGAAGTTTCGCCACCAGTCGGGGGCATGCTCGTAGCGGCCGTTTGCGCAGGCCACGACGAAAGGAACGCCGGGATAGGAATGAAAGGTCGCGCGCTCATCCCGCAGTTCGGGTGCAAAGCGGAAGGTGCCGTTCACGTGCTGAAGCGCGTGGTAGTCGCGCCCAGAGAAAAACGGCCGCACGCGAAGCCGCGCTCCCTCGCTTTGGCCGCCCGTGCGCCGCCAGGAGAGAACGACGGCCGACGCGCCGTGCGGGACGAAGATCTCGTGCTCGATGCGCGTTCCGCCCGGGAGCGCAAAGGTCCAGCGCGGCCAGGGCTCACAAACAAACTCGGCGAGGTGGCTGGCGCCATCGGGAGCCACGACGTCTCCCGCGTAACACTGGGAGCTTAGGGCAAAGCTCTGCCCCTCCGTGTCGAGCCAGGCATCGAAGCCGCTCACGAGCGCCATGCGGCCCGTGGGAGGGCTTGTCGAGGTCAGAAGGAGGGCGTGGTAGCGGCGCGTACGGACGCCCGAGGCGGTACCCGATGCAAAGCCGCCGAGCCCGTCGGCTTCGAGCCACTCGGAGCTCGCATCCAGCTTCATGGAGTTCTCCAGTGTCTCAGGCGTTTTCCCCTGTCGCCTCCGCGAGGGCGCGGCGCGCAACACGCGTTACCAGCGTCGTAACCACGATCGTCGCCGCAAGGCCAAGGCCGAGCAGTGCGTAGTCCGCCGCGCCCTTTTCGTGCGCAGCGCCGCCGGCAACGGCAGCCGCCAGACCCAAGACGTGCCCGTAGTAGACGTAGAGCAGCGTTCCCGGGAGCATACCCACGGATGCGAGGACGTAATCGCCGAATCGCACGCGCGTGAGACCGAGCGCGTAGTTGAGAAGAGAGAAGGGGAAAACCGGCGAGAGGCGGAGCAGGAAGACGATGCGGCGTCCCTCCTTCTCGATCGCGCGATCGATCGCTGCAAAACGTGGATTGCCGGCGATACGCCGCTCGATCGAAGCGCGCACGAGATGGCGCGAGACGAGAAAAGCGCATGACGCGCCGAGCGTCGCTGCGATGAAGACCAAGACGACGCCCTTGCCGAGGCCGAAGATCGCGCCCCCCGCGAGGGACGGGAGGGAGCCAGGCACAAATGCGACCACGGCGGCAGCGTAGCCGATCACGAAGACGAGAGGCCCCAAGTCGCCGAGTGAATCGACCCATGCGGCGAAACGCGGCACGTAGCCGCCCACGGTCTTGCCAAGGACGAAGAGCAAAGCGAGCGCAGCGATCCCGACCAAAATGCGGGCCCAGGGGAGGCCCCGGCCCTCGGGCTGCGGCGTGGCGAGGAGTGCGCGCTTTCCCTCCGGCATCTTGGCCTCACTCTTCCTTCTTGGGACGCCGGCTCCACGTCGGCGTCGCGGCCTACACAAGAGCTCCGCCGCAGCTTGAGCCGGCGCCAGCGGTGCAGCCGAGGCAGTGCGGCGCGGTCGCAATCGGCGCGTCGGCGAGCGCCTCGAGCTCGTCCCCGTCCCAGACCGTGCGCGAGCCCGCGCCAAGCGGGATCTCGAGCATCTGGTTGAAGTCGCAGTCGTAAAGACGTCCGTCATATCCGACCGAGACGAGGCTGCGGCACATGACCCCCGGCACCGTCGCGGGATTGAAATGGTTCACGAGAAGAGACAAGTACTCCGCTTCTCGACCTTGCCGGGCGAGATCCGCGGCAAAGCGGGCGATCGGCATGTTCGTGAGTGTGAGGAGGCGGTGAAAGGAAATGCCAAATCGATGGCCGAGCTCGTCGCGATAGCGCGCCTCGAGCTCCGCCTGAGAAGGAGGAAGCGCAGGACCCACGGGGTTGTAGACGAGGTTGAGCGCGAGCTCCGATCCCGGGAGCCCGTAGCCGAGGCCATTTAACTGCTGGAGAGCCGCGATGCTCTTCTCGAAGACGCCGCGCCCGCGCTGGCGCTCCACGTTCTCTGGGCCATAGCAGGGTAGCGACGCCACGATCGCCGCCCCTTCTTCTGCGAGAAATTGCGCCGTGTCCTCCTGTCCTTGCTCGAAAAGGACGGTCAGGTTGCAGCGGTCGATCACCGTGCGGTGCAGAGCCCGCGCTCCCGACACCAGCATGCGGAAATGGGGGCAGAGCTCGGGCGCGCCGCCCGTCAAATCGAGAAGCTCGATGCCGGGGTTGCGCTCGAGGAGGGTAAGCACGCGCTCCGCGGTACGCAGATCCATCTGTTCTTTGCGCAAGGGACCCGCGTCGACGTGGCAGTGATGACAGGCCTGGTTGCAACGCTTGCCGACGTTCACCTGAAGCGTTGTGAGCCGGCTTCGCCGCAAGGGCGCCGCGCCGTGGCGCGCGAGAAGGTCGTCGAAGCTTACGGGATCCATGAGGGCCTTAGGACCGAGTCTACTCGGCAGAGGGGCCAGAGCGGAAGTCCGCCTCGAAGCTCTTGCGCCGAGGGCCGCAGCCTCCATTCTCGCTGCAAGATCCGGGCTCCGGCCTCGCACGCTGCCGGGGGGACAGTCCAGTTTTCGTGTGCGATCCTACGAGCGACCGGCGCCTTTCGGCATGCGATCGTTTGTGGGGTGGAAGTGGCCTCGCTCTGCGTTCTAGCCGCGTCGCCTACCGCCGGATGGAAGGGGTCCCCATGGCTGAATCTCCGTTCGCTTCGAGCTCTCCTGGGGCCCGGCGCCGCGCCCTCGTGACAGGAGCTTCCGCCGGGATCGGCGAAGCCTTCTCTGAGCGCCTTGCCCGGGAGCAGTACGATCTCATCCTCGTCGCCCGCACGCGGGATCGGCTCGAGGCCCTCGCCAAGCGCCTCGTCGAGAGCCGCGGAATCGGCGTCGAGGTCTTGCCCGCAGACTTGTGTCAACCCGCGGATCTGCGCATCGTCGAGGAGAAACTCGCCTCGGATCCGACGATCGATCTGCTCGTCAACAACGCCGGCTTCGGCAACTTCGGCACCGTCGCAGAGATCGACGTGGATCGACTCGAGGCCGAGATTCGCCTCAACGTCCTCGCGCTTGTCCGCCTGACGCGCGCCGTGCTCGCGCCGATGGTGGCCCGGGGACGGGGCACGATCATCAATGTCTCCTCCATGGCCGGGATCCAGCCCACGCCGTTTAACGCGAACTACGGCGCGACGAAGGCCTTCGTGAATAGCTTCACCGAGGCGATTCACGAGGAGCTGCGCGGGAGCGGAGTGCGCGTGCAGGTGCTTCAGCCGGGCTTTACGCGCACGGAGTTCCAAGACCGGGCAGGCATCGACATCTCGAATATCCCGACCGTGGCCTGGATGGAGGCCGGCGAAGTCGTCGACGCGTCGCTCGCCGCGCTCCGTCGCGGCGATCTCGTCTGCGTACCCGGTGGGATGAACAAAGCCGTCGCGGCTCTTTCGGGTGCCATGCCGCGCGCCCTCATGCGCCGGCTCTCGGGTGCGGCCGCGAAGCGCTTCGGGGTCTAAGCCCCTACGCCAGGGCACAGAGCAGCCCCGCCGACACCCAAGCTTCGAGGAATCGGGCGGCTTGTGCCGCGGCTTGCCCTTCGCCCACCTCTTCCGCAACGCGTTCGCAAAGGACGCCGAAGTCCTCGCCGCGCAAAAGCGTCCGAAGCAGCTCCGCCTCAAGCGCCGGGATGGCACGGTAGGAGACCGTTTCCTCCCGCCTCCAGACGCGGACGTGCGTCCTTTCGGGTTCGAGAGCGGGCGGAGCTTGCCAGGTCTCCTCGTCGCTCTCGCGGTCAAACCGTTTGCGCACGGCCTCTACCGGCCAGCCGAGTGAGAGGACCACGAGGGCGGGGCTCGCCTTGAAGCGAAGGCTCGCCCAGGCCTCGGGCGCGACACCTGCAAGTGCCTCGCGCGCGAGGACCGGAGCATCTTCCGCGTCAAAGGCGTGGATCAGCGCCCACTCAAGACGCGCGAGATCTGCGCAGTAGGCGCAGCGGCGCGCAAAAATCGCCGCGAAGGGCTCCGTCTCGAGGAAGCCCGCGAGATCCTTTCCGGCGTAGCGCAGGGAGGGATACGACGGTGGATGGGCCAAGAGGTAAGTCTTCACGAGGTCGTGAAAGGCCGCGGGACCGAGAGCCCGGGCCAGTGCGCCAAAGTCGCTGCGCAGGCAGTCGTGGATTCGAGCGAAATAGGCGTTCGAGTAGACCGCGAGGCGACCTTCTGGCGCAAGGCCTCGGTCCCCCCGGATGAGATGCGAGAGTCCCTCGCCAAGAGCGTCTTGCTCGTCCGCGAGGGCGGCGGCGACTCCTTCAGGTTCGCTGATGAGGCGCCAGAGCCGGCGCTGGAGCCGGCCGAGCTCCGCGTGCGGATTGCTCACGCTGCTCCTCTCCTTCGACGCGCGCGAGGATCACGCGTGCGCGCGTGGCCTCGGCGACCAGTTCGGAAAACTCAGGGATCTGGTCGTCCCATTCGACGAGCGTCGAGATGGGCCCGGTCCGTCGCAAGGCCGCCTCGTAGAGCGACCACACCTCGTCGCGAACGGGATGGTCATGCGTATCGATCAGCAACTCGCCCTTTTGGCTGTGCCCGGCCAGATGGATCTGGAAGACCCGCTCCGGCGGGATTCCCGCCAGGTAGTCGAGGGGATCGAAGCCATGATTGTGCGCGCTCACGAAGATGTTGTTCACGTCGAGCAGGATTCCGCAGTCGGCACGCTCTGAGATGCGAGCCAGGAACTCCCACTCCGGCATGGCGTCTTCCGCATAGGCGAAGTAGGACGAGACGTTCTCCAGCGCGAGTCGGCGCCCGAGGTGATCTTGTACCCGCTCGACGCGTTCGGCGACGTAGCGAAGCGCCGCCTCGGTGTAGGGAAGCGGCACGAGGTCGTGGAGATTGCGACCATCGACGCCCGTCCAGCACAAATGGTCTGAGATCAAGCTGGGCTCGAAACGCTGTGCGAGGAGCCTAAGCTCGTCGAGGTAGCTCTGCCGAAGAGGATCCGCCGAGCCGATGTTGAGGGAGACGCCGTGGAGGACGATCGGAAAGCGCGCGCGCACGTCCGCGAGGACGCGCAGCGGCCTCCCGCCGGGCACCATGTAGTTCTCACTCAAGGCCTCGAAAAAATCGACGCCGAGCGCTGCGGGCTCCTTCTCCTCAAGAATGCGCGGGTAGTGCTTGGGTCGCAGCCCCACGCCCACCCCGAGGAAGGGGGCGCCTGCGGAACGCAGAGAGTGGGAGGCAAGAGCGGGCATGGGAGACTCGCGGGGGAAGCGGGCCGCACGGCGGCCCGCTTCCGCGGCTTAGGTGTTCTTCTGCTTTAGCTTCGCCTTGGCGGCATCGCAGTCGGCCTTCGACATCATGAGGAAGCCCTTGCCGGCACACCCATTCTGCCCCTTGCACGAGTTTGCGGCGCTCTTGCACTCGCTGTGGCCCTTGCACGAGTTCACCCCTTCGCACTTGATCTTGGCATCGCTTCCGGTTTCATCGGCGAAGGCGGCATGGGCGAGGCCCGTCATGAAAAGTGCTGCAACTGCCGTAGCCGTGATGACGCTTTTCCCTTTCATTTCACGATTCCTCCTGGGTAGGGGCGGTCCCGAAGGGGAGCCGCCGGTTTTGGCAATCTCGCTCCCTTTACGATGGCGCCCCGAACGAGGTTACAGCGGCGGGGAAGGGCCGACCTTTGGGTGACGGCGCTCGGGCCGAGCTTTCCATCGCTCGGCACATCACTCCTCCGCAGAGGTCTTGGGCGCTCAGCGTCACCTCGGCCGCTCCCAGCGCAGGGCGAGGGCGCGGACGGGCGCAGCGAGGAGCGCGGCCCCCAGGACGGGTGCGAGGGCGTGCGCTGTGATCCAGTGCCAAAGACTTAGCGAAGGGCACGTCAAGTGGACGGCAAGGGCTCCAAACGCCGTTGCGCCGAGGCCGGCGACCGCCGCGGTGAGGCCAAGACGCCGCGCGGCTCCGGTCGACACCAAGAAAGCGGCGAGAATCGAGAGAGGAACTGCGAACAGGATTCCGCTCACGCTGCAAGCGAGCGCGGCGTGCACGGCCTCAGCCCCTGCCGCGGACGGAGCTTCTCCAAAGCAAAGGACCGCGATCCCCACGAAAAGCGCGAGCCCGCCCGCGCCGCACAGGAGTCCGCCCCTCGCCACTCGGTCCCGGTCCGGGCGCGCCAATGCCAGCGCCGCGCAACAGGCTCCAAGGGCGGCGGCCAGAAGACCGGCGGCGACAAGCGCGAACGCTTCTCCGGAAAGAAGGAGGGCGAGGGTGTCGGGCCGAAGCCCTCGGTAGATCGCCACCAAGAGCACCAAGAGCCCGCCCACTCCCACAAGAGCGGCGAGCTGTGCACGAAGACGCGGGATGCGACGCGTCGGCTCGAGGTCGCGCACCAGCAGGGTCACGAGGTCTTCAGTGGGTACGCGTCTCATGGCGAGGACCGACCGAGGAGCGCGCGCAGCGCGCGGTAGCCCCGGTGCGCGCGTACCCGGAGTGCGCCTGGGGAAACCCGGGCGCGAAGCGCGGCTTCGACCACCGAGAGTCCCTCCACATGGATCATCAGCACAGCCTCGCGCTGCGCTTGCGGCAGCTTTGCGAGTGCGTCGTCAAGGGCGGGCGAGAGCTCGCTGCGCGGGTCTTCTGCGTTCGCAGCTGCAAGGCTTGGTGCTGGCGAAGAGGCGACCTGAAGAAGGTCATCCTCGGGCAGGGCTTCTTCTTTTCCCTTGCGGCGCGCCCGGGCGCGGTGGAAGTCGGTGATCGCGTTGCGTGCGATCGCAAAGAGCCAGGGTTCGAAGGGCCGCTCGGGTCGGTAGGTCCGGCGCGCGCGGTGCACTGAGAGAAGGACCTCCTGCACCACATCCTCCGCGGCGACGTCGTCGCCAAGGCGGCGCCTCGCGAAGTCCCGCAGGGCCGGCAAGATGTCTGCCAGAAGGCGTTCGTACGCAGCCCTGTCGCCCTCCTGGGCAGCAGCCATCCACGCCGCTCTCGGCGAGGCGTTCCCGAGCTTCTCCGAGTCTCCGTCCGTGATACGTGCTCCCCGCCCGCAATGTTACGCGGCTTGCGACGTAACACGGCAGAGCCTCCGAGCGTACATGACGGCGGATAAAGGCCAATCATGCGCAAAGCGACCATCGAGAGCGAAATCAGTGAAGACTTCTCGCAAGCGGCGGCGGTCCGGCTGGAGAGTCTCGGCGCATCGGCGACGGTGCCTTGCCGAGCCGGCCCGGAGCTCTCGGAGATCGGCCAGCTCCTTTCGCGTTTGCGTCCGCAACTCGAGGCGGCCGCGCTCCGCGTGACACGCGAGCCAGAGGCCGCAAGCGATGTCGTGCAGCAGGCTGCCCTCAAGGCGATTCGCTTCCGCCACCAGTTCCGGGGGGCAGCGGCTCTCTCGACCTGGATCCATCGCATCGTCGTGAATGAGGCCCTCATGTGGAGACGGGGACAGCGCCGTCGCGCCCTCACTCTCGAGAGGTTCGAGAGGGAGATGCCGGAGCTGCATGTCCGCGGCGCCACACCGCCCGACGAGCTGCTCGATGAGCGACGGCGGCTCGCAGCCGTCGCCGACGGCCTCGCGCTTCTCGGCACGCGCGATCGCGAAGTCCTCGTGGAGCTGGCCTCCCACCCGCACTCTCTGCGAGAGCTAACCGCACGGCTCGGTATCCCGCGCACCGCGCTTCGCACCCGGATCTTCCGCGCGAGGCGACGCCTTGCGAAATTGATTGAGACAGCGTGACGACGATTGCGTTCCGATCGGTGGGAAATCGTCGACTCGCGATCGAGCGTCCCCACTGGGCTTCCGCAAGCCGCGGCGAACCGTTGCCACTCGCAGCCAATTTGTGGTGCACGATCAGGAGAGATAAGAAATGATGATCCGAATCCTCACGTCTTGCCTTACGCTCGCCAAGCGCCTTGATTGGATACCGCCGCTTCTCGTGCGCCTATTCGTCGGATACTTCTTCTTCGAGACGGGGTGGGGAAAGATCCACAATCTCGATGCATTCGCGGAGCGCTTCGCGGGATGGGGAATCCCGCACCCCTACTTCAACGCGGTGCTCTCTGCCTACACCGAGCTCGTCGGCGGTGCGCTGATGGTGGCGGGGCTTCTTACTCGGATCGTCGCGATTCCCCTGATCATCAACATGCTCGTCGCGATCGTGACCGTAAAATTCGCCTCGGTATCGAGTGTCAACGACTTCGTCGAGCTCGACGAACCGCTTTACCTGCTCTCGTTCCTTTGGCTCATGATTTCAGGTCCGGGCGTAGTGAGCCTCGACTTCTTCTTGGCGCGGGCTGTCGGGATTCGAGACTGGGCATGGAGCGCGGGATCCAAAGCACCGGGCACCTAGGCGCAGTCGCGTGGCCTTAGGTCGCGTGTGAGGCCGTGGAGGAGGAATAGGTTCGGGGCCCGATCCAGCCGCCGGAGCGCAATGGGTGTTCTCGCGGGCGCCCTTCGCCCTGTTGCCTCAGGGCGCGCCCGAACCCTCTCAGTCCCCTAGTATGCTGGCGAACCGGGACGTAGCGGCGGCACACCTTGCAGCGTATGATGGCCCGGGTCGCGAAGGCGCTAGTCACCGCGCTGCTGAAGCCCTGACCGAGATCGTCGAGCGCCATCGGATTGTTTCGGCGCGCAGCGTCCCAGGACCCATATCGTCGTGTTCAGGAACGTTCACGAACATCCGCGCATCGGGACTCCATCAGCTCGAACGCCTCAGGAACCGACCCACGACCAACAGACCCACTCCCATCGCGAGCCAGCTGGCAGGTTCGGGAACAGCAGGCCCCGGGCCTTTCTTGATCCCTTCGTGGCCTGAGCGGTCGTTGTCACCGCCGTTGATCCAGTTGCCATTCTTGCCCTCTACGCGCTCATGCAAAGTGAAGTGGTCGTGGTTGCCGTAGGCAGGCGAGGCTAAGCATATCCCCATCACTAGGGAGAGCGGAAGGAGTTGGACCAGGAGCAAACGGCGGCTCATCAGCATAGGAGCACTCCATTACACGGTGAAGATCAGGAACTTCCGACCCTCCTGCGAGGATCACTCACACCAGCTAGCTGCGGGCCAGCACCTCGACTCGGCCCTCACGCCGCGAGCACTGTTCGATGGCGTCATTGCACTTGGTTCGTTCCGCGCCGAAGCCGCCCGTCTCGATCCGGTCAGCCGAGACTCCGGCCCGGATCAGGGCGTCACGAACATTGGCGACACGCCGCTGGCTAAGGGCCGTGTTGTACTGGTTGGTGCCGCGGAGAAGATCTGTGGAGCCGTCGATCCCAACAAGAACGGACGGGTTCTGCCTGACGTAGGCCGCGATGTCGGAGATCTTGGTCATCTCGGAAGGTCGAATGTCCGCTTTATCGTAGTCGAACATGATGTCCCTCAACGAGATCCAGCCCGTTACCGTGGCAGCCTGGCCCTGCGACCCCGCTGCGCCTTGTTGGCCCTGTGAGCCCGTCATGCCAGGCTGGCCTTGGGGACCCGTCATGCCCTGGGGACCTTGGGGGCCTCGGGGCCCCGTCGGGCCAGTGCAAGCGGACGCGAACAGCGCGATCACCGCAAACACCAGTGAACGTTTCATCGCCCTTGCCTCCTGCTAGATGGTGACCTCTCATCCGTTACAGCGACTCTCGGCAAACCTCATGCCCGCCCTGCGAGCAGAACGACCCTCGCCACGAGCGCAGTTCTAGAGCCGCCCCGTCAGGAACAGGATGATGAGAATGACCACCACTACCCCGACCAACCCGCTCGGGCCATAGCCCCACTCGCGGCTGTGCGGCCATGTCGGCAAGGCACCGACGAGTATCAAGATCAAGACAATCAACAAAATTGTTCCTAAGCCCACGGGTTGCTCCTTTTTTCGTTGCTACCACGCTTGCACCAAGCGGATCCGCTTGGCCAGATCAGTCCTTCGCGACCACGGTCAGATCGTCCTCGACCGAGCGCACGCCCGGGACCGAGCGCGCCACCACGGCTGCGTCCAAGCGCCGCACCCCGGTGGGGATGGTCCCCGTGAGGCGCACGACGCCGTTCTTCACGTTCACGGTGATGTCCTTGAGCTCCGGCGTGTCGAAGGCCTTCTTTACGGCGCGCTCCAGCTCCTTATCGCGCACCTTCACGGCTGCCTGCTTGCTGCTCGCCACCACCTGCAGTTCGTTCTGCACGCCCTTTACTCCGCTCACCTTGCGGGCATCGGCCTCAGCGGCGGCCTTCGCCTTCTTCGAGGACACGATCCCAAAGAGCGTCACCACCCCGTCGGACGTGTCCACATTGATGTCGAGCGCCGGTGTCTGGCTGTCGGCCAGCAAGCGCATCTTCGTAGCCGAGGTGATCCATATGTCGCTGGCAGTATCGAAGGCTCCAGACCCCGCACCGGGCGGTTCCGGCGGCCGCTCACGCCAGATCTCCGCATCGGCCAGGGTGTCGGGGCTCTGGATCTCACTGGCGACTCGCCGCACGCCAGGTACGCCGCTCGCATCCTCGACGGCGCGTAGGTGAGCGCTCAACGTCTTCGCCGTGCCAGTCAGCAGCACCACGCCCTGGTTCACGGACTTGACGGAGATGGCGCTGCTCTTGAGGGAGGGATCCGCCTGCAATGCCTGCTCGACCCGCGGCTTGAGAGCGTCATCGGACACCTGCACCGCTTGCGCCTGCTGCGGGGCCACCACCTGGAGGAGGTTGCGCACACCTTGCACGCCATCAATCTTCTGGGCGACGCTCTCGGCTTTCGCCTTCTCCTCAGCGGAGGTCACCTTTCCGTGCAACGTGACCCGGCCGAGGATGGTATCCACCTTGATGGCCGTCCCGCTGACCCCCTCCGTCGTCAGCAGGGCCAGCTTGATCTTGGTGGTGATCCAGGCGTCCGGCGTGGCCGCCCCGGCCGGCGCGGCCAGCGTAGCGCCCAACACCACGGCGAGGATGCTGTATTTCACCCACGATATTCTCTGCATGGTGATTCTTGTCCTTTGCCTCGAGGATCTATTCGGCCGGGAAACGCACACCTTGCTTGCGGCGAGCCCGACTAATTTCCGCACACAACCTTGAGCAAACATCATGCCCACGCGAGACCCGAGCGCCGACCGATGGAGGGAGTGGCGCACGGCTGCGCAATCGCGTGTGGGGAGCGCCGCGACAGGAGGCGTCCGGACGGCCGAGGGCGACCATCGAATCTCCAGCGCACGGCGGTTGTTCCCTTCCGTCTCACATCCGTGCCACATCTGCGCCAGGACGCCTCGCCCCACCCCGCCTCCTGCGCCCGTGGGCCGTTCTCGCACCGCGCCGGTGTCGCGCGGCCGCCAGCTGAGTACCACCTACGTGTTAACCAGTTGTCCCCACGAGTCAGGGACGGTCGGCGCGACGACGGCTCGCGGTGTCGCCTGACGGGGTAGCCCTCGCGCGCACGCGCTTCGGTCACCGGAGAAACGGTGCCACGCAGAATCTTGTTCGAGGGCGACCTAATGAAAATGCCCATCCGAACACTTGGCTTCTACGAGGTGTTCCGCAGGGTGGAAGCCAAACAGGATGTCCAGCGACTAAAGGCCTCCGAGAAACGTGCATCGAGCGCGTGGCGCACGCGGTAGCGGAGGGGACTTCCCGGACCAAGCCGAAGGTGTGAGATGCTGACGGATCACCCGCTTGAGTTGCTGATGCTCTCGGTCTCGCTGATGACCGCGATGGTCGTCTTGTTCGGATTCGGCGGCGAACTGTAGACATAGGCCGCTCGGCGCACTGTTAAAGCGAAGACGCGAGTGATCCATGATTCGTCAAGCTGAGCAAAAGGACATCCTGGCCATCCGCCAGCTCCTTCGGTCCCTGCCCGGCGTGTCGCAGGACTCATGGAGGGAAGACGTAACTCGAACGTGCCCTTGATTCGGCAGGCAATCTTGCATTCGTCGCCGTGCAGGGCTCTGTGGTCGTCGGCTTTGCCAGCGCCCACGATGTAGGGTTCCGCGCGTACATAAGCGAACTGGCCGTCTCTGCCTACCATCAGCGCCAGGGGATCGGAGCGCAGTTGGTGCTTCAGATCGAAGCAGAACTCACACAGAGAGGCTGCGCAGTCCTCATCGCCGATGTCTATCCTCCCGCTGAGCCCTTCTACCGGGAACTCGGGTGGCGGACTCCTGAGGCCACTCTTCTCGCGCAGGGTCCGATAGCCAAGCGGCCGGCCAGCGGACTAGAGCAAGCTGACCGAGCATCCTTCCCACGACGAATACCTCGCGAGCGTTCGGGCTCAGGCGGTCGAATGCGCAAGATCCGTCTTATCAGCACGCATGACCCTCATCGAAGGGGTCCGCAGGTTGGTCGCGCTCCTTCTCGAGGTGGACACGACTCTGTGCTCAAATCGGTCCACACGAACCTGATCGCCGTGGACAGCGAAACGGATCACCTTCCGGTGAGGCCGGTCCGCGAAGTCTGGGCTCCGGCGGCGGTCGCCGAGAAGAATCGTGAGGTGGCAGAGGCAGAAGCCCGTCATCGTGTAAGCGTGGCCGAGGCTTGCAGGCAGATCCTCCACCACCTGGATCTTATTGATTGTATTGGTCTAGAACGGTACCGAGATGAGTCTGACAAGTGAAGCGCGTGCGGTGCTCCAATTTTCTGCCTCGACCTTCCACCCGAATGACACGATCTACGCGTCCGTTGCCACGGACGGAGTGTCGCCGAGCGTGACCCTGACGGCGCGCTGGACCTACGGCCACGGCCAGCTGGTCAACGAGTCGAGCCGGGCAATCGACCGAAGGGCCCGACGGTGACGGCGTTCCACATCTCCAAGCCCAATTGCTGGCCCGCCCGTCGCTACAAGGTGGAGATCACGGCGAACGGGGCTGCCGCCGGCTCGCGAGACTTCGAGGTGAAGTAGGCTTCCACGGCGCAAGCGGAGATCGCTGGAAGACCGGTCTTCAGGAGAGAGAGGCCGGCCTCAGGCCCTGCGGGTCGTTGGAGGCTCCTGTGGGGTAGGGGGCGTCGCTCACTTCATTTATCATCCCTTGCAGCGCGAGGTCGAAGAGACGCAGAAGCGTCGCCCCAACCTGCCCAAGCACGCGACCAAAGGCTGGAAAGAAGAGCCGAGATAGATCGTCGCCAACGGTCTCGGCTTTCCCAGCGCGGCGTGGTGCAGACGCAAATTTGGAGGTGGTCTTCAGGCAATGGCCACGATCCTGCGGTCGATGATGGATCGCGCTTCTCTTCGATCAGACGGCACGCGATACGCGCTGTGAGCGCTAGTGACCGCCCCGACCGC
>DATGZK010000008.1:0-9505 GCA_035489755.1 Myxococcota bacterium
CTGCCAGGGGCTCCGCGCTGCGATGGGCTTCGGCTCGACGCCCATCGCGCGAATCGCCGAGATGACAGTTTCGGATAAGATCGAATCGCGGTCGAACACCCAAGTAGGACGGCGCGGTCTCGTACGGAAACGCCTCCCTGAGCTGCTGGATCACCCAGACCGCCGTCGGATGCTCCGTAATATCGAAGTGGACGATTTTCCGGCGGCCGTGGTGGATCAGGAACTAGACCGTGAGGATTCGAAACGTGACGGTCGGCACCGTCAAGAAGTCCATCGCCGCCAGCGCCTCGCGGTGATTCCGAAGGAAAGTCCCCCACTCTCGGAGCACTCCCCTGCCCGGCCGGATCCGTGGCAGGTACCGCGACACGGTCCGCTCAGAGACGTTGAAGCCGAGTTTGGCGAGCTCGCCGTGGATGCGTGGAGCACCCCAGGTCGGATTCTCGCACGCCATCCGGACGATGAGCCTGCGAATCTCCGTGTCCAGCCTCGGCCGGCCCGGTGCTCGCGAGAGGATGGTCCAGTAGCGCCGGAAGGCTTTCCGATGCCAAGCCACGACGGTCTCGGGCTGGACGAGGAGGAGGGCCTCCTGCCAGCGGTGCCAGGCCCTACGCAGCGCGACCCAGAGCAGACGTCTCCGGCTTGCCATCGCGGAACGTGTCTCGTTCTCGTCAGCACGACGATCTGCTGGCGGGCGACGTTCTCGAGCACAAGGTCCGCGTGTGACCGGCCAAGCGCCCGAAGGCTGTGGAACAGGACGGTGAGAACCAGACGAAACACGTTCATGGGAGGAGATGCTCACGCGGATGCAGCGGTCGTTTCAAGGGAGCAATTCACTCGATCGCTCTGAATCGCCCCTCCTGTCGCGATCCAAAATGTCGAGTAACTTCAACAGGTAGGAGTATTGGCGAAGGACACCCACCGCGGCCCAGCGCGGACGACTATCACTGAAGCTGCCGCCGCAGCTCGTCCGCTCGGCACAACCACCCCGGCATGCCGATCTCCTCGAACGGGCCGCGAGCCGCGTCCAGCAGCGCGAGTGCACGGTCGCGGTTTCCCGTCCGGCCGCGCCGCAGCTCCATCCACGCTTCGTCGAAGTCGGTGATCGCACGCAGCGGGCGTGCACCCTGCTCGTCAAGCACGCGGCGCGCCTTGTCGAACCACTCCCGTGCTTCTTCGACCCGGCCGGTGAGCGCACAAAGTCGCGCCAGTGCGAGGCGCGCATCCGTGTGGGGGTATCGGAAGTCGGGCGCGAGCGTCTTGTCACGAAGGTTGCGCTCGAGCATGGTGGCGTGATCCTGGCACTCGAGGACCCAGAGCACTTCAATCGCCCAATAGAGCGTCGTGGTGTAGGTGGCTGCCCAGCCCGCGGCTCGATCAATCGCGGGAAGCGCCCGCGCGAGCATCGACCGTGCGTCGTCGCCACGTCCTGCATGGGCGTAGATGACGGCGGCGGCCGCCGCGATCGCCGCACCCGACGAACGGTTTCCAGGGTCAATTGCAGCGAGGCCCGGCTCGATTCCCGGGACGAGGAGCCCGTAGCCCTCTCCGCGAACGAACGTGTGCTCAAGGACGACGGCATCGAGGTGGAGCCTGAGGAAAGGGGTGGCCCCAACGCGTTCCACGAGCCCGCGGGCCCTCGCGGAGGCCTCGAGCGAGGCGCCTAGGTTCCCAAGTGCCGACTGACAGTGAGCGACGAGTGTGAGGTCGAGCGCAGCGAGCGAGAGCCGGCCGCTCTCGAGCTCCGTCGCCGCGAACGCACTGGACAAGGCTGCACCTTGTGTGTACTCGCCGGCAAAATACACCTTCACTGAGGGAAGCGCCCCTGCGCGCTCGAGAGCGTCCTCTCGCGACTCAAACACCATCGCACTCATTCCCCCACCCAAGCCGCGCTCGATCAATGAGGGTAGATTCGCGATGACGATCCGCGAAATCTCGTGCCGTTCGGGTATGTCGAGAGGGATCCCGGGGAACTCAGGATCGCTCGCCTGACGCCGCTCGAAATCAAGGCCCGCCAAGAGCGCCCACGTGAGGTCTCGACGCCGCCCCACGTGTTGCAACCCGTGCTCGGCGACTGCCCAGGCCGCTCCGTCGAAGTTCGAGCCGTAGAGCGCGTGGGCTGCGTCTGCGAGATAGTCTGCCGCTGCATCGCTGCTCTCACTCGTCGCAATCGAGTCCCCAGCCTCGCGAGCCACGCGGACCGCCTCCTCGGGCGCAAAGCTCCACGCGAGCGCAAGAGCGAGGCGGGCAAGGAGACGGGGTCGGCGCGCGTCGCACGCCGGCAGAAGATCGAGCGCCATGCGCAGTGCCGCCGCAGTTTCTTCATGAGCGCCCGCCCGCTCGGCACGATCCGCGGCGCGAACACAATGCAGCGCTCCGCGCTCGCCCCCGGGTAGAGCCGCGCTGCGGTGCCACTGATGTGCGATCTCGAGCGCATGCTCCGTCACGCGCTCGCCGTAGCGATCCTCCATCACTTCTGCGAGGCGCCGGTGCAGGCGCATCTGACGGGAAGGAGAGAGTTCTTTGTACACCGAGTGGCGGATCAGGGCGTGGGTGAACTCGTAGACGTCGGCTAGACCGGTGGGACGGACGAGCCGGGCCTCGAGTGCACCGTCGAGGGCGTCGAGTGCCGCCTCTTCGTCGAGGCCGGCCGCCCTCGCAGCGACATCCACGCGGAACTCTCCTGCACACCCCGACGCTGCCGAGAGCAGACGGTTTGCGTCTTTCGAGAGATGCGCGAGCCGGCGTCGACTCACCTCGCGCAGGCTCTCGGGGATGCCCATCTGTTCGATTGAGAAGTGCGACGTGAGCCGGCCCTCTGCGCGCTCGAGTTTCCCCTCCTCGAGCAGGTGGAGGAGCACCTCCCGCAGAAAGAACGGGTTCCCCGCAGTCTCGGCGGCAATTGTCTCGCCGAAGTTGGCCGGTACCTCGGAGGGTCCGATCCTCCCGAGAAGCTCCACCACTGCCTCTCGAGGAAGACCTGAGAGGGCGATTCGCTCGAACTCGACCTCGCGGCGCACGGCGACGAGGGTATCCGCAAGTGCACCCCGGGTACTGAGCTCCGCGTCCCGATAGGCGCCGACGAGGAGCACCCGGTGACGCTGAAGAAAGCGCGCCAGATAGCGCAGCAGCGCGAGCGTGGCGCCGTCCGCCCAGTGCATGTCGTCGAGCACGAGCACGAGAGGCGCCCGACGGGCAAAGGCCCAGAGCACTTGGGCGACCGCGTCGAGGAGGCGAAGGCGCTCCTCGTCGGAGGTCAGTGCGGCGGGCTGCGGGAGACCCGGGAACCGCTCTGGCAACTCGGGGACGATCTTGGCGAGGACTGCGCCGAAGCTCCCGAGGTCCTCCTTCAGCGCCTCGGCAT
This sequence comes from Myxococcota bacterium, assembly GCA_035489755.1. Lineage (GTDB taxonomy): Bacteria > Myxococcota_A > UBA9160 > UBA9160 > UBA9160 > UBA9160. The sequence continues at coordinate 3,362 of DATGZK010000008.1, forward strand.
CGCACGACTTCGCGTCACTCGAAAGCGCTTCTGAAAAGGGCCCGAAGGGCAGAGCAAGGTCGCCCTCGAAGCAGCGGCCCGAGAGCACCCGAGCGCCGGCAGCGGCCGCCCGCACCGTGAACTCCTCGAGCAGGCGCGTCTTCCCGATGCCCGGCTCTCCCACCAGAAACGTGAGACCCCCGATTCCAGCGCGCGCCGCGTCGAGCTTCTGCTGAAGCCGCTCGAGTTCTTTCCGGCGGCCGGTGAAGGGCAACCGCGCTAGCAAGGTGCGTGGATTCTCGGCCGGGGGCCGCTCTTCGAGCGGCGCCTCACCCCTCGGAGGCGGAGATACTTCTGCGATTGCGCTGACTTCCACTTCCCTCGCCGCCGGGGCGGCGCGGAGAATCTCCTGGTACAGCTGCTGCGTCTCGGCCTCCGGCTCGACGCCCAGTTCCCGCTGGAGCGTGTCGAGGCAAACCTGGTATTGGCGCCGTGCCGCGCCGCGCCGACCGAGACGGAGGTGCAGGCGGATCACGGCCCTGTGTACCGACTCCTGTGCGGGCTCGAGGGCCAAAAGTCGGAGCCCGGTCTGGACGGCGGCTTCAAGGGCGCCGGCGCTGCGCTGGTGGACCAAGAGCTTCGCCATCGCCTCGATGGCCTGCTCGCGGAGGCGCTCCCGCTCGGGGACGAGCCACTCCTCGAAAGCGGGCGCATCGGGCGCGACGCCCTCAAGCAGCTCTCCCTGATAGAGCGCCACCGCCGCCTCCAGAGCGGCCGGCGTGCCTTCGGTGACGAGGTGCTCGAAGAGAAGGACATCGACCTCGACGCTCGCCAGATGCAGGGCGACGGTGTCGTCGACTAGCCGCAGCGCCGTTGGCTCAGCGCGGGCTAGCGCCCCGCGGAGGCGGTGCAGCTCCTGACGAAGACTTGCACGCGCCTGGCTATCTGGCCGATCGCCCCACAGCAGGGCGGCCAGCTTGTCCCGCGGATGCGCGCGGCCCGGCGGGGAGGCCAGATAGGCCAGAAGTGCCCGAGCCTTGCGGGTCGGGAGGACGACGGCTTCTCTCCCTTCGCCGTTGGACAGCCGCAGACCACCCAGGAGCGTCAAGCGGAGCGCCATCGTCTGAAACCCTCTCTAGTCCTTTCATTTTAGCCCAGCCGTCGCAGCGGAATTGACGCTGCCGGTAACGAATCTGTGACGCCTGCGCCTGCACGCTGTCCGGGCGAGTAATCGGGCGAGGGCGTTGAGCGAACAAGATCGGGAGGTCGAAACCGAATCGCAGCAGCGCCAGGCGACGGACGGGTCCAGTCCACGGATCTCGGCATGAGGACTCACTGAAGAGGAGAAATGACGATGAGGCGAATCCTGAGTTCGATCCGACGAAGCGGGCTCTGCGCGGCCGCAGCTCTCATGTTCCTCGCCCTACCGGTCTCTCACTCGGCCCGGGCGGCCAGCGACGGCGATTCGGACACAACGCAGCTGACGCTCGACGGTTCGGGAGTCTTGGGGAGCGTGTCGACCAATGCTTTTGGCACCGGCAGCACCAACGGCTTCTTTGCCAACCTCGGAACGAACGGCCGGACGTGCGGGACGTGCCACGTCGAGGCGGATGCCTGGACCTTCACTCCCAGGCACGCGCAGGGGCTCGAGTCCGACGATCCGCTCTTCACGCCCAATGACGGCTCGGACTGCCCGCCCACGAGCCCGTCCCAGGGCCCGAACAGCGCACTCTCGTCGGAAGTCCTGCAATACGGCCTCATCCGCATCGAACTCGGCATTCTCGCCACGGCCAATTTCGCTCTGGCTTCAGCGACCAATCCGAAGGGCTGTAAGGTTCCGCCGGGCTCTCCGGGCGTCGGCGGGCAGCTGTTCCTGTTCCGGCGCCCCCTGCCCTCGACCAACCTCATCTTCGACTCGGCCATCATGTGGGACGGGCGTGAGACCCTCGAGCGCCTCACGACACAGGCGAACTTCCAGAGCCTTGTCCCGTTCCTCTTCGACCTCGCTGATCAAGCGAACAGCGCAACGACGGGCCACGCGCAAGGCGCCTCCATCGTCGGTACGCCCGCCCAGGCAGACATCGTCGCGTTTGAGACGAACCTCTACACCGCGCAATCTCTGCTTTTCCAGCTGCGGCAGGGCCTTTTTGCCTTCCTGACCGCCGATGGCGCCCATGGCGGCCCAGACTACCTCGAGGACACGGTGGCGCCCGAGTTCTTCGTCGGAATCAACGATCCGCTGAACCCGCCGTTCACCAATGCGAACTTCGACCTTTACGCCGCCTGGGAGCCGACCAGCCCTACCTACAAGTCCCTCCACCCCGGGGAGCAGGCGATTGGCCGCGGCGAAGCGGTCTTCAACAACACGACCTTCGTGATCCATGACGTGCCCGGGCTGAACAGCGCTCCGAGCAATCCTCTCTACAATCCGGCCGATCCGCTCGCGGGGCAGGACATCAACGGCGGCTGCGCGATCTGCCACAACAACCCGAACGTCGGAAACCACTCGACGTCGCTGCCGATCAACATCGGTGTTACGATGGCGCAGCCGGTAAACAACGACGGCTCGCTGAATAACGTCCTCGACATCGCGAATCTGCCCGTCTACACGCTCCAGAACCCGGCGACGGGAGCGTCGGTGGCGGTAACCGACCCCGGGAAGGCCATGCTGAGCGGCAAGTGGACGGACATCGGGAAGACGAAGGGGCCGATGTTGCGCGGGCTCGCGGCGCGCGCGCCCTACTTCCACAACGGCTCGGCGAAGGATCTCACGACTGTGGTGAACTTCTACAACCAGCGTTTCGCCATCGGCCTCACCACGCAGCAGGTGACTGACCTGGTCGCGTTCCTCAACGCGCTCTGAGGGCGAGCTGCCCGGTTGTCGTTCGCCACTGGACCTCGTGAAATCTCGGTGCCCGCGGCGACAACGTTCTGGAACGATCGATCGGGGCTCACGCGCCGACTCTTCAAGCCGCCCACGCCCATTCAGGCTGCAAGCGCATGATTCCTCGAGTCGGCAATCGTACGGAGCACGCCCCCGCTACCCTGGATGGGAGACTCCCGGCTTGCAGACCAGTTCCTCGTTCGGGGGTAGCTCAAACACCCCTTCCACCCGGAATAACCGCTCGGGATCGGCCGTGATCCTCATACGGCGGTCGGCCAAGAGCACCCGCAGCGTCAGGCTTCTCGGATCCTTTCCGCGTATACCCGCTACCACAACTGTGCGCGCACGCATCTGGCGCTCGACAAGGACGCTCCGAAGTCGCGGCGCATTCAGAGGAGAGAACTCGGACGGGTGATCGCCTTCCCGGAGGTCCGCGGACTGCACCATCGATACGAGCAAGTCGCAGCGTGACGCGCGATGGAGTTATCGGAACGGACAACGGATCCGAGCCGGTCAGCTCTCGGGGAATTACTCTGCAGTCAGCGACCCGCGGCCGTGGATGCATTCTGGGCATCCCCGGAATCCGCAGCGGCTCGTAGCAGAGACTGCCTGGATGTTCGCCGTCGGTCGACAACAGCCGCACTCGCCAGGGTCCGCGATCCGCTCAGAGAGCTACGGAAAAATCTGCCTCGAGCTTCCCGAAGCGACAGAGAGACCTATGCGGGGCGATGGCTGATCCCCGACCGCCGTGAGCTGCCTTCGGCAGTTCCATGGGATCGGTCCAGTCGATCGTGCGTTCAATCTCCGTAATCTCGGGCATGCGGTACCGTCCGTGCCGCGGACGCTCGAGCTTCGGGTGTCGGACGCCGTCCGGACGACCGGAACCCATGGAGCACAGACCCTGCTCTTGAGAACCGCTTTGATGTGCGCCCTGGCGATCCTGTGCGGGGCATGCGCGACCCCGGTCGGCATCCGGACCGCCGATCCACGCGAGGTGGAGCGCTACCTGACACGGAACGCGCTCACGGCCGACGAGCCGAGTGACTTCTCCGAGAATGAGCTCCGCCGCTACAACCTCTTACAGGGCTATAGGGACGATCCCGACGCCACTCTCGCGAAGCTGCACGCCTCTGCGCTCGCAGAGGGCCTCCCCCCGGACGCGCTCTTCGCGTTGGCCGAGCTCTCGTTTCTGCGGGCCGAAGAAACCGGCCAGCAGGGGCAGTACGCGGCCTCGGTTGTCTACGCTTATGCGCTCCTCTTCCCGGAGGGTGAGCGTGCTCCGCTCGACCCCCTCGATCCGCGTGAGCGCATCGGCGCCGACCTCTACAACCGCGCGCTTACCCTGGCCTTCAAGCGGACGGAGAAGGGCACGCTGCCTCTGAGTGGGAGCGGCGCGGTCGAGCTGCCGTTCGGGCGCATCCGCGTGGCGCTTTCGCCCGACATGCTGAAAATGAGCGGGACCGAGCTCTACGACCTACAGCCGGTGGCCGAGATCCAGGTGCAGGGGCTCCGCAACCGATACCGACGCCCCGGCATCGGCGCGCCGCTCGCCGCGAAGACCCATCCGCCCCCAGATATGGTGCAGGTGGTTCCGGTCGGCCCCCTGGTGCGCGTGCCGTTGACCGCGGTGCTCCTCATCGACTCCCCGCTCGCGGGCATCCGCACGGGGGAGCTCAGCGCTCGTCTGGCGCTGCTCGCGAGCCTGGACGTGGAGAACATCGAGATCGACGGCCGCGCGACGCCCCTCGAAGCCGAGCCGACCGCGGCGCTGGCGGCCTCACTCTCGGAGTCACAGTTCTGGAAGAAGGAGTTGCAGGTCTTCCTCGGCGACGCGATGGGAGTCCGAAGGGAGAGTGCGCTCAGCGGGCTGCGCCCTTACAAGAAGGGCCGCATCCCGGTGGTATTCGTGCACGGCACGGCCTCGAGCCCCGCGCGCTGGGCCGACATGGTCAATGACCTGCTCGCCGACCCACGGCTCCGCAATCGCTACGCCTTCTGGTTCTTCACCTACGACTCGGGGAATCCCATTCTGTACTCCGCGTACCAGCTCCGAGAAGCGCTCACGCAAGCGGTCGATCGCGCCGACCCGAGCGGGGTGGATCCGTGTGCGCGCGACATGGTCGTGATGGGTCACAGCCAGGGCGGACTTCTCACCAAGCTCACCGTGATCGACTCCGGCGACTCCTTCTGGACGAATGTCAGCAACAAACCCTTCGACGAGATCGCCTTGGAGCCCGACCAGAAGGAGTTTTTGCGCAATGTGGTCTTCGTGAAGCCCCTCCCCTTCGTGACGGAAGTCATCTTCCTGGCCACACCGCACCGCGGGAGCTACCTCGCCGGTCCGCAATTCGTGCGGCGCCTCGCAGCCTATCTCGTCCGCCTGCCCAGTAACCTCGTCAGCCTTAATTCGAGTCTCGCAACGCTGTCAAGTGCGGGCGGGCTTGCATTCACACGGATTCCGACCAGCATCGACAACATGTCGCCGGGACACCCGTTCATTAAGAAGCTCGCAGAGATCCCTGTAACTCGGACTGTCACCGCTCACTCGATCATCTCCGTCGAAGACGATTCGCCTCTTGACCAGGCCGGTGACGGGGTCGTGAAGTACGAGAGCGCGCACATTGACGGGGTCGCATCCGAGCTGATCGTGAGGAGCCCTCATTCCGGAATGCAGGCGGCGCCGGAGACCGTCGAGGAGGTGCGGCGCATCCTCCTCGAGCACTCGGCTGCGTCAGCGTGCCCGCTACCGGCCGATTGAAGACGCCAGCCGCTGCACCCCGAGCCATCGCAAGCGGAGGCTGAAGCGAATCTCTTACTGAATGCCATAACGGTGTATGGCGATCCATTTGTGCGGACGGCGCGGCGAGCTTTTCCAGCTTGCACGATCTTTGATGCGAACTGAAGTAAAGTGGCTGTAACAGTGGAGAAAAAGATGTTCTTGAGAGGGAGGATGGCGGGCCTTCGTGCTTTGTCATGGTCGAACGCGTGATCCGCTCGCCGCACTCGTGGCAGACGAATTCGAACACCATTGACGAGGTGCGCCGGGTTCTTCACTTGCCTGCCAAGCAGGTGATGTGCGGTCGCGAGGCTCCGTCCACAGCCTTGACTGGACCAAGGCGCCCATGAGGCGTATCGGGAAGGTCGCTGGGCGCGCCCTCCTGGTGATCGTCATTCTGGGCCTCTCAGCCTGGGCGGCTCTGGCTCTATACTTGGGGCCTTTGCAATCCACGCTGTGGGCCGCAGCGCTCGCTGCGGCGGGGCTGGTCGCCGCTGTCGCCGCA
>DATGZK010000009.1:0-4955 GCA_035489755.1 Myxococcota bacterium
GTCGTGCGCTGGTCAATCGCCGTGCTCTTCACCCGCTGCGCGACGTGGGGCGTCACGTCCTGCTGTCTGAGCCCCTCCACCACACCACGCTGGTCGTAGCCCTTGTCTCCCGCCAGGGTCGCTCGGCGCCGACCTCGCCGCCTTAACCGGCGTGCAAAGCGTACGGCTGCCTCCCCCTCGGCCGTGCCCGTGGCCAGCGTCGTCTCCGCGTCCACCACCAGCCCGTGCCGGTTGTCCACCAGTACGTGGCCCAGGAAGCACAGCTTCGACTCCTTGCCCTGGCCCTTCCGGTAAAGCCGCGACTCGGGATCCGTCGTCGAGCCGTGGGTGTCATTGAGCCGCCGCTCGCCATGAAAGTCTCGCTCGCGGCGGGAGCCCGATCCGCCACCCTGAGGACCTGACCCATCCTTAGGACGGAAGCTCTTATGGCTCGCCGATGCTTCGAGAAGCGTCCCGTCCACCGTGAAGTGATCGTCCGAGATCAGGCCCTTCGCCTCGGCCAGTCCCAGCACCTCGGAAAGGAAAGCACGGGCGATCTCTCCTTCGACCAAGCGCTCTCGGTTCTTGGAGAAGACCGTGGCGTCCCAGACCCGGTCATCCATCGCGAGTCCCACGAACCAGCGAAAAAGCAGGTTGTACTCGAGCTGCTCCACCAGCAGCCGCTCGCTGCGCACCGAGTAGAGCGCCTGCAGCAGCAGCGCCCGCAAGAGCTGCTCCGGCGGGATCGAGGGGCGACCCGTGGTGGAGTAGAGCGACTCGAACTTTCTCCAGAGGCCGCGGAGTGCTTCGTCCGCCATCCGCTTCACCGCGCGCAGAGGATGATCCTCGGGGATCCGCGCCTCCATCGAGACGTAGCTGAACATCCCGTCCTGCTCGCGATCGTTTCCCCGCATCTTTCACCCCCTGCTGCCTTGTATCATGCGATTGCAGCAGGCGGGCAGCGTTTTTCAGCACGCTGCTAGGGGTAGCTCGAACACCCCGGTAAGTCGTCATCAGATTCGGACGTGGTGCAGGCCTATGGAGTAGAAGTAACAGTGAACAGAGACCCGACTACCCAAACCTCCATAACACAGACTCCCGGTGTGCCAGATCCGACGTGGTTTTACAGTAGCGAGCACGCGTGCGCCGTGAAACACTAGATGGCGTAGACATCCATGCGCTTGTCGTTTCCGAAAAGCTAGTTCAAGGGGAACCATCTGCGCGTTGACCTATGCAGGAAGCGCGAGACCCGCCTCGATCGGACGTCCCAGTAGGTGTAGCGGTCCCGGGCATAGCACCCCGAACGCGCCGCCGCGCCTTAGCCAGAGCGACGCCGCGGTGCATTGTGGTGCAGAAATTTGCGAAGGAGCCTGCGCGGCCTGAGCCACGAAAGTCTATGTACGGCGGCATTTGAAGACAGCCGTGTGATCACCTTCCCGGAGGTCCGCAGACTGGACCACCGATACCCGCGAGTCGCGATGGAGTTATCGCGAGCGATAGGCTTCGCCGCGCTGTGCGTTGCGGCGTGGCTCATGCGTTCCGATCTCGCCATCGCCGTTCCGGCTCTGGCGCTGGCCAGCGCAGGGCAGCGCGTCGCTGGACGGCGGTGATCGCTGGCTGAGGGCGCCCGGGTTTGGCAAGATCCATCCATCGAGCCTGCGCCCGACGAAAGGTTCTACACATGTTCGAGCCGAAGCTCCCCGCCAGTGTCGACGAGATCCGCCTCGACCAGCTCGACTTCTGGCTCAAGCCGACCGAAGAGCGCGATGGCGCCTTCGCGCTGCTGCGCCGGGAGCGGCCGATGTCGTTCCACCAGGAGTTCGAGCCCCCGCCGGAGGTGCCGCTGCCGAAGGGACCGGGCTACTGGGCGGTGACGCGCCATGCCGACGTGGTGATGGCAAGCCGCCAGAGCGATCTCTTCTGCTCCGGCAAAGGCGTCAACATTCCGGATCTGCCCGCGGAGCTGAACGAGTTCTTCGGGTCGATGATCGCGATGGACGACCCGCGCCATGCGCGGCTGCGGGGAATTGTCTCGCGCGGCTTCACGCCGAGGTCCCTGGCGCGGCTCCAGGGCGACGTCGAAAGGCGCGCCGCGCAGCTGGTGGACGCCGTGATCGACAAGGGCGAATGCGACTTCGTGCGGGACATTGCCGCGCCGCTCCCCCTCGGCATCATCTGCGACATGATGGGGATCCCCGCGAGCCAGACGCAGTTCGTCTTCGAGCACACCAACATCATCCTCGGCCTCGGCGATCCCGAATACGTCTCGCCGGGCACGAACCCGCTGATCGCTGCGCTCAAGTCGGGCAAGGCGCTCGCGGAGCTGATGAACGAGCTGGCGACCGAGCGCCGCCGACGGCCGAAGGAAGATCTCACCTCACAACTCCTGAACGCGGAGATCGACGGCGAGACGCTCACCGACCAGGAGATCGCGTCGTTCTTCGTGCTGCTGGTCGCAGCCGGCAACGAGACCACGCGCAACGCTATCAGCCACGGCATGAAGGCACTCTCGGATCACCCCGATCAGCGCCGCAAGTGGGCCAGCGATTTCGAGTCAGTGGCGCCCACCGCGGTGGAGGAGATCGTGCGCTGGGCATCGCCGGTGATCCACTTCCGGCGCACCGCGACCCGGGACACAGTGCTGGGCGGACAGAAGCTGCGCGCGGGCGAGAAGATCGTGCTCTGGTACAACTCGGCCAACCGCGACGAGACCGTCTTTGCCGACCCGTACCGGTTCGACGTCGCGCGCGAGCCGAACGAGCACGTGGGGTTCGGCGGCCCGGGCGCGCACCACTGTCTGGGAGCGAACCTGGCCCGGCGGGAGATCACGGTGGTGTTCCGCGAGCTGCTGCGGCGGCTCCCGGATCTCGAGATCACCGGCGCGCCCGAGATGCTCCGCTCGAACTTCATCCACGGCATCAAGCGCATGCCCTGTTCGTTCACGCCGGGGGGAGCGCGCTAACGACCGGGGTGTGGCGATGAAGCCGTTGCGGATGCAGCCGCTCGTGCTCGAAGCCGCGGCGCCACGCCGAAGGCGCTGAACCCGCATATTGGGCTCGTTGGCGGGGTGGACGTCGGTCCCGGAGAGCGCTCCCTACTCGGTCGCGCAGCCCGAACGGTACCCCCGTGGGACACCACGGAGTTTCACAGTCTATTTGCGAGCGGGGTATACGCGCTCGACTTAGCGGTGGGAGAGGTGGGGGATGGGGGTCGGCTAAGGTAGCAGATAACGCGATCCAGTGTTAAACATGTCCCGGCTTCGGTCGGAGAGTTGTCGGTGGGCTTGGCGGCACATTTCTTCGGAAGCCCTCACCGGGCGCAAAGCATCTCCCTCGGGGAGTGCACCCGTCTGGTGGTTGACGCGGTGGCGCCCGCCTCGATCAGCGTGCCCGCCCCTCCGCTCGGATCTCCCGGTCGATCTCGTGAAGCATCTGCTCCTCTGCGACCTCATGAGCAGCGAAGAGGCTGGCGAGTGACTCGACCCCGCGAACCGCGGTGTCAGTCCCACCGCCCACCAAGTTCGCCTCGATCTCAGCGAGCCGTTGTCGGAAGGTATCGTGAGCGGCGAGGATTGCCGCGAGAGAGTCGCGGTGGACCGGTCGCAGCGCGCGCAGCGCGGGATAGTAAAGCTGATCCTCCCGTGCGAGATGCGCCTCCAGCTGATTCCGTAGCCGCGCGAAGGCAACCCGCAGCGCGGCGCCCTCCACACCTTGGCGGAGCTGCCCGAGGGTCTCTGCGAACACGCATTCGAGATCGCTGTGCTCAGCGGCAACCAGACGCTCGATCGCTTCTTGCGTACCCGACACTTCGTCCCTCTGTCGGCGATCTGACAGGGGTCCTTGAGGATCCGGCTCGAGCTAGCCAAGCGGTTTCCCTCGGGGGACACCTCGGTTTTCACAATCTATCTGCGCGCGAGGTACACGCGTGCGAGCTGGCCGTGGGAGGGGTGGTACACGGGGGGTGGCACCGCCCGGGCCCAGCTCAGCACGCCCGCGCGGTTGGAGCCGGATAGAGCCGGGAGCCGTCACGGGTGCAGCCTGGTGCCGCTCCTTGCATGCCCTTGCAATGCAGCAGACGCAAGCTGGCGTACCTCAACGCGAAGGTTTCGTTCTCCGAAGCTGGGGGTCGCGCGTTCGAATCACGCCCGGGTCACCACTACCTACATGAATTGTGGTCTCTCCATGATCACGTTTGGTTCCTCAACGTGAAGCCGCTTGCCTGCGTCGGCGAGTCGGACGCGTTGACCGAGGGCTTTCGTGCAGTGGTGAGCGGAGGGCGCCTCGACCTGGGCTTTCCAGAGACGTCATCAGCCGAGTTCTGGTCCATGCGGAATGGGATGCGTGCAGAGCCGAGCGATTCGACGCTTAATTGAGTGGAATGTCCGCCGCCACGTGCGAAGCGACGCGAAGCCGCTCAGGGTAACCCTTCGACCTCGAGCCCAGGGATGCGCGGGAAGCTGCGTTGGTCGCGCGTCAAAACGGAGAACCCCCGGGCCAGCGCAGTGGCGCCGATCATAAGATCGTGCGTTCCAACGGTCACCTCGCGCCGCGCGAGCTCCGCTCCGAGGCGAGCGTGTGCGCGAGCGCAGACAAGATCGAAGGGGATGACGGGCATCGACGACAGCAACACCTCGACCACGGCTTCCGCGCGCGTCTTGCGCTTGGAGATGCGCAAGCGATGGACACCGTGCAAGAGCTCTGCCGCGGTGATGGCCGCCATCGCGATACCGCGGTCTCCCCGCTTCTCGAGAAGGACGCCGAGGTCTGTCCTCCCGCGCTCGATGTCGACGAGAACGCTCGAGTCGATCAGCGAGGCCACTCGAACCCCTCGAACTGATCTTGTTCCGCCACACCCTGCGAGACGGCCTCCGTCCAATCCTCACCGGGGGAGGGCAACGAGTCGAGGAGCGCCACGAGATCCGAGAGGTGGAAGTCGAGCGACCGCGGTACGGGGCTGAGCTGGCACAGCGGCTTGCC
>DATGZK010000010.1:0-173063 GCA_035489755.1 Myxococcota bacterium
ATTGCCGGCCGCTTTTCCAGACCCCTAGCCAGATGGATCGAGGATTGCCCGTGGCCATTGAACTTCTCTGTCGCAAGATCGGTATGACCCGCCTCTACGATGAGCAGGGCCAGAGCGTCGCCGTGACTGTGCTTGAGGCAGGCCCGAACCCGATCGTGCAAAAGAAAACCCCCGAAAAGGACGGCTACTCCGCGCTCCAGCTCGGCTTCGGCACCCGCAACCCCAAGAACGTGCCGAAGGCCCTAAAGGGTCACTACCAAACGGCCAACCTGGCTCCCCAGCGAACCCTGAAGGAGAGTCGGCTCGCGGCGGAGGATGCCGCAAAGTTCGAGGTGGGTCAGGCGATCCGCGCGGACGTCTTCACGCAGGGGCAGATCGTGGACGTGGTCGCGACCTCCAAGGGTCGCGGCACTGCGGGCGTTGTAAAGCGCCACAACTTCTCCGTGCACACCGAGGGCCACGGGACCCACGAGTTCTTCCGGCACGGCGGATCCATCGGCTCCAACAGCGATCCTGGGAAAGTGATTAAGGGCCTTGGCATGCCGGGCCGTCACGGCAACGCGCGCACGACGACACGCAACGTGCTCATCGCGAAGGTCGACGCGGGGCGCAACCTCCTCTTTATCCGCGGCTCCGTGCCCGGTCACCCGAACGCGGTTGTTCGGGTTCGGCCGGCCGTTGCACCGCGCTAGCCCGCCTTTCCACCACGGCTTACGAACGCAAGGACAGCTTCTACGAGCGCGCCAAACGCGAGGGCTATCGCTCCCGCGCCGCCTACAAGCTGGCCGAGATGCAGCGCGCCTACCGCCTCGTTCGACGCGGCGCCCGGGTGGTCGACCTCGGCTGCTGGCCCGGAGGCTGGCTCCAGGTCGCATCTACCCTTGTGGGTTCCAGTGGGCGGGTGGTGGGCGTCGACCTGGCCGCGATCGAGCCGCCGCTGGATCTTGCGAACGTGGTCGCACTCCGACTGGATCTCATGCAACCCGGCGTCGCAGAAACAGTTCTCGAGGCGCTCGGGGGTCTCGCCGATGCGCTCCTCTGCGACGCGGCGCCAAAGCTCTCGGGTGTGCGGGCGACCGATCGGGCAAATGAGGAAAGCCTTCTCTTTGCAGTAGGAGAACTTGTTCCCAAACTCCTCAAGCCCGGGGGCAACCTTCTCCTAAAGCTGATGGACGGTCCCGAGGCCGACGCCGCGGTTGGGCGCATGCGCCGCTCGTTTGAGAAGCTGAAGACCGTAAGGCCCGAGGCGAGCCGCAAGGGAACGAGCGAGCGCTATCTCATTGGCTGGGGGTACCGCCCGGTCGCATGAGGCGAGGCCCCCCTTGGAGGCCATGGCGATGCTCGATCACCTCGGACTCACGGTTAGCGATCTTGGGCGCAGCCAACGCTTCTATGAGAAGGCGCTCGCCCCTCTCGGCTATGCCGTGCGGACTGAGTACGCAGGGCGCTTCGTCGGCTTCGGCGGCGACGCGAGACCCACCTGGCTGGGAGTGGGCGCGGCACCCAAAACCGGGACCCACATCGCATTCGAGGCGCCCGACCGCGCGACCGTGGGCCGGTTCCACGCCCCTGCGATCGCAGCCGGAGGCCGAGACAACGGCGCGCCTGGGCTGCGGCCGCACTATCACCCCAACTACTACGGCGCCTTCGTGCTCGATCCGGACGGACACAACATCGAAGCGGTCTGCCACCGGCCCGAGCGCTGAAGCGGGGGGCCGGCCTAGGCCGGAGAGAGCGCCTGCGCCTCGAGATCGCAGCCGCGAACAGCGCTGATGCGGGCGCGCACGAAGTCGCCGGGAGCAACCTCTCCGCACCCGAGCTTCAGGAGGACGCCCCCATCAATTTCCGGTGCCTGGCTTGCGAGGCGACCGTGTGCGACGCCGACGCCGACCGCTCCGCCGCCCGAGCGCGCCGTACGTGCGGCGCCTGCGCGATCCACGAGCACATCGGCCGTCGTGCCGACTCGCGCGGTGAGCTTCTCGGTCATGATCTCGCTTTGGAGCCCGACGAGTTCCCGGTGTCGCCGCCGGGCAGTGGCACGGGGGACCTTTTCGCCATAGGCGTGAGCGGCAGTGCCTTCCTCGTCGGAGTATCGAAAAATGCCGACGTGGTCGAAACGCATTTCCCGTACGAAGTCGCAAAGGCATGCGAAGTCGGCATCCGTCTCACCCGGGAAGCCGACGATGAAGGTCGTGCGCAGCGTGACGCCGGGAATCCGCTCGCGCAGGCGCGCAACGAGCGCACGCTGGCGCGTTTGCGTTGTCCCCCGCTTCATGGCCCGCAGCACGCGGTCGCTCGCATGCTGGAGCGGCACATCGACGTACGGGAGGACCCGTCGCCCCCGCGCGAGAAGATCGATCAAGTCGTCGGTCAGGGCTGTCGGATACACGTACAACTGGCGGATCCAGGCGATGCCCTCCACCTCGTCAAGGGCACGCAAGAGATCGGTGAGTCGAGGCCGGCCCGGCAGGTCCTTCCCGTAGGAAGTCGCGTCCTGCGCGACGAGATTCAGCTCCTTCGCGCCCGCGGCCGCAAGCTGCTCGGCCTCCGCCACCACGGACTCAAGACGCCGGCTCTGGAAGCGGCCGCGGATGCCGGGGATCGCGCAGAACGCACACACGCGATCGCAGCCCTCGGAGATCTTGACGTAGGCGCTGTGCCCAGGACCGATCACAAGGCGCGGATCGTGTTCGTCGTAGAGGTGAGTCTCGCCCGCATCGACGTAGACACCGCGTGTGAGACCCGCAAGGGTCTCGTCGAGGATCTGTGAAATCTTGTGAAAGTGCCCGGTGCCGATAAAGGCATCGACCTCGGGCAGCTCTTTTGCGAGCTCGGCGCCGTAGCGCTGGGGCAAGCAGCCAGCGACAAGGAGGGCACGCAGGCGCTTTGATTCCCGAAGCTCGGCCACGTCGAGGATGGCGTGAATGGACTCCTCGCGCGCGCTCTGGATGAACGAGCAGGTATTCACGACCACAACGTCGGCGTCTTGGATGTCCTCCGCGACGGCGTAGCCGCTGAGCGCAAGGCTCCCGAGCATGACCTCGGAGTCAATGCGGTTCTTGGGGCAACCGAGCGATCGAAAGTGCACGGTGGCCTTCGGCGCAGAGCTGGGAGCCAGGGCGGGCATGCGGCTGGGAGGTTAACTTCGCTCAGCCACCCTGCCCACGAAGGAGCCCGCGGTGTCCGATCGACCCTTCCGTATCCTCGGAATCCAGCAAATCGCAGTCGGTGCTCACGACAGGGCTGCGCTGCGCAGGCTCTGGGTGGAGACGCTGGGCCTTGTGCCCGTCGGGACATTTCGCAGCGAGGCCGAGAACGTGGACGAGGAGATCGCCGTCGCAGGCTCAGGTCCCCTGCGCGTCGAAGTCGACCTCATGCAGCCCATCGACCCGGCTCAAAAGCCGAAGGTGCACGAGCCGGCGCTGAACCACGTGGGCTTCTGGGTCGACGATCTGCACGCGGCGTTCGAATGGCTCAGCGCGCAGGGCGTGCGCTTCACGCCGGGGGGAATCCGCAAGGGAGCTGCTGGGCACGACGTGTGCTTCATCCATCCAAAAGGCGACGCACACGCGCCGCTCGGTGGTGAAGGAGTCCTGATCGAGCTCGTGCAGGCCCCGGCCGAGGTGATCGAAGCGTTTCGTGTCGCCTCTCAAGGCGGTCCCGAACTCTTCTAGGCTGGGAAAGACAAGATGCTCCCACCGCCTCCGAGGGGCGTAGACTGCTGCACGGAGGCCTCGTTCCAAGCATGGATCCGGTGGGCTTTACGTCTCGTTTGACGGCCGCGGCGCGGGCGCGCGAAACGGAGCGGCCCGACCATCTCTTCAGCGACGAGTTCGCGGCCGCCCTCGCAGGGCCAGAGGGATTCGCCTTCCTCGAGACTCATTGGTTTGCGCTGGGGGGAACGCCCCGGCCAAACTTCACCGTGCGCACGCGTTTCTTCGATGACTTTTTGCTCGCGACGGCGCGGACGCACGGTGTCCGCCAGGTCGTGCTCGTGGCAGCTGGACTCGATACCCGTGCATTTCGCTTGGAGTGGCCGCCGGGAATGCATCTCTTTGAGATGGATCAAAAGGAGGTCCTCGACTACAAGGCCTCCATCCTCGGCCCGTTAAGAGCGACACCACGCTGCCGGCGGACCACCGTGGCCGTGGATCTTCGCACCGACTGGTCTCGAGCCCTCATCGACGCTGGGTACCGCGCCATGGAGCCCACCGCGTGGCTCCTCGAAGGCCTTCTCATGTACCTGCCGGACGCAGCGGTCGAACGCGTCCTCGCAGAGACTGCGCGTCTATCCGCGCAGGGGAGTCAGTTGGGGGTGGACACGCTGCCGCGAGGCTTCCTAAAGATGCGAGGCTTCATCGAACTCTACGCGCAGCGTGGCTGCCCGGTCGCGTTCACGACCGACGATCCGCTTGGTACGCTCGGGCGCTGCGGCTGGCGCGCTACCGCGTACAGCGTGCCCGAGGAGGGCGTGCGGCTCGGTCGCCCGTGGCCCCTCCCTCTTACGCCGGACACTCCCCGCGGCGCGCTGCTCACCGCGGAGCGCGCAGCTGCGTAGCCCTCGCGGGGACTCTTGGCGTTCGTGCCGCAGACCCCATTCAGTCCCCGCCCCGCTTGCAGCCGGAACCGGGCTCGATCCAGCAGCCGGGGAGGAGATCTGCTGCCTCGCTCGGCGAGGCGGGTTAGCCCTGCTGGCTCAAAAGCCGCTCGAGAAACTCCTCTGGGGAGATCGGCCGACTGAAGAGATATCCCTGCATCTGCTGGCAGCCGCGCGCGCGCAGAAACTCGCGCTGCGGCTCCGTCTCGACGCCCTCGGCGACGACGGTCAGGCCGAGCTGCTCGGCCATCGCCAAGATCGCTGCGACGATCGCCGCGTCGTCGGGATCGGTCGCCACATCGCGCACGAAGGAGCGGTCGATCTTGAGCGTATCCACCGGGATCCGCTTCAAAAGCGAGAGCGACGAAAAGCCGGTTCCAAAATCGTCGAGGGAGACGCGCAAACCGACGCGCTTTAGCTCTTGGAGGACGGCAAGAGAGGTCTTCTCATCCCGCATGAGGGCGCTCTCGGTGATCTCGATCTCCACGAGGCCCGGGCTTAGCCCCGTCTCCCAGAGCGCGCCGACCAGGGCTTGGCGGAGCGACTCCTGCTTGAGCTCTTGTGCCGAGACGTTGATCGACAGAACGATCGGGGCGCCGCCTGCCCGCTGCCACGCGTTGGCCTGTGCGCAAGCCGTCGGGATCACCCACTCGCCGATCGCTGTGATGAGGCCCGTCTCTTCCGCGAGCGGGATCAGCTCCGCGAGATCCACCCCCGCGAGCTCGCCCGTCGGCAGGCGTAAGAGGGCCTCCGCGCCGACGATCCGGCCGCTCCGAAGTTCCACACGCGGCTGGTAGGCGAGGGCGAGGCCCCCTGACACGAGGGCCCGGCGCAGCTCGCGTTCGATCTGGAGGCGCCGCGCCACCTCGGCGTTCATCGACTCGTCGTAGAAGCGATAGGCGTTTCGCGAAGCGGCCTTGGCCCGGTACATCGCCGTGTCCGCATTGCGCACGAGGGCCTCGACGTCCGTGCCGTCGCGCGGGCTTGCCGCAATGCCGATGCTGCCGGTGATCCAGTGCTCGCCGCTTGCAAGCATGAAGGGCTCCGCGAGGCGTTCCAGGATCTGCTGCGCCACGCGGGCCGGCGCCTGGTCTCGGTCGATGCCCTGCAGCGCGATCACGAACTCGTCCCCGCCAAGGCGTGCCATGAGATCGCTGCGGCGGACGAGTGGGCACAGCCGCTCTGCGACGCGGCGCAAGAGCTCGTCGCCCGCCGGATGCCCGAGGCTGTCATTGATGGTTTTGAAGCGATCGAGATCGAGAAACAGGATGGCGACCTGGCGTCCCACGCGGTCTGCGTAGGCAAGCATGCGCCGGAGTTGTTCCTGAAAATGGATGCGATTGGGCAGCCCCGTCAGCATGTCATGTGTCGCGACGTAGTGTTCGCGGTGGCGTGCGAACTGAAGCTGTGCGAGGAGCCGGTGGCGCTCGACCGCATGACGCAGCGCGCGCACGAGGCGCCGCGGCTCGACCCGACCCTTGGGGAGGCAGTCCTGGGCGCCAAGGCGCAATGCGCGGACTGCCTGCTCGTCGTCCTCCTGCGAGGACATGGCGATGATCGGCACGCTTTCGGCCGCGACTTGCGCGCGCGCAAGCACGTCGAGTCCGCTGCCTTCGGGCAGACTGAGGTCGAGCAGCACGACCTGATAGCGTCCTCTCTGGAGCATGCCGAGGGCCTGCTCCACCTCGCTTGCGTGTTCGATGACGAAGGAGGCCTCGTCACAGCCCTCGAGCAGGCGCCGGATGCGGAGGGAGTCGCCCGGATCGTCCTCGACGAGAAGCAGACGGATCGTGGCCGGAGGCTGACTAGGGTCCGAGACCTCCGGGGCAAGCCCGTCGTCGTCGATCGCAGTCGTGTGGGCTCGCACGGGCGCACTCATCGCCGTTTCGTAGATCGGCCGGGCCAAGAGCCGAGTTGAGGAGGCGAGCGACCGCCTAGGGCGTGCCGGGGGTACCTCCTGCACGTCTTGCGCGGACGTACTCGACCAAGATCGGCAGAAGCGAGATCACAACGATGGCGAGGATCACCGTTTCGAAGTTGCGCTTCACAATCGGGATTTGGCCGAACTGGTAGCCGGCGAGAACCAGGCCCACCACCCAAACCGCTGCGCCCGAGACGTTCCAGAGCGCGAATTGCCGGTACCGCATGCGGCCAATGCCCGCGATGAACGGAGCGAAGGTGCGGATGATTGGGACGAAGCGGGCGAGAAAGATGGTCTTGCCGCCGTGACGCGCATAGAACTCCTGGGTGCGGACAAGGTGCCGGCGGTTGAGCAGGCGGGAGCGCTCGCTTGTGAAGACCATGGGTCCTAGGTAATGGCCGATCGCATAGTTGCAGGCATCGCCCAAGACCGCCGCCGCGAGCAGCGCGCCCCCCATGAGGGGCAGCGAGATGGGCGAGCCTTCGATGGAGCAAAGGGCGCCCACGGCGAAGAGCAGGGAGTCCCCCGGCAGAAACGGGGTCACGACGAGGCCTGTCTCGCAGAACACCACCGCGAAGAGCAGGAGGTAGAGCAGGGGACCTAGCACCCCCGCCCAGTCATTTAGGTGCTGGTCGAGATGCAAGAAGATGTCGAGCCCATGATGGAGGACATCCATTCCGTCTTTGACTCCCACAGGCGCCCTGGGGCGGGGTCTGCGCGGCGCTCCGAAAACGGCACAGGACCTACCCGATTGGTCGCGCAGTGACAACCGCCCGCGCGCCGTTCGGCGGGGCGCGCACAGCGCCGCCCCACGGCCCGTGTATTCTCGCCGAGAGCCGAAGGTCTGCGCAGGCGAGGGAGCGGCCATGGCGGCTGGAGAACGGGCGCTCGAGTTCATTAAAGAAGGCCAAACCGTGGGCCTCGGTACAGGCCGGGCAGCCAGCGCTTTCATCGAGCTGCTGGGGCAGCGCGTTAAGGCGGGGCTGCGCATTCGCGCGGTGCCGACCTCGGAGCGCACCGAAGCCCTTGCACGAAAGCTCGGAATCCCCCTTGTGACCCTCGCTCAGGCCGGCACGCTGGATGTGTGCCTGGACGGCGCGGATGAAGTCGATCCGCAGCTCGACCTCATCAAAGGCTACGGCGGAGCGCTCGTGCGCGAGAAGATCGTTGCGGCAAGCGCGCAGCAGCTCGTAATCCTCGTCGGCCCGGAGAAGCTCGTGCAAAAGCTCGGAGCCCGGGGGCAGCTGCCCGTGGAGGTCGTGCCGTTCGGCCTTACCCTCGCGACGCGACGACTGCGGGCCCTTGGCTGCGAACCCCGGCTGCGCATGGACGGCGGAGCACCCTACCTCACGGACAACGGCAACCACATCCTCGACTGCGGCATCGGATTGCTCGAGGATGCGGGGCGCTTCGAGAGCGAACTCCGGGCGATCCCCGGCCTCGTCGGCAGCGGGCTCTTCCTGGGCATGGCGGACGTGGTGATCGTGGAGAATGGGGGGCGCGTTGAAGTGCGACGGCGCATGGCGACCTAGCGACCCAGTGTTCTTCGGGCGCGGAAGGAGAGCAGATGCAGACCGACTCCCACAATCCGCTGATGGTAGGTCTCTCGAAAGCGCTGCTGCCTGAGCCGTGCAGCCTCGTCATCTTCGGCGGCGGAGGTGACCTGTCCCGGCGCAAGCTTCTGCCCGGCCTCTACAACCTGATGCGTGATGGCGTACTGCCCGCGAACTTCGCCGTGGTCGGCTTCGCGCGCACCGCTCTCGACGATGAGCACTTCCGCGCGCTCGCCCGCGAGAGCATCGAGAAGTACTCGCGGCGCTCTCTCGATCCCGACGCTTTCGAGCACTTTGCCCGCAACCTCTTCTTCGTGCGCGGCGGCTTTGCCGATCCTGCGGCCTACGCCGCGCTCGCAAAGCGCCTCGACGAAATCGAACCGGGTTGCGGCGTTCCGGGCAATCGCATCTTCTACCTCTCGATCCCGCCGAGCGTAATGGGGGTGTGCGTCGACCAGCTCCAGACTGCGGGTCTTGTGCGGCCGCCCGGCTCGCCGCCGTTCTCGCGCATCATCGTGGAGAAGCCGATCGGCCATGACCTCGAAAGCGCGCGCCAGCTCAATGCCACCGTGGCGCGCGTCTTCGCCGAGAGCCAGGTCTTCCGCATCGATCACTACCTCGGGAAGGAAACGGTCCAGAGCCTGCTGGTCATGCGCTTTGCGAATTCGATTTTCGAACCGCTCTGGAACCAGAAATACGTGGATCACGTGCAAATCACCGTGGCTGAAGAGGAGGGCGTGGGCACGCGCGCCAACTACTACGAGGAGGCGGGAGCACTGCGAGACATGGTGCAGAACCACATTCTCCAGGTGCTGTGCCTAACCGCCATGGAGCCCCCGTGGTCGCTCTCGCCCGACGTGGTGCGCGACAACCGGCTCGCGGTGTTGCAGGGCCTGCGTCCGATCTCGAGCAAGGACGTCGACCAGTATGTGGTCCGAGCACAGTACGCGAGCGGCTTCCATCACGGGGTCGAGGTGCCTGGCTATCGCAACGAGCCGAACGTGAAGCTCGACTCGACGACCGAGACCTACGTCGCCCTCAAGTGCTTCGTGGACAACTGGCGCTGGGCCGGCGTGCCCTTCTACCTCCGCACCGGCAAGCGCATGCCCAAGCGCGCCAGCGAGATCGCGGTGCAGTTCAAGGACGTGCCGCCCATCCTTTTCAACTACGATCCCCAGTCTCCCCTCGAGCCAAACGTTTTGACCGTGCGCATCCAGCCCGATGAGGGCCTCTCGCTCAAGATTGCCACCAAGCTGCCCGGCCCGAAGGTGCGCATCTACCCCGTAAAGATGGACTTTCGTTACGGCACGACCTTTGGCGAGCAGTCTCCCGAGGCGTACGAGCGGTTGCTGCTCGACGTGATGGCCGGCGACGCCACGCTGTTCATGCGTCGAGATGCCGTCGAGGCCTCGTGGACGTGGGTGACCGGTATCCTCGAGGCCTGGCAGGAGCGCGGCACGCGCTGGCTGCCTCAGTATCCCGCCGGCAGCTGGGGCCCGCTCGAGGCGGAGAAACTGATTGCTGCCGACGGGCGGAAGTGGCGCACGCTGTGAGTGAGTCGGTGACGTCTCCGAGGCCCGTGGACATCGGTGCCATCGAGCGCGAGCTCGCCGAGCTGTGGAGCGAGCCGCTCGGCAGCGTGGCGGCCGGAGCCGAGGGCATGGAGCCCGCCACCCGCGCCTGCATGTCCAACCTCCTCATCTGGTGTGCGACCCAGGAGCAGGCCCGCGGGCTCCCGATCGAGATCGGTGAAATCGTG
Source organism: Myxococcota bacterium (assembly GCA_035489755.1). Lineage (GTDB taxonomy): Bacteria > Myxococcota_A > UBA9160 > UBA9160 > UBA9160 > UBA9160. The sequence continues at coordinate 9,831 of DATGZK010000010.1, forward strand.
GAAAAACATCCCTCCCGCGTGCTTTTGCTCGTGGGCGAGCCCGAGTACGAGAACGCTGGGCTCTCCGCCAGCGTCTCGGCGGTGTGTCATCCGGCCAGCGCGGGACGCCAGATCTGCTCCGAGCATGTCACGCTCTCGGCGCCGACCCCCTCGACCAATCGCCTGCCGTCGATCGCGCGCCCTCTCCTGATTGGCGACCTGCCCACCGCACTCTGGTGGGCGGCCCCGGAGCCGCCAACGGCCGCCGGCGCCCTGTTCGACGACCTCGCAGGCATGGCCGATCACGTGATCTACGACAGCGCGGGCTGGCTCGATCCAGTGCGGGGGGTGGTGTCGGTGGCGAGCTGGGAGATGGGGCTTGAGACGCGCAGGGTCGTCTCCGACCTTGCGTGGCGACGCGGGAAGCCCTGGCGACGCCTCGTGAGCCAAACGCTCGACCCACTCATCCTGCCGGAGGCGCTCGAATCGATCGAGGAGGTCGAGATCGAGCACGGCCCCCATGCGCTCCCCCAGGCCTGGTTCTTGATCGGCTGGCTTGCGGGGCGCCTTGGCTGGCAGCCGATCGGCGGAAAAGTCGCGCCGGGCGTAGAGGTGAGCTGGGGATTCGAATCCGCGAAGGGGCCGCTGCGGGTCACTGTCCGGCGGCTCCCGAGTGGCGAGCCGGAGCTCTCGCGCGTCGCCATCCGTTGGAATGCGAAGTCGAGCAAAGGCGCGGCCACCTTTGCCTGGGAGGGGCGGGATCGCCTTGTGGTTTTGGCCGGGAGCAGTTTCGCTTCCGCGCGCGTCTTGTCCGTCCACCGCGAGTCGCGCGCCAGTCTCGTCGCGCGACAGATGGCCAAGCTCTTCCACGACCCCTTGTTTCGCGACACGCTTGCGCTGTCGCGGCGCATGGCGGAGGCGCTCCTGCGATGACCAAGCCGCGACCCAAAACCAAGGCGAGCAGGCGCGGTGATTCCGACAAGGCCGCGAGCCGTCAAAAATCGACGCGCAGCAGCGAGCCCGTCGTTCGCGTGCTGGCCGACCCCGAGACCGTGGCGCGCGCGGCGGCCGGCGAGTTCGTGCGGCTTGCGCGCAAGCTGCACGCCAAGGGACATGCCTTTCGCGTCGCGCTCTCCGGGGGCTCGACGCCGCGGCGTACCTACGAGATCCTTGCGCAAGCGCCGTTCCGAGACATGGTGGACTGGACGCGCGTCCATTTCTTCTGGGGAGACGAGCGCTGCGTTCCACCCGACCATCCGGATTCAAACTATCGAATGGCGCTCGAGGCACTGCTCTCCCGGGTTCCTGCCGTCCCTGCCCGGATCCACCGCATCGAGGCGGAGCGAATGGATGCCGATGCCGCGGCGCGCGAATACCAGCGCGAAATCGCGCGCGTCTTTGGGGCCACCGACGACGCTCCCACACCGGCCTTCGACCTCATCCTTCTGGGTCTTGGTCCCGACGGCCACACCGCATCGCTCTTTCCAGGAACCGCGGCGCTGCGTGAGGTCGAACGCTGGGTAGTTGCGAACTTGGTGCGCAAGCTCGGGGCTCGGCGCATGACCTTCACCTATCCACTGCTCAACCGCGCCTCCCATCTCGTCTTCCTCAGCACAGGGGCCGAGAAGAGCGCGATCCTGGCCGAGGTGCTTGAGGGTCCCGAGGACCGCGAGCGGCTCCCTGCCCAGGGCGTGCGACCTTCCCCGGGTACGCTCACCTGGATCGTCGACATCCCGGCCGCGGCGAAGCTGGTGCGCACCACGGTGACCAAGGGGTGATCCTCGCCGGCGATCTCGGCGGCACGAAGACCTTGCTGGGTCTTTTCGAGCGAGTGCCGGGGGGCGTACGCTCCGTGCGCGAGCAGCAGTTCAGGAGCCGCGAGTACGCGGCCTTTTCGGCCATCCTGGATTCTTTCCTGCCGCGCGATGCCGCCACGCCCAAACTCGGGGCCGTCTGCTTCGGGGTGCCCGGCGCAGTGGTCGACGGCCGATCCCACGCCACAAACCTGCCCTGGACGCTCGAGGAGAGCGCGCTTTCACGCGAGACCGGCAAGCCGGTTAAGCTCCTCAACGACCTGCAGGCCATGGCCTATGGCATGCTCTTTCTCGCCCCCACGCAGCTTCGTGTGCTTCAGGCCGGAACCCGCCCGCGTCTGCGCGGCAACGTGGCCGTGATCGCCGCCGGAACCGGCCTTGGTGAGGCCATGCTCTACTTCGATGGAGAGCAACACCATCCTGTGGCGTCCGAAGGGGGACACGCGGACTTCGCTCCCCAGAGCGACGAGGAAGTCGAGCTCCTGCGCTGGCTCCGTGCCAAGTTCAAGGGGCATGTGAGCTACGAGCGGATCCTCGCCGGTCCGGGTCTTACGAACGTCTACCAGTTCTTGAAGGAGACAACGGGCTACCGCGAACCGGAATTCGTGACGCGCCGGCTCGCGCAGGGAGATCCGAACGAGGGCATCACCGAGTTTGCGCTCGCAGGGCGCGATCCCCTCTGTGAGAACGCACTCGCCATGTTTTCTGGCATCTACGGTGCCGAGGGCGGCAACCTGGGGATGCGCTGGCTCGCGACGGGCGGCGTGTTCGTGGGCGGCGGCATCGCGCCGAAGATCCTGCCCATCCTCGAGCGGGGCGGCTTTCTCGCACGTTTTAACGACAAGGGACGCTTCACGCCGCTCATGCAGAGCCTCGAGCTCAGCGTCTCGCTCGAGCCCCGCACCGCGCTGCTCGGCGCGGCCCACTACGCGGCGCGTCTCTAAAGGCGAAGGCACGGGGTAGACTCTCGGCGTGGAGCTCGCTCCCCTGCCGAAACCTCGCGGCGGTTCGGATCGCCACACGGCGCCGACTTGGAGGCTGGTCGCGAAGGCCATCGGCGGCCCCCAGGAGATCGCAGGCAAGCTCGAACGTCTTGTGCGCACGCTGCGCCTGTGGCGAAACCCCAAAGAGCTCGAGCGACGCCTCACGGCACTCGAGGCGAGGGGCTTCGCACGCGGGCGGCCGACGCGGCTCCAGCTGCTCTTCGGCGGCCTCGACATGTTGCGTTTCGTGATCGAGCCCGCCGCGCGCGAATACTACCGCCAGCAGAATATTTCGTTCGGCTTTCATCAGTGCCTTCGCATCCTCGACGATCCCGTCTCGATGATTGATCCGACGGGCCTGTTCTCCGAACGCGACACCATCATGGGGCACGTCATGCAGGTCGTGCATCTAAACCCGATCTTCGATCTGCAGCTTCTCGAAGCGTTTCCCGATGGCCTCGAGAGGTTCGAACGCGAGCTTGAAGCGATGGTCGCGGGGACGCATCCGCGCGCCCGTACGATCGCCGCGGTGGTGGAGGACCCTGGCTACCACGCTCGGCTTCTGGAGTATGTGCGCCGCTACCGCGCCGACCCGGGGACGCCGCCCCTCGTACGCGAGCAGCAGACGCTTCGCAGCGATCCGCGCTTTGCGGCGGCGGAGCGCCAGTTCGCGACGCTCCCGGGCTTCCTCGCCTACTCGAGGCGACTGCCCACGGGTCTTGTTGCGCTCGTGCGCCGGCTGCGCGCAGTGCGCGAGTTCACGGCTACCTAGCCTTGGGAGAAGGCGCGCCGCCGCGCCCGGGCGCAGGTCGGGGGGGGCCGAGCGACACGATCCTTAGGCCGGCTCGCTCAGCATGGAGAGCCACTTCGTATGCCACTGGCACTCCTGCGCTCCGCTCAAGCGGCACGCCGTGTGGGCCACCGAGACTTCGCGGGCGCCGGAGAGGTGGAGAAGCTCGTGGTAGTAGCCGCCGAAGACTCCGCACATCTCCGCCGCGCGCAGGCCGTAATCGGCAAGTTCGACGCGCACCAAGTTCTCGCTTTCCCACGTCACGGTCACGGTCCCCGAGTCGTGGTAGGCCTGCCAAAGGGCTGGCCCGCGCCGCAGCGTCGCATCGGGATCGCCCACCTTCAGCATATTCCGGTACACACCCTGAAGGTCGCTGCGCGCGCTCGCGCGCCCAAGAAACTCCCAGACGTCGCGGCGCCCCCCGCCAACCAGCTCCGCCACGGCGCGCAGCAGCGCGAGGTGGTCCTTCTCCGGGTACCAGACGGAAATCGCGATGCGCTTCTCGAGGTAGTGCTGAAGCTCTCGGGGCAGGAGGGCCGCGGCCTTCTCGCGCTGCGCGCGCAGCGCCTTCACACACTGCAGCATCGCGGTGCCCTTGATCTGGGGCATGCCCTTTATCCACTGGGGTGGGTCCGGAGGTTCCTTCGGCGGCCGCGTGCGGGGGCTTGAGGCGGAGGCTGCGGGACGCTCAGTCTGCCTGCGGCATGACCTCGCCCGTTTCCCGGTCTTCGAGCGACTCGAGGATGTGCGGATCGTCGTAGACGTGGATCCCCGCCTCGGCGAAGCGGGCGCGCGTCCGCTCGGTCACGGCTCCGACACGCACGAGTGCAGGCATCATGAGATCTCGGAACGAGTGGATCGCCCCGGGTACTTGGTCGGTGCGGATCCCGGCCTCGCGTGCCTGCGCGAGCCCGCGCACGAAATCCCCAGGATCGATGCCGCAGCGTACCAACACCTCGCGAAAGCCCGGATCCGGCTCCGGCCGTCCCGCAGCATCGGGTCCGCCGGTCGCGTCGCTCATCCCCTTGATCACCTGATACGCAAAGTCTGCGACGTCTTCTCGATCCTCGGGGTGCATGTGGGCGAGCGCATGCTGCACATAGACGTTTCCGAACGCCACGTGGCGCGCTTCGTCGCGCAGCACGTACTCGATCACCTGGCGCAGAAGGTCGCAGGAGGTGGCGCGGCGCATGTTGTGGAAGGCACCAAGGGCGAGTCCCTCGACCACCATGTTCATCCCAATCGCGATCTTCACCCAGTGGTCGGCCCGAAGGGTCAAGTCGATCAGGCGCTTTAGCGCGGGGGAGATTGGATAGACAAGCGCAAGCTTGCGGATGTAGCGTTCAAACACCTCGACGTGTCGAGCCTCGTCCATGGTCTGCGTCGCGGCGTAGAGCTTGCCCTCGTAGTCGGGAACGGCATGCACGAGCGCCGCGGCCACCATGAGCGCGCCCTGCTCGCCGTGCAGGAACTGGGAGAGGCGATGCGCGGCCACATGCGCGGTGAAGGCTTCGCGCGTGCTCTTGCCGAGCCGCTGCACGAAGGGGATGCGGTCGAATCCCATGCGGGCTTCATCCACGATCGGTTTCGAAGGGTCGATCGGCTTTGTCCAGTCGATATCCCGTTCGGCGTCCCACTGCAGGCGCTTCGACTTCGAGTAGAGACTGGCAAGCTTCTCGATCTCGGCGGCGTAGTCGAACTGCCAGCAGACGTCCATCGAGGTTTTCCAAAGGTCGGTACGCCTCGGCCGCTCGTCCATGGACTCCTCCGACACCCAGGGCAGCCTATCCCCGCTGCCCACGGGGCACAACCGGCGTGTATGCTGCGTCTCGGGGGAGCCCTCGACGCGCGGGAGAGCGCATGTGCTACGCGTTCGGTGACTCGGCGGTGGCGGCGGAGCGGCTCGCCCTTGTGGCGCAGGTCTTCGAAGGACCGAGTCGAACCTTCTGGTGCTCCTTCGCGCCCGCGGGCCCTCGTCTCGCGCTGGACCTCGGCTGCGGCCCTGGCCACACGACGCGCGCTTTGGCGCAGAGCGTGGGCGCAACGCAGACCGTGGGCATGGGCCTCGCCGTGCGCTCGGCCGCTCCGAGGAATTCAGCCGAGGAGTCGCCGATCTCGTGATCTGCCGCTTCCTGCTCTCACACCTGCGGGAGCCGGTCCGTGTCGTTGCGGGTTGAGCAAAGCTCCTCGCGCCCTGCGGGCGGCTTCTCGTCGAAGAGGTGGAGTCGATCTCCACGGACTGCCCCGTTTTTCAGCGCTACCTCGCCCTCGTGGCGGCGACCCTAGATGGTCAGGGCCAAGCGCTCTATGTCGGCCCGTCCCTCGACCGGGCCGGCGCTCCTTCGGGTCTCGAGCGCCTTGCGAGCCGCGTGACCGAGCACGACGTCGCGACCGTGGATGCCGCCCGCATGTTCGCGATGAACCTCCATGCGCTCGGCCGAAATCCGCTGGCCCAGGCACGCGAGGGAGAGCGCGGCCTTGCCGAGCTCGCCCGAGAGCTTGCTTCCCTCGCGGCCCGTGCGAGCGGGCCCTTCGAGAACCGATGGGGCCTGCGCCAGATTGCGCTTCAGCGTGCGGCCGGAGCGGATTCCGATGGCGCGGCGGAATCCTAGCCGCGAAGCTGCCGGCGCTCGGGTGCTTGTCGCTGGGTTTCGCCCAGATTGACAGCCTCGAAGCGACCGCCGACCCTCCCTGTCACACCGTCGCCCGACCCGCGAAGCCCGGCCGATGCCGGGCTTTCGTCCATCGGTGAGGGGCGTGGCGGGCTCGAAGGGGTTTGCTGCGTGAATCGCATTCGCACCCGCGGAATGTTCCTGCTCGATGGTGACTCCAAATTCTTCGTGCGTGGCGTGTCCTACGGTCCCTTCCGCTCCAACCTCATGGGAGAGCCGTTTCCCGAGAAGGGTGCGGTGGAGCGCGACTTCGGACTCCTGCGCCAGCTCAACGCCAACACGATTCGCGTCTACCACATCCCTCCCCCCTGGCTGTGCGACCTCGCAGCGGAGTTCGGCCTGCGCATGATGGTCGGGATCCCTTGGGCGCAGCATGTGCGGTTCCTCGACGCAAAAGAAGATCGGGAGGAGGTCCGCGGCCGCGTGCGCGAAGCCGCAACGGCCCTGCGCAGCGTTCCAAATCTTCTGTCGCTGATGGTCGGCAACGAGGTTCCGCCCCAGGTCGTGCGCTGGTACGGGCCGTCGCGGCTGGAGGCCTTCTTGCAGGAGCTGACGGAGGTTGCCCACGAGGCGGATCCCCGGGCGCTCGTCTCCTACGCCAACTTCCCGATGTCCGAGTACCTCGAGCTCAACTTCCTCGACTTCATCTCCTTCAACGTCTACTTGCACCGCGAAGCCGACTTCCGCCGCTACGTGGCCCGGCTCCAGAACGTGGCGGACTTTAAGCCGCTCCTGCTCTCAGAGTTCGGTGTCGACTCCGTGCGCGAGGGGCCGCAGGAGCAGGCGCGCATCGTGGCTTCAACCGTGGCCGCCGCCGCCGAGCTCGGATGCGCGGGGACAGTGGTCTTCTCCTTCACCGACGAGTGGCACACGGGGGGTCATGACATCTCGGACTGGTCCTTCGGCCTGGTCACCCGGGAGCGCAAACCCAAGCCCGCCTTCGAGGCGGTGCGCCAGATCTATCGCACCGAGCTGCCGGTGCCCCCCAACCCCGCCCCCAAGGTCTCCGTCGTGGTCTGCGCGTACAACGCAGAGAGCACGATGGAGGAATGCATGGAGTCGCTGCGACCCGCACGGGTTCACTATCCAAACTACGAGGTGATCGTCGTCGACGATGGGTCGACCGATCGCACCAAGGAGATCGCCGAGCGCTATCCCGGCTATCGGCTGATCTCCCACGAGAACCGCGGGCTCTCGGTGGCGCGCAACGAGGGGATTCTTGCAGCCAAGGGCGAAATCGTCGCCTTCACCGATTCCGACTGCGCTGTCGATCCCGACTGGCTCAACTTCCTGGTGTACCGCCTGCTCTCGGAGCCGAGCTTCGCCGGCGTCGGCGGACCGAACCTTCCGCCGCCGGAATCCGACTGGGTGCAAGAGGTCGTGGCGCGTTCGCCGGGCGGACCCACCCACGTCCTTCTGACGGACTGGGAGGCCGAGCACATCCCCGGCTGCAACATGGCCTTCTGGCGCAAGCACCTGATCGATGTCGGTCTTTTCGACCCGATCTACCGTTCCGCCGGTGACGACGTCGACCTGTGCTGGCGCCTGCAGAACGCCGGCCACAAGATCGGCTTCTCCGCCGCCGCGCTCGTCTGGCATCGCCGCCGGGCCACGGTCCGAGCGTACCTGAATCAGCAAAAAGGCTACGGTCGCGCCGAGGCGCTGCTCTACTTCAAGCATCCCTACCGCTTCAATTTCCTCGGGAACTCGCGCTGGCTGGGGCGCATCTACAGCGATCTCGGTCCTGGGATCCTGGGGCGGCGCCCGATTATCTATTGGGGACCCTTCGGCAACGGGCTGTTCCAGACGCTGTATGAGGCGCCCTCCTCGCTCCTGCGACACTTGCCTGCGACGCTGGAGTGGAACCTCACCGGACTCGGGCTGACCCTGGTCGGCGTTCTCGCGTACGGCGTGGGCATCCCCCTGCCGACGTTCGTCTTGGGCGGGCTCACGCTCCTTGGCCTTTCGATCGCGCAGGCCGTGTATACGGCGCTCCAGGTCGACGTGGAGGGAGTCCCCGTCGCACCGTGGCGGGCGCGCCTTTTGATCGCAGCGCTCAACTACCTCGGTCCCTTCATGCGGGCGATCGAACGCAATCGCTACCGCATGCAGGGCCTCTCGCGGGTCGAACGCATTCGATTCCCGAGCCTGCGCCAGAAGCCCGACGTGGACATTTTGCGCCGGCGCTACGTGCTCTCCTACTGGAACGAGACGGGCATCGAGAAGGGCGCCTGCATCTCCGCGCTCGTCGATTTCCTGCGGCCCCGCAAGTACCCGATCATCCTCGACAACGGCTGGGAGCCGTGGGACGTGTCGATCGCCCGGGGCATCTGGGTGCGCTCCGAGGTGAAGGTGCTGATCGAGAACCACGGCGGCGCAAAGCGCCAGGTCGACGTGGGCGTGCGGATCCGCCAGACCACCCTCGCCAAAGGCGTCCAAGCGCTCACCGCGTTTGCGGCGCTGCTCGCCTTCGTGGGCGGCCAGTCCCTGCTCGGCGCCGAGCTGGTCGCCGCGGTCGTGGGCACAGCCGGTTTCCTCGCCTACCAGGGGTATCGCCTCGGCCGGACCCTGTGGCACGCTGTTGAGATCACCTTCCAGTCGCTGCCGCTAGACCCGCTGCGGCCCGAGCGCACCGGGACCGCGCCTCAGGGCTGATGAGCATCTACCGCCGCGTCGGCCGCTACCTGCGGCCCCACCGGACGCGCTTCGTTCTGGCTCTCTCCCTCGTCGCCCTGAGCGCCGTCCTCGAGATCGGAAAGCCTTGGCCGCTCAAGATCGTGGTGGACCAGGTGCTGGGCGGGAAGCCGCTCGCGCTCCCGTGGGCGCGCAATCTCGACTCCCTTTCCCTCCTCGCAGCCGCCTGCGTGGGCCTGCTCGCGCTCCAGGGGACGCTTGCCTTGCTGGGCGTTTACCTGAACCGACTCACCATCGGCATCGGCCAGCGCATGGTGAGCGACCTGCGTGCGCAGCTCCTGGCCCATCTCCAGCGCATGTCCCTCGGCTTCTTCGGCCGCAGGCCAAGCCAGGATCTCGTCTATCGGGTGGCCTTCGATACGTACGCCGTGCAGTCCATGGCGATGAATGGCCTGTTCCCGTTTGTCACTGCGGTCGTGCTCTTGCTCGGAATGACGGCCGTCATGGTCCGCATGAACCCGCTCCTTGCCGGGATCTTCCTCGCCGTGGCGCCGCTGCTCTTCGTGACGATCCGTACCGTCGGACGGCGCATCACGACCCTCGCCACCGAGCAGCGCGAGACGGAGAGCCGATTTCTTTCGGAGACACAGCGTGGCGTCGGAGCCATTCAGGTCGTGCAGGCCTTCACCGCCGAGGCGCGCGAGCGCGCGCGCGTGATGGACGCCTCCTCCCGGGCGCTCGGCTCCGCGTTTCGGCTCTACGTCTTCGAGACCAGCTATTCGGGAATCGTGAACGTCCTGATCGCCCTCGGCACGGCCGGGGTGCTCTACGTGGGAGGCCGGCTCGCGCTCTCGGGCACGCTTTCTGCCGGCGACATCATCGTGTTCGTGACGTATCTGGCGTCCCTGTACGGCCCCATCAACTCGATCTCGCAGACCATGGGGCTCATCCAGGGCTCTGCGGCGGGGGCGCGCAGGGTGTTTGAAATCCTCGATGCGGAACCCGAGGTGAAGGACGCGCCGAATGCACGCCCTCTTCACGCAGTGCGCGGCGAGGTGCGCTTCGAGGACGTCGGTTTCGCGTACGGCGGCGAGAGCGATCCCGGCTTTAGCCTCGAGGGCGTGTCCTTCGAGGCGCCGGCGGGGACTCTGGTCGCGCTCGTGGGGCCGACGGGCGCGGGCAAGAGCACCCTCGTGTCCCTGCTCCCGCGTTTCTACGATCCCGTGTACGGCCGCGTGCTGCTGGACGGCTCCGATCTAAGGGAGCTTCAGGTGCAGACGCTTCGCGCAACGATCGGCATCGTGCCCCAGTCGCCCGTGCTCTTTCCCGCAACGCTCGAGGACAACATTCGCTACGGTCGGCCCGAGGCCTCGTCCGAAGAGCTGCATCACGCCGCCGAGCTCGCGGGAGTCCTGCAGTTCGTCGCCACGTTGCCGCAGGGCATGGCGACTCCCGTCGGTCCCGAGGGCCAGGCCCTCTCCCAGGGCCAGATGCAGCGCATCACGATCGCCCGCGCGCTCGTCAAGGACCCGCGCATCCTGATCCTCGACGAGCCGACCTCGGCCCTGGACGCGGAGACGGAGGCCTTCGTGATGCGAGGCATCGAGCGTGCGATGAAGGGACGCACCACCTTCGTGATCGCGCATCGACTCTCGACCGTCCGGCGCGCCGACCTTTTGCTCGTGCTCGAAGCCGGTCATCTGGTGGAGCAGGGAACCTACGAGACCCTGCGTCGCGCGGGCGGACTGTTTCAGCGCCTGCACGAGGCGCAGTTCTTGCTCACGCCGGATGCGGCGGCGGAGGGAGCCTCATGAAGCGCGTCGTCGTCCTCGGTCTCATGGGTCAATACCCGCTCGGCGGGATGGCCTGGCAGGTGCTGCATCACGTGATTGGGCTGCGTCGACTCGGCGTCGAGTGTTTTTACATCGAGGACTCGGGCGCCCCGCCCTACTCCCCGCGCGAGCAGTCCGTGGTGGGGAGTGCGCGAGAGAACGTGCGCTTCTTGCGCGAAACCTTCCGTCGCTACGACCTTGCGGATGCCTGGTCCTACTACGATTCACTCACCCGGCGCTGGTTCGGCATCCAAAAGGCGCGCGTTCAAGAGCTGCTCGAGCACGCCGACGCCATCGTGAACCTGTGCGGTGCGTCGCGCCCCGACCCCGCGCGACGGCGCAAAGGCTGCATGATCTACATCGAAACCGATCCGATCCTCGAGCAAATCAAGTACGCGCAGGGCGATCCCGAAACCCGGGAGTTCTTGCACGCACACGACGTGCACTTTACCTACGGCTGGAACATCGGAACGCGAGGCTGCCGGGTTCCCGCCGGCGACATCGCCTGGCGCAAGACCCACCCCCCGGTGGTGGTCGACCTGTGGGAGTCGGCCCCGAAGCCAAGGGGCGACTGGCGTACCATCGCCACCTACCGCAACAAAGGCAAAGACGTGGTGATTGATGGCGAAACCTACTTCTGGTCGAAGCACCCGAACTTCGACCGTGTCATGGATCTCCCGTCGAAGACGAAGGAGCGGCTCGAGCTGGCGCTGGTCTCCCCCACCCCGGAGCTGCGCGAGCGATTCCTCTCTCACGGCTGGAAGCTCGAAGACCCCTACCGCATCTCCCACGGCGCCGGGGTTTATCGCCGCTACATCCAGGGCGCGAAGGGCGAGTTCTCCGTGGAAAAGGACGACCAGACTCGCCTCAAGGTGGGCTGGTTCAGCGACCGAAGCGTTTGCTTCCTTGGGGCGGGTCGCCCCTGCGTGCTGCAGGACACGGGCTTCGGCGCCCGCGTGCCCACCGGGACCGGCCTCGTGGCCTGGTCGACCCCCGAGGAGGCGGCGGAAGCGCTGGAGCGCGTCGGGCGTGACTACAGCCGCCATGCCGCGAACGCCCTCGCGATTGCGCGGGAGTACTTCGATACCAGCGTCCTGCTGCCGCCCATCCTAGAGGCTGCCGGGGTCTAGATCACAGATCTGGGGAGCGGCCTACCGATGAGTCTCTCACGACCGATCCTGCAGGAGGGATGCCGTGGGGGTGACCACAAGGGCCAAGCTCGCTTTTCTGGGCGCGCTCTGTTGCGCCGCGCCCTGGGCGATCGGAGCCGCTACGGATTCGCCGAGCCCGGAGGGGGCAGCGGCCCTCGCCTATCAGGGTCGCACGCAGGAGGCGGAGGCGATGCTCGCCGAGGCAAGGCCGGCGGGCGCAGCGATCTTCGTGAAGGCTTGCCTCGAGCTCGATGCCGGAAACCCGAAGGGAGCCGCTGCCCGCTTGCGCGCCCTTTCCGCCGAGGGGGCCGGCAGCGCAGAGGTGCGGCTTGCTGAGGTGTTGGCCGAGCGCCGGGCGCGGGACCCGCACGAGCGCTGGCTCGACTCCTTCTTCGAGGCCTGGCGTGTGGTCGGCACCGGTACCCCGCTCGCCGCGACGCCGGTCAAGAACTGGACGCGAAACGTCTCCGAGGGTTCGCGGCCCCTTCCCGGACTTCCCAACGATCTCTTCTGGCGCGCGATGCTAAAGGCCGAGCCCGAACTGACGGGGCTGCTGAGCGTCCAGGCGCAGGCCGAGACCCCCGCCCGCAAGCTCCTGCTGCTCGCGCAGCTCGGTGCCATCCCCCAGCACGATGCGCCCGCCGCGCGCGCACTCCACAGGTCGCTCCTCGCGGAGCTCCAGCGCACGAACCCCGACGAGAGCGCCTATGCGCTGATGGCCCTGCTCGACGAGGGCGACGCCGCCGCGCCGCTCTCCGAGCGCGAAGTGGCAGGGCTCGAGGTCGCAGTGCGAAAGCCCCGTTTTGGACCTTCCATGCGCTCGCTCTATCGCGAGTTCCGCGCCGACCCCATGCTTTCCGCCGACGATCGGGCAACGGACTGGGCGTTCGCCGCAGCGAGCCGAGCTTTCCCGGAGGCTCCGGGAACGCTCTATCTGCGTGCCAAGGCCAGCGAGCTCGCAGGCGCACCCGCGCTGCTCCCTCGACTCGCCGCGATTCTCGAGCGGGTGGGTCACCAGCTCGTGGGCCAGGAGTCGATGCGTGCGAATCTCCTCGGCAGTCAGCTCCTCGTCGGAAGCGCGGAGCTGCGCGGCGACAACCAGGCCATCGAGCGCGGCCGCTCCACCCGTCAGGATTGGCGGGCGCTCTATGACGCGGGCAAGGAGCGCTTGGACTACCTCGAAGGCTGGCCGCTCCCGTCGCTGCGACGCGAGCTCCTGACGCGTTCGGCCGAGGACGAAGTCGCGCTCTTCCATGAACTCGCACTCCTTCCGTCCGTGGAGGAGACGCTGCCCGCATCGCGCTAAGCCCCTGCAAAGGCCGGCCTACCTGGGCTCCTGCGCGAGAGGTGTCGTGTCGCGTACCGGACGCCCTCTTCGGTCCGTCACGCCGCGAAGCTCGCACAAGGCGCAGCCGCACCCGAGCGCAGGCCGGACACTTCGTCGCGTTACGACGCTCGCTCGACTGCGCGCATCGCGCGGCCGCAGGCAGAGCCGGATGCCTCGACAAGATTTCTGAAACGTGTTCTAATATTGGCGTGACCACCCCCGTGCGCAGTTCCGCCGCTGCGTCGCGCCCTCGCGGTGCAGGTCGGCGCCGGCTTGCGGCGGCCGACACTGCGGCTGCGGCGCAGCCCGCGCCGCTCGTCGCAGGGCTTGCCGCAAGCCAGGTTCGTCGGATGCGCCGCATCGTCGACGCTGCGGTGCGTCTGGCCGAGCAAGGCGGCTTCGACGGCGTGCGGCTGCGTGACGTGGCCGAGGCCTCGGACGTCGCGCTCGGCACGCTCTACAAGTACTTCCGCAGCAAGGAGGACATCCTCCTGTTCGCGCTGGCGGAGGAAATGGAGCGCCTTGAAGCCGCGATCGCCGCGCGCCCGATCCAGGGAGGCGCGTGCCTCGACCGCGTGGTCGCGTTCTTTGCCCGCGCCACGACCGGCCTCACCCGGCGCCCTCAGTTCGCGCGGGCGGTCCTGCGCTCCATCTCAGCCGGCGACTCGGACATGGCCGTCAAGGTGGCGGGCTTTATGATGCGGATGACGCGTCTCATCGTCGCCGCGCAGCGCGGGGAGGTGCCGAACCTCGCCGCTCCGGTCGACGCTCCGGTGGGTGCGGAACGCGAGCGGCAGATCGCCTTCGTGCTGACCCACTTCTGGTTTTCTTCGCTTTCGGGCTGGGCGGGCGGACTCCACAGCGCGCGCACGGTGGCCGAGCAGCTCCGCATGGCGGCGGCGCTCCTGATTGAAGAGGAGTAATCCATGTCACGCTTTCCCTTCCCGCGATATCCCAACGGCTGGTTCCAGGTGGCCTACAGCGATGAGATTGCGAAGAGCTCCGTGCACCGCTTCCAGTACTTCGGACAGGAGCTTGTGGCATTCCGCGGTGAGAACGGAGTCCTGCGCGTCCTCGATGCCTACTGCCCCCACCTCGGTGCGCACCTGGCCATCGGCGGCAAGGTCGTCGGCAACACGATTCGCTGTCCTTTCCACGGCTGGCGCCTCGACGGAGACGGCCAGTGTGTCGAGGTCCCCTACGCGAAGAAGATTCCGCCCAAGGCAAAGACCCGGGCGTGGCCGGTCACCGAACGCAACGGCCTCGTCATGCTCTGGCACCATGCCGAGGACAAGGCGCCCGAGTGGCAGATCCCGGAGCTCGGCGAGTACGGCAGTCCGGACTGGACGGAGTACAAACGGCTGCGCTGGAAGATCCGAACCCACAACCAGGAGATGGCGGAGAACGCCGTCGATCGGGCCCACTTCCGCTACGTCCACGGCATGCTCGACGTTCCGGAATCGAAGGCCGAGGCGGACGGCGAGGTCTTGCGCGTCGTGTCCAAAGGCAAGATGGGAACGCCCCGCGGCGCGATCGACGGGCAGATCGCCTCGATCTCCCACGGCTTTGGCTTTTCCCTCACGCGCTTTACCGGGATCATCGAGACCCTGCTCGTGGCCTCTGTCGCTCCAATCGATGCGGAGGATGTCGACGTACGCTTCTCGTTCACCGTGAAGAAGATGGGCAATGACGACGTGACGCAACGGGTGGGCGGCGCGCTCATCGCGGACATCGAGAAGCAGATGGGCGAAGACAAGCCGATCTGGGAGAACAAGGTCTTCATGCCGCGGCCCATCCTATGCGATGGGGACGGCCCGATCGCGCTCTTCCGGCGCTGGTGCCAGCAGTTCTACACCTGGCCCGCAGGCGCGTCCGGCGCGGCGCTGGCGTGAGCGCGCCATGGCTTCGGCAACGCAAAGCCAAGGTCGGCTGACCGCACCCCACATTCTCGAGTACCCCTACAGGCGCAGCGTGGGTCCCGTGCTCTCTCGCTTTTTCACGGGCCTGCGCGACGGCGAGATTGTGGCGGGCCGCAGCTCCGACGGACGGCTGCTCGTGCCACCGCCCGAATACGACCCGGCGACCGGGGAGCCGCTCACGGAGTTTGCGCGTGTCGCCGACGCCGGAAGCGTTCTGTCCTGGACCTGGATCACGGCGCCAAAGCGCGCGCATCCCTTCCAGCGTCCGTTCGCCTGGGCGCTCGTTAAGCTCGACGGCGCGGACTCCGCTCTGCTGCACGCGATTGACGTCGAAAGCGACTCGCGCCTGCGGACCGGGCTCCGCGTGCGCGCCCGCTGGCGCCGCGAGCGCGTCGGCGACATCCACGACATCGAGTGCTTCGAGCCCTTCTAGCGGAGATCGCGATGAGCGAACCTGTCACGAGCATCAAAACCCCGATCCGCCTCGAGTACTCCTACACGGCCGGGCGGGCCTCCACGCGATTTCTGCGCGGCATGAGCGAGGGGCGCATCCTCGGTCAGCGCTGCCCCTTGTGTCGTAAGGTGTATGTGCCGCCCCGCGGCTCGTGCCCGCGCTGCGGAGTGGCAACGCAGGAGGAGGTCGAGATCTCGGGCAAGGGGACCGTGACGACCTTCTGCATCGTGCGGATTCCTTCCGAGAACCTCAGCGTGAAGCCGCCCTACGCGGCCGCGCACATCCTGCTCGATGGGGCAGACATCCCGTTTTTCGCCTTGATCCTGGAATGTCCCTTCGATCAAGTCCGCATGGGCATGCGGGTCGAAGCCGTGTGGGCGCCCCGGGAGGAGTGGACGGCAAGCTTCGGAAACATCCGCCACTTCCGCCCTCTCGCCGAGCCGGATGCGCCCTTCGACTCGTTCAAGGAGCATCTGTAGATGCGCGAGGTCGCCGTCGTCTCTTTTGCCCAGGCCAAGGCCAAGCGCCGCGAGCTGGACGCGAACGAGGTCGAGATTCTGATGCCCGTGGTGCAAGAGGCGGTCGCCCGCTCGGGCATCCCGAAGCGCGAGATCGGCTTTACCGTGTCGGGCAGCTGCGACTACGTGGCGGGCCAGCCCTTCGCCTTCGTCTCTGCGCTCGATGCCGTGGGGGCCTGGCCGCCCATCTCCGAGTCGCACGTCGAAATGGACGGCGCATTTGCTCTCTACGAGGCCTGGGTGAAGCTGCAGACCGGCGAGATCGACTCCGCCCTCGTCTACAGCTTCGGCAAAAGCTCGATGGGGGATCCCGCTGCGGTGCTGAACCTGCAGCTCGATCCCTACACCCTGGCACCGCTCGGGATTGACGCGGTGAGCCTGGCTGCGCTCCAGGCGCGTCTGCTGCTCGATTCGGGCCGCTACACGGAAAAGGACATGGCCGAGGTAGTGGCGCGCAGCCGACGCAGCGCAAAGAGCAATCCGAACGCGCAGCTGCGAGGGGACGTGGATCCGGCAACCCTGCTTGCCGAACCCTACTACGCATCGCCGCTTCGCAAGCACGACTGCTCTCCCGTGAGCGACGGAGCCACGGCGCTGGTGATCGCCGCGGGGGATCTCGCGCGCAAAGTGGCGAAAAGGCCGGCCTGGATTCGCGGCATCGACCACCGCATCGAGAGCCACGACCTCGGGCTGCGCGACTTGACGCGCTCGCCCTCGACGGCGCTTGCGGCCGAGCGCGCAGGTGCGCGTTCGGGTCGTTTCGACTTGGCCGAGCTGCATGCTCCTTTCTCCCACCAGGAGCTGATCCTGTGCGAAGCGCTCGGCCTCGCGGACGGCGTGAAGATCAATCCCTCGGGAGGCGCGCTTGCCGCGAACGCGCTGATGGTGGCCGGGCTTACGCGCATCGGGGAAGCCGCGCGCCGCATTCTGGACGGCGAGGCAAAACGCGCCCTCGCGCATGCCACGTCGGGGCCGTGCCTCCAGCAAAACCTGGTCTGTGTGTTGGAGGGGAATTGACCGTGGGCCATCCCTGCGCCGTCATCGGAGTCGGACAGACCAAGCACGACGTGAAGCGCATCGACGTCTCGATCGCGGGCCTTGTGCGCGAGGCCGCGCAGCGCGCACTCGACGACGCAGGCCTTGGCTGGCGCGAGATCGATGCCGTCGTTCTGGGAAAGGCGCCGGACATGTTCGAGGGCGTCGTCATGCCCGAGCTCTATCTGGCGGATGCGCTCGGTGCGGTAGGCAAACCCATGCTGCGCGTGCACACCGCAGGCAGCGTGGGAGGTTCCACGGCGATCGTCGCGGCGAGCTTGGTGCAGGCGGGTGTTCACGAGCGCGTGCTGACGGTCGCCTTCGAGAAGCAATCGGAGAGCAACGCCATGTGGGCCCTTACCGTCCACGTGCCGTTCCAGCAGGCGATCGTGGCGGGCGCGGGAGGCTACTTTTCACCCCTCATCCGCGCTTACATCCGCCGCTCCGGAGCCCCCGAGGATACAGGGATCCGCGTAGCCCTAAAGGACCGGAAGAACGCGCTCAAGAATCCCTACTCCCATCTTGTCTTCCCCGACAT
Organism: Myxococcota bacterium; assembly: GCA_035489755.1. Lineage (GTDB taxonomy): Bacteria > Myxococcota_A > UBA9160 > UBA9160 > UBA9160 > UBA9160. The sequence continues at coordinate 27,477 of DATGZK010000010.1, forward strand.
CAGCTTCGAGCAGATCGCGAACTCGCCCATGCTCTGGGATCCGATCCGCTACCTGGAGACTTGTCCATCGTCGGACGGAGCCTGCGCCATGGTGCTGACGAGCGCAGGCGCCGCAACGCGGGCTCCGCATCGGCCGGCATGGGTCCGCGCCACCGCGATGAAGAGTGAACCCACGATGTTCGCGGGGCGCGACCAGGTGAACCCCCAGGCGGGCCGCGACTGCGCCGCCGAGCTCTACAAGAAGGCCGGCATCACCGCTCCGCGCCGGGAACTCGATGTCGCGGAGATCTATGTTCCGTTCTCCTGGTTCGAGCCGATGTGGATGGAGAACCTCGGATTTGCACCCGAGGGCGAGGGCTGGAAGATGACCTACGAGGGAGCCACCGCGCTCGGCGGCGACATGCCCGTGAACCCCTCGGGCGGTGTCCTCTCTTCCAATCCGATCGGCGCCTCAGGCATGCTGCGCTTCGCCGAGGCGGCGCTTCAAGTGCGCGGGATGGCAGGCGAGCATCAGGTGGAAGGGGCGCGCCTCGCGCTCGGTCACGCCTACGGCGGAGGCTCACAGTTCTTCTCGATGTGGATCGTCGGCGCGGAGCAGGCCTGATGCACTTCAATCTGGCCGACCTGTTCGAGTCGATCGTCGACGTCGTTCCCGAGCGCGACGCGCTCGTCGTGGGCGGGCAGCGCCGTACCTTTGCGCAGCTCGAAGAGCGGGCGAACCGCCTGGCCCATCATCTCGCGGGGCGGGGCGTCGGCCCCGGCGATCACGTGGGTCTTTACCTGTACAACTCGGCCGAGTACATCGAGGCCATGTTCGCCGCGTTCAAACTGCGAGCCGTGCCGATCAACGTGAACTTCCGCTACGTCGAAGACGAACTGCAGTATCTGTTCGACGACGCCGATCTGGTCGCCCTGCTCCACCAGCGCGAGCTCAGCCCGCGCGTTTCCGCGGTGAGAGAGCGCGTGCCGAGGCTCCGCCATTTCATCGCCGTGGACGATGACAGCGGCGCAGACACCTCGACGCTCGGCGCGGTGGCCTACGAGGAGGCGCTGGCTTCGGCTTCGCCCAAGCGCCAGTTCGGCGAACGCTCGCCTGATGACCTCTACATCATCTACACCGGCGGCACGACGGGAATGCCAAAGGGCGTGATGTGGCGGCATGAAGACGCCTTCTTCTCTTGTCTCATGGGTGCGAACCCCGCCGGTCCACCGCCCGAGCGCGCGGAGGAGGTTGCGGAACGCGCAAAGACAAAGCCGCCCATGGCGGGGATGTCGGCGGCGCCGCTGATCCACGGTGCCGCACAGCTCGGCACCATGATTGCGATGTTCCAGGGCTGGAAGGCGGTGCTTGTGCCTCGCTTTGAGCCGCGCCTGGTCTGGAAGCAGGTCTCAGAGGAGCGCCCGGTATCGATCTCCGTGGTGGGGGATGCCATGGCGCGGCCGCTTGCAGCGGCGCTGGCCGATCGCGACCCCTCATGGGATCTGTCCTCGCTCATGATCCTCTCGTCGGCGGGGGCCATCCTCTCGCAGGCCGTGAAAGACGAGCTCAAGGCGCACCTGCCTCATCTTGTCATCATGGACGCGTTCGGGGCTTCCGAGACCGGTTCCCAGGGCGGCGACGCCGGAGGCGTCCAGGCGAGCGGTGGCATCCGCTTCCGCATGAACGCCAATACCTCCGTGCTCGACGACGAGCTCCAGCCGATTGCGCCGGGTAGCGGTCGCACCGGGCGCATCGCGCTGCGCGGGCGTATCCCTCTCGGTTACTACGGCGACACCGAGAAAACGGAGCGCACATTCATCGTGAAAGACGATGTGCGTTGGGTTCTGCCGGGCGACCTCGGCCGGCCCGAGGCCGATGGCACGGTCACCGTCTTTGGCCGCGGCTCGATCTGCATCAACTCTGGGGGAGAGAAGATCTTCCCCGAAGAAGTCGAGAACGCACTCAAGGCCCATCCCGCAGTCTTTGACGCGGTGGTGGTGGGCGTTCCCGACGCGCGCTGGGGCGAGCGGGTGACGGCGATTGTCCAGACGCGTCCGGGTCTTTCGCCGAGCTTTGAGGAACTGGCGACGCACTGCCGCGCGCGTTTGGCGGGATACAAGGTGCCGCGCGAGGTGCATTTTGTGGATCAGATCGTGCGCTCGCCGAGCGGCAAACCCGACTATCCGTGGGCCAAACAGTTCGTGATCGATCGCTCGGCAAAGGCGTAAACCAAACGCAGGAGTCCGCGATGGGGCAGAGCTTCTGGGCCTACGCACAGGCCAATCCCAATCATCTTGCTCTCGTCGAGCCGCCGGAGAGCGGCGAACGCGAGGTGACAGCTGGGGAACTCCTCGCCGGCTGCAACCAGATCGTGCACGGCCTGCGGGAGCTCGGCCTTGGCAAGGGCGACTGCATCGCCGTCGTGCTTCCCAATGGTGCAGCGATGATCGAGCTCTACCTCGCCGCGCTGCAAGGCGGCTGGTATCTCACGCCGATCAACCATCACCTGGCCGCGCCGGAAATCGCCTACATCGTTCAGGACTGTGAGGCCAAGGCCTTCATTGCAGACGCGCGCTTTGCAGCGACCGCCAAGGCCGCCATGGAGGAGCTCCGCTTTCCAGCGAACGCCCGCTTCGCGATCGGTTCAGTGCCGGGGTTTCGGCCTTACGCCGAGTTGAAGCAGCGCCAGCCGACATCGCTTCCGGCGGATCGCTCGGCCGGCTCCGTGATGTTCTACACCTCGGGCACGACGGGGCGTCCGAAGGGCGTGCGACGCGGCCTTGCGCCCCTCGATCCGGACACCGTGGCGACGCTGTTCTCGGCCTTCCTGCAGATGTTCGGCATCAAGCCCATCGATGGGAACGTCCACCTGTGCGGGTCTCCGCTCTACCACACCGCGGTCCTCACCTTCGCGAGCTGCTCGCTCCACATGGGCCATACCCTCGTGCTCATGGACAAGTGGACGCCTGAGGGTTGCCTCCAAGCGATCGAGAAGCGAAGGGTCACCACGAGCCATATGGTGCCGACTCAGTTCCACAGGTTGCTCGCGCTCCCTGCGCAGGTGCGCGCGCACTACGACGTCTCCTCGCTGCGAACCATGGTGCACGCGGCGGCCCCGTGCCCACCTGAGATCAAGCGAAAGATGATCGAGTGGTGGGGCCCCACCATCTACGAGTACTACGCGGCCACCGAGGGTGGAGGCACGCTGGTTTCTCCCCAGGAATGGCTCCGGTACCCCGGCACCGTCGGCAAGGCCTGGCCGGGCTCTGCGATTCGCATCCTGGACGACGAAGGCAAAGAAAGGCCCATGGGCGAGGCGGGCACGGTCTACATGGCGCTCGGGCCTGCGGCGTTCGAGTACCACAAGGACAAGGCGAAGACCGAGGCGAACCGCCGGGATGGTTTCTTCACGGTCGGCGATATCGGCTACCTGAACGAGGACGGCTATCTCTTCCTGTGCGACCGCAAGAGCGACATGATCATCTCGGGCGGCGTCAACATCTATCCCGCCGAAGTGGAAGCCGCGCTCCTCGCTCATCCCAAGGTGGGAGACGCTGCAGTGTTCGGGATTCCGGATCCCGACTGGGGCGAGCAGGTGAAGGCCGTGATCGAGCCCGCCGCAGGCGTCGACCCGAGCCCGGCCCTCGCGCAAGAGATCCTTCTGTTTTGCGCCGATCGGATCGCGAAATACAAGATGCCCAAGAGCATCGACTTTTTGGCTGCGCTACCCCGTGACCCGAACGGCAAGCTGTACAAACGAAAGCTGCGAGATCCCTACTGGGAAGGTCGCGAGCGAAAGATCTAACTGCGTGGATTTTGCGTTCAGCGACGAGCAGGAGCAGTTCCGGTCAACGCTGCGCCGCTTTCTCGCCGAGTTCGCGCCGATGGCCGAGGTGCGTCGCGCGATGGAGACGCCCGAGGGTTTCGAGGGCGCACTCTGGAAACGAATGGCGAGAGAGCTCGGGCTGCAAGGCGTGCACCTCCCCGAGGTCTATGGGGGACAAGGCTTTTCATTCCTTGAGCTTGGCATCGTGCAGGAAGAGCTCGGCCGGGCGCTCGTCCCGACGCCGTATTTTTCCACGATCTGTCTTGCCGCGACCGCGATCCTAAGCGCAGGCAGCGAGGCGGACCGGCGTGCGCTCTTGCCCACGATCGCCTCCGGCGAGAGTACGGCGAGTCTGGCGTGGCTGGAGAGCTCGGGCGGCTGGGACCTGGAGAGCGTGTCGCTCGAGTACCGGCCCGACGGGGGAAGCTTTGTTCTCGACGGCGTGAAGACGCTTGTTTCCGACGGGGGCTGCGCCGACCTTCTGCTGGTGGTGGCGCGCCTTCCGGGAACCCGGGGGGAAGAGGGGATCACGCTCCTGCGGGTCGAGCGCGGAGCTCCCGGCGTAAAGCTCGACGTTCCGCCATCCCTCGACCCGACACGACGTCAGGCGCGCCTCGAGTTCGGAGGCGCCCGGGCGCAAGCGGTGGGAGCCGCCGGTGCCGCGGGCGGCGCGCTCACGAGGACGCTGTCCGAGGCCACCGTGTGCCTTGCCTTTGAGGTGATTGGCGGCGCAGAGCGCTGCCTCGAGATGGCCGTCGCCTACGCCAAAACGCGCGTCCAGTTCGGGCGCCCGATCGGCGCCTTTCAGGCCGTGAAGCACAAGTGCGCGGAGGTGCTCCTGGAGCTCGAGCTCGCGCGCTCGGCCGTCTACTACGCGGGCTGGGCTGCGGCCGAGGCCCGCGAGGATCTTCCCCTCGCCGCAAGCCTCGCCAAGGCCGCGGGGGCGGAGGCGTATCTGCGCGCCGCGGCGGAGAACATCCAGATCCATGGCGGGGTCGGCTTTACCTTCGAGTACGACCCGCAGCTCTATTACAAGCGAGCGAAGGCCTGCGAAATCATGCTCGGCGATCCCACCCTTCACCGCGCGAGCCTGGCCAAGAGACTGGGTCTCTAGACCGAACCGGCTAGACCTCCGCTGTGTAGGGCGGCGCGGGGTCATACTGGATGTAGCGCTGCACCTTCCGAGCGACCTCAGGGCTGTGGAGCTGGCCCACGAGCCAGAGCGTCATATCGATTCCCGCCGACACCCCCGCCGAGGTCACGAGCGAGCCGTCTCGCACGTAGCGCGGACCGTCGAGCACCGTGACCTCCGGGCGCTTTCGGAACTCGGGCACGAAGGCCCAGTGGGTGGTGACACGCTTTCCCCGGGCAAAGCCCGCCTCATGCAAGAGCAGCGAGCCGGTACACACACTCGTGACCCAGGTCGCGTGTGCGCCCGCTTTGCGGAGCCAGTCGATCAGCACGGGATTCGCGACCTCGCGCCGCGTGCCGATCCCACCGGGCACGAGCACGACGTCGAGCGCGGGCGCATTCGCGAAGCTGTGATCGGGCAGGACGCGCAGGCCCTTCGCGCAGCGCACCTGGCCTTCACGCTCGGCGATGGTGACGGTGCGGCCTTCGCCCGTGACATTTGCCGCGGCCGCGAGGACCTCGAAGGGTCCGACGAAGTCGAGCTCCTCAGCATCCTCAAACAAGAGAATCCCCGTCGTCATGGGCATGGCTGCCTCCTTGGTGCGCCGTGTTAGGCGCAGCGGAACCGGCTTCGATAGGCGCTTGGCGAGACGCGCACCGTGCGCAAGAACGCTCGCCGCATCACCTCGGCGCTGCCAAAGCCGCAGCTGGCGGCCACAGATTCGACGCCCGCTGGCGACTCCTCGAGCCGTCGGCGCGCAGCCTCGACGCGCATCCGCACAATAAACTTCGCCGGGGTGACACCGACCTCGCGCAAGAAGACGCGCGCAAAGTGTCGCGGGCTCATGGCCACACGCCGCGCCAGACTCTCCACCCCGAGATCGGCCTCGGGATGCTCGGAAATCCATGCTTGCAAATCGCGCAGGGGCTCGCGCTCGGCGGACTGGGCCGCCAGCTGAGCGCTGAACTGGGATTGCCCGCCGGGGCGTTTCAAGAAGAGCACGAGCTGGCGCGCGACCTCGAGCGCCACCGTGCGGCCCAGATCCTCTTCGACAAGTCCGAGGGCGAGGTCCATCCCGGCGGTGACCCCTGCAGAGGTGTAGATGCGGCCATCGCGGACAAAGATCGGGTCGGGGTCGACCTCGACCTGCGGATAACGCTTTGCGAGCTCGTCGCAGTAGGCCCAGTGCGTCGTGGCCCGCCGGCCGTCGAGCAGTCCTGCCTCCGCCAGGAGAAAGGCGCCCGTACACACCGAAGCAAGGCGTCGGACGCGCGGCGCCATGCGCCGCAAAAACCCGAGGAGAACGGGGCTGCGCAGCGCTTGCCGGGAACCCACGCCGCCCGCGACGAGCAGGGTATCCAGCCGACCGCGCACCGCGGCGAGTGGCCGCGCGGCGAGGATCTCGACCCCGCTCGACGTCTTCACGGGTCCGCCGCGTTCTGCAACCACCTCCACCTCGTAGGGGGGACCTGCACGCAGCCCCTGCTCCACCAAAAGGCGTGCGCTCCGCGCAAACACCTCGACCGGGCCCGTGATGTCGAGCATCTGCGCCCCGGGGTAGGCGAGCATGGTGATCCGGCGCGGAGCGCGGGGCCCTCGGAGCGCAAGAGAGCGTGTCATGGGACGAGCATCGTCTGGCCGGACGCTGTCCGCAATGACATTTAGCCCATGAATTCTGCCAAACCGCAAAGAGGTCCGGCGAGCGACTTCCGGGCCTCACGGTCGCTCGCGTCGAGGGGCGGCGGTCGGGGCGGGTTCAGCTACTCGCCGGCGAGCCAGTCGCGCGGCTTCAAGAACTCCTCGCTAAGCCGGGCCTCCGGGCTTCCGGGTTCAGGTCGATAGGCGTAGCGCCAGCGCACAAGCGGGGGCAAAGAAGCCAAGACCGACTCCACACGTCGCCCGGACTGAAGCCCGTAGAGCGTGCCGCGGTCATAGACCAAGTTGAACTCCACGTAGCGCCCGCGCCGGTGGAGCTGAAACTCGCGTTCGCGCTCGCCGTAGGGCGTGGCTTTGCGTCGCTGCAGAATGGGGAGATACGCCTCAAGGTAGGCATCGCCCACCCGGCGCACGAACGCGAAGGTGTGGTCGAATCCCCCTTCGCACAGGTCGTCGAAGAAAAGCCCCCCAATGCCACGGGTCTCGCTGCGGTGCTTCAAATAGAAATACTCGTCGCACCACTTCTTGAAACGCGCGTAAGCATCGGGCGCGAAATCCCTGCAGGCGGAACGCGCCGCGCGATGCCAGTGCACGGCATCCTCCTCGAAGGCGTAGTACGGCGTGAGATCGAAGCCGCCACCGAACCACCAGCCCGCCGATGGCTTGGTGGCCTCGGTGGCAAAGAAGCGCAGGTTCATGTGGGAGGTGGGGGCGTAGGGATTTTGGGGATGCACGATCAGCGAGAGCGACACCGCTTCAAAGCGCGCTCCCGCAAGCTCCGGGCGGCGCGCCGTGGCCGCGGGAGGAAGCTGATCTCCCCGCGCGTGGGTAAAGTGGACTGCCGCCTTCTCGATCGCCGCTCCGTCTTCGAGGGCGCGGGGCCGCGCGATCGTGCCGCCTTCGCCCGAACTGGCATCCTCGCGAAAGCGCCCGCGACCATCCTCGGCTTCAAGCGCGGCGCAGATGCGATCTTGCAGCGCCAGCAGGTGATCGCGCACGGGGATCGCATCGGGGGACGACATGCCGCGAGTCTACCGCGCGGGGGCGCACCACCAGAGACGGCTTTCCGCGGTTAGCATGGCCGCGGATTGCCGCATGAGGAGCGGGGAGTGAATGGCGCCGAGGCGTTGATTCGCACGCTCGAGGGGGCGGGCGTTGAGCTCTGCTTCGCGAACCCCGGCACGACCGAGATGCACTTCGTCGCGGCGCTCGACGCCGTCGGGATACGCGCGGTGCTCGGGCTTTTCGAAGGCGTGTGCACGGGGGCTGCGGACGGCTATGGCCGCATGGCCGATAGGCCGGCGCTCGTCCTGCTCCATCTCGGCCCCGGCTTCGCGAATGGCGCCGCAAACCTCCACAACGCACGCCGCGCTCGCACACCGGTCGTGTGCGTGGTGGGGGACCACGCCACCTGGCACGCCGAAGCCGATGCCCCCCTCACGACCGACCTCGCAGGCCTCGCCCGCCCGGTCTCGGACTGGGTACACACCGTAAAGTGTGCGGCGGAGCTGCCCTGCGACGGGGCGCGGGCGTTTGCGGCGGCAACCGAGGGCCAAGGCGCAGTCGCGACGCTGATCGTCCCCGCGGATTGTGCGTGGGGACCGGCGGAGGTTCCGCTCGCGGGTAAGGCGCCTTCGGTGCAGGTCGCAAGCGTCGAGGACGCGCGGATCGACGCCGCGGCGGGTGTGCTGCGCAGGCGCCGCGCGGCGCTCCTGCTGGGGGCGCGAGGTCTGCGAAGGCGTGGCCTGGACGCGGCGGGACGGATCGCGGCCGCCTCGGGCTGCGCACTGCTCGCCGAGACCTTCCCCGCCCGCATGGAGCGCGGCGCAGGAGTTCCGGCGGTGACGAAGCTCCCCTACTTCCCCGAGGACGCAAGAGAGCTCCTCGGCCGCTTCGAGAGCCTCGTGCTCGCAGGGGCGCCAAGTCCGGTGGCTTTCTTCGGCTACCCCAACCTGCCGAGCAGCCTCGTGCCCGAGAGCTGTGCTCCGCTCCTGCTCGCAGAGCCCAGAGAGGACGTCGCGGCGGCGCTCGAAGCCCTGGCGGATGCCCTCGGCGCCGGCCGCCTGGCCAGCGTCGCAAACATGCTGCCACCCGCGCTCGCCACCGGACATCTTGACGCGGCGCGTCTCGGAGCCGCGCTCGCGAGTGCGCAGCCCGAGGGCGCCATCGTCGTCGACGAGGGGCTCACCTCGGCCTTGCCTTGGACTCTTGCCTCGCTTGGGGCCGCGCCTCATACGCTGCTTTCGCTCACCGGCGGGGCGATCGGCCAGGGGCTGCCGTGCGCGACGGGCGCTGCGATCGCCTGCCCCGACCGCCCCGTGATCGCGCTCCAGGCCGACGGCAGCGGGCTCTATACCTTGCAATCGTTGTGGACGCAGGCCCACGAGGGATTGAACGTCACGACGGTGGTGTGTGCGAATCGCAGCTACCGCATCCTGCGCATCGAGCTGGCGCGCGCGGGGATCGCACAGCCCGGACCGAAGGCGCTGGCACTCACGGGTTTTGAGCAGCCTGCGCCGGACTGGGTCGCCCTTGGGCGAGGCTTCGGTGTGCCCGCCGAGCGCGTCGAGACTGCCGAGGCCTTGCGCAGTGCACTCTTGCGCGCCCTCGACGAGCCTGGCCCCCACCTCATCGAGGCCGTGCTCGAGGGCCCGGCGGAAGCCTAGTTTGCGCGCCCCCGGTTCATGGCTGCCAGCTGCGCACAAAGGCGATCTGCTCGTCGGTTTCCGGCGACGCGCCCGGAGCTCCGGCGCGCAGCCGTGCGAGCACGTCGACGAAGTTGTCGGGCGTTGCGAGTCCGCAGCGCAGGAGATAGACGCCGACGACTGTGCCCGTGCGCCCACGCCCGCCCCAGCAGTGGACGTAAGGTGGACGCCGCGCCGCGATCGCCGCATCGATGGCGTCCTGGATCGCGAGCATCTGGGTGCGCGAGGGCGTCGAGCAGTCCTCGATTTCGAACCGCTGCACGGAGCAGTCAAGCCCGCTCTCCCGCGCGAGCTCGTGGACCAAAGGCGCGTAGGGCTGAGCGCCCATTCGCGGCTCTTCTTGCATGAGATCGATGAAGGTCCGGGCGCCGCATCCGAGCAGAGCGCGGAGCTGTCGCCCGGCGATCGAAGGCGAGGGATGCCCCGGGAAGCAGCCCGCCATGAAAAGCGGCTCTCGGACCCAATAGGCGAGGGGAAAAGGCAGGCGCCCCACGGTGCGATGGTAAACTCGTCCCTCTTCCCGCACGAGAGGAGCGCCCTGTGCATCCCGCTCGGTCTCGCTCAGCGGGCCCGGAGTTTCTCCACTCCGTAGCTTTCGGTGAATGCGACAATTTCGTCGGCGAGGTTTTTGTCCCTAAAGAGCGCGGGATCCGGGCCGAATCCTGCGCTGTCGTCGTGCATCGACACGAGCTGTGGGTAGAGGACGCGGCGCGGGCCGTAGCTTGACGCAGCGGGCGACGACGCGATCTGGACGCGCCCCTCGAACCCGAAGAGCGAGAGCACCTTTGCAAGGCGCGGGCCCTCCCGCAGGAGACCCTCGAGGAAATCCAGTGCCGCGAGCATGCGTCTCGTTTCGAGGTGATGCGACGCAATCCAGGGCTCGATCTCGCTTGCGAGCCTCCGGTCGAGAAGGCCTGAGCACAGTGTGTCGGCGACGCCGAGGCGGAGCTCCAACAACTCCCGAAGCGTGACGAGCACGGTGCTCGGGTCACCGCCTCCGAGCAGCCGCCGACGCAGCTCGCAGAAGCACTCTTCGAGCGCAGGGTCTCGGTCGGAGGGATGAAGTGGCGAGAAGCGATGCGCGGCTGCAAAGTGGGCGAAGGCTGCCTCGGCTCCGGCCCCGAGCTCGCGGAGTGCGTCTCCCCAGGCTCGCTCGGGATCGTAGTCCTGCGGACTCCGCAGATATTCGGCAGCCGTGCGCACGACGACCGCGGAAGCGTGGGCGTGCTGCATGACGTTCAGCAGAAATCCACAGACGTGCTCGGGGAGCGCGGCATCGCGCCGCGCGAAGGGCCCAAGATGCAGCATCGATCGCATGGGACCGTCTGCAACGGGAACGTTGTCCCACACGAGCAGGCGGCGGCGCAGCGTGGCAGCCCGCTGCGCGGCCTCGCCGGTGCGGATCTCCGGGCTCACCACCGTACGACCGGTCCATCCCAGCTCGATCGTGCGGTGTAGGGTCTCGCCCAAGATCTCGAGATAGTCGGTCGGCGCGACGCCCAGGTAGTCCGTCGGGACGAGAAGCAGGCGACAGCTCGGGCCGAGCGCGGCCTGGACGGCATGCGCAACTGCCACGTGGGCGTGCGCCAGAGAGGGGAACGCACGGCGATCCGCCTCCTGGGCAAGGTGCGTCGGGACGTCGTCGACACAGAGCGCAAAAAACCGCGCGCCAAGCTCGCGGAAGCGAAGAAATTTTGTCTCGAGGGTGTGCAGATCGGCGGCCGAGGAGTAGGTGATGGACAGACCCGGCGAGAGGGCAAAGCCGACGTCCACCCCGTGCGCGGCGCCCCGCTCAATCAGCTCCGAGAACTCGCGCATCTGCTCTGCGGGGTAGGGCGTTCGCCACTCTTGTCGGTGAAGCGCGTCATTTTTCGGCGCATGGACATAGAGGTTCATACCCCACCCTGCGAGCTTGCCCACCCACCAGATTCGATCCGCGTGGGTGTAGGGCGGCCCGTAGTAGCCCTCGATCACGCCGCGATAGAGGAAGTCCGTCAAGGAGCTCTCGTCAGGGAGAAGCGAGCTGCGGCCGTGCGGAGCGCTTGCCCAAGCTGCATCGCTCGCCGCCTCGCGCGGCTCGGCGGGAATTGAATCGGCTGCCGCTGCGGTGCCTGCAGCGCTTTCATCTCCCGCGAAGACCTCCGGGTGGCTTGCGTCGACCCGCCCCAGGAGGGTGCATAGTTCATGAGCGGCTCCTAACGGGAGGGAAAGGGATTCTTAGGGTGGGCATCGCTGCCGAGGTAGCGAAGGAAATTGACTTGCAGCTCCCTCTTCAGTTCCGCGTCGCTAAGGACGCGCCCGCCGGCGCGCAGCTCACCGCTGAGGACCAGCTCGAACATAAGGCCAAAGGCGAGCTGCACGGCAAGATCGATCGCCACAAGGGGGTCGGGATGCCGGAACTCTTCGCGGCGTTGGTGCAGGAGCTGGCTCATGCGGTTGGACACACGGTCGCGGAAGCGAACCGCAGCGTGATGGAGCTCGGGGTCCTGGCTCGCCCGAAACAGGAAGGCTTGGATCAGGTTGCGGTGTCTTCGCGTTACGGAGACGAGCTCCTCGGCACAGGCTGCGACGATCTCCGCAAGCTTGGTTGCTTGCCAGCGCTCCTCGTCGGCGAGTCGCTCGAGACGCTCCGACAGGTCCGCAAAGAAGCGCTCCTCGAGGGCGCGCAAGAGCGCGTTCTTGCCCTGCAACCGGGCGTAGAAGCCGCCAACGGACGAGCCCGCGCGGCGCACGATCTCTGGAATCGAGGCATCGGCGAGGCCCTTCTCCTCGATTAAGGACTCGGCCGCTTCGAGGATGCGGCGGAGGGTGTCCTCGCTGCGGGCCTGCTTTGGGGTGACGACGCTTTCGAGGCGGGGCGGCGACGCGACCGAGGGCGTAGACACCGGGTAGACTCCTATCTTAAAGCGAATCAGAATCTGATTCCTATTCGTCCTTCCGATAGCCACACGAAATCGTTGGGGCAAGGCCTTTCCTAGAGCGGCGGACCCTCCGGCACGCCTAGAATGTGCAAATGCGCCGCTTCATCGTCTTTTTTCTTGTGCTTCTCGCCGCCCTTGCCTTCCTGCCGTCGATCCTCACGCCGCTGCTCGGCCTCGGCCCCGATCCCGCCCTTCTTCCGCCCCCAGGCCGCGCCGTATCGGTCGGCGAAGGGACCGTGTTGAGCGTGACGGAGGCCGGCACGGGCGATCCGGTCGTGTTCGTCCACGGACTCCCGGGGAGCGCTTCGGACTGGGGCGCTGTCCCCGCTCAGCTCGCGGCGCTCGGATACCGCACGATCGTCTACGACCGGGCGGGCTATGGCTTCTCGAGTCGTCCTCCGGAGGTCCCGGGCCGCTACACGCTCACGAGCAACGCCCGCGAGCTGGCGGGCCTGCTGGCTGCCCTCGGCCTGGAGCGCGCGACCTTGGTGGGCTGGTCGTACGGCGGGGGGATCGTGCAGACCCTTGCCGTGGAATCGCCGCAACTCCTGTCGCGCCTTGTGCTGCTCAGCTCCGCGGGTCCTCTCGAGGTCCCCGACCCCGAGGGCGAACCCGTGGCTTCGCGCCTCGTGCGCTCGCCGATTGCGCTCCCGCTGTTTGACTGGATGCGGAACGTCCCGCCGCTCGCCCGTGCGGTGATCCACGACGGACTCGTCAAAGCCTTTACCGACCCCGCCGCGATCCCGCGAGGTTATGAGGCTCGGACCGAGGCGCTGCTCGCTCTTCCGGGAACCCTGCGCTCGTATGTGCTCGAGGAGCAGCACTTCGATCCCAAGACGCTCCGGCCGGAGGCGATTTCTGCGCGCACGCTCGTCTTGCAAGGGAGCGACGACCTTCTGGTGAAGCCCGCCGTGGCCGAGGATCTCGCAAAGCGCCTCCCCGACGCGCGCCTTGTGGTGGTGCCGATCGGAAGCCATATGCTGCCGCTCACCGACCCGGACCAGGTCGTGCGGCGCATCCACGAGTTCCTCACACAGTAGGGCGTTGCCTAAAGACCGCGCGGGCTAGGAAGGGGTGCCCCCGAGGCGCCGGAAGACGGCCTCTACGCTCTTCGGGTCGGGCCCGGCCTCAGCGAAACGCTCGCCCTTAATCCGGGTGGCAAGGTCCTCACACACCCGGGCTGCATTGTCGACGGCGCGCTGCTGGAGCTCAAGGGGCATCACCTTGGTCAGGAGCACGCTCATCTCAGCACCGCTCACACTCCGCGCGTCAAGGCCAGACTGCTTGAGGGCGAGGCGCACCGTACCCCGGACCTCGATCTCCGACAGCGGTGTCGCACGCTGGAGCTGATCGCAAACCCAAGCGAAGGCTGCGGAATCCGCCATGGCACTAGGCCTCACTCGCGGCTGTGCGGGAGGCGACGCGGCGCAGATAGGCAGCCGGCGGGATGAAGGCGAGCCACATCGAGCCGGCAGCCACGAACCCGAGCGGTGCGATGACGCAGGCACCGAGAGTCGTGACCGCGAAGTCGATGCCGAAAAGCGCAGCCACCGTGGTCGCAACGTTGATCACGCAAGCCGAGAGTATGCCGGTGCCCCAAAGACGCATGCGATCGGCGACCACGGGATCGGCGAGTCCGAGCTTCACACGCTTTTGCAGGAGCTCCCGGTAACGCAAGGACTCGTACGCTCCCCAGGCCAGCGGGATCGCGATGAGGCCCATGAAAAGGCGAAGCCCGAGTCCTTCATTTTGGAGCGTTGCAACGCGGAGTCCCGGCGAGAAGCTCTCGAGCGCGAAACTCGCAAGGAGCAAGAGTGCAATCGCGGTCACAAGGCTCCTTGCCCAGGCGTCGTGGGGTCGGAAGACGCGCATGTTGAAGACGGCGATCAAGACCGTGCCGATCCAGCTAAGCAAGAGCGAGAAGACGAAGAGGCCAATGCGGAGCTCGTCTGAGAGCGACGGCGCCATGCGTGCGATCGCGGTCATCGGGTAGCCCACGCCGCCCATCAGGACGAGGGCCATTCCAATCGCGAACTCGGGAAGCTCCCGCGTACGAGAGGCAAGGAAGAGGAGCCGCAGACCCACTACAAAGCTGGCGGCGACGAACGACAAGCCGCCAATCGCCCCGACTAGCTGCATGGGCCCCCCGAAGCGACACTTCCCCATCGACTGGTATCGACGATTTCCGCGCGAAGCTTGAGCGGAGCAGGTACCTCTGCGTCCCGCTTTGGCCGTGAGGGCCTAGCCCGGGGGTCAGCTTCTCGGCAGGTCCTCGAAGGGCACGCTGCGCGGGTCGAGCGGCTCGCGCGGCAGCCCGAGCACGCGTTCGGCGGCGATGTTCTTTTGGATCTCGTCCGTTCCCCCCGCGATGTGCATCGAAGGGGCGAACAGCCACTGGTTTTGCCAGGGGCCTTTGCGCAGCAAGGCCTCGGGGCCGAGCAGGCGAAGTCCGAGGTCGGCGGACTTCGACAGGATGCGCGCGATGGCGAGCTTCATCACGGAGGTTTCTGCCGCGGGCATAAAGCCGCGTCCGAGTTTCGAGATGACGCGCGCGTTCAGGAGCTCGAGAGACCGCACCCACGTGTAGAGCCGGGCGAGTTCGTCGCGCAACACGGGATCGAGGCGATCTCGGTGCGCCCTCGCATGCGTGGCGAGGTCGTCGAAGGAAAACATGCGGTCGATGTCGCCGATCGCCATCCGCTCGTGGAGAAGCGTCGTCATGGCGCAAGACCAACCATGGTGGGCCGGACCGACCCGCTGCGCATCTGGCACCCGCACGTCGGAGAGGAAGACCTCCGTAAAGTGCGCGCTGCCGTTCATCTGCCGAAGCGGGCGAATCTCGATGCCAGGAGTCTTCATATCGAGCAGGAAGTAGGTAATGCCCTTGTGTTTTGGCGCCTTCGGGTCGGTCCGTGCCAGCAGGATTCCGAAGTCTGCATAGTGGCCCCCGGAGCACCACACCTTCTGACCATTCACCACCCAGTGCTCGCCGTCCCGGACGGCGCGCGTTGCGAGCGAAGCCAGGTCACTGCCTGCACCCGGCTCGCTGAAGAGCTGACACCAGACCTCGTCACCCCGAAGCATGGGAGGGAGGAACCGCACTTTCTGCTCCTCACTGCCGTGGGCGATGAGGGTCGGCCCGGCCATGCCGATCCCTACCACAAACAGCGACTCGCCCACCCCGGCGCGACCGAGCTCCTGGTTCCAGATGATGAGCTCGACGGGCCCGAGTTCGCGCCCGCCGTAGCGCTTTGGCCAGTTGAGTGCAGCCCAGCCAGATTCGAAGAGCCTGCGCTGCCAGCGCTTGGCCGCCGTCAAGATTTCGGGCGTGGAGATCTCTTCCTCGTAGTAGTCGAGCTTCCCCTCGTGTGCGTGCTCGCGGAGGAAGGCCCGTGCCTCGGCCCGAAATGCAGCCTCGCCGGGGGAGTCATGGAGGTCCATCGCTGCGCCTTCTTCGTCTCTGGCACCCGCGCATCTAGAGCGCCTCGGCGGGCTGAACGATCTGCGAGGCCAACGAGTCGAGAATCTTCTCGAGGCCCGGCACGTCGCCGGCGAGTGGCATCACCGTCACCTGGTCGACTCCCGCGTCGCGGTAACGCTTCACGAGGTCGAGTGAGATCGGTCGCAGGTACGGGCAGATGGTGACCTCGATCTCCGAACGCTTGCGTCCTCGCGCTCCCAGCAGCTTCTCGAGGGTCCCGATGCGCTCGGCGATGAACTGCGGTTCCTGGTGGAAGGGATGCCAGCCCTGGCCAAGCTCCGCGACACGCCGCAGCGCAGCGTCGCTCTCGCCGCCGAAATGGATCGGGGGATGAGGCTTCTGGACGGGCTTCGGGAACTGTCGGCAAGGCGCGAGCTCGTAGAACTCGCCTCGGAATTGCGACACGGGATCGCGCCAGAGAGTTTGCATCAGCCGCATGTACTCACGGCAGCGAGCGCCGCGGTGTTCGAAGGGGACACCCAAGGCCGCGAACTCCTCTGCAAGCCAGCCGACGCCCACGCCAAAGTCCACGCGCCCGCCGGAGAGGACGTCCAGCGTCGCGATCTCCTTGGCCGTATACACCGGGTTGCGCTGCGGGACGAGGCAGACGGCGGTGCCGATCCGGATTCGGCGTGTCGCGGCGGCTAGGAAGCCGAGCGCGGCCAACGGGTCGAGCAGCCCGTTCTCGCCGCCGGCGGGAATTCGGCCGTCGGGCGAGTAGGGGTAACGCGAGACGTACTCGTCAAAGAGTACAACGTGCTCGGGCAGCCAGAGCGAGTGGAAGTTTCGCTCCTCGGCGCCCTCTGCGAGGGCGCGCACGTACGAGGGCGTTGCAAGCGGGCTCGCGAGCGGGGCGAAAATTCCGATCCGCATGGGCGCCTCCCGAGACGATTATTGCTCAGCACCCTCAAAAATGATACACGTTTCAAAAATCTGGCGATCCCGGGAGATCCCCCATGTACATCGACTACAGCCCCGAGCAGCGCGCGCTGCGGGAAGAGCTGCGTACCTACTTCGCCGGCATGATGACCCCGGAGCTCCTGCAGGAGATCTCGGGCAGCGAGGGCGGAGGCCCGCTCTACAGGAAGGCCCTGCGTCAGATGGGCGCCGACGGCTGGCTCGGGATCGGCTGGTCGAAGGAGTGGGGAGGTCAGGGACGCACGCCGATCGAACAGTTCATTTTCTCTGATGAGGTGCAGCGCGCAGGCTTCCCGTTGCCTTTCCTGACCCTCAACACCGTGGGCCCGACCCTCGCGCGCTTCGGGACCGACGAACAGCGGCGGGAGTTTCTCCCCCGCATTCTGCGAGGCGAGATCCACTTCGCGATCGGCTACTCCGAGCCCGGCGCGGGTACCGACCTCGCGTCGCTGACCACCCGCGCTGTGCGCGATGGCAATGAGTATGTGATTAACGGCAGCAAGGTCTTCACGAGCCTTGCTGACTACGCCGACTACATCTGGCTTGCCGCAAGAACAAATCCCGACGCGCCGAAGCACCGAGGCATTTCCATGCTCATGGTCTCGACGCAGCTACCGGGCTTCAAGCTGACACCGATCTGGACCATGGGTGGGGTGCGCACCAACGCCACGTACTACGAGAACGTGCGCGTACCTGCGTCATGCCTCATCGGCAAGGAGAACGAGGGTTGGTCGCTGATCGTGAACCAGCTCAATCACGAGCGCGTCTCGCTCTCGCCACACGGCTCGTTGGAGAGGCTCTTCGAGGAATCCAGGGGATGGGCACAAAAGACCAAGCTGGCGGACGGTCGTCGTGTGATCGATCAGCCGTTCGTGCGCGCGAATCTCGCACGGGTGCATGCCAAGCTCGAGGTCCTGAAGCTCATGAACTGGAAGCAGGCCTGGTGCATGACGCGCGGCAGCTTGCATCCCGCGGATGCGTCCGCCACCAAAGTCTTTGCGACCGAGTTCTATGTCGAGGCCTACCGGCTGCTCCTCGAGACCTTCGGCGCGCAAGGCGCTCTGCGGGCGGGCTCGCCGGACGCGGTGCTGCGCGGACGCGTGGAGCGCATGTACCGCACCACGCTGATCCTCACCTTTGGCGGCGGCACGAACGAGGTGCAGCGCGAGATCATCGCTGCAGCGGGCCTCCAGATGCCGCGGGGGCGATAGGCGATGGACTTTGCGTATAGCGAGGACCAACAGTCCCTGCGCGAACTCGCACGAAAGATCCTCGAGGACCGCGCGACCCATGAGCGCCTGAAGCAGGTTGAGGCGACCGCGGATCGCGTGGACCGCGAGCTGTGGGCCGAGCTCGCGAAGGCGAACCTGCTCGGCGTCGCGATCTCCGAAGAGTACGGTGGCATGGGGATGGGTTTCCTCGAGCTGTGCATTTTGCTCGAGGAAGTGGGGCGCACTGTCGCGCCCGTGCCGGCATGGCCCACCCTCGTCCTGGGCGCGCTCCCTTTGTCGAAGTTTGGGAGCGCTGAGCAGCAGCGTCGGCTGCTGCCCGCTGTGGTCGCCGGCGAGGCGCTCCTGTCGGCCGCACTCTTGGAGCCAGGCTCCGACGACCTGGCGCGACCCTCGACCACGGCGCGCCGGGACGGCAGTGGGTTCCGGCTCGACGGTACGAAGCTGTGCGTGTCGGCCGGACACATCGCCCGGCGGATTCTGGTTCCTGCCCGCACTGAGGGGGGAGGGGTCGGCGTCTTCCTGCTCGATCCCGAGGCGCGCGGCGTCACCCTGGAACTCCAGCACGCCACAAATCACGAGCCGCAGGCCAAGCTCACGCTCGAGGGAGCGGTGGTCGCTGGGGCGGACCTGCTCGGCGATCCGAGCTCCGGCGCGGCCCTTGTCCGCTGGCTCGAACAGCGCGCGACCGCAGCACTGTGTGCCATCCAGGTCGGTGTCTCCGAGCGCGCGCTTCGCATCACCGCCCACTACACCACGGGCCGTGAGCAGTTCGGCCGCGCCATTGCGACCTTCCAGGCGGTTGGCCAGCGCGCGGCCGACGCCTTCATCGACCTCGAGGCGATCCGGCTGACGACACAGCAGGCGGTCTGGCGCCTCGCCGAAGGCCTTTCCGCTGAAGACGCCGTCGCCGTCGCGAAGTTCTGGGCTTCGGAGGGGGGGCACGCCGTCGGCTACGCCGCGCAGCACCTGCATGGCGGGATCGGCGTCGATATCGACTATCCCATCCACCGCTACTACCTGTGGTCGAAGCAGATCGAACTGACTCTTGGCTGCGCGAGTCGCCAGCTCGAGCAACTCGGCGTCCGCCTCGCCGAGGCGCCCGCGTCGGGAATCGCATAGCCTCGGCTCGTGCTGGAGCCGCTCAAGCTTTACTTCGATTACAAGAGCCCGTTCGCGTACCTCGCGAGCCAGCTCGCGTGGGATCTACCCGAGCGCTTTCAGGTCTCCCTACGCTGGATTCCTTATCTTTTGCGCCTCAAAGGGCCCGGCCAGCGCAGCATCTACTCGGACTGGAAGGCGCAGTACTCGTACGCCGACGCCCGCCGCTTCGCCAACCAGCGCGGTGGCTTCAAGATCATGGGTCCGCGGAAGATTTACGACTCCTCGCCCGCGCTGGTCGGTGGCCTCTTCGCGCAGCGCGAAGGCTTTTTTCGTGCCTACACCGAGGAGGTCTATCGTCGCTTCTTCGAGCGGCGGCTCGAGATCGACCGCCCCGAGCAGGTCGCGGGGCTCGTCGCCGAACTCGGTCATTCGGCCGAGGCCTATGCGAGCTACTTGGCGGGCGAGGGCGCCGCGGCGCTCGAGGCCGCGGTGGCCGAAGGACACGCAGACCACGTGTTCGGCGTACCGCTCTTCATCGTGCGCGGGGAGCAGTTCTGGGGCAACGACCGCGTCGCGCTTCTCGAGCAGAGGCTCACGGAGTACGGGCTTCGTCGCTAGACGCGAGGCCGCGGGAAGACGACGCGGGTCTCGCGCACTTCGTAGCGCTCGAACACCCCACAAACGACGTATGGGTCTGCGGCGGCGAAAGACTTTGCCTCGGTAAGGCTCGGTGCCTCGAACACGACGAGGCTGCCGACGGGCGTTCCGTCCTCCCCGAGGAGCGGGCCCGCGTGGACGACCTTGCCCGCCGCGTCCAGCGGTGCGAGCTTCGCAAGGTGGGCGTCGCGATGACGTTCTCGCAGCTCCAGGCCGCGCGGACCGTCATGCCCGATCAAGACAAAGAGCGGCATCCGGCCACTCTAACGAATCCGTTTGCTATGCAGCGGGGATGGATCCCGCCGAGCTTCGAGATCGCTTCCAGCGCCTGTTCGGCGGCGAGGCGCGCCTGTTTCGCGCTCCAGGTCGCGTGAATCTGATTGGCGAACACACCGACTACAACGACGGGTTCGTCTTGCCCGCCGCCATCGATTTCCAGACCTTTTCCGCCGCGGCAAGGCGCAAAGACCGCTGCCTGCGGATCCATTCCGAAAACCTCGGCGAGACGGTGACCTTTGATTTTGGCGAGGGCGCACCGCGCCGACGGGGCCACTGGAGCGACTACCCGCTCGGCGTGGCAGCGACGCTCGCGCGCGACGGTCATGCGCTCACAGGCGCAGACCTGCTCCTCTACGGCGAGGTTCCGCCCGGGGCGGGTCTGTCCTCGTCGGCAGCCCTCGAGGTGGCGACGGCTCTCGCGCTGATCGCGGTCGCGGGTCTCGAGCTTCGGCCGATTGAGACCGCGAGACTCTGTCAGCGCGCGGAGAACGAGTTCGTCGGGACCCTGTGCGGCATCATGGATCCCTTCGTGTCCCGCCTCGCGCAGGCGGGGCACGCACTCCTCATCGATTGCCGCGCGCTCGAAGGGCGCGCCGTGCCGATCCCCGACGCTGTGAGGCTTGTGATCTGCAACAGCGGAGTGCGGCACGCTCTGGCCTCAGGGGAGTACAACGCCCGGCGCGCGCAGTGCGAACAAGGCGTCCGCGCGCTTGCCGAGGTAAACCCGAGGGTGCGAGCGCTGCGGGACGCGACGCTCGAAACGCTCGAGGAAAACCGCGGCCGGATCCCGCCCGTCGTTTTCGCCCGTTGCCACCATGTCGTCTCTGAGAACCAGCGCACACTCGAGGCCGCGGCCGCGCTCGAGCGTCGCGACCTCGCAGCCCTCAATCCCCTGATGGCGGCTTCACACGCCAGCCTGCGCGACGCCTACGAGGTGAGCTGTCGCGAGCTGGACGTGCTCGTCGACGCAGCCGCCCCGCTCGAAGGCGTGTTCGGAGCGCGGATGACCGGAGGAGGCTTCGGCGGTTGCACCGTGAATCTGGTGCGTGCCGATGCCGTGCCAGCGTTCCGGGAGGGTGTGACGCAGGCTTTCGAGCGCGCCACCGGCCGGAAGCCGAAGATCTATGAGAGCTCGGCAGCCGCGGGCGCGAGCGAACTTTGACCCGCTAGCGACCCTTGAACTGGGGCTTGCGCTTTTCGGCGAAGGCGCGCGGCCCCTCGCGCGCGTCCTCGGTCGCAAAGACCGGGATACCGATCTTGAGCTCATGCTGGAGAGCGTCGAGCTCGGTCATGCCTTCCGTCTCACGCAGCGAACGCAGGACGGCTTGCACCGCGAGCGGGCCGTTTTCGGCGATTTGCTCCGCGATCTTCCGCGCCTCCGCGAGGGCCTGGCCATCGGGCACCACGCGCCCAATCAATCCTATGCGCAAGGCCTCCTCGGCGGGAACCATGCGTCCTGTGAGCAGGATCTCCGCGGCGTGGGTGTACGGGATCTGCCGGCGCAAACGTACGGTCGAGCCGCCCACCGGAAACAGACCGCGCCGTACCTCGGCGACCCCGAAGGTCGCACTGGCACCCGCAACACGGATGTCTGTCGCTTGCAAGATCTCGGTTCCCCCGGCCACCGCGTAGCCTTCGACCGCTGCGATGAGGGGTTTCTTGAGGCGATAGTGCCGGAGCAGCCCCTTCCACTGGAGATCGGCATCTTCGTCAAAGCGCTTGCTCCACTCGTCCCGTTGATGGCCGCCGGCCATCGCCTTGAGATCGGCGCCTGCACAGAAGGTTCCCCCGGCACCGGTCAGGATGGCGACGCGTACGTCCTCTTCGACGTCGATCATTCGCCACGCCTCGGCCATGCGCACCAGCATTTCGCTCGAGAATGCATTTTTGCGCTCGGGCCGGTTCATGGTGACGACGACGACAGGTCCTTCTCGCTCGACCAGCAGGTGGGGCGCCGCGCCCTGCGTGCCGGTCGTCTGCTGCGAAGTGTCGGCCATGCCATGCCTCCTGCGGCCATCCAAGGGCGCGATCTCGACTCGGGTGATTATTGAAACACGTTCTACTTTCGATGTAAACGGACGAATCGCGGGAGCCGGTAGGCGCTGGCGCGTTTCGGGTCGCTCGGCGCCTCTTGGCTCTCTGCGCCGGGGTCTCCTGCGGGCGAGGGCTCGGGCGGCGTGGCGAGCTGCGCCCCGCTCGCTTGCAACCGACAAGACGCTGCTCAAGTGGACGGACAAGCGCGTCGAAGGCAAGCCCTGCGGAGCGGGGAGCCTCGCGGTCCGCGCCGCAGGTTCGTGCATGCCCTCAGCAAGGAGCAACTCAAGGCGCACCCGCGCGGTGCAGCAGCGGGACGCCGCGCAAAGGAATCCGCGGCTTAGAAAGGCGCGGCCAACGGGAGCTCTTGGATTCGAAGGAGATCGGAGACGCCATGCGCATGGATCAAATCAATCTCTTGGACTTGGACGCCTTCGCCACGCGCGGCTTTCCGCACGACGCCTTCGCGACGCTGCGACGAGAGGCGCCCGTCTACCGGCATCCGGAGCCCAATGGAACAGGATTCTGGGTGATCTCGAAGCACGCCGACGTGATGCACGTGTCCAAGCATCCCTTCGTGTTCTCCTCCATGCAAGGCATCAATTTGCAGGCGATCGCGCCGGAGGAGCTCCCCATGATCCAGACCATGATGCTCGGCATGGATCCACCGCGGCACAGCAAGTACCGCAGACTCGTGTCGGGCGGGTTTACGCCGCGCACGATCTCGCGCCTCGAGCCTCACATCCGCCAGATCGCTCGCCGCATCGTCGAGGAGATCGCGCACAAGGGCGAGTGCGAGTTCGTGAAGGAGGTCGCCGCCGAGCTGCCGCTTCAGGTGATCGCGGAGTTTCTCGGCGTACCGGATGAGGAGCGCGGCAGAATCTTTGATCTCTCGAACCGCCTGATCGGATTTGATGATCCCGAGTTTCAGACCTCTCCCGAGGATGGGAAGATCGCGGCCACGGAGATGTGGCTCTATGCAAACCAGCTCGCTTCAGCTCGCCGTGTGAGTCCGCGGGAGGATATCGTGAGCCTTCTCGTGAACGCCGAAGTCGAAGGCGAGAAGCTCTCGGAAATGGAGTTCAACAATTTTTTCCTGCTGCTCGCCGTGGCGGGCAACGAGACGACGCGAAACTTGATCTCAGGGGGCATGCTTGCCCTGCTCCAGCACCCTCGCGAGCTGCACCGCCTTCAGAGCGATCGGTCGCTTCTCCCGACCGCGGTGGAGGAGATGCTGCGCTGGGTGACGCCGGTTGCCCACTTCCGGCGCACGGCTACCGAGGCTACGGAGATCCGCGGTCAGCGCATCGCAGCGGGGGAGCGAGTCGTGATGTTCTACCCCTCCGCCAACCGGGACGAGGATGTCTTCAGCGATCCGCAGCGCTTCGACATCGGGCGAACGCCCAATGACCACCTTTCCTTCGGAATCGGTGAACACTTTTGCCTTGGCTCTCAGCTCGCGCGGCTCGAGATCCGGATCATGTTCGAGGAGCTCTTGCGTCAACTCTCCGAGATCGAGCTTGCCGGGCCGGTCCGACGCCTGCGCTCGAACTTCATCAACGGAATCAAATCCATGCCGGTGCGGTTCAGTCTTGACTGATCTTTCGTTACCATGCCCTACGGAGGGCCCATCCCATGAAGGTGATCGTCGACTTCGACCTCTGCGAGGCCAACGCGGTGTGCATGGCCACAGCGCCCGAGATCTTCCGTGTAGATGACAACGACATGCTCCATATCCTGATCGAGCACCCCGGCGAGAACCTACGCAAGAAGCTCGAGGAGGCAGTCCGTCTCTGCCCGCGACAGGCGATCTCCATCGGCAAGGACTAGATACGAGAAGATGACGCGCCTCGCGCTCCGCAGGGCCGGTCGTGCGGGACCGCTCGGAATCCCACCCTCGGACCTTGCGAACGGTGGAGGCTCCGCGGGGAGCGCGGCCCTCCGGCGCTGTGCGATCTGCGCTGGCCGAGCTCACGGCTCGGGTGTGGAGGTCAAGGAGGAGGAGGAAGCCGGCCGGCGCGCACGGATCCCCTCCCCCCTCAGGCCGTCCGCCTCCGGTCGACCGCCGAACCTCCCAAGAGCCTGCCATATTCTCTGTTTTTGGTTCGTTCACCATACGGGCGCGACGCGCGGCTGTAGTCTCCTTTGATCCGCAGCGCTCGCGGAGGGAGGCAAATCATGCGCCCCGGCGAAGTTCCGGCGAGCGTCTTCTTGGTCCGGGCCATGGTGGGCGCCATCTTCGTGTCCGAAGGGCTACAGAAGTTCCTGTTTCCCGATGCGCTCGGCGTCGGGCGCTTCACAAAGATTGGAATCCCATTTCCCGAAGTGATGGCGCCCTTCGTCGGCAGCGTCGAAATCGGATGCGGTCTTTGCATTGTGCTGGGTCTTTTCACAAGGCTCACGGCAGTCCCGCTGCTCGCCGTCATGATCGTCGCGATTGCAACCACGAAGATGCCGATTCTCCTTGCGAGCGGATTCTGGAGCATGGCCCATGAGGCGCGCACGGACTACGCGATGCTACTTGGTGCCCTCTTCCTGCTCCTCGTGGGACCTGGTCCTTGGTCCCTCGATGCCTGGATTTCCGCCCGGAGGATGAAGCACGAAGCCTGACGAGGAGGGGCAGTCCTTAGCGAGGCGAGCCGCGTTGCGTGAGCTCGCCGCCCTATTCCTACGTCTCGGCTCTACCGCATTCGGTGGTCCGGCTGCCCACATCGCGGTCATGGAGAGTGAGGTCGTTCGTCGACGTCGCTGGCTCACCCCCGAAGAGTTCCTCGACATGATGGGGGCGGCGAATCTCATCCCGGGGCCCAACTCGACGGAGATGGCGATCCATATCGGATATCGCCGGGCGGGCCTCGCAGGGGTCCTCGTGGCCGGCAGCGCGTTCATCCTTCCTGCGGCGCTCCTGACGCTGGGCCTGGCCTGGGCCTATGTGCGCTTCGGCGCGCTCCCGCAGATGACGGCCTTCTTCTATGGCGCGAAACCGGCCATCATCACGGTCGTGGCCCAGGCGCTCTGGCGTCTTGGTCGCGCTGCAGTGCGATCAAGATTCCTCGCAGCGGCGGCCCTTGTCGCACTCACGGCGGCGGCGGCCGGCATCGACGAGCTCGTCGTCCTGTTTGCAACCCCCGCTCTTGTGGCAGGTGTACAGCTTGGTTCGCGTGCTCGTACGCGCGAAGAAAAGACGAGAAAGATGGGCGCCACGGCGGGCGCTTTGAGTCTCGGTGCCAGCGGCGCAGGCGTTGTCACCGCGGCTGCGCCTTTCACGATGGCCGGCCTCTTTCTGTTTTTCTTGAAGGTCGGCTCGGTTCTCTTCGGGAGCGGCTACGTGCTTCTTGCCTTCCTGCGGGCGGACCTCGTGGAGCGCTGGCATTGGCTCACAAGCAGCCAGCTGCTCGATGCGGTCACGGCCGGCCAACTCACCCCGGGGCCGGTCTTTACCACCGCGACCTTCATCGGATACGTGCTTGGGGGGGTGAAAGGGGCGCTTCTTGCCACGATCGGCATCTTCTTGCCTGCCTTTTTCTTCGTGGCGGTGAGCGCTCCTCTGGTACCCCGTCTGCGCGCCTCGCAAAGCGCTGCGGCTCTGCTCGACGGCTTGAACGTGGCATCGCTCGCACTGCTCGCGTTCGTGACGTGGCAGCTTCTCCGCAGCGCGATCGTCGATTTCCCGACCGCGCTCATTGCGACGGCGAGTGCACTCCTTCTCTTCGCGGTTCGTCTCAACCCGGCGTGGATCGTTATCGGGGCCGGCGTCGTTGGGATCGTCTTCGGGTAGCGTTGCAGAAGGATCCAGCGTCCGCCTTGCGCCTGCGAGCTCCGAACCGTCGCATGGCTCCCGCGCGCGCTCTCTCTCCTCCGAGGACGCTCTACGATTTCCCTCATGTCCGAGGTAGACTGCCCCACGGGAGGATCCTCATGAAGCTCCGCAAGCTGGGCCGCACCGGGCTCAAAGTCTCGAATCTCTGTCTCGGTACGATGACGTTTGGCAACAAGGAGTGGGGCTGCGACGAGGCCATGTCCCGCAAGATCGTCGACCGCTTCCTCGACGCCGGCGGGAACTTCATCGATACCGCAGATGTGTACTCAAACGGCGTCTCGGAAGAAATCACGGGCCGCGCGATTCGCGAAAGGCGTCACCAAGTCGTGCTCGCCACCAAGGTTGCCGGACCCATGGGATCTGGGCCCAACGATCTTGGTCTTTCACGCCGGCACATCCTGGACGGAATTGATGCAAGCCTGCGCCGCCTCGGCACCGACTTCGTCGACCTCTACCAGGTCCACGCCTACGACCCGACTACGCCTCTCGACGAGACACTGCGTGCCCTCGACGACTGCGTGCGCGCGGGCAAAGTCCGCTACCTCGGCTGCTCGAACTATTCCGCGTGGCAAGTGATGAAAGCCACGGCTCTCGCACGCGAGCTGGGAATCGCACGCTACGACTGCCTCCAACCCCAGTACTCGCTCGTGTGTCGGGAGATCGAGCGCGAGCATCTGCCACTGTGTCGTGAGGAGGGAATCGGCGTGATTCCCTGGAGCCCGCTCGCGGGCGGCTTGCTCACAGGGAAGGTGCGTCGCGGCGCGGCGGCCCCTGCGGGCACTCGCGCAGCCGTTGACTCCATGAACCGAGAACGCAGTTCTGAAGAGCACAACCTTGCAGTCGCCGAAACCGTGGTCGAGCTCTCGAAGGCGATCGCAAAGACCCCGAGCCAGGTTGCCCTGGCCTGGTGCGCGGGTCAGCCCGGCGTGACCTCGCCGATCTTCGGGGCGCGCACGCTCGAGCAGCTTGAGGACAATCTCGGCGCGGCGGATCTCGTCCTCGACGAAGCTACGCGAAAAAAGCTCGACGCCGTTTCCGCGCTCCCGCTCGTCTACCCCTACGATTTCCACGCGCGAGTGCGTGCGATGATGGGAGCGATGAAGCTCGAGGCGTAACGCGGCGCTACAGCCGAGCCGAGTAGCCTCGCACGAAAAGCGGCGCGATCGCGAGCCGCTGCGCGTCGGCGCGGAGCGCCGCCTCGTTCGGCGCACGCTCGTAGCGGCGCGCCGCTTCGATCATTGGCGGCAGGAGGCCAAGATCGCTCGCGGTGTTGACGAAGACCCCCGGCCTGCCAAGGGCAAAGTGCACGGCGCGGTCGATGTCGGCCTGGTTCTCGAGCGGCTCATACCAAGTCGTCGTCCGTGGCTTGGTACCGTCCTCCCAGCGTCGGCGCGCGATGGATTTGATGGTCTGCACTGCCACGTTGCGCTTGCGACAGAGCGCGAGCAGCGACTCGAACTGCTCCGCGTACTCGGCGTCCTGCATCATTGAGAAGTTGTAGGGCAAGAGGACGGAGTCGAAATCAAAACGCTCGAGGCTGCGCATGTGCATGCTGGCGACTCGGGTGCCGTGGCCGGTCACGCCGAGAAACCGCACGAGCCCCTCTTCGCGCGCCTCGACGGCGGCGCGCAGCGCGCCGTCCGGGCCCATCGTCAACTTCCACTCCTCCTCCTTCACAAGATTGTGTAGTTGAAGAAGATCCAGCTGGTCCACCCGCAGACGTTCGAGGGAGCGGCGAATCTGTGCGCGCGCGGCTTCATAGGTCCGCTCGCCGGTCTTGGTGGCGAGAAAGAAGCGATGGCGGTGCTCGCGCATCCAAGGGCCGATCCGCAGCTCTGCATCGCCGTACGAGGCCGCGGTGTCGATATGATTTACGCCTGATTCAAGCAGGAGCGCGAGCCCGCGATCGGCCGCCTCCTGAGAGACGCTCGCCAGCGCGGCTGCACCAAAGAGGATGCGCGTGCTTTGATGGCCTGTTCGTCCGAAGGGCAAGGTCGGGAGCATGAGATCACCTCCCAGGGGTTGGGAACTGCGTGCGGAGAATAGCGTCGAAGCCACGTGCTCCGAGCCAGCGGCGGGCGCCCATGAATCCGCGTGCCGCCAGCGTCACGGGATAGCGCGCGCGCGGACGCCGTGCCGTGATCGCCCGCTCGATGACCTTGGCCACCCCTTCCGGGGTGCCGGCGAGTGCTCCGATCGGGCCGGCGTAGTCGAGATGATGAGCGAGCACCTCGCGAAACTTCGCATAGGGCGAGTCGGGCGTTCCGAGGGAGCGGATCTTCTCCAGCGCGGTCGGGCCGAACTCCGTCTTGATCGGCCCGGGCTCGATCAGGACGACGGAGATGCCGAAGCCCGAGACCTCGAAGCGCAGCGCATCGGAGAGGGCCTCCACCGCGTACTTGGTGGCATGGTAGAAGGCACCGCCCGGCAGGGTCATGCGCCCGCCCATCGAGCTTAGGTTCACGATCCGGCCAAGGCGCTGCCTGCGCATGCCGGGGAGGACGAGTTTCGTGAGCTGAACGAGACCGAAGACATTGGTCTCGAACTGCCGGCGTACCTCCTCCATGGGGACCTCTTCGAAGGGCCCCTCCGATCCGTAGCCCGCATTGTTCACCAGCGCGCCGACGGCGCCCTCGCTTTTTTCCACCGCTTCTACCGCGGCGCGCATCGAGCTCTCGTCGCATACGTCGAGGGCCAGGACTCGGCAACCGTGGCGCGTGAGGTCCTGGATCGAATCGGGCCGACGCGCTGTGGCGTAGACCGTATGGCCGCCTCGTGCAAGACGCTCCGCGGTGGCCCGGCCAATCCCCGTCGAGCAGCCCGTGATGAGCACGGCGTGAGAGATCCTTTCCGTCATGAGATTTCCCCCTTGTGTTCGAGTCGCTCGACCCGTTACTCCGTGGCTGATAGGGTGCGGGGCGAGGAGGCCGACATGTCGATCCGCCTGCAGGCATTCACCTGCGGCTGGCTGACCGGCAGCCTGGGCAACTTCGTGGCCGGGGAGCGCGGCCGGATCCGCGTCCCGGTGCCCTGCTTTCTCGTCGTGCACCCACGAGGCACCGCACTTTTCGACACCGGACTCCATGCGGGGATGCAACGCGACCCGGCCGAGCGGCTGGGAGCGCTCGCCGCAACCTGGACGGTCGAGTTCGCGCCTGGACAAGAGGTGGCGGGCCGCCTCGCGGAGGTTGATCTCGCTCCCGCTCGCGTCGATTTCATCGTGACCTCCCACCTTCACTTTGATCACGCGGGCGGCATCGCGCAGATTCCCAACGCGAGGCTCGTGGTCCAACAAACGGAATGGCAGGCGGGCCGCGATCCAGATCTCGTGCGCGCGAACTTCTATGACCCGCGTGACTATGACCTCGGGCACGAGATCATCGCGGTCAGCGGGGAGCACGATCTGTTCGGGGATGGGAGCGTCCTGTGCCTCCCGACCCCTGGCCACACCCCCGGGCACCAGTCGCTGCGCGTGCGGCTGCCAAAGGGTAAGATCATTTTGACCGCCGACGCCTGCTATTTGCGCCGCACGCTGGACCGACTCGAGCTGCCCCCCTTCGCGCATGACCGCGAGCAGATGCTGGCGTCGCTGCGGCGGCTGCGCGCGCTGGAGAACGCCGGCGCCCGACTTTTCTTCGGCCATGACCCGGAGCAATGGGAGAGCGTCCCACAGGCTCCGCGCGCCATGGAATGACGCCACAACCTCCGGAACGCGGCGCATCGCAAGATTCGCGGACGACGCGGACCGAACGGCGACGAGGCGGCGTGCTCCGCGCAGCGGCGAGCGCGAAGGGGAAGGCCGATCGCTTCCGCGTTCGACTTTCTCCGATGCGAGAAGGGTAGCCCGGATGTGATCCGCAGGGTCGTCCCTCCGAGGGAGCTTTCGAACCACCGCGCTGCCGCCTGCGGACACGCTACATCCTACGAATCGGTTCAGAGCCCTCCCAGGTCCGCGCGACCTCGGCGATGTGCTCGAAGAACCGCCCCTTGGCACCGCTCACTTCCGAAAGTTCGACGATTGTGCCGGGATGCCCCTCGGTCAGCAGGTACACAAAGCGCCCGTTCGCTCCGCCGATGCTGCCTGACTGTCCGACCTCGTAGCCGAGCTTGAGGACGCGCTCCATGTCCTCATCGAACGACTTTGTCCAATAGGCCACATGCTGCAAGCCCTCGTGCCCCGCCGCGAGAAAATCACGGTAGGTCGAGGGTGCGTCATTGCGCTGCTGGATGAGTTCAATCTGGAGCGACCCGGAGTTGGCGAGGGCAATGCTGACCGAGAGCGGCGAGGGCACGCCGCGGTACCGGAAGTCCTGGATCGGCACCTTTTCAAAGTAAAAGAAAGGCCCGACGCCGAGAACCTGCGTCCAGTGGCGCATCGCGGCTTCGACGTCGCGCACCACGTAGCCGTTCTGACGGACGGGTCCAAAAATTCGGCTCATGACCCTCCCGATTCGTTCACCCTGACGTTTTGGATGTAGAATGTCAACTCTGTACTTCGGGAAGGACTCAGGGTGGGGCGGCGCGGTGAGAAGGAACTGTTGATCGTGGCGGCGGCGTTCGAACGGTTCGCGCGCTACGGCTTCCGGCGTACCTCCCTCGGCGACATCGCCCGCGAGGCCGGCATCTCGCGGCCGGCGGTGTATCTCCACTTCCCGAACAAGCAGGCCATTTTTCGGGCCGCCGCGAGCGTGATGCACGAACGCGCCTTGCGCGCCGCTGCCGGCGCCGCGCTTGCGGGGGGAGGGATTGAGGCGCGCATCGCGCAGATCCTCGAAGCCAAGCTTGGGAGCTTCTTCGAGATCGCCCGCGGCTCTGCCCACGTCGGCGAGATTCTCGACGAGAACAGTCGTCTGTGTGGCGATATTTCGGAAGCCGCGCGCCGCCGCTACCTGAAGATCTTGCGGGGCGTGATCGACGACGCCGCGCAGCGCGGCGAGCTCGCCCCCGCCGCAGCGGGTCTGACCACGGGAGCGGCCGCGGAACTCATTGTTGACAGCGCGAAGGGACTCGAAACGGCGGGCGCCGCCACGCTCACGCCGCTCGCCTATCGGCGCCGCGTGGCGCAGCTTGTGAACGTACTCGTTAGGGGAATGGGAGGGTCTGGGCGCGAGCCCAGCGCGGCGCGGGCGGCCGCGCGAACGCCGGCGCGAAGTCGTGCGGGGCGGGTGCCGCGAGCTCGATCGGCGCCGCCCCGGGCGTAGCGTCGATGCGCGCGCGCAGCCAGATCGCGTGAAGCTGGGTGCGCGGCAGGAAATCCCGCGGTGCAAGCTCCGCAGCGGCGCCATAGAGCGTGTCACCGACGATCGGGGTCCCGCGGTGGGCGAGGTGCACCCGGATCTGATGGGTGCGCCCCGTCACAGGCTCGGCGAGCACAAGGGTTTTGCCATCGCGCGTTCCCAGTCGGACAAAGCGGGTGTGGCTCGCCCTGCGACCCGCGCCTTGGGCATCGTAGAGTGCGAAGCGGAATCTCGTCGGGTGCAGAGCGCGCGCGAGAAAGCCGCTCACTTCCCAGTTCCTCTGCTGCGGTCGAGGCGATACCAGTGCGAGATAGCGCCTGCGCAGACGCCCGCTCGCGAGCTCGCGGCCGAGGTGCGCGGCGCTCTCGCGACTGCGCGCGAAGAGCACGACACCGCTCGTTTCGCGGTCGAGGCGATGGACCGCAGTGAGCGCCCTGCAGCGGAGCCGCTCGCGCAGCGCCGCTTCCAACGAGACCCGCTGACTCGCGCGTGTCCCCTGCACGGTGATCCACGCCGGCTTGTTGACGGCAACAACGCCCGAGGCATCCAGCAAGATCGCGCTTTCCGGCAGTGGCACCGGCGCCGGCTCGAATGCGAAGGCGTACACCACGGCCGAGGTGCACGCTTCGACCTCGTGGGGGAGGGCCTCCTCGCCGAAGGGGCGGCCTGCGAGGTGGACGCCGCCGTGCCAGAGCAGGCTCGCGATCTGCTCGCGGCTCCAGCCCGCCTCCCCGAGCCGCGCCCGTAGATCGCTGAGGAACTCGGTGCGCGAGAGATGCCGATCCGTCACCCAGGCCTGGCGCAGGACCGGCGGATCGAAAGGATTCGCAGGCGGCATCCCTTCCCATGCTACCGTGGAATCGTCCTTGTCGACGGAGGCCCCGTTATGGGCGATTGGCTGCAAAAGCAACTCGCGCGCCGTCCGTGGTGGATGAACGCGCTTCTCATCTTCTGTGTGTACATGGCTTTCATCTATGAGCCGTGGGACCTCTTCGTAAAACCCGTCTCCCGCGACGCGGAGGTGTTCCTCGGCTACGCGTTCCATGGCTGGGCTGCCAAGCTCACGACGCCGCTTCACTGGTTCATTTATGGCGCTGGCGCCTACGGCTTCTGGCGCATGCGGCCGTGGATGCACCCCTGGGCGGCGCTGTACGCCCTCCAAGTGGCGCTTAGTCTGTGCATCTGGAGTGTGCGGACGTCGCCGGGCTTCGGTGGCTGGGCCGTCGGGCTTGCCGCGCTGGGTCTCGTGGGCGCGCTCGCCGTCGCGCTCTGGCGCAGCCGCTTGCTATTCCAGCGCCAGCCCGCCGCCCTCTCGCAGCGCTACCCGGGCTGGGCGGTCGTGACAGGCGCGTCGGCGGGCATCGGCGCCGAGTTCGCTCGCCAGCTTGCGCGGGCGGGATTCTCGTGTGTCCTCACCGCGCGGCGCGAGGACCGGCTGCGGGCCCTCGCCCTTGAGCTAGAGAAGGAATGCGGTGTCGCGACCCGTGTGGTTGCCGTCGACCTGGCGACGCAGAAGGGACCGGCGGAGCTCGCCGCGGCGCTGGGCGATCTCGAGGTCGGTGTCCTCGTGAACAACGCGGGCTTCGGCTTGTCGGGCCGCTTCGACAAGCAGGATGCCGACCGGCTGGCGGAGATGGTGGCACTCAATTGCACGACCCCGGTCGTCGTGACACGGCTTCTCCTCCCGCGCATGCTCGAGCGCGGCCGCGGCGCCATCGTGATCACTGGATCGGTTGCCGGCCGCCAACCGCTTCCCTTGCACGCCGTGTACGCCGCCACCAAAGCCTTCGACCTCCTGTTCGGGGAGGCGCTTTGGTCGGAGCTCCGTGGACGTGGGATCGATGTGCTCGTGGTGGAGCCGGGCTCTACGGAAAGTGAGTTCCACGATGTGGCAGGTGAGCTCCCGCACGCGGCCGAGCCGGCTGCGAACGTCGTCGCAACCGCGCTCGCGGCGCTGGGCCAGCAGCCCTCGGTGATTTCTGGCTGGTTCAACTGGCTGCGCGCCCACCTGGGACAGCGCCTCATGCCGCACTCCCTGATCGCTCTCGCCGCCCATCGCGTGACCGAGAACTACACCCCCCCGGAGATGCGTTAGCGTGGTGCACCGGCGATGCGGCCGCGTGGCGGCCGCCGCCCTCGCTCTTCTTTGGGGAGCGGGACTCGCAACGCCCCTTCCCGCGCCTGCCGCGCCGCCGCCCTCTCAAGCAGCGATACCTGCGACGCAAGCGGCGCCGCCTGCGGCCCAAGGAGCCGCTCCTGCGACACCGGGCGCGCCGGCCGAGCTGCCGCCGACGATCGCCGTGCCCGACATCGCGAGTCGCGCAGAGGAGCTCTCGACGTATCTCCGTTCGGTGGAGGCGGGGCTAACACCTAGCCCGCAGATCAAGGCGATTGAGGAGAGCATTCCAGACCTCAGCGATCGGGACGCCGAGCAGCTCGCCGATATGGACCGCACGCTCGAGCAAGGGCCGCAGCTCCACGTGCTGGAGGCGCTCCTGCGCACCTGGGCGCGCACCCGCAGCGATATCGCGACCAGCAACAACTTGCTCACCGACCAAGCGAAGCGGCTCGAGGATCTGGTCGGCGAGCTTGGCAGGCGCCGGGACCTTTGGCGACGCACCCAGGAAGACGCACGCGCTTCAGCCGCGCCGGATCCCGTTCTCGACCGGGTGCAAGAGAGTCTTGCGGCCATTTCCGCAACGCAAAAGAGCGTCGATAAGTGGAGGGCCGAGATCCTGGCGATGCAGGATAAGGTCACGCGTGAGCTGGCACTCGTGGATGATGCGATGAGCCGTCTCACCGCGTATCGCAAGCAGACTGTGGGAAAGATCCTGGTCCGGGACAGCCATCCGGTCTGGGCGATTGACTTGTCGGGCCGGACCCGCGGTCGCCTTCTGTTTCACGTGAAAGATGAGTTTCGGTCGGACGCCAAGGATTTTCGTGAGTATGCAGCGGACAATCAGGCGCGTCTTGTGCTGCAGCTGCTGGTCTTCTTGGTCCTCGCGGCGCTGTTTCGAAGCGGCCGCGCGCACGCGCGCCGGATGGTCGAGCGTGAACCGGCGCTCGAGCCGGCGACGCGCGTCTTCCAGCTCCCTTACTCGAGCGCGTTCCTCTTGACGGCACTCGCGACGGTGCAGATTCATCCCGCGCTCCCCGATATGGCACTCCAAGCTGTCGCGCTAATCGCCCTGGTGCCGGTCTTTCGTGTCGTGCGCGCTTACATGCATCCGGGATTCGTACCTGGACTCTACGTCTTCGCTGGCTTCTTTCTGACCGATCGGATCCGCTGGGTCTGCTCTGCGGCGCCGGCCCTCGAACAAATGCTCTTTCTTGCGGAGATGATGACCGGCTGCGCGCTGATGGCGTGGATCTTAAGACCAGCGCGCCTCGATAACGTCGAGCTCCACGAGGCTGAGGTCGTGGCGCTTCGGCGGATTGGAATCGCGGCGCGCATCTTGCTTTTTGGCTTCGGGGTAGCGCTGGTGACGGGCGCCTGCGGCTTCATGCAGCTCGGCCGGCTGCTCGGCGGCGGAGCGCTGAGTGCCGTCTACGCCGCGCTTCTGCTCTATGCCTCCCTGCGCGCAGCTCAAGGACTCGTGACCTACGGCCTGCGGACAAGGCTGCTGCGGCGCCTGCGCACGGTGGAGCTGAGCCGCGAGCTGATCGAGCGGCACGTGAATCGCGCGCTGGTTTTCGCCGCGGTTTTGGGGTGGCTTGCGTGGGTGCTGTTCAAGCTCGAACTGGCTGGGCCCGCGCGCGCTCTCGTGGAGTCGATTCTTGCGATCCCCGTTGCGCCGGGGACCGAGCTTGCCATAACGCTCGGAAACCTCTTTGCGTTTGCGCTCACGGTGTACATCGCGTGGCTGGTCTCGCGCTTGGTTCGCTTCGCGTTGCACGAGGAGGTTTTGCCGCGGTTCTCGCTCGCGCGCGGAGTGGCCTACGCCATCACGACCATCATGACCTATGTCCTGCTGATCGGAGGCTTTCTGGTGGCGCTGGGCGTCTTGGGCGTCAACCTCAACCGCGCGAGCCTTCTGGCCGGCGCGCTCGGCGTGGGCGTCGGCTTTGGTCTTCAAAACGTAGTGAACAATTTCGTGTCGGGTCTGATTCTGCTTCTTGAGCGACCGATCCAGGTGGGCGACACCGTACAGATTGGAGACCTCATGGGCGTTGTGAATCACATCGGGATCCGCTCAAGCACGGTGCGCACGGGTCAGGGCTCGGAGGTGATCGTGCCCAACGGGACTCTCATCTCCGAGCGCGTGACCAACTGGACGCTCTCCGACCAGATGCGCAGAATCGACTTGACCCTCGGTGTGGGATACGGGGTAGACCCAGAGCGGGTGCTCGCGATCCTCGTGGAAGTCGCGCAGGCCCATCCGAACGTGCTGCCGCTCCCCGCGCCGACAGCGCTGTTCCGCGGCTTTGGGCCGAGCACACTCGACTTCCAGCTGAGTGCATGGACGAATCAGCCCGACGGCTGGGTGCAGGTCAAAAGTGAGCTTGGGATCTCGGTGTATCGCAGGCTTCAAGCCGAGGGCATCGAGATCCCCTACCCCCAGCAGGACGTTCACGTCCGCACCGTCCCCAAAACCTAAGGCGCCGAGTGCGACAGACGGCCGCACTTCGCGCGTGTGCCGAGACGCTTTGTCCCGCGCCTAGCGCGAGGGCGGCTCCTTCTCAAGGAGCGCCATCAGGTCGAAGCTCGAGACGATTCCCACCAGCGCTCCGTCTTCTGCGATCAGCACGCGGTGGATGCGGTTCTGGCGGAGTGTGCGCGCGATCTCCTCCACCGGAGCATCGGGCGGGAATGTGAGCGCCCCTTCGGTCATCACTTCGGAGACCGTTCGCGAGGCCATCCGATTCTGGAAATCCTCCGGCCCGTTCGACCAATCGGGACCGGAGAACTCTGCGAGGTCCCGGTAGTAATGGGCCTCCGAGAGCACGGTGTCCTGCTCCTCGGCGGCGCCGCGCAAGAGATCGCGAGCCGAAAGCACGCCAATGACGCGACCGTCGGCGTCCACCACCGGCGCGCCATTGATCTCTTCCTCGACGAAGAGCCGCTGCGCGTCGAGCAAGGAGGCGTCGGCTTCAATCGTAACCACCTGGGTCTGCATCACCTCGCGGGCGAGCACGCTCATCGCAAGTCCTCCTAGGGAGGGGCATTGCAGAAGCCGTGCCAAGGCCCCCGGAGCGCTAACGCATGTAGGCGGACGCTAGGGCGTCGACGTACTCGTTCCAGCGCGAGCCGTCGTGGGCGCGGATCCAGCGCAGGCGGGCCTTGGGATGTGCACGCGCCAGAGCGTAGAGCCTCTTCACGAGCTCAAGGTTCTTGATTTCACCGGTCTTGCGTCGCCAGCCGCGAGCCTCCCAGCCCGCCGCCCATTCATTGACCGTCTTCACGCAAAGCTCGCTGTCGGAATAGACGGTCACCTCCGCGTCTTGCGGCAGCATGCCAAACGCTTCGATCAGCGCGGTGAGTTCCATTCGGTTGTTCGTGGTCTCGGGGTCGACGCCGCTCTTCTGTGCGCGGATCACATCATTCTCGACCCACACCACGCCCCAACCCCCCGGACCGGGATTCCCCTCGCACGAGCCGTCTGTGAACAGACCGCTCGTGGGTCCGCCGTGATAGCGCGCCAGCACCTCCTCGGGCGAGAGCGACGCAGCTCGCGTAGTCCTCG
This sequence comes from Myxococcota bacterium, assembly GCA_035489755.1. Classification (GTDB taxonomy): domain Bacteria; phylum Myxococcota_A; class UBA9160; order UBA9160; family UBA9160; genus UBA9160. Next base: position 64,140 of record DATGZK010000010.1, read on the forward strand.
CCATGGTGCACGCATCCCGCCGCTAGACCCCCACGCGGAAGTGAACCACGTCGCCGTCACGGACGACGTATTCCTTTCCCTCCACGCGCATCGCGCCGGCCGCCTTGGCGCCTACCTCTCCGCCGTGCGCGATGTAGTCGGTGTAGGAGATGACCTCGGCCCGGATGAAGCTACGCTCAAAGTCGGTGTGGATCTCGCCTGCGGCCGCGGGCGCACGGGTGCCGCGACGGATCGTCCAGGCCCTCACCTCTTTCGGTCCCGCAGTGAAGAAGGTGATGAGGTCGAGCAGCGCGTATGCCTCGCGCACGAGCCGGTGAAGTCCCGGCTCGTCCACACCGAGGTCGTGAAGGAACGCTTCCTTCTCCGCAGCGTCAAGCTCGGCGAGCTCGGCCTCGATCTTGGCGCAGAGGCGAACCACGCGAGCTCCCTCTTCGCGTGCGCGCGACTCAAGCTTCGCGGTCAGGGCATTGCCCTTGGCCAGCGAGGACTCGTCGACGTTTGCGACATAGAGAACGGGCTTCGAGGTCAAGAGGAAGCACTCGCGCAGCGCACCCTCCAGCTCCTCGGGTGCGGGGTACGTGCGTGCGGAACGGCCCGCCGAAAGATGATTCAGCAAGCCCGAGAAGAAAGCGGCCTCTTCCCTCGCACCCTTGGCTCCGCTGCGCGCGGTGCGCTGCGCCCGCTCGAGGCGCCGCTCCACCGTGTCGATGTCCGCGAGCCCGAGTTCGGTCTCGATGGTTTCAATGTCTCGGATGGGGTCGATCCCACCCTCCACATGAACGACGTTGGTGTCCTCGAAACAGCGCACCACCTGCACGATGGCCTGTGTCTCGCGAATGTGGGAGAGGAACTGGTTGCCGAGGCCCTCGCCCTTGGATGCCCCGCGGACAAGGCCCGCGATATCCACGAATTCGACCGTGGCGGGCAAAACCCGCGCGGAGTGCACGATCGCATCGAGTGCGGCGAGCCGAGGATCGGGAACCGGCACGACGCCTGCGTTGGGCTCGATCGTGCAGAACGGATAGTTCTCGGCAGCGATCCCCGCGGCCGTGAGCGCGTTGAAGAGCGTGCTCTTGCCGACGTTGGGTAGACCCACAATTCCGCAGCGCAGGGCCATGGGGTCGGTAAGGTCGGGGGTTTTGGGCCGCCCCGCCAGAGCCCACCCCTGGCGCTCGCTGCGAACGCCGGCTTCTGGCGGGTTGAGCGGCGTTGGATTGAGCGCCAGAAGGGGTCGAAGGGGCCGCTTCCCGCGCTCTCCCCCCCACCCCTCCGCCCATACAAAAGAGGACCGCGGGAAAGAGAGCCGCCCCGCTCTTTCCTGCGCCGAAGGCCAGGCGCCGCGCGGGAGGACCTCGAAGGCGACCGCCTCGCCCTCGGTAGGTCTGCGCCTTGGCGAAAGCCGACCCCTCGCAAAACTGCGGAAGCTGGGCTTTGCCACACGAGGCGTGCCGGCCTACTCCTCTCCCTGCTCCTCTTTGGTGTAGACCGCGAGGAACTTCCGCCTCCACTCCTCGTAGCTGCCTTGGACAATCGCAGATCGCGCATCAGCCACGAGCTTTTCATAGAAGCGAACGTTGTGCACCGAGCACAGGATCGCGGAGAGCACCTCATTGGCTGCGAACAGATGGTGCAGGTAGGCGCGTGAGAAGCCTCCCGCGCAAGCCATACAGTCGCACGAGGAGTCGATGGGATAGGCGTCCCGGCGATACCGTCGGTGGGTGAGGCGGAGGCGTCCGCGTGTGGTAAAGACCGAGGCCGAGCGCGCATAGCGCGTCGGAATCACGCAATCGAACATATCGATCCCGCAGCCGATGGCCGCGAGCAAGTCTTCCGGCAGGCCAACGCCCATCAGGTAGCGCGGCTTATTCTCAGGCAAGAGGGGGGCCGCATGGGCGGTCACGCGACACAGGAGCTCATGGCCCTCACCGACGGACACTCCTCCGATCGCGTAGCCGGGCAGATCCATCGCGACAAGCGCCGCCGCGCAGCGCTCGCGAAGTCGCGGATAGACGCTTCCTTGCACGATGGCAAAGAGCGCCTGCTCGTCTTTTCGGGCGTGTGCACGCGCGCAGCGCTCCGCCCAGGCGAGCGTACGGCGAACTCCGCCCTCGGCGAGAACCTCGTCGGCAGGGTACGGCGTGCATTCATCGAACATCATGATGATGTCCGCACCGAGCGCGTTCTGGATCTCGATGGATCGCTCGGGCGTCAGCTCCACCACAGACCCATCCAGTTCGTTCTTGAAGCGTACGCCGTGATCCCCGATCTCCTTTTTTGGAAGGGAGAAGACCTGGAAGCCGCCGCTGTCGGTGAGAATCGTGCGCTCCCAGCGCATGAAGCGGTGCAGGCCCCCGAGCTTGGCCACAAGCGCCTCGCCTGGGCGAAGCATAAGGTGGTAGGTATTTGCGAGCACGACCTCCGCCCCGGTGCGAGCGACCTGCTCGGGCGTCATGGCTTTGACCGCTCCGTGCGTTCCCACCGGCATGAACGCAGGCGTTCGGAAGCTGCCGTGGGGTGTCGTCGCAAGACCCGCCCGCGCGAGCCCGCAGCGAGCCTCGAGGGTAAAGCGCAGGGGAGAGGGGTTGTCGGTCACAGCGCAAGGCTAGCCGCCGGGCCCTCTCTCGCCTGCGGTCGGCGGGGCGAGGTCTTGCGCGTGTGCCTCGCACACGCGCGGGCAAACTTCCGTACGCCTGCGTCCAGGGACCGCAGCAGTCCCGCCTTGCGGAGAGCCGCTGCCCTGCGGACGGGTCGGGGCGGAGTGCGCCCGGCGAGGGCTACCTTGCCCTGGCTCGATGCGATCCGCTCGGCCCCGGTACCCCGGAGGATCTTCGATGCAGCTGCCTGCCCGTTTTGGGTCTCTTTTCTTTGCGCTCGCATGGCTCGTCGCCTCCGGTTCCCCAGCCAAGGCGGCCGAGCCCACAGCAACGCTCCAACTGACCGGCGGCGCGGTGGCCGCGGGAATCGGCTTTAGCTGGGGCAGCGGCACCCTCACCTTCCGTGGCAAGGAGTACCCGGTGAGCGTCTCCGGCCTCTCCGTAGGCGATGTGGGGATCGTGCGCGCGACCGCCAAGGGAAATGTCTACGGCCTTCAGAAGGTCCAGGACTTTGATGGCACGTACAACGCCTATGCCATCGGGTCGACGATCGGAGGCGGTGGTTCGGTCGCCACCCTCCGCAACCAGAACGACGTGGTGATCCACCTCGTGGCGACGACACAGGGCCTGAAGCTCACCTTGAACGCGAGCGGCGTGCGGATGAAAATCGAGCAGCCGGGACCGCGCTGAGGGCTAGCGATAGGTGCTGCGCTGACCCTTGGTCATGCGGCGGCGCGCGCGCCGAAACTTGGCCTTGAGCTTCGCTCGGTAGCGAGCGCTCTTGCTGCGGTTTCGGTGGGGGAGCGGCTTGGCTTTCTTCACACGGGACCTCGCTTGGGGATCGCGGCGGCGCAGCTTAGGAAAACCCTCAGGCCTCGTCCACGGCCAAGTCGCGGATTAAGCTCGCACGGCCAACCTCCACCCGATGAGGCCCCTCATGACCGAAGCCACGCCGCTCCTGCGCATGGCCGACTTCGACCTCTCCGACGACCAGCGGCTGGTGCGCCGGGCCGTCCGAGAGTTTGCGGAGAAGGAGATCCTGCCCCATGTGGAGCGCTACGAGCGCGAGGAGCGGTACCCCCTCGAGCTGATCGCCAAACTCCCCCCACTGGGTTTCATGGGACCGATGATCCCCGAGCGCTACGGCGGCTCGTTTCAGGACGTTCTCACCTACGGCGTACTCTGTGAGGAGCTCGCTCGTGTGGACTGGGTGGTCGCGTCCGTCGTCTCGGTCGCCAACTCCCTCGTTGCTGGCTCCGTTCTGCGCTTTGGCAGTGAGGCCCAGAAGGAGCGCTGGCTCCCGGGCATCGCGAAGGGTGAGATCCTGTGTTCCGCTTGCCTGACGGAGCCCGGCGGTGGCACCGATCTCGGGAACCTCCGCACCACCGCAAGCCGGGACGGGGATGGCTGGCGCCTTACCGGCACCAAGGTTTTCATCTCACACGCCGCGCATGCGGGCCTTTTTTTCGTGGTTGCAACGCTCGATCGCGCGCGCAAGCACAAAGGGGTGACCGCCTTCCTTGTCGACCCCCGAACGACCTCGGGGATCACGGTGCGTGATTTCCCGATGCGCACGCTCAAGCGCGATAACTTGGCGGAGGTCCACTTCGAGGACGCACTCGTTCCGAGGGAAGCGCTGCTCGGGGAAGAAGGCGGGGGCTTCCCGATCCTCGGCTCCGCGCTCGACATGGGCCGCTATTCGGTAGCGGCGCGCTGCGTGGGTCAGGCCCAGCGTGCGCTCGAGCTGGCCACGTCGTACGCGGTGCAGCGCGAGGCCTTCGGCCAGAAGATCGGGGAGTTCCAGATGATCCAACAAAAGATCGCCGATATGGTCTGCCGCACAGAAGCGGCGCGGGCGATCGTCTACCGACTCGGCCGGATGAAGGATGCGGGCGTCGAGCGGGCCTCGATGGAATCCTCCATGGCCAAACTCATGGCCAGCGAGGCTGCGACACGCAATGCGCTCGACGCGATTCAGATCCACGGAGGATATGGTCTCGCGCAAGAGTACGAGGTAGGGCGTCTTTTGCTCGAGGCGAAAGCGCTCGAGCTCGGCGAGGGTACGAGTGAGCTGCACCGCAAGCTGATCGCGGAATTCTGCCTCGGCCTAAGGAGATACTGATGGAAGAAGACGCCAGAGCGAAGGTTACGGCCATGCTCAAGCGCCAGCGCGACGAGCTGCTGAAACTGATTCTGGAGGTCTCCTTCGAGCGCCGAAAGGTGACCCTCACGAGTGGGAAAGAGAGCAACTTCTACCTCGATCTCCGTAAGACGCTGATGCGGCCGCGCGGCATCGCTCTCGCAGGGCAGCTGGTGCTCGCAAAGCTCATGTCGGGAGCCTGGGTCGATTCGGTGGGGGGGATGGCAGTCGGCGCCGTGCCGCTCGTCTCGGCGGTGCTGGCCGCGGCAGCGGGCGACCCGGCAACCAAACTCGTCGGCTTCTTTGTCCGCAAACAAGCGAAGCAGCACGGCCTCGGCCAGCAGATCGAAGGTGCGTTCGCGCCGGGTCAGACCGTGGCCCTCGTCGAGGACGCAACCACGACGGGAGGCTCGACCCTCGAGGCCTTGGATGCTGTGACGGCAGCGGGAGGCAAGGTGGCGCGGGTGCTCTGCATCGTAGACCGCGGCGAAGGCGCGGTTCAGGCCTTCGCGGGACGGGGCATCATCCTCGAGCCCCTGTTCACGCGCACCGACCTGCCCGTCTAAGGACCCTTCGGTTCAGTGCCTCGCGCTCGCGGCCGAGGGGGCGCGTGGCGCGGCCTCGGCGAGGCCAAGGTCCAGGGCTGGCCTCGGCACCCGCGGGTTTCGCCCCCGCACGATCCAGCCGAGGTATCCTGCGGTCGCCGTTTCTGGAGGAGCCCCCCATATGCATCTTAACCTTGGCACGATCCTCGAGGCCAGCGCCAAGGCGCGGCCCGATCACACCGTCTTGCGTCTTAACCAGTTTGCGCTGAGCTACGCGCAGCTCGACCGCGCAGCGCGCGGCGTGGCGCGTGGACTGCGCGAGCGTGGGATTGGTCCCGGGGATCACGTGGCGGTGATGATCCCGAACGTGCCGGAGTTCTCGATCGCGTACTTTGGGATCTTGTACGCCGGGTGCACGGTGGTGCCGCTCAACGTTCTCCTCTCCGCGCCCGAGGTCGCCTACCACCTTCAGGACTCCGAAGCGCGGCTTGTGATTGCCCATCCGCTGTTCGCGGAGCCCGCGGGCAAGGGCGCGTCCGAGGCGGGGGTCCCGCTGGTTTGGTCGAGCGGGGATGCGGCGGGACAAGAGAGCCTTGTGGCGATGGCGCACGGCGCTCCGCTCGAGATCATGCACCAGACCCAAGCCGCGGAGACTGCGGTCATCCTCTACACCTCGGGCACGACTGGCAAGCCCAAGGGCGCCGAGCTCACGCACTCGAACCTGCTCCTGAACTGTGCAGTGGTCGTGCCCAAGCTCCTGCCGATCACGAACGATCACGTGGCTCTCGCCGCGCTGCCGCTCTTCCACTCCTTCGGTCAGACCTGCATCCAAAACGCGACCATCGCCGCCGGTGGCACCTTTACGCTCCTTCCGCGCTTTTCGCCCGAGGAGGCGCTCGCGATGATCGAGCGCGACCGGGTCACGCTGTTTGCCGGCGTACCGACCATGTACTTCGCGATCCTGCATCATCAAGGAAAGGCACGGGACCTGTCGAGTCTTCGCTACTGCATGACCGGCGGAGCTGCGATGCCCGTCGAAGTGATGCGGGCTTTTGAGGAAAAGCACGGGGTTCAGATCCTCGAGGGATTCGGCCTTTCGGAGACGTCGCCCGTTGCGAGCTTCAATGTGCTGGACCGTCCCCGGCAGCCGGGATCGATCGGCTACCCGGTGTGGGGCGTCGAAATGGCGATTCTCGACGATCTCGACCGGCCGCTCCCCGACGGTGAGCGGGGCGAGATCTGCGTGCGCGGACACAATGTCATGAAGGGTTACTGGAAACGGCCGGATGCAACGAAGGAGGCGCTGCGAAATGGCTGGTTTCACACCGGCGATATCGGCGTTCGCGACAGCGCCGGCTCCTACACGATCGTCGATCGCAAAAAGGACATGATCATCCGCGGCGGCTTCAACGTGTACCCGCGCGAGATCGAGGAGGTGCTCTACGCGCACCCTGCGGTGCTCGAAGCCGCGGTCGTCGGAGTCCCCCATGAGAGCCACGGCGAGGAGGTGAAGGCGATCCTCGCGCTCAGGCCCGGTCACAAGCTCTCCGCAGCCGAGGTGATCGCCTTCTGCAAGGAACGGCTCGCGGCCTACAAGTATCCGCGCCACGTCGAGTTCCGCGACGCCCTGCCCAAGGGACCGACGGGAAAGATCTTGAAAAGGGAGCTGCGCTAGGCGCCCCGCCGCCGCGCCTCAAAGGCGAGGAGATAAACCCCAGCCAGCACCAAGGCTCCTCCGACGACGGCCTCGGGGCGGAGCTCTTCGCCGAGCGCATAGTGACCGAGCAGCACGCCGGCGACAGGCTGCAGGAACACGAAACCTGCGAGCGTAGAGGCATCCATCTGCGCGAGCGCCTGATTCCACAGCACGGTGCCGAGGGCCGACGCGAGAAGGCCGAGAGCCACCGCCCAGCCGAGCGAGGGAAGGAGTGCGGGCCCGCGCTCTAGGTGCGGGAGCTCAAACGCTGCAAGGGGCAGGAGGAGCGGGAGCGCGACTGCCAGTGACGCCGTGGTGATTGCAAGCGGAGGAAAACGGCCGAGCAGGGACTTTCCCGCAATTGTGTAGATCGACCAGGCTGCCCCGTGCGCGATCAGCAAGAGGTCGCCGGCGAGGCGGGAGGTGTCTGCGATGCCCCGAAAGGGAATCCCATTCGAGACCACCGTGGTGGCCCCAGCGAGCCCCGCGGCGAGCGCAGCCAGACGCAGCATCGAGAGGCTCTCGCCAAGCAGGAGGGCGCCGAACACCGCCACGCAAATCGGCTCCGTGCCGATGAGGAGCGACGCGCGCGAGGCGCTCGAGAAGGCGACGCCGTAGTTTCCGAGTGCCAAGGGCAGGGCATAGCCGAGTCCGCCCATGGCGAGAAGGCGCCGCCATGCGGGTTTTCCCGCGCGGAAGATCTCCCGTAGGTTTGGCGCCCCTGCGAGAGGCACCAGACATGCGAGTGCCACCCCGGTGCGCACCACCACGAGGGTGAGTTCGGGCAGGCCCGCGAGGGCCTTCTTGGTGGCGAAGTAGGTCGCCCCAAGGAAGAGGTTGAGGAGCAGGGCGAGCAGCACGGCGCCAGGCGCGGCGGCGGCTATGGCGCACTCCCTCGACGCAAGCGCGCGAGTTCGCCCATCTTCGCGAGGTCGACCGACACGAACAGGCCCTCGGCTTCGGCCGTCAGCAGATCGCCTGCGTACAGCTGGCCTTCGGTGAAGATCTTGCGCCCTTCGACGCGCAGCACCCGCGCCTCAAAGCGAAGTTCCCGATGCAGGGGGGTCGGCTTTCGGTAGCGAATCGTCAGCGTCCCGGTCATCCCGGGATGCCCGGTCATGGACTGCGCGAAGCCCAGCACTTCGTCGAAGGCGGCGGCGATGAAGCCGCCGTGGACGTGCCCCGGGGGCCCTTCATAGGCGATGCCGAACGTCACAGTCCCGCGCACCACGTCGCCTTCGATATGCAGAGCGATGGGGGGAGCCATCGGGTTCGAGAGCCCGATGAGAGGGCTGTAGTCGAAAAAGGCGCCGACGTCGCCAGCATTGGCGGTCTCGGCGAATCCCGCGGGCAGCGCACGCCTTGGGTGGCTCGCGAGGCGCTCGGCGTAGCGCTCAAGGGCGTCGGCCGCGGCGCGGAGCTCTGCCTCGGGTGCGTCGCTCGTAACGAGACGGTCAATCACCTCCCGCATCGCCTTGGCGAGTCGGCGCCGTTCCGCCCATGCTCCCCTGGCCTCGAGGTGTGCCGAGCTCCAGTACGGCCAGTTCTTGCGCTCCGCTTGGTCCGCCATCGCCCCTCCGCCCGCGCTACACGAGTGCAGGATACGTGACGACGCGGTCCGCGACGCGCGCCAAGCGGTGAGGCTGTGCGTCTGCGCCTTGCCCGGCTCGAGCAGGTGGACAACGTGCCAGCCCCTGGCGAGGAGCGCATCGGCAATGATGCGCCTGTGGCAACGCCAATAGAGGCGCTCCGCGCACAGAATGGCGGTGGGGGTCTCGCCCGCCAAAGCCTCGAGTTCGGCGACACCTGCGGCGCCCTCGGCTGTGCCGAGGTAGTCGGCATAGTTGCGGAAGGCCGGCTCGAGCCAAGCCGCATTCGGCGAGTCGTCCGGCCGCTTGATGGGCTTGCGCCTTCCTCCAAGACTTTTGCCGAGCCAGACGTAGCGGATCCCCGCCCGGGGGAGCCAGCGCTCGAGCTCCGCGCGGGCATGCTGAGGATTTCGCCGGGAGCCTGGGAATCTCCGAACATCGGCCACGACTCCGATGGCCGCTTCGCGAAGCAGCGCAGTCAGCTCCTCGGCGGTTCGCGTCCCATGTCCTGCGGTATGGACAACCAACCCCTGCACTCACGCCGCGCCGAAGATGTCGAGCATGGCATCGAGGTTCGCACGCACACGCTCGGGGGGGACGCCGACGCCCGGGGCGTAGAGGAGGGGCTCGTCGGTCAGACCTTTCCACTGCGCCAACCGATCCCGCGCCTCATCGGGCGGGCAGGCGATCGCGATCTCGTCGACCAGCGCGTCGGGGATCGCGTCTGCCATAGCGCGAACGTCCCAGCGCCGCAGCGCCGCGCGGCACGCCTCGCCCACGTGGCGCAGGCCGTGCAGGTCGAGTACGGAGTGATAGATCTCGGTGGTGAAGTAGAAACCAATCTGGGGCTTGGCATCGCGTACCGCCTGGCTGCGGTCGGGATGGATCGACACCATGACATAGGGCACAAGCGCGCAGGCGCCCGAGGCTCTGCCGGCGCTGGATTCGGCGTTCGCGAGCCCCGGGAGCGTCACTTCCCTGTGCCAGCGTCGCGTCGCGATCGGGTGTCCCACAAGGCCATCGGCCACGGCCCCGGCGGCGGCGATCATGCCGCGATTCACCGCCGCGACCCAGATCGGGATGCTGCTGCGGGCGGCGCCCGGCCGCGCAAAGAGCGGGACATTGAGCTTCCAGTATTTGCCGTCGAATCGCAGGCCACCGCCCTTTTGCGCGGCAAAGGCTGCGCGCAAAAGCTGGACGAGCTCGCGCATGCGTGCCGCGGGGGCCGAGAATGGCACGCCGTACCAGTCCTCGTTCATGCGGCGCGTGGCAGAGCCGAGGCCGAGCACCATCCGCCCGCCGCTCAGCTCGTCGAGGTCCATGGCGGCGCTTGCGTGCACGAGCGGCGAGCGTGTAAAGGCGTTGGCGATGGCGCTCCCGATCCGGATGCGGGAGGTCGCCTCGGCGATGGCGCCCAGCGTCACGTAGCCATGCCGGTTGAAGAACTCAATCGTGTAGACCCCGTCGAAGCCCGCTGCCTCGGCCCGCTGGGCGAGTTCGAGGTCGGCGCGCGCCGAGCCTCCGGTGAGCACCAGTCCGATCCGCATCGGCCCATGCTACCGAGCCGCGAAGCCGGCGGCCGCTCGCGCAAGGGCGCGAGGCCGTGACCGCATCCGACACAGGGTCGGGCCACGCTAAGAAAGTGCGCGGCGCCGAGGCACGCGCTCGAAGGAGAAAGACCCATGAACTGCATGCTTCGCACGCGTCAACGTTGTCCGGTCTGCGCCTTCAGCGAAGTGGTGACCGACCAGGTCGTGGAAGGCGGCTTCCTGCTGCTGGGCGCGTGTCCGCGCTGCGACCATCGCTGGACCGGAGCCCTGCCCCGGCCTGGCTTCCTGCGGGCCGTGCCCGTGCGGCCGGGTGCCCCACTGCGCAGGGAACAAGGCATCGCGGCCGCCTAACGCAGCCCGCCTCGGAGCCGGACCCCCGCCGTCCCCAACGAAGGTGGTACCGTCGGTGCGTGAGGCTTGTTCTCTACACAGGCAAAGGCGGTGTCGGGAAGACCACGACCGCTTGTGCGACCGCGCTTTGTGCCGCCGCTCGCGGCCGGCGCACACTCCTGGCGTCGGCCGACGCTGCCCATAGCCTGGGGGACGTCCTCGAACGCCACCTCGGGCCTCGCCCCACCCCCGTCGCAGCCTGCCTCGACGCGCTCGAGCTCGACGCGCGCGCGGAGATGGCCGAGCACTGGGGCCGGATTCGCGACTACCTCGTCTCCGTGCTGCGCTACCAGGGACTGGAGGAGGTCGTGGCCGAGGAGCTCGCGCTCTTGCCCGGAGCGGAAGAGCTCTCGACGCTCCTTGGTGTCGAGGAGCATTGCCGCTCCGGTCGCTACGACCTCATCGTCCTCGACTGCGCCCCCACCGACTCGACGCTCCGGCTGCTGACGCTCCCGGAGGTCGTGCGCGGAGCGCTGCGCGTGCTGCTTCACGTGCAGCAGGCGCTCTCGGCCGTGGTGACGCCGCTCGCGCGCAGCATCGTGCCGATTCCACTCCCCGACGCGGCCGTCTTTCGGGACATCGACCGACTGCTGTTTCGAAAGCTTCTCGCGCTCCGCAAGCGCGTCATCGCGGACAGTTCGAGCGTGCGTTTGGTCGTCACCCCGGAGCGCATGGTGATCGACGAGGCACGGCGCGCCTTCACCGACCTTGCGCTCTTCGAGATTCCCTGTGACGCAGTCATTATGAACCGGCTCCTGCCTCCGGTCGCGGCCCGCGAGGCTTTCTTCCATGACTGGGGCCGACTCCAGGAGGAGCGGCGGCGCGAGGTGGAGGCGCTGTTTGCACCGCTTCCGGTGCTGCCCGCCCCGCTGCGCAACGATGAGCTCATGGGGATTGAAGCGCTGCGGGCCCATGGGGAGGAGCTTTTTGGTGAGCACGCGCCCGATGCGAGGCTCGGGGTTGCGGGGCGGGTGCGATTCGCGCGGGACGCGACCGGATACCGGGTCGATCTGCCCCTGCCCCATGCCGAGCGCGCGGCTCTCGACGTCGCCAAGCTGGACGATGAGCTCGTCGTGTGCTCCGCGGGACGCCGCCGGGCGCTCAAGCTTCCCCGTCGCCTCGCTGCGCTCTCGCTCGCGAGCGCGCGCTTCGAGCGCGACATCCTGGTCGTGCGCTTTGCGGCCGAGCCGGCGGACGAGGCGCGGCCCTAATGCGCGTCCTGCTCCATACGGGTAAGGGGGGAGTGGGCAAGACCAGCCTCGCTCTCGCCACGGCGCTCGGTGCAGCGTCGCATGGCCACCGTGTCTTTGTGCTTTCCACCGACCTCGCGCACAGCCTTGGGGACGCGCTCGGTCGGCGCATCGGCCCGCGGCCGCAGCGCATCTGCGAGCGCGTGACTGCACAAGAGGTCGGAGTCCTGGATGAGCTCGACCGGGCCTGGGCCGACATCCAGGTTTGGCTGCGCGAGCTCCTGCGCGAACAGACCGACGAGCTCCTGGCGGAGGAGCTCCTCGTCTTCCCCGGGCTCGAGGAGCTGATCTCGCTGCGGGCGGTGCGCGAGGTCGAGGCCACGGGCGAATTCGACGTTTGTGTCGTCGACTGCGCTCCCACAGGCGCAACGCTTCGCATGCTGCGCTTCCCCGATGCCCTGCGCATCTTCATGGAGAACTTCTTCCAGCTCGAGCGGCGCGGTGCGCGCCTGCTGCGGCCCCTCGTGGATCGCGTCCACGCGGGGCGCCTGTTGCCGCGCGAGGAGTTTTTCGAGGCCTTCGAGCGGCTCTACCGCGAGGTCGAGGACGTGCAGCAGATTCTTCTCGACGGCGACCGCACGACCGCGCGCCTCGTGGTGAACCCTGCGCGTGTCGTGGTCGAGGAGACCCGACGTTCCTTCGCGTATCTGTCGCTGTACGGCGTCGCCACGGATGCGATTGTGGTGAACCGCCAGCTCCCTGCGCGTGCAGCGGAAGGCTACTTCGCGCGTTGGGCGGAGCGAGAACGGCGCGAGCTCGAGGACATCGAGTCCTCGTTCCCGGTGCCGATCTTCCACGCTCCACTCTTCCCCCACGAGCTGGTGGGTGAGGAGCAGCTGCGCGAACTCGCCCGCCACGTCTACGGCGATCGCGATCCGGCCACGCTCTTCACCCGCGCCCGGCCGATCCGATTGCGCAAGCGCGGCGGCCGCACCTGCCTCGAGATCGACCTTCCGAACGCACGAAAGGAGGAGATCGAGGTTTCCTTGCATGGCGAGGTCGTGCTCGTGCGCGTGCGCGACGCGCAGCGGCGCATCGCCCTCCCGGCCTCGGTCAAAGGTCGCGCCGTCGCGCACGCACGGCTCGAGGGGGGCGTCCTCGAGGTCGCATTCGAGGCGTGAGCGACCGGCCGCCCGGAGAGCCGAGGCGCATCGTCTCGCTCGTGCCGAGCCTGACGGAAGCCCTGTTCGTGCTCGGTCTGGGTGAGCGCGTGGTGGGCGTCACCGACTGGTGTGTTCACCCAGCGCAAGCGGTGGCTCCCCTGCCCAAGCTCGGCGGGACAAAGAACCCAGACCTTTCGGCGATTGTGGCCCTGCGGCCCGACCTTGTGATCGCGAACCGGGAGGAGAACCGGCGCCAAGACGTGGAGCGCCTCCGTGCGGCGGGGTTCGCGGTCTGGGTGACCTATCCGCGAACGGTTCGCGACGGAGTGGCGCTGCTGCGCGAGATTGCCTTGCTCGGTGCCACCGCGGAAGCGATCCGCGACGTCGTGGAGCCCGTGGAGGCCGCTTTCGGCGCCGCCCTCGCGGCGCGGGGTGGGCCTGCGCAGCGCGTGTTTTGTCCGATCTGGCGCGATCCTTGGATGAGCGTCGGCCCGGACACCTACGCTCACGACCTCCTCGCGCTGTGCGGCGGTGAAAATGTCTTCGGCGCCCCCAGCGATCGGCGCTATCCACGGGTCACGCTCGCGCAGCTGGAGGCAGCCGCGCCGGCCGTCGTGCTGCTCCCGGACGAGCCCTACGCTTTCGCTCCGCTCGATGCCGCAGAAATCGCCCGGCTCGACATCCCCGCCGCCCACGCCGGGCGGATCCATTTGATCGACGGCACCTGGGTGTCATGGTACGGTCCGCGCATCCGCGGTGCGCTCGAGGGGCTGTGCGCGCTCCTCGCCCCCCAGCGCCCTACGTAGGTCAGCGTTGTACGGAGCCCAGGGAGAATCCGCGTGTCGGTTGTGCTGTTCGAGCGCCGTGGGTCAGTCGCGCTGATCACGTTAAACCGCCCCGAGGCACGGAACGCGGTGAGCCCCGAGGTTGCCGTGCGGCTCGCCCAGGCCTGGGAAGAGGTGAAAGGGGATCCACAGATCCGAGCTGCGGTCGTGACCGGCGCCGGGGACAAGTCCTTCTGCGCGGGTGCAGACCTCGCCCGGCTGATTCCGCTCTTTACCGGCGCCCGCGCGCCAGAGGATGAGTGGGACGAGGCGCTGCGCAAGGATCCGGCGATCAGCAACCGGGCTCTCTTGCGGGAGTTTGACCCTGAGAAGCCCGTCGTCGCCGCTGTGACGGGATTCTGCATTGCAGGCGGGATGGAGATGCTCCAGGCGACCGACATCCGCGTCGCCGCTGAGGATTCGAAATTTGGTTTGCAAGAGCCCAAATGGGGCCTCTTCCCCCTCTCTGGGTCGACCGCTCGACTGCCGCGCCAGATTCCCTACGCCGTGGCGATGGAGATCCTGCTGACGGGCGACCTGATCGATGCCGCCCGGGCCTACGGCATCGGTCTTGTGAACCGGGTCGTGCCCCGCGCCGAGGTTCTCGCGACAGCTCTCGGGATCGCGCAGACCGTGGCGGAGAACGGCCCCATTGCCGTGCGCGCCATCCGTCGATCGGCGCGTGCCTGCATCGGCCTCCCAGAAAAAGATGCGCTCGCGCTCGAGCGCGAGTTCGGAATGCCGGTATTCCAGACCGAAGATGCGCGCGAGGGTCCGCGCGCGTTCAAGGAGAAGCGCAAGCCGAGATTCGTCGGTAAGTAGAGCCCGCGTGCCGCGAGCCGGTGCGGGGCATGGTCTACACCAGCGAACGAATGAGGCGGAGGGGGGCCGTCGATGAAGGGAAATCACAGCCGTGCGCTGCGGAGGTGCCTCTGCGGAGCGCTACCCTTTGCGGTTGCACTTCTTATGGGCTGGGCCGCGCCGGCTTCGGCGGTGCGCGTGATCGACGTGCGCGTGGGCCAGCATGGCGAGTTCACGCGAATCGTCTTCGACCTCGACGGGCCGGCGCGCTACCGCCTTGAGCGCAGCGAGGCCGGCGCCGCGGTGCCCGAACTCGTGGTGCACTTCGACGCGAGCGCGCAGCCAAAGGTCGTTCGTACGCTGTCCAAGATCGTCGATGGGGTCCGGCTCGAAGCACGGCCTGAAGGTGCGGTGGCGCGGATTGCGCTGCGCTCCCGCGACGTCCACGCGGTGGAAGAGACGCTCTCGTCGCCGCCTCGGATCGTGATCGATCTGCGGGCGGCCACCCAGGCGGAAGTGGCCACCGCGAAGCGGCCCGCCGGAGCGCCGCCCCACACCACGGAGCCGGTAGCCCCGGAGGCGGCGGCCGCGCCGCCGCGCCCGCCGCAGCCCGCGGCAGCGCCTCCCGCAGCCGGTAGGACGGCGCCGCGGACGACGGCCGAGCTGATCGAGGCGCAGGCGGACGCAGCCGCAGCCCGGCTTCTCGGCGAGCAGGGCGCGACAAAGCCAGGCGAGGCGCCTGCACCCCCGCCGGCGCCTTTGGCGGGGCCTTCCGCCCCCGCGCCCGCGGAGCCTGCAGCCCCAGCCGAGAGCGCGCCGGCGCCGACCGAATCGGCATCGGCCCCGCCCCCGCCCGCTCCCTCCGCTCCGCCGGAGCCCCCACGAGAAGCCGGCAACCCACCGGGAACCCTTGGCGCGCCGCCGCCGCCCCTGCCGCCCTCCATCTCGCCTGTCTGGAGTGAGCCAGGGGCCTTCGTGACCGGCGCCGTGCTGATCGTTCTCGCGCTCTTCGTGTGGTTCATCTTCCGCCGGCGCGAGCCCAAGGAGGACGTCCACGCAGGGGCGATCCCGGCCGACGCCTTCCTCGATCGGATGGCCGCGTTTGGGGATGGCAGCGAGAGGGGAGCCGAAGAGCATCCAGAGGACACACAGGAGCGTACCGAGGCCCTGCCCCTCTTTGCCGCCGCCTCGGCGAGCGAACGAACCGTGGAGATCCCCGTATCGAGAGAGGGCGGATCGGGGCATGAAGGGAGTTCGCTCTTCGGGGAGCCTTCCGGCGTCACGAGCAGCACGGACAAGGGTGTCACCGCGGCGGACCTTGAACACCCGAGTCCGGCCCTCGGCGAGCGCGTGGCCAGCACGGGGATCGCGCCCGCTCCACACACGGATGAGTCGATAGGTCGGTTGCTGCGAGAAGTCGAGCAGCGCCTCGCGCAGATCGAGCAGCGCCTTGCCCGGGACGCCGACGCGCGCGAGCGCCTCGAGCGTCAAGTCGTGGCGCAGACCGAGGAGCTGCGCGTCCAGCGCGCCGCGATTGCGCGCACGCAGCGCGTGCTGCGCACGCTCTCCCGGCCCGAGGATCTTGCCACCGAGCCGGTGATCAAGAGTCCGGGCCCCTCCTCGGGCTCGCCGGACTGAGCGGGACTTTTGCGCTAGGGGCGCTGGGCGGCGAGAAGCAGCGCTCCGAGTGCCCCCGCGAACTCGCCGCCTTGCAACAGCACGGGCTCGCGGCCGAGTGCCCGGGTGATCTCGCTCAAGATCTCGCAAAGCGCAGGGTTGTTGCGCAGCGTCGAACCTGCATAGACGATCTTGCGCACCTGGGTTGCCGCGGCGAGGCCCCCGCACAGGAGTGCGACGTTCTCCCCAATGAGGCCCATGAGCGCCTGCGCCAGGTCCTCGCGGCGAGGGGGCTCGGAGCGCGCATCCAGCCGCGCCAGCTTGCCGAATGCACTCGCCGTCAGCTCACCGGCCAGCGGGATCTCGCCTGGCCGGTAGATGTCGGACACCCGCAGGTCGACCCGCGCGCGTGCACCCTGGGTCGCAAGCTCGGCCAAGGCCTCGAATCGGCGCTCCCCGGCCAGCTGGGATCCGAGGCCGACCAGCGTTCCTCCCCCGAGCGCGGTGCCCCCGACCCGCGTCACCGCCATACCGTCCACCAGCATGATCGAGGTGCCGGTGCCGAGTGAGACCAGCAGGTACCTCTCCGCCGGCGCCGCCCCATTGGAGCGCATGAGCGCGGCCGCACCCGACCCCCAGGCCGCGAACTCGTTCACGCGTGCGGTGTCCCAAGGGAGAAGACGCGCAAGCTCGGCCGCGCCGCCGCCGGTTAGGCCGACGCTACGTGGCTCGAGCCGAACGACGGCCTCGATGACCTTGGTCAGTTCCTGGGAAGGGATGAGGTCAAAGTCTGGGGCGGCCTCGTCGCGGCTGCGCAGGGCGATTTTGGCGAGGGTGGCGCCGACATCGACGCCGACCACACGCTGCTTTTGAGGATCGGTAGTTTCCGGTTGGCCGAGCGGATGATACGCTCGCTGTTTCAACGGGTTGCACCTCTGGGGCGGGCCGCGCGCGCATGTATACCGCGTTCTACGGGCTCCGCGAGAAGCCGTTCGCGCTGAGCCCGAATCCCCGTTTTCTATTTCTCGCGGATTCGCACCGCGAAGCGCTCGCCCATCTGCTCTACGGAATCGAGCAGGGCGAGGGCTTTATCGCTGTGACCGGTGAGGTCGGGACCGGCAAGACCACGCTCAGTCGCACACTCTTGCAGCGGCTCGGTTCGGAGACCGAGGTCGCCTTCCTGTTCAACCCGAAGCTCTCTCCGCTCGAGCTGCTCCAGGCCATCCACATCGAGTTCGGGCTGGCCGATGCATTCGGCCGCGCGGGCGGCTCCTGGCGTGAGCTCAGCGACGATCTGAACCGCTTCCTCGTCGATCGCAAGCGCGAGGGCAAGCGCGTGTTGCTGATCATCGACGAGGCGCAGAACCTCGAACCCGAAACGCTGGAGCAGGTCCGGCTCCTTTCCAACCTCGAGACCGAAACCTCCAAGCTGATTCAGATCATCCTGCTCGGGCAGCCCGAGCTTGACGCGAAGCTCGAGACGCGGGCGCTGCGGCAATTGCGCCAGCGCATCAGCGTGCGTTGGCGCCTTGCCCCCCTCTCCGCGGCGGAGACGGAGAAGTATGTGAGGCACCGGCTGCGCATCGCGGCCGGCACGGAGAGGCCGCTGTTCAACGCGGCGGCGCTGCGGGCCGTGCGCAGAGCGTCCGGGGGTGTGCCTCGCCTGGTCAACATTGTCTGCGACCGAGCGCTGCTCGCGGGCTATGCCGAGGGGGCGGGCGAGATCAGTCCTCGCCTGGTGCGGCGCGCCGTGCGTGAGATGGCCGGGCACCGCTCTCCTGTCGCGCGCATCCGCAGGCGCTGGCGCGAAATCGTCTTGGGCGGCGCTGCTGTTCTTGGCGCAGGGGCGCTCGCGGCCGTCTTCGGAATTAACCGCGATGGTGCTCTCGCCGCGCGAAAAGATCAGGGCCAAGTCGCGATCGAGGCGCAACCCGCGCAGATGGTCGCATCGGTGGACGCGGGGCCTATTGCATCCATCGACGCAGCCTCGTTCTCGGGCGCTTCCGCGACGGGCGCAGAAAGCCTGCCCCTTGAAGCGCCGGCGCCGGCCGCAGCCGCGCCGGTGAGCCTCGAGAAGGCCCTGCGCTCCGCCATACCCGAGGTGAGCACGGCAGCGGCGCTCGACGCCGCGCTCGCAGCGTGGGGGCAGGCGCCCCGGGCGCTCCCCGCTGTCGGACTGCCGGAGGCACTCCGGATTCTCGAGGATTCTGGATACGCCGTGCTCGCCGTGCAGGATGCCACGCTGAATCTGCTTCGGGCGCTCGACTACCCGACCCTCCTGCGTTTTCCCGCCGCGGACGGCCGAGGTGCCGTGGCACTCCTAGCCGCGGCGGATGACCACGGGGCGACACTCGAAGGTGTTGTCCCGGGGACGACGCTCGTGGTTCCGCGCGAAGAGCTCGAGGCCCGCTGGGGCGGCGAGGCGTTTATTGTGTGGCGCGACTTCGAGCCCCTGCCGGAGACGCTAAACCCCGGTGACTCGGGTCCTGCCGTCCAGTGGCTGCAGCGCGCCCTGGCCGAGCTTGGCTTTCTCTCGCGGCCAGAATCGGGCCGCTTTGATCTCTCGACGACCGCGGCGGTCATGGCGTTCCAGCAGAGTCGAGCGCTCGGCGCTGATGGCAGCGTCGGCCCGCGCACCAAGATGGCCCTGTACGGCGCACTCCGTCGCTATGGTGTGCCGAGGCTTGCTGCGTCGCACGCGGGGGGAAAGCTGGGTTGAGTACGATCCTGAAGGCGCTGCGCCGGCTCGAAGAGGAGCGGACGGCAAAAGCGGAGCGTGCGCTGCGCGAGCAGGTGGTAAGCGCCTCCCCCGGCGCGCCGGGCCCTTGGCGGCGCCTCGTGCTGGGTGGGCTCGGTGCTGTCGCCGCCGTGGCGCTCGTGAGCCTCGCTCTGCATAGCTGGCTCGCGCGGCCTGCAGTGCAGTCCGCCGCCCCGCCCGCGGCACCGGCCGCGCCTGCGCGCCCCGCGGGCCCGCCCGCAGCAGCGGCTGCGACAAGTCCCCTTGCCGCCGCTTCTCGGCCCGGAGTACCACCCACAGCAGCTCCTCCTGCCGCACCCCAAGCCGCTCCTCCGGTCGCACCCCCCTCGAGCCCGCCGACGGGGGCAGGAGCGCCACCGGGAGCGCTCCAGGGAGCGCAGCGCCCGGCGCCGGCCGAGCTTCGCGCAGCGGCCGCGGCACTGGCTCCGCGGGCCGACTTTGCCGTGGTGCAGCGGCCGCCGCCTTCGCCGCAGGTCGTGGACGAGGGTCCCCCGGAAAACGAGCCCCCCCAAACCCAAAAAGGAACCCTGTCTCCGGAGCCGGGAAGTGTTCCGCCCTCCCCTCGGAGGGCGCCAGCCGCGGCCGCCGCTGAGCCCTCTTCCGCGGGCGAAGACGCCGCCACCTCCTCCGTGCCGATCCGGCTGCGCGAGATCGACCCCACGATCCACTCGCCCTACGGAATCCACGAAGACACGCCAAAGAAGCGCCCGACCCACGCGAAGGCGGCGCATCCGCCCGCCAGCACTGCGGCCTCGGAGGTCGTGGTGACCCGCACCATCTGGCATCCGAGCGCGGAGCGGCGGATTGCCCTCGTGCTCGGAGCGGGCGATTCCCAGGAGCGAGAGGTTCACGAGGGCGAAAGCGTGGGCTCCCTTCAAGTGCTGCGGATTGAGCCTTCGGACGTTGTCTTCTTGCGAGATGGAGTGGAGGTTCGGCAGCGCGTTGGCGCCTCGCGGTGAGCTTGCACGATTTCGTGGTGGGCGTCGTCGCCGACACCCACGGCTACCTCGATCCTGAGGTGCTCGACTGTCTTTCCGACGTGGATGTGATCCTCCACGCCGGGGACATCGGACCCGACCGCGTGCTTGAAGCCCTTCGCGCCGCGGCGCCGGTCATCGCCGTGACAGGAAACGGCGACGAGGCGCTTCGTCACGTCTATCCCTGGGACCAGCGCGTGGAGCTCGGCAGGGTGCGTCTTCTCTTGTGTCACTGGTACGACAACTTCGGGATGCTTCACCCGCGCATCGAGCGTGAGCTGCGCGCTTGGGAGCCGCACGCCCTCGTCTTTGGCCACACCCACAGTGCGCTCTGCGAGTGGCGCAGCGGCGTGCTGCACTTCAATCCCGGTTACGCCGGACCGCCGGGCCAGGGCCGCCCGCGCTCGGTGGGTCGACTCTGGGTCGACGGTGAAAGCGTGCGCGCGCAGATCCTCCCTCTCTCTTCCACCGGCGCATGAGCGGACCGCGAAGACTGCGGGCCTTCGGCGCGTCAACCGATTGCCCCCCTGCCTCGTTTGTTCGTTTGGGGCGCGGCCAGAGGGGTCCGAGACCGCGCGCGGAGGACTCTGATGAAGGGGATGGACGGGCTGGCAGAGCGGGCGCAGCGGCTGGCAGCCGAGCTCGACGTGAGCGCGGAGGAGGGCCGAGTACAAACCGATCGGCTCTACCGGGTCCTTCTGCGCGAGGCCCGCGCCCTGCGTGCGCTCGAAGACGAGGTGCGAACCGCCGAGGATGGCCTCGCCGAGACCCTGCTGCGCGGCGCAGATGCGACGGTCCAGGACGTGCAGCCGGAAATCCACCGGCTGCTTGTCCTGCGGCAAGAGATCCTCGAGCGCGCGCTCAGCGCGCTCGTGGAGGTGCGCGGCTTGCTCTCGCCATCGCAGCTCGAGCGCGCGCTCGAATTGCGGTCGTGAGCCCATGGCGCCCGCGAGGCGCCTCGCGAGCTGCGCCATGGCCAAGGACGTGGACCGGGACGGCGGCCTGAAATCGGTGCCGAGGCCGCGGTCGCGTTTCGACGAGCTGCACCGCGCCCACGCCGTGCGCATCGGGCGGCTGTGTCGCTGGCTACTTTCCGATCCCGGCGAGGCCGAGGACGTGACGCAAGAGGTGTTCTTGAAGCTCCACCGTGCGCTCGAGGACGGCACCGAGGCACAGGCCTGGGAGCCGTGGCTTACGACTGTGGCGCTCAATGCCTGTCGTGACCGCCGGCGGTCGGCGTGGTGGCGCCGGGTGTGGCAGCCCGGGGTGGAGCTCGACGAATCGAAGCTCCCCGGGCTTCGTCGCGACGCTGAAGAGGAGCTTTTGGGCCGTGAAGAACGCGGCCGCATCTGGGTGGCTTATCGCGCGCTCTCGGCGCGACAACAGGAGGTGTTCGCACTGCGGCACCTCGAAGGCTGGTCGACGGAAGAAGTGGCGCAGGCGCTCGGCATGAGTGCAGGCAGCGTAAAGCGTCACCTGCACCGGGCGATCGGTCACTTAAGACGCACCTTGGGAGGTCGCGCATGAGAGAGTGCCCCGACGATCGAACGCTGGAGCGCCTGTTTGCAGGAGAGGGGCGCGCGGCGCAACGGCGTCATCTCGCGGCCTGCCCGGAGTGCGCGCTGCGCATGCGCAGGATCGAGCAAGACGTGGAGCGCATCCGCGAAGCCTTGTTCGAGGATCCGCCGCTTGAACTGCTGCGGCGCTCGCCCGGGCGCCCTGCGCGGCCCCTGCTGGGGGTCCTTGTGCTTGGCGCCGCTGCGGCGTGTGTGGCCGCCGTGCTTTGGGTGCGTCCCGTTACGGTGGAGCCGGGGAGCCCGTTCGAGCTTGCCGGGTTCATGCACACTGCGTCCCAGGCGCTTTTCCCTGCCATCGAGGAGGACTCCGGAGCGGTCGCAAGCCCGAGAGCGGCGCAGCTCGCGGCGCTCGGCACCGCGCTCACGGGAGAGCGCCCTTGCACGCTCGAGGATCAACTAGACGCGGAATCGTGTGACGCGCAGGACGTCACCACCCTGGCACAGGGCTGGTAGGACGCGGAGGAACCTATGCTACGCAGGTCGATACCGGCCCTCATCGTATTCATCGCACTGGTGTCGCCCGCCCTTGCCGAGGAACCGGGGATGTTCCACGGAAGGGGTGGGTTTGGCGGCCCGCCTCCCATGCAGGGCGAGGATCCGATGCGGATTCTGCAGGGCGTTCACCTCACACCCGATCAGCAGACGCAGGTGCACAAGATTCTCGAAGCGAACCACGCGAGTCTGCACGATCTGTTTGATCAGCTGCATGCCGCGCAGGATGCGCTGGCGACGGCGCTGCTGGGCCCCGGCAATGTGACCGCTGCGGACGTGAAGCCGCTGCTCGACCGCACGCTCCAAATCCGCCAGCAGCTCGCCCAGCATGGGCTCGAGGCCATGCTCCAGGTACGCGCGGTCCTGACGCCCGATCAGCTCGCCAAAGCCGCGGCACGAAGAGCGCGCATGAAGGAGCTCGAAGCGCAGATGCGAGCCCTCCTCGAGGAATCGAACTAGCGCCTGCGCGGTCCTCTCGAAATCACCGGCTTCTCGCGCCCGCCGCTCGAGCTTCCCGCACCCAACGACCGAGAGAGGCCGCGAGTCGCCCGGGTGATCGCCTTGCCACCGCCGAATGCGAGGCCGCGCACGCCGATTCCCGCCGCCGCGTAAGCGCGCGCCAGGGCGATTTCTCGCCAAACCTGAGAATCGTGTCAGCCGGACCGGCAAGCCACCGCGTTTGCGGCGTACCTAGCGCAGGCAGATGGATCCGTTGGAGGTGCGGAGTTTGATGGGAATGCCGCCACGACCCAGGGTGCCTTTCACGCGACCGTTCGAGCGCGTCGGGCTCGCCAGCGTGCGGTCGTTGCGGATTACGCCATTGTCGACGTGAAGGTCGACGTCGGCATCGGTCTTCTCGGGCAGCTCGAGGACGATGCGCCCGTTGCTCGTCGCGAGCAAGATGCCTTCGGGCCCCACTTCGTCGACGCGAGCCTGGATCAAGCCATTGGACGTCGAGGCATCGATCGAGCCCCGATGCTCCTCGAGCTCGATTTTGCCGTTGCTGGAGCGAGCGATGAGGCGACCGCAGGTGTCGCAGCACTCGACCTTTGCGTTCGAGGTGTGGACCTCGATGTCACCGAGCACGTGCGTCACGCTGACGGAACCGTTGCTCGAACGGGCCCGCACTGCGCTGCGGATTCCGTCGATCGAGACCTTGCCATTCGACGCCACGACCTCGACGCGCAGGGTGCGCGGCAGGCGCACTTCCAGGTTTGCACTGCCGTGACGGTTCCACTTTCGCGGCGCCTCGACCTCCAGCTCGAGACCTGCAGCGTTTTCCTGATCGAGGATGCGGATCGCATCCAAGAGCTCGGCGGCCGCGTCCGACGATTCGGCCCGGGCGCGCTTGCAAGACCTCACGAGGACGTCGTCGCGGTCCTCACCCACGACAAAGGTTTTGCCGTTCGCGTTGTGGATGCGAACCGCGCCCCCCCGCGGTGCCTTGTAGGAATGGGTGTCCACCCGTTCGGCGCGCTCGCTCCACGGAATGCCCGCCAGCAGGCTGCGGATGAAGGCGCCGAGCCCGTGCCCGTGCTCCGCGTCGCCGCTGCAAAGGTTGTCTCTCGGCTCACCGCGCTTGCGCTTCATGGGTGACACCTAGTGGAGCGTACGGTCGCGAGGTTCGCGCGACCGGTCCCGAAAGAGTTCGTCCTCTCGGCGCACTGCGCGCAGTTGGCTGCGCATGCGATAGCGCCGCCAGCGGTAGCGAAGCTGCTGCAGCGAGGGCAGGCCGAGCGCCCCGCCGCCGCTTTCGCGCCGCAGGTAGAGCCAGGCGCCAGCGGCTCCGCTGAGGTGTCCCACGTGGCTCACGTTCGAAGGCCCGAACATCGCCTCTAGCAAGAAGAGCACCGGGATCAGCCAGATGGCACGAAAAGCGACGGGAGGGAAGATCAGCATCACCGTGCGATTTGGCCACGTGAGGGAATAACCCAGGATCACGCCATAGATGGCGCCCGAGGCGCCAACGGTGGGGATGAACTTAGACAGGCTTGTGAACTCCAGCCCGAGAGGTGCCATCGCGTACGGAAGTGTCGCAATCATGCATCCGGCGAAGACTCCGCAGAAGAGGTAGAAGCGCAGAAAACGCTTGGGACCCCAGACGAGAGCCAGCGGCGACCCGAACATCCAGAACACAAACATGTTCATCGCGAGATGAAGGAGGTTGCCGTGGAGGAACATGTAGGTGAAAGGCTGCCAGAGATAGCCTTTCGACCAGAACTCGGTCGGGGTGAGGGCGAAGAGATCCTCGAACTCAGGCGCATGCCAGCCGCTCGTGATCAGAAACTGCGCGAGGAAGACGCCGACATTGGCCCATAGCAGCTGCTTGACGATGGGCGGCGTGATCGCCGGGCCAAAGCCCATCCCGCCACTCGTTTGATATCCGCGACCGTACAATGACGCCCTTGCCTCCCCTCGCTCGCGCGAGGCGCTCGCGCAAAGCGCGAGCAACTGCTGGGTCTACCAGCCTCATCGTCCGGGGGGCCCCGCAAGGCGAGCCTCCTGGGCGTGGATTCCCACGCCCACGGGGTGGGCGCAGCCCCGTGGGACTAGAGAAGCCTAAGGACTGAACGCTGTTCGGTCAACGACGTTTGGATCTTCAGTGAAGCCCGGCGCGGCCAACGGCCTAGCGGGGCGCGAGCGCGTCAAGGGCGCGCTGCGCTGCGTCGCGACCGAGGCCCGAAAGATCGGCGACGGGATGGGCGATTCGCAGCTCCTGGGCAAGCTCGACGAAGCGGTCCCGGCAGGCCGCGGGTGGCCCCGCCACGAGCGCAGCGGGCAGATCGTCGTCGGCCACGGCCGAGAACCAGGGGTTCAGGCGCCGAAACTCGGCGTGCAGGCGCGGGTCGCTCGGGTCCTCGCCGGGTCGGGTGAACACCCACATGGAGCGTCGGATTTTCGCGGGGTCCCGTCCCCGGGCCTGACACAGCGCGTCGAGTTGGCGGCTCGCCTCCGCCACCCGTCCCGGGAGCGGAGGGAGATTCATGTCCCACACGTCGGCGTGGCGGGCCACAAGCTCGAGCAGTCGTGGGCCGCGGCCCGCCACTTCGACCGCAAGGCTGCGCGGGCACGGGCGAACACGCGCCCGGTCGAGCGTGACAAAGCGACCCCGCACGCTCACCTCTTCCCCTCGCCAAAGCGCGCGCACGGCGGAAAGGGTCTCGTCGAGCCACGCGATGCGCGCTGCGCTCGGGGGCAGCGGCAGTCCGAAGCGGGCGTCCTGCGGCTGCCCCCCTATCGACACCAGGAAGCGTAGGCGCCCCGGAACCATGCGATCGAGCGTCGCCGCCGCTTGGGCCAGCTTCGCGGCATTCCAGTGGTGAACCAGGCGGATCGAGCCCACCTGGATGCGTCGCGTCCGCTGAAGGAGCGCGGTCGTGAGGGTCCATCCGTCGAGCACGTCCGCGTCGCCGCGGCTCGGGATCAGGCTCACGTCCCCGTCCACGAAGACCGCAGGGAAGCCTTGCTCCTCGGCACGCTGGACCAGCGCCACAAGATCCTCGAAGGGGAGGACGTGCCAGGCCAATGCGACGGCGAGCTCCATCGCCTAGCCGAGCGCCCCGCGCCGATGGGCGGCGTGAAGCAGCGCGAGCGCGCTCTTCGCATCCGCAATCTCGCCGCTCCAGACGAGTTCGATGGCCCGCGCAAACGGCATGCGAACCAGCTCGATCACCTCGTCGCACTCGAGACGCTGGGGCACAGGCTCAAGCTCAGAGGCGGCGAAGAGGTGGATCTTCTCGTCCGTAAAACCGGGTGTGGTCCAGATCTCCCCGAGCTTCTCGAGACGGCCCGCGCGCTGGCCCGCCTCCTCCTCAAGCTCGCGCGCCGCGCACACCGCCGGATCCTCTCCGTCGAGCTTTCCCGCGGGCACCTCGAGGATCGCTCCGCCTGCGGCGTAGCGGTACTGACGGATCAGCAGCACTTCCGTCTGTGACAGGAACGGGACGACGGCGGCCGCTCCCGGGTGGCGCAGGATATCCAGTTCGACCCTTCGGCCGTTCGGTAGCTCGGCTTGCTCGACATACACAGAAATAGATCGGCCCTTGTGCACCAGACGGCGGGTCACGGCCGCCGCTTCCGCCGGCGCGCTGCAGCCGCGCTGCGGGGCGCCTTCCGGAAAGGACGAGCCCCTGCCGACCGTGAATCCGGCCAGGGGCAAAGCGCGCGAAGGGGACAGCGCTCGCACTGCGGGCGGCGCGCCTCACAGCACACCCTGCCGTGGTGGATCACGCGATGGGAATACAAAGTCCACTGCTCCCGCGGCACGAGCTCCATGAGGTCGCGCTCGATCTTCACCGGGTCCTCGTGCTGTGTGAGCCCAAGCCGGCGGTTGACCCGTGTCATGTGGGTGTCCACCGTGAGGCCAGGCACGCCAAAGGCGTCGCCGAGCACGACATTCGCGGTCTTGCGGCCGACGCCGCGCAGCGTAGTCAACTCTTCCAGAGTTCCTGGCACGGTGCCGCCAAACCGCTCCACGATGTCACGCGCTGCCGCCTGAATGGATTTCGTTTTCTGGCGGAAGAAGCCAGTCGGCTGAATGATGCGCTCGACCTCGGCCGGGGATGCATCCGCGAGGGCCCGCGCGTCGCGAAAGCGCGCAAACAGTCGCGGCGTCACTTGGTTCACCATCTTGTCCGTGCACTGGGCCGAGAGGATGGTCGCCACGAGGAGTTCAAAGGGATTGCGGTGCTCGAGGGCACAGGCGGCATCCGGGTACGCCTGTTCGAGCAGCTTCACGATTTCGCTGGCGCGCGCGCGCCGGGCGGCTTGGCTCTCGCGCATGATCGCGGTTCCGCGGCAAAACGCCTGCCGCACCGAGGGTCGCGCGCAGCCTAGCAGGGCACCCGTGCAGCGGCGACGGATCTGCGGGAGACTCGCGAGGTGTCCGGAGCGAACGAGCGCATGGTGACCATCGCATGCGAAAGCCTGGGCGCAGGAGCAGCGCTCGAGGGCCTCTTCCTACGCGCCGCGGGCCCGAGCCGAGGCGGCGCCGTGATCGCTCCGCCCCACCCGCTGTACGGCGGAAGCATGGAAAACCCGGTGGTGAGCGAGCTCGCCTATGTCTTTGCCGGGGCAGGCCTCGGTTCTCTGCGCTTCAACTGGCGTGGCGTCGGCGCCAGCGCAGGCACCCCAAGCGGCGAGCCGCAAGACGCCGCACAGGACTATGCCGCCGCCCTCGCACTGCTGCGGGAAACGGCTCCCGGCCTTCTTGTTCTATGCGGCTACTCGTTCGGCGCCGCCGCAGCCGTGGCGCAGCTGACTGCCTCCGCCGATCCCGCAGCAGGGCGCCTTCTGCTCATTGCGCCGCCCCCGCAGCTGCTCGACCTTGAACGGCTGCGCACCTTCCGAGGGGAAGTGCTCCTCATTGCGGGCCAGCACGATCGGATCGCGCCGCCGGCGTCTTTGCAGGCGATTGCAGACGAGCTGGCGGCCGGAGTGCTCGTGGTCTTGCCCAAGGCCGACCACTTCTTCTCCGTGGGACTCGCGGAGCTCGGTCGCGAGAGTGCGGCCTGGCTGCGGGGCGCCGATGCGGCCGCCGAGGGGAGCCCGCGCGGGCGCGCGGACTAGGGTGCGAGCGCCAGGGTAAACCGGAACGCGGCGCCCCCGCCGACACGGTCGGTAATCGCGAGCACGCCCCCGGCTTCTTCCACAATGCGGCGGGAGATGGCAAGCCCAAGGCCGCCGGGACGGTCGCGTTTGGTCGAGAAGAACGGCTCAAAGATGCGCTCGCGCAGCGCGAGAGGAACCCCCGGGCCCTCATCTTCCACCCGCACCTCGACGCCGCCCGGCGCGGGCGCTGCGACCAAACGGACGCAGCCCCCGGAACGCGTCGCATCGATCGCGTTGAGCGCGAGGTTCAAAACGACCTGGCGCAGGCCATCGTCGCTCATGGCGACCCCCGGAAGGTCGGCGGGGGCCTGCGTGCTCAGCGTGACACCGTGCTCGAGCGCGCGATGCGCGAGCAGACCCGCCACCGAGCCGAGGACGGGGGCGACGGCGGTGGAGGTGCCTGGGGGCGCCGCTGCCCGCGGGCGCGCATGCTCGAGCACCACATCGAGCAGGCGCTCGATCCGCCGCAGCTCGCTTTCGACGACCTCCGAAAAGCGGGTCCGAAACTCGGGATCGTCCTGACGCTCGGGCAAGAGCTGGACGAAGGTCTTCACCGACACCAGGGGGTTGCGCACTTCGTGCACGATCTCTGCCACGAGGTCGCCAAGTGCGGCCAGGCGGTCAAGGCGCCGGACACCGTCGTCAAGACGCGCGATGCGTGCAAGACCGGCGGCCGCCTCGAGCGGACCTCCAAGCTGCCGGGCTGCTGCGTCCAAGGCGGCGAGGGTGCGCGGGCGCACCCGGCCGGGAAGATCGTCCATGCCTCCGACGAGGAGCAGCGCCGCGGGCTCGCCGTCGCGCTGTCCAATCGGGATGATGGCCGAGAACCCCTGCTGCTGGGCGAGCGCGCGCAAGGCAGGAGGAGCGGACGGAAGCCCAAGATCGGTGGCGCCGGTCAGCCGCGCGCCCTCCGCAAAGGCAGCTGTGGTCGGGGGCTGCGGCGCGACATCCTCCACGCTCGCTGCCGCGACGAAAAGCTCGCCGCCGTCCCGGCGCATCCAAGCCGCGGCGCGTCCACACCCAGTGGTGTCGATCAGGCGGCGCAGCGCCGCCCCGAGGACGCTCTGCACGTCACTCGGTGCGGGTGCGTCCGCCGGGCTCGCGACACGGGTCCGCCGCCCGCGCGCGGCGCCCACCCGGCTCGTCCGCTCGGCCGGCTCGCGGACATCCCCGGGCACGGCGCCACCTCCTGCCCCGCTAGCTAGCCCGGCGGGCCTTGCCCTGTCAATTCGCGGAATTTTGCAGGGGCCGCGTGCCCCGCTCGCCGTGCGGCGATAGCCGATGCCCGAGGGTCCGTCGGCACGCGACAAGGCGCAAGAAAGCGAACCCCACCCCGTCGTTTCGGAGCCTTGGCGCGCTGCGCAGGCGCGCCGAACGCATGGATTAGAACGAATCGTTACGCAGCAAGTCGTAGCCCTCGGTCTGCGCCGCGTCGGGGCCGGTCGTTGCGCGCCGCTCCGAAGGCTCTGTCCCCTCGGCGAAGGGCTGGAAGAAGCTCGACGGGTCACCCGCCTGGGCCAAAAGGCCAGTCGTCTTGCTGACGCGGGCGAACACGATGCCTTGCGGAACCGGGAAGTCGCGCACGGGCTTATCGGCCAGCGCGAACTGCATGAAGTCGATCCAGATCGGCAGGGCCGCCTTCGCGCCGGTCTCCTTGTCGCCGAGCACCTCCTTCTCATCGTGACCCACCCAAACGCCGGTCGCGATCTCCGGAGAGAATCCGATGAACCAGGCGTCCTTTTGATCGTCTGTCGTCCCCGTCTTCCCGGCGAGGGGCCGGCCCAGCGCCGCAGCCTTGTGGGCCGTGCCGTAGGACTCCTCGACCGTCGCGCGCAGCAGACTCGCGAGCAGGAACGCTTGCTCGGGAGCGATGGCTTGGCTGGCTGTGGTGTCGACGGCGTCTGTCGGAGGATGCGCCGGCGTGCTCTCGTCGTTGTCCTCCGAGGAGATGTCTCCGAGCGCGACGTTCTCGAGCAGGACCTGGCCATCGCGATCCCGTACGCGCGTGATGAAGGCCGGCGGGGTGCGCTGCCCCTCCGCGGCGATCGTGGTGTACGCAGCCGTGAGTTCGAGCAATGAGACCTCGGTCGAGCCGAGGGCGAGGGAGGGATTGTGGCCGAGGGGCGAGCGAATGCCGAGCTGGTGCGCAAACTCGATCACCCGGTTCACCCCGACCTCCATGAACAGGTGGATCGTGGCGTTGTTGATCGAGCGCGCCAGCGCTTCCCGAGCGGTCAGGGCTCCCAGGAACTTTCGGGTGTAGTTCTCGGGCTTCCAGAGCTGGCCCGTTCCCGGATCGATCATGACCACAGGCGTGTCCATGAGGATCGAGACGGGTGTGAAGCCCTCCAGCAGGGCTGCGCCGTAGACAAACGGCTTGAAGGCGGAACCCGGCTGGCGGCGCGCCTGCGTTGCTCGGTCGAACTCGCTGCGCGCGAAGTCGTAGCCTCCCACGAGGGCCAAGACTTCACCGGATGCTACGTCGCGCGATACGAGGGCACCTTCCACCCGCGGCTCCTGGGTGAGCACGAGCTGCAGCGGCTCTTTGGCAGACGCCGGGCCCGGCGCTGTGGGCGGCGGAGCCGCGGCGGGCGCAGCGGCCGCCGCGGGGGCGGCGGGAGGCGCTTCCGGCCGCTTGGTCGCGAACTTCGCGACATCGCCCACATGGAGCACGGTCGCGATGGCCTTCGCTTCGCGCGCTTGGCCCTCAGGCGCCTTCCTGAGCGCCCACGCCACATCCTCGACGTGCAGCGTGGCCTCGACCCCGGGCGCGAGCGCGACGGTCGCCGTGCCGGCGCTCGGGTCGACGGCGGTCACGAGCCCGGTGTAGGCCTTGATCGGTGAGAGGCGGAATCCGCCCTGTGCCACCACGGCCCGCGCGAAACCGTTTTCGCGCGCGATTTCGCTGAGCGCCTCGGCCTCCGCGCCGCGCCGCACCTGGCGCAGCGGACCCCGGTAGCCGCCATGACGACGCTCGAGGGCCTCGAGCCCAGCACGCACCGCAGACACCGCAGAGTGTTGAAGATCCAGATCGAGCGTGGTCTCGATCGTGAGTCCGCCGCGCAGGACACGGGTACTCCCGAGCCGATCGAAGAGAAGCCGACGCACTTCCTCTGTGAAGTAGCCCGCAGCCGCGTAATCGTCGCGCTCGGGTGGAGGGGTCAGGCGTGGTGGACTCGCGACTGCAGTCTCGTACTGCTGCGGGTCCAGGTACCCCTCGTGGAGCATCCGCTCGAGCACATAACGCCGCCGAGTGTCCGCGGCCTCGGGGTTGTTGTAGGGCGAGTAGTCGCTCGGTGCCTTCGGAAGGCCGGCGATCAGCGCCGCCTCCGACGGCGTAAGGTCCGCCACATCCTTCCCGAAGTAGGTGCGTGCGGCCTGGCCGACTCCGTAGGCGCCGTGTCCGAGGTAGATCTGGTTCAGGTAGAGATAGAGGATCTCATCTTTGCTGAAGTGCTGCTCGATCCGCCGAGCCAGCACCATGTCCTTGAGCTTGCGCAGCACGCTTCGTTCCGAGGACAAGAGCAGGCTCTTCGCCACCTGCTGCGTGATCGTGCTCCCTCCCTGCTTCACCTTGCCGCCTGCCCGCAGATTCACCCAAGCCGCGCGCAGGATGGCCGTGTAATCGAGGCCCGTGTGCTCGAAGAAGGTGTCGTCCTCGCCCGCCACAAAGGCCTGAACCACGAGCTTCGGGATCTTCCCCACCGGCACGAGGCGGCGGCGTTCCTCATAAAACTCGCCGATGGGGCGTCCTTTGCGATCGTACGCGGTACTCGTGAGGGCAGGGCGGTAGTCGGTCAGCTTCTCGAGGTCCGGGAGCTCACTCTCGATCTCTTGATAGACGTAGAGCGCAAGTCCCGCGATCGCCAGCGTGAAGAGCGCCGCGAGCCCGAACAGCAGCCGGAAGACTCGCGAGCCAAGGATGCGCATTTGTGCTCCGGAGCCGTTTGCACCGTAGCCGACGGTCGGCTCGCTGCGCTACCGCTTCGGTTCGGTCGAACGGGGGTTTGCCTGAATGCGGTCCCGCGCCCTCACCATGGCCTTTTTGATGGATCCGATCGGCGGGATCGACGTCGCCAAGGATACCACCTTCGCCCTCATGCTCGAGGCGCAGCGCCGGGGCCACCGGGTCCTCTACCTCGAGCAGGGGGACCTTGAAGTCGATGACGGCAAGGTCTGCGCACGCGTGCGAGAGATCACCCTCCGCCGGGAGCAGGGTCATCATGCAGAGCTCAGTCCGGCCCACAGCGTGGTGCTCGACGACCGGGTGGACGTCGTGTTCCAACGCAAAGACCCGCCGGTGGACGCCGACTACATCACCGCGACGCAGATTCTCACGCTTTGCAAACGCGCGCTGGTGCTGAATCGGCCCGCCGGGATCCTTTCGGCCAACGAAAAGCTCTACGCCCTCCATTTCCCCCAGCTGATGGCCGAGACCCGGGTGACTCGCAGTATCCCCGAGCTCATCGACTTCATGGCGAAGGTGGGCGGCGAAATGATCGTGAAGCCGCTCTCCGGCCGCGGGGGGGAGGGCATCTTCCACGTCCGGCACGATGACCGGAACCTGTTTTCGATCCTCGAGCAGAGCACACGGTTTGGCACGCAGTGGACGATGGCGCAGCGCTACCTGCCCGAGGTCCGAGCGGGGGACAAACGGATCCTCCTGCTGGAGGGCGAGCCCCTCGGCGCGCTCCTGCGTGTCCCCGCAGAGCGTGAGACGAGAGCCAATCTCCACGTCGGTGGGCGCGCGGTCGCGACCACGCTCGACGCCGACGACCGCCGGATCGCCGAAGCCCTGCGGCCTTGGCTCGAGCGAGATGGACTCTTTTTCGTGGGCATCGACGTGATCGGCGGGCGCCTGACCGAGGTGAACGTGACGAGTCCGACGGGGCTGCAGGAGATCAACACCCTCGACGGCGTGAGCCTCGAGAGCCGTGTCCTCGAGCGGGTCGAGGCCCGGATCGCGGGGTAACGGCCGGCACGCTCGTCGGTGAACTCGCAAATTCTACCCCCAACCCCTCGAAAAACCGTTGACACCGACGGAGACGCGACCGATTCTCTCGCCCGGCGCAGCACGTTGCCTCCCTCCCTCGGGCTGCGCGTCCTCCAGGGCTCCGCGCGGTTGCGCGGACGATCTGGAAGCGCGGATCGCGTGGGCACAGACGCCTCACGGTCCGCTTGACACAAAGGAGATGGCTGCATGGCCACGAAGGTCGCAAAGACCAGCATCCGCCGAGAGCGTGGATGGCTCTATTACCTCGACAAGCAGGGGGATGTGAGCCGCGCGAGGATGGCCCGCGGCGGTGGGAAGCCCGCCAAGGGCAAGCCCGAGAAGGTCGCCAAAGCGGGCGTGAAGCGGGAGGATGGATTCCTCTATTTCATCGACAAGCAGGGCGACGTCTCGAGGACGAAGATGGCCCGCTCGGGCGGCCGCCGACGAGCGGCGGGCCGGGCAAGCGCTCGGCGCACGGCGCGCAAGCCTGCGCGACGAACCGCGAGGAAGGCGCGCCGCCGCGCGCCCACCACGCGCCGCACGGCGCGCCGCGCGCGGAGGTAGCCTAGCTACCGAGCGCAGACACCTTGGGGGCGGCGGTTCGCAACGCCGCCGCCCCCGCTGTTCCCGCCACGATCGACTGTTACCCTCCCACGATGACCGACGAGCGCGCACAGGACGCGATCGAAGGGGCGCGCCGGGGGCGTGGCGACCGTCCCTACGGAATCCTGCTTGTGGACGACGAGGCGGCGATCCGCGAGTCCCTCGAGCTGACCCTCGAGGACGACTACCGGGTCTTTACGGCTGCGAGCGGGGAGCGCGGCCTCGAGGCCCTCGAGCGCGAAGAGATCGCGCTCGTCATCGCAGACCAGGTGATGCCTGGGATGACGGGCACGGAGTTCTTGGAGCAGGTCCACGCCCGCCGTCCGGACACGATTCGGATGCTGCTCACCGGCTACGCCGACGTGGGCTCGCTGATCCGCGCCATCAACGAGGGGCGCATCTACCGCTACATCCAAAAGCCCTGGGAGCCCGACGAGCTGCGTCTCGATGTGAAGCGTGCTCTCGAGACCTGGGAGCTCGCTCGGCGCAATGCCGGCTTGACGCAGGAGCTCGCCCTCGCCAACGAGAAGCTTCGCAGCGAGAACCTGTATCTACGACGTGAGGTCCAGGGTCGCTATGCCTTTGACCAGATCATCGGCGCGTCGCCGTCGATGAACCGGGTCTTCGACGTGATGGAGAAGGTGGCGAGCACCGATGCCACGGTCCTGCTGACCGGTGAGACGGGCACGGGCAAAGACCTCGTGGCACGCGCCATCCACTACAGCGGTCCGCGCAAGAACGCGCGGTTTGTCGCGCAGAACTGCGCCGCCCTGCCTGAGACGCTGCTCGAAAGCGAGCTGTTCGGGCACAAACGCGGGGCCTTTACCGGTGCGCACCAGGACAAAAAGGGACTGTTCGAGGTGGCCGATGGCGGGACGATCTTCTTGGACGAGATCGGGGAGACCAAGCCCGGGATGCAGGTGCGGCTGCTCCGGGTGCTGCAGGACGGCGAGATTCGTCCGCTGGGCTCGTCGGAAACCCGCAAAGTCGATGTCCGCGTGATCGCGGCCACGAATCTCGACTTGCGCAAGGAGGTGGCCGAGAGCCGCTTCCGGGAGGACCTCTACTACCGCCTGCGCGTCGTCGAGATCCACCTGCCACCCTTGCGCGAACGGCGCACCGATATCCCGAGCCTCGCCCACCAGTTCCTCGACCGCGCGAACCGAAAGATGGGCCGCAGTCTCAAGGGATTCACCAATGCGGCGATGGACCGACTGGTCGCGCACTCCTGGAGCGGCAACGTGCGGGAGCTCGAGAACGAGATCGAGCGCGTGGTGGCGCTCGCGGGTGACGCCGAGACGGTCACCGTCGATATGTTCTCCGAGCACATTCGCGAGGCACTGCCCGAGCCCCCCTCGGCCCCGGAGGGGCTCGGACCGCGGGTCTGGGACTTGAACCTGTCTGTCGACGCACTCAAGCGTCGCATGATCGTCGATGCGCTCACAGAAACGGGCAGCAAGAGCCGCGCCGCGGAGAAGCTCGGAATCCCTCGTCAGTCGCTCCAGAAGATGATGAAGCGGCTCGGGCTCAAGGACGCGGGCTGAGCGACGCGGCAAGCCGGGCCGAAAAGCGCAGGCGGACGTAATCCGCGCTCCAGCGCCCCTCGCCATCGCACAGCTCCGGTCGAAGCGCGGCGCACACTTCGTCGAGAAAGGCCGGCCGTTCCGCGGGTGAAAGGGCCGCCGTGAAGCTCTCGCAGAAGGTCTCGAGCCATCCGCGAATGTCTCCGGGCAGCGGCGTCGGGCGGGGCAGGAGGGCGATGTAGCCGACCTCGAACCCTCCCGCGGCAAGCCGCTCGGCGTACTCCGCCGCGGTGGGGAAGTACCAGGGGTTGAGCCGGGAGGCGTCCAACCGGCGGCGTCCGAGCGCGGCGTCGAGGGCCGCCACGATCTTTGCCACGCAGCCGTGCCCGCCGAATTCCCCGACGAAGCGCCCACCGGGTCGGAGCGCACGCGCCACTCCGCGGATCACCCGATCGCGCTCGCGCATCCAGTGCAGCGCCGCGTTGCTGAAGACCGCGTCGAACTCGCGCTCGAAGGAAAGCTCCTGTCCATCCATGACGTGTGCGTCGAGGCCGCGCGCCCGGGCCGCGGAAACCTGCGCCGCACTGCCGTCGACGCCCACCACGCTGCAGCCGAGAGCGACGAGCTTCTCCGTGAGAGCGCCGTCCCCGCAGCCCAGATCGAGCACCCGCTCCCCGGGTTGTGGAGCGAGCAGCTCGAGAACGGGCTGGCCGAGATCGGAGACAAAGCGGGCGTTTCGTGCGTAACGCTCCGGATCCCAGGTCTGGGTGGAGCTCATCCCCGGGCCCTCCGCGGGAGCGCGCTCGCGGGTCGCCAGCTTGAGGCCACGGGCCCACTCAAAGGATGTCCTCCAGATACGCCACAAGGTCGGTGCGAATGGGCATGAAGTACAGGTGCGCGCCGTGCTCTCGCACCCAGGCCAGGCATTCTCCGGCAAAGCGGCGGTTCCAGGCGAGGGTAGGCTCGAAGGCGGCGGGAAAGATCACCCGGTTCTTCACCTCCCAATAGCGCCGCGTCTGCGGGCCAAGAACGGGCGAAACCCCCCAGTACACCTCGCACCCCGCCAGAAGTTCAGCGCACACGTCCATCTGCCGCAGGTCGAAGAAGGGTTGCGTGAAAAAGCCGTCGGCGCCCGCGTCGAGTTTGGCCCGCGCCCGCTCAGCTGCCACGTGCAGGCTCGAGCGGTAGGGATCGAACGCTGCGTACACCTTGAGGCCGGGCAGCTGGCTCTTGATCGCGGCGATGAGGTCCGTCGGGCGGGTGGGATAGACGCGCCGACCGAGCTCCTGCGGTGCGTCGCCGCGCACGACGAGCACTTCGGACAGGCCACGCGTTGCGAGCACGTCCTTTAGTAGGAAGGGCCCCGTGAGGTCGAAGTCCATAGAGCGCAGGTGCGCAATCGCACGCTCAACGTACGCGCGTGCCCTTTGGCAGGCATCCCAGCTCCGCACGGGCAAGCGCAGGAGGTCCGGAATGTTCACGGTCGAGACCTCTGGAAAGTGCTCGCGAAGGGTCCGCAGGTCGGCATCTAGGGATTCCGCGGAGCGAGGCACGAGCTCGATCGAGACCTGGCTGTGCCCGGGAGCCTCGCGCAAGAGGATCTGGCGCGCCTCGTGCAAGATCTCGTCATAGCGTCTGTCGAGGCCCTTACTTTCGCCGCGCAGCCCAGCGACCACGCGCTCGGTCCAGGCGAGGTACTCGACGCGGCGCTCGTGAGACCAGCCCCGGGGCGGGGCGTGCGCGATGTCGCGAACGTTGCAGATCTTGTCGGCGAGCTTCACGAGCTTCGCCTGCCGGGAGAGCAAAGGTGCGTGCTCGACCTGAAGGCGTTTTCGCTCCTGCTTTGGGAGTCGCTTGTCGTCCGTCACCTCTGCCACGAGTTCGCGCACCTCGCGGCCGAAGCTGGCTTCCAGCTCTGCTGCCGTGGTTTCCGTGTCCTCCACGGTGTCGTGCAAGATCGCAGCCTGGAGCACCGCGAGATCGCTCACGCCTCCCACCCGTGCCAGCGTCTCGGCGACTTCGATGGGATGATTGATGTACGGCGAGGCGTCCAAATCCTTGCGTCGTTGGTCGCGGTGCTTCTGCGCGGCGAAGTGCAGGGCGCGCAGCAGTTCGAACGATGAGTGGGGAAGTTTCGCCATCCGAGGGCGATTCTAATCGCTCACCCCCTCTCTCGCGCGGCGAGCGCGCCGCCCCGGCTTGCGAGATTCGCCTCGGCGCGTCGGGTCCGAGAAGGCCGCGGGCCCACCGGAGAGCAGGAAGGTCGTGTGCGCCAGGATCCGAGCTGTGGTTCTCGCGCCGACCCCGCTCGTGGGAAAATGCCTGTTCGGCCAGCAGCGCCGCGTCTTGCGGGGCTCCAGGGTGGTAGAGTGCAGTCATGGAGACCGTCCATCTCGCTGAGTTCGAGTCTCCCATCGGATCGCTTCGCATCCTCTCCACGGCGCGCGGCGTTGCGTACCTTGAGCTTCCTCACGCGAACGGGCGCGGGCTCGCCGGATGGCTCTCGCGGCACGCGCCGGACGCGGAAACCGTCCAGGCCTTCGCACCAAACCGCGCAGCGATTGCTCAGGTGCTCGAGTATCTCGAGGGCAAACGGACGGGCTTCGCACTGCCGCTCGACCTGCGGGGCACGCCCTTCCAGTTGGATGTGTGGCAGGAGCTCCTCCGCATCCCCTACGGCGAGACGCGCAGCTATCGCGATGTTGCCCGCGCGATTGGCGAGCCTCTGGCCTCCCGCGCCGTGGGCGGAGCGAATGGCGCGAACCCGGTGGCGATCGTCGTTCCCTGTCACCGTGTGGTGGCCTCCCACGGTCTTGGCGGCTACGCGGGTGGCCTTGCACTGAAGCGCCGCCTTCTCGCCCTCGAGCGCAGCCGCGCTGCGGCTCCCAAGCAGGGAAGGCTCCTCTAGCAAGGGCCCGCGAGGCCTTTGGGCATCCGCCGACTGCCTACCGTTCCCCGGGTCTCAGGTCGAAGCGATGCTGCGCCGACCCTCTCGTAAAGAAGCGCCCGGCGGTAGAGTCCGGGCGGCACGGGGGAAGGGTGTG
Organism: Myxococcota bacterium; assembly: GCA_035489755.1. Lineage (GTDB taxonomy): Bacteria > Myxococcota_A > UBA9160 > UBA9160 > UBA9160 > UBA9160. The sequence goes on from DATGZK010000010.1 coordinate 101,816, forward strand.
GCATGACGAGTGAGGTCGTCCTTCTCTTTGGCGGTCCCACCCGCGAACGGCTCGTGTCCGTGGCCTCGGCGCAAAATGTCGCCGCCCTCCTCGAAAGCCCCCGCTGCTGCTTCTGGGCTGCGGACGGCGCCGTCTTCGAGGTGCCACGCGACGAACTCCTGCGGCACCCCAAGCCGTTTGAGCAGGAGTTCGCGCCGCATCGGCCTGCGCGCTGGCGAGAGCTCAAGCTCGCCCTCGACACGTTCAGCGCAGACGGGCTCACGCTCTTTCTGGCGCTCCATGGCGGCATCGCCGAAAACGGAACGCTTCAAGGTTGGCTCGAGGAGCGCCGCATCCCCTTCACGGGCTCGGGCAGTGCGGCGAGTCGCGACGCCTTCGACAAGGTGCGCGCCCGCGAGATCATGAGCGCGCAGGGGGTGCGCGTGGCGGAGGGCCGTGTGGTCGAGGGCAGGGACGTACCGCGGGCCCGGGCGAGCCTGCTCGACCTGCTCGATCGGCACCCGCGCCTCGTTCTCAAGCCCGTGGCCGACGGCTCGAGCATGGGATTGCAGTTCGTGAAGGATCGGAGCGAAATCGAGCCCGCGCTCAGCCGCCTTAAGGATGAGGCCCAGCCCTACCTGGCCGAGGCGTTCATCGGCGGCACGGAGCTCACGGTCGGGGTGATCGACCACGACGACGGATTGCGCGCACTGCCTTGCTCGGAGATCCGGGTGCAAGCCGGGACGAGCTTCGGCTACACCGCCAAGTACCTGGGGCAAGGCGCACGCGAAATTACACCTGCGGAGGTTGCGCCCGAGATCGCTGCCAAGGCGCAGGAGCTCGGGCTGCGTGCGCACCGTGCCCTCCGCTGTTTCGGCTATTCCCGTACCGACCTCATCGTGGCGCAGGACGGGCTCGTCTATCTCGAGACCAACACGCTGCCGGGCCTGACCCGCGCCTCGTTCATTCCCCAGCAGCTCGAGGCCGCCCAGATTCCCATGCGAAGCTTTCTCGCCCGGCAACTCGCGCTGGCCCGTCGCCGCGCGCAGGCCTAAAAGCTCCGCTCAACGCCGGGCGAGGACACACGCCGCTGCGACGTAGCGCAGCGGGCGGGATTCGACGCGCAGGTCTCGAAAGCCCGCCGCGGCAAGGGCACGAAGCGCGTCGCTGACCCGCGAGGGCTCGGCGAGCCGGCCCATGCCGAGCGCACAGGTCCCTTCGCCCGAGCGCAGCGTGAGGGCGAGGACTCCCGCGGGTTTGAGCACCCGGCACACCTCGCGCAAATCGGCTTCGGGCGCCGGCCAGAACTGGAAGCTATTGACCGCGCAGACGCGATCAAAGCACGCATCTGCGAAGGGCAGATGCGAGACCGCCGCCTCGAACAGCACGACCCGCCCTGCCCGCACGGCCTCGCGGTTGCGGGCGAGCGCCTGACGCACCATCGTGTCGGAGTGATCGACTCCGCAGACCGTGCCCTCCCGCGCGTGTTCGGCAAGCGCGCCGATGAGGCGGCCGGGTCCGAAGCCGATCTCGAGCACCTGGTCTTGAGGGCGCAGGTCGAGGTGCTCGAGCGTGAAGAGATTCATCTCATGGTTGAGACGGGCCATCACAGCGCCGAAGAGCCGGCCCACGAGCCCCTTCGGGTGGCCGGCTTGCTGCGCACTCCCGCTTCTCTTGGCAGAGCGTTCGGTCGCGGGGAGATCGTGCATTGACGCGAGGTTGTCATTTTGACAATATGTTGTCAACTTGGTTATGACGCGCGCAAGGCGGCGAGCGAACCCGCCGGGCACGGCGGCGAGCGAGCTCTTTCTGGAGCTCGCGTACACCTTCTTCCGCTTGCGTGCGGAGGGAGACCGCCGGGCCCGCAGGGTGGGCCAGTCGACGGGACGTCTCGGGGTCTTGCGGACCCTGGCGGAGGAGGGTCCACGCACGGTCGCGCAGATCGCGCGCTCGCGGCCGGTCGCTCGTCAGGGAGTGCAGCGCCTCGCCGATGCCCTCGCGAGCGAGGGACTTCTCGAGTACGTCCACAACCCCGACCACCAACGCTCGAAGCTTCTGCGGCTCACCGCGCGGGGGGACAAGGCGTACCAAGCGCTGGTGCGTGGACAGCAAGCCTTTGCGGAGGAGCTCGCGAGGGGATTCTCCGAGGACGAGCTGCGACGCTGCACATTGGTTCTGCGCAAGCTGCGTCAGCGGCTCAAGGCACCGGAGGACGCGGGGCATGAGCCTCGAGCTTGAGATCCGCTTCGCCCGCGAAGACGAGTTTGAGGCGCTTGCCTCTATCGAGCGCGACGCCGCAGAGCGTTTTCGAGGCCTCGATCTGATGGAGGAGACCCTCCTCGAACAAACTCTCCCGCGCTCCATGCTGGGCGAAGCGCGCCAGGCGGGGCGCCTTTGGGTGGCGGCACCTCCGGGCGGGGCGCCCCTTGGCTTCGCGCACGCGCTTCTCATCGACGGTGGGCCCCATCTCAATGAACTCGACGTGCGGCCCGAGTGCTGGGGGCGGGGAATTGGCTCGGGGCTGATCGAATGCGTTTTCTGCTGGGCAGCCCAGCACGAACGGCCGGGGCTCACCCTCTCGACCTTTCGCGATCCGGAGTGGAACGCTCCCTTCTATGCGCATCGCGGCTTCCGGATCCTGGAAGCGGGGGAGCTTACCCCGGGCCTGCTCGAACTGCGCCGGCGCGAAGCCATGCTCGGTTTTCGCGTGGAACGCCGAGTGTTCATGCGGCGCGAGGCTTAACGCGGCTCCTTCCCTGTGGCGCGGGCCCGTCCCTGCGCAAGCGCTGCGGGAGGGAGCCCCAAGGCCGCGTCGACGATGCGGGAAAGCCTCTCGCAAGCGAGGCCGACTTCACTTCGCCTGGGGGCTGCCTGCTGCGTTTTGGAGAAGCTGCACCTGGTAGCGAACGGCGGCGGCGTAGTTCTGCGTCGCCATGCGCTCGTCGATTCCGTGCGGGCGTTTTAGGTCGCTTGAGTCCAGGGAGAAGGGTTGGAAGCGGTAGAGCTCCTTGGTCACCTCGCCGTAGTGGCGCGCGTCGGTTCCTCCGACGACGAGGCTCGGTGCAACGATCGCCTCTGGGAAGCTCTCGCGGATCGTGCGCTCAAGCAGCGCGAACGCGTCCGAATCGATCGGAGAAACCGGACTCGGCTCCCAGGCCGGGCTGCGCAGCCGCACCTCCACCCGCGGATCGTCCACCACAGCGCGCGCGCGCCTTAGCACGAGATCGACGGTGTCCCCGGGGAGGATGCGGAAGTTCACGCCGGCAATGGCCTGGCTGGGAAGGACATTGTCCTTGGGGCTCCCTGCGAGCTGGGTCACCGCGGTCGTAGTGCGCAAGAACGCGTTCATCGAGGGCTGGCTCGACAAGAGGGCGTCGAGCGGCGCTCCGAAAAGCCAAAGGTTGGCAAAGAGCATGCGTCCGAGCAGGGGCATCTCGGGCGCCAGGTACGCGAACGTTGATCCCGTCACCCCCCCGACGCCACCGGGCATCGGGTGGGCCTCGAGGGCCAAGATGGCCTTGGCAAGGATGCCCGCCGCAGTGTGGCGCGGAGGCATCGAGGAGTGGCCGCCTTCGGCCTGCGCCACGACGTCCAGCGTGACGAAGCCCTTTTCTGCCACTCCGACCAGTGCGACAGGGGCATGAATGCCAGGCACGACCCCTGGGGTCAGAATCACCCCGCCTTCGTCGAGGCCAAACCAGGCGTGGACGGAGCGAGAGGCCAAGAGCGCGGCAACCTGCGTCGCTCCATTCGTACCACCGACTTCTTCGTCGTGACCGAACGCGAGCAGCACGGTGCGCTCGGGCTGAAAGCCACGCGCAAGCAGCAGCTCGACGGCTTCGCAGATCGAGAGCAGCGAGCTCTTGTCATCGATCGCACCACGGCCCCACACGAATCCCTGATCGATGCGACCTGCGAACGGAGGCTCGGTCCAGCGCTCCGGCGCTTCCACCGGAACCACATCCTGGTGGGCGAGCAGCAGGATGGGCGGAAGCTGCGGGTTGCGACCTTGCCAGGTGTAGAGGAGGGAGAGGTCCGAAACCCGTTCCAAAGAAAGGCGAGCGTGCAGGAGAGGATAGGCCTCGGCGAGCCAGCGCTGGAACTTCTCGAACTCTGCCCGCGGCAGCGCGGCCGGGTCTGCGTAGGAGATGGTTTGAAAGCGCAGCGCGTCGGCAAGGCGCGATGCGAGGGCCGCCTCATCCAGCGCGACGGGCACCGCGGGCTTTACTTGCACCTGGCGGGACGGGAGCGAAAGGGCGCGGGCGAGCAAGAAGGCTGCGAGACCCGCGAAGATCGCGAACACCAGAGCGAGCGCACGTTTCATGAACCCTCCCGAAAGGCGGTGGGCCAAGGGTATCCCGCGCGTTCTAACTCGCGTAGAGTAAAAACGACGGACTGGAGGGCATGATGAAGCTTCCCGCTCTCGCTTTGGCTGCCGTGCCCGGCCGCCGCCTCGCGACCCTGGAACTCGCCGCCGAGATCGAGCGCCGCGGCTTCCAAGGCATCTACTGCGCGAGCTTCGGCGACGCCATGGGTCTTTGCCTCTCGCTTGCCCACACCACGAAGAGCCTGCACTTCGGAACCGCCATCGCGAACATCTACGCCCGCACCGCGTTCGACATGGGCCAGGCAGCGGCGTATCTCCACGAGGTTTCAAAGGGACGCTTCCGTCTCGGCCTTGGCGTCTCCCACGCGCCCGCCAACGCACGGCTTGGCGCCCGTCCCGGCAAGCCCCTTTCCGACATGCGCGCGTATCTGGAAGCCGTGCGGGCAGGTGCCAAGGTGTACGGAGAGCTTCCGCCCATTGTCCTCGCCAGCTTGCGCCGCAAGATGGTGGCTCTCGCCGCGGAGCTGGCCGAGGGCGCAGTGTGGGCGAACGCCTCGCGAAGCCACATGACCGCATCGCTTTCTGCGCTTCCCCCCGAGCGGCGCGGAGAGAAGTTTTTCGTTGGGAACATGATTCCTACCTGCATCGACGACGATCTGGCCGCCGCAGCGGCGGTCAATCGCAAGACGCTAAGCGGCTATCTCCTGCTCCCGAACTACCGGAACTATTGGAAGGAAGCGGGTTATGTCGAGGAGATGGAGGCGGTGGAAGCGGCGCTCGCCAAAGGCGAACGCGAGCGGCTCACGAGCGTGATGAGCGATCGCTGGCTCGCGACACGACGCTCTATGGCAACGCTTCACAGGTGCGGGAGGGACTCGAAGCGTGGCGAGCCGCGGGAGTGACGACTCCGATCGTCGTTCCGTCGAGTACGCGCGGCGGACAGCTCAAGGCGTTTGAAGAGGTGCTCGCGGCATTCGCCTGAGCAGCTCTCACAGGCGGCGGAGTTGTCGCCCATAGACGGCGTAGAGGATCGCCGTTACGACCAGCACCAGCAAAAGCTCGCCGCAGCTGCGCCAGGAGAACGAGCCTCCGAACGCCCGCGAGAAAATGAAGCGCACGGGCATGGAGACCAAGGCGAAGATCGACGCCGTGAGGATGCCGGCAGCGAGCACGGCGCCCATGCCCGGCTCCTCGGCGTCCCTTTCCGCCGCGGGAGGATCCGTCTGCGGCTGGGGAGAGGTCGCCGGGGCAGGCTGCGCATGCGGGTGCGCGCGCTCGTCCGCGACGCGCTGCCGGGCTGCGTGGCTTGCGCGCACCTCCTCGTCGAAGGCCTCCTGATCGGAACCCCCGAGCGCAGTTCCGCAGTTCAGGCAGCGAGTCAGCTCCGCGCGGTTCTCGAAGCGACAAGCCCGACAAAAGTGCGTCGCAACGGCGTGGCTCTCGTCGAGCTGGAGCTCGCCCTCGCGTTCGAGGCTGCGCGCCCGCGCGGCAATCCCCGGCTCGCCGGGCTCGCTTAACGCCGGAGGCTGCGGCTCCGGAGCCTCGGACCCTCGCTCGAGCAGGCGAAAGCGCCGACTAGGCACGGGCTCTCCCGATGAAGGACACGCTGCGTTCCGCCGCAGCTCGATCCGCGGGCCTCGCGCGGGTCTTCGCCCAATCGCGCATGCGCGCGATCTCTTCGGCTGAGGTCACGGAGAGCGGCGTCGTATCGGCCATCGCCTGCGCAAGGTCTTGGCCCTCGAGCTCGCTCCCGCGGTCGAAGGCCGCGAACAGCGCCTCCACCAAGGCTTGCTCGATTTCCGCGCCGCTAAAGCCTTCACACGTCTTGGCGAGCTCGGCCAGCGCGAACAGCGCCGGGTCGCGGCCGCGCTTTCGCAGGTGGATGGCGAGGATCTCCGCGCGCGCCGCAGGTGCGGGCAGGTCGACGAAGAAGATCTCGTCAAAGCGCCCACGCCGCAAAAGCTCAGGCGGAAGTGCATCGATTCGGTTCGCCGTCGCGGCGACAAACACACCCGCGCGTTGCTCCTGCATCCAGGTGAGAAGCGAAGCGAACACGCGCTGCGCGGTTCCGCCGTCGCTCTGGCTGCTCGTCGTGCCTCCCGCCAGGCCCTTCTCGATCTCGTCGATCCATAGCACTGCGGGGGCCACTGCCTCGGCCGCGCGCAGTGCCTTGCGCATGTTGTCCTCCGAGCTCCCAAGCAGTCCGGAGAAAACGCGTCCGAGGTCGAGATGGAGCAGCGGAAGCTGCCAGCTGTGGGCGATCACCTGCGCCGTCAGGCTCTTGCCGCAGCCCGGCACCCCGAGGAGCAACACCCCTTTTGGGGCGTCGAGACCAAACTCGCGCGCACCGGGCGAGAGCGCTTTGCCGCGGCGCCGCAGCCAGTCCTTGAGGGGCTCGAGCCCTCCGACCTCCCCGAGCGTGGTTTGCGCAGGATAGAAGTCGAGGACGCCGGACTTGCGGATCACCTGGCGCTTCTCCTCCATCACCAGCTTGATGTCCGCCGCGTCGAGGCGGTCTCCATCGACGGCTGCTTTGGCGAACGCGTTCTCCGCCTCGGCCAGCGTGAGTCCCCGAGCCGCCCGCACGAGCGCACGCGAATCCTCACGCGTGAGAGCGACAGACTTGGGATCCTGCTGGTAGAGCTGCTCGCAGAGCGAGCGCAGGAGCGCGTCAAGCTCGGTCTCGTCCGGCAGCGGCAGGTCGAGGACTGTGAGGTCCTTCTCCAGCTCGGGGGGGAGCGCCATGCGCGCCGCCGAGAGCACGACGGTCTTGTGCGAATCTTTGAGCTCGGCCGCGACATCGCGCAGCCGTCGCATGACTTGGGGATCGTCGAAATGGAGGTGCAGGTCCTCGAGCAGGTAGATCCCCGCTCCTCGCTCTGCCCGGATATGTTCGAGCACCTCTGCCGGGGCGGGGTAGTGAGGCAGCTCCGGCGCTCCGTCATGGCGAACCCCGATCGTGCGCAGGCCGCGCGTCGCCGTCCACACCGCGAACGGCTTGCCCTGTCGCCGCGCGAGGTCGAACAGAAGCTGCTCGAGGCGCCCCTCCTCGAACGTCACGACGTAGAGAACCGGGTAGCGCGCACGGACAAGGAGGTCGATTTGCTCCGCAAAGCGCGCGGCAGTGGAGGACATGGGCGCACCCCCCGGGCCGACCTGCCGAGGTCGGGACGGCGATCTCTGCGAAATCTGCGCTCCTTATCGGCGGCGGGCCAGGCGGAGTGAACCCCGGGGAGAGCGCTCTGCCACAATGGAGACCGCCCTTGCGGGCCAGGAGTGACCGTCCATGCGAAAAGGCATCCTTCTTGGGCTGGCTGCCCTCCCCTTGCTGGCGGCGGGCGGCCTGGCGATCGGCGTGGGATGGGCTCACCTCGAGATCCGTCAAGAGCGCGCTCCCCTGCCAAGCGCCGACCTCGTGCGGGCTTCGGCGGCGGGCGACGACCGACCGGTCGCGATCTCTTGGATCAATACCGCAAGCCAGGCGATGCCCCGCTCCGCGGTTCTCGACCAAAGGCGCGACGCCTCTCCAGACCGGCCCTATGTGATGAGCCATCCCGCGTTCGTGCTCGAGTGGAGTGACGGTCGCCTCCTCCTTGTCGACACAGGGATGGATCGAGAAGGCGCCCTCGCCTTCGGCAAGCTGATCGAACGCCTCGGCGGAGCGCAGCCCATCGTCCCGCTCCGCTCGGTCGCGGAGCGCCTGGGTCCCGCAAGCGCGCGCGTTTCGGGCCTCGTCTTTACCCATCTGCACGTGGACCACGTGGACGGGGTGGGAACGCTCTGCGCGGGGATGGCGCATCCCGTGCCCGTTTTCATGACTGAGGCACAGCGGGCACGATCAAACTACACGACGCGCCCCGGCCGCGGGCTCCTCGAGATGGCAGCCTGCGCAAAGCCGGTCGCCCTCGAGGGTGGTCCTCTGTTTGGGCTGAGCGGCTTTCCCGGCGTCTTCGTGATCGCCGCAGGCGGCCATACTCCCGGCAGCCAGATCGTAATCGCGCACGTTCGAGAGGGTGAGAGACTCCGGACCTACGCCATCACCGGGGACATCGTGAACCACATCGACGGGATCAACCACGATGTTCCAAAGCCCTTTCTCTACAGCCTCGTCGTCGTCCCCGAGGATGGCGAGCGGCTTTCTGAACTGCGTCACTACCTGCGCGAGCTGCGCGACCGCGCGGGCGTCGTGCTCTTGGTCTCGCATGACCAGGCCGAGCTCGAAGGCAGTGGCGTCGCGCAGCGCGAGTAGACGGAAGCCGCGAGCTCCGCGCCCCTCGTCTTGTCGCCGCCTAGAACGAGGCGAGCGCCTGCTCGAGGTCCGCCAGAAGGTCTGAGGCGTCCTCGATTCCGCAGGAAAGACGCACCAGGGAGTCGGTGATGCCGAGGGCCTCGCGTTCCGCGCGCGGCTTGTCCCAGTACGACATGAGGGCAGGCATTTCGATCAGCGACTCGACTCCCCCAAGGCTCGGGGCGATGTAGGGGATGCGGCAGCGGTCGACAAAACGCATCGTGCCTTCGAGGTCGCTGTCGAGCTCGAAACTGACGACACCGCCAAAGCCTCGCATGGTTCGTGAAGCGGTCGCGTGGTCGGGATGGCTCTCGAGACCCGGGTACCACACGCGCCGCACACGGGTGTGAGCTTCGAGCATGCGGGCGATGCGCAAACCGTTTTCGTTGTGACGTGTCATGCGAAGCGAGAGCGTCTTCATGCCCCGGAGCAAGAGGTACGAGGAGTGGGGATCGGTGATGCCGCCGAGCACACCCACCGCAGCGCGCAGCCGACCGACCAGCTCCTTGCCTCCTGCGGCCGCTCCGGCGAGCAGATCGTTGTGTCCGCCCAGGTATTTGGTTGCGCTGTGGAGCACGAGATCCGCGCCGTCGGCAAGCGCCTGGTGGTTTACGGGGCTTGCGAACGTGCTGTCGATCACGACCAGCGCTCCCCGCGCGTGTGCGACGCGTGAAGCTTCGGCGACGTCGATGACGCGCAGATAAGGGTTGGTCGGGGACTCGGTGAAGAATAGCGTTGTGCCCTCGCGCAAGGCGTCGGCGAGCTTCTTCGGATCGGCGGGCTCGATGACCGTGGTCTCGACGTCGAGCTTGCGGAGGTACTCCTGGCAGAACTGGCGGGTGCGCCGATAGCAGTCGCTCGTCGTGACGAGATGCCCTCCCTTGGGCAGGAGGGCGAGGAACGTGGTCGTCGCCGCACACATGCCCGAGGCAAACAGCACCGCGTCTTCGGCACCCTCGAGCTCGGCAAGCTTGCGCTCCGCGGCCCGCCATGTCGGATTCCCGTAGCGACCGTATTCGTCCCGCGGCTTGCGCCCCTCTTGGTACGCGCGCACCTCTTCGGAGTCCTTGAACCAATAGGTCGAGGTCTGGAAGATGGGCGTCGTAATTGCGTCGCTCATGGGGCGCTCGCGCTCGCCTGCGTGCACGGCACGCGTCGAGTCGCCGGGCCGTTTCGGCCTACCCGGGCCTTCGCTCATTGCGCTCTCTCGCGTTAGTGGCGCTTAGCACGTCGGGTGCAGGACCCTTAGGCTGGGCATCCGAGGGGCTGCAAGCGCCGGAAATCATTCCCCTAATCGAACCGAGGCCAAGGCAGCTTACGCGCGCGCCCCGGGGGCGTCAACCGGCCATGCTCGGGGCCACGAAAACCGACTACCGTCCCCCAAACCCGAAGCGAGGAGTCCGTCATGTCCGATCCGCTCGCCTCTCTCGATGCCATCGCGCAGGCCGAGCTCGTGCGTACCGGAAAAGCATCGCCCCTTGAGCTCCTCGAGAGCGCGATCGTGCGCATTGAAAAGCTCAACCCGACGCTAAACGCGGTGATCTATCCGCTGTTTGAGAAGGCGCGCGCGCAGGCTCGCTCCGCCGAAGCCGGGCGCGGAGCGTTTTGCGGCGTTCCCTTCTTGCTCAAAGACCTCGTCGCTCACTCCTCAGGCGACCCCTACAGCGCCGGCATGAGCTTCCTAAAACGCCGGGGCTGGCGAGAGAGCGAAGACACGTTTTTGGTGCAGCGGCTGCGCGCGGCGGGTTTTGTCATCGCCGGCAAAACGAATACGCCGGAACTCGGGCTCGTGCCGACGACTGAACCTGTCGCCTTTGGGCCGACCCACAACCCATGGGACACCGCACGCTCCCCCGGCGGATCGAGTGGAGGCTCCGCTGCCGCAACGGCGTCGGGGATGGTGGCTGCGGCCCACGCCAACGATGGCGGCGGATCGATCCGCATCCCCGCCAGCATGTGCGGTCTCGTCGGCCTTAAGCCCTCGCGCGGGCGCGTCTCCCAGGGGCCGGACGCCGGGGAAGGCTGGGCCGGTTTCACAGCGGAGTTCGTCGTCACGCGCTCCGTGCGCGATGCCGCCGGGATCCTCGATGCGGTGGCGGGCCCAATGGTGGGCGACCCGTACGTCGCGCCTGCACCGCTGCGACCATTCTCGCAAGAGGTCGCTTCGGCCGCCGGGCGGCTGCGGATTGGCATTCTCGCACGAGCGCCGCGGCGCGAGTTCTCGCTGCATGCCGACTGTGCTGCCGCCGTGCGCAGCGTCGGAGTTCTCCTCGAGTCACTTGGCCACCGCGTGGAGGAGTCGCATCCCGCGGCGCTCGATGATCCGATCATCGCCGGTCACGTGGCCCGCGTGATCATGGCGTGGACAGCGCGCGACCTCGATGTGTGGCGCCAAAGGACGGGCGAATCGATTGGGCAAGAGGACGTCGAGCCCCTTACCTGGGAAGCATCGGAAATGGGGCGACGCGTCAGTGCGTCGGAGTACATCCAGGCCGTGGAAGGCGCCCACGCCTGGACACGCGCCGTCGCGGCCTGGTGGGAGGGGGGCTTCGATCTCCTCCTCAGCCCTACCCTCGGCGAGCCGCCCCCGCTGCTCGGCGAGTTTGCGGCCACCCCCGAGCAGCGGCTCCGGGGCTGGGCGCGGAGCCTTCCCTTTGTCGCGTTCACGCAGCCTTTCAACGTGACCGGTCAGCCCGCGATCTCGCTCCCGCTTTACGTGAGTGCCGCGGGACTGCCGATCGGCGTTCAGCTCGTCGCGGCCTACGGACGCGAAGACCTGCTCTTGCGCGTCGCCGCACAGCTCGAAGCGGCCCGCCCGTGGGCGGAGCGGCGACCGCCGGTGTACGCCTAGGCGGAAAGAGATTACGGGCCGAAAAGACGGCGCAGCGCCTTCGCCCGCGGCGCATGCCCGGATCGAAAAAACGCGCGGTGCCTAGTGCTCCGGGGAGGGGGAGGGAGCCGGGGGCGTAGCGGGCGGCGGGGGCGAGGCGGAAGGGTCCGCCAGCAGGATCGAGCGCTTTCGCGCCGAGTACTCGCCTTCGGTGAGCTCGCCCCGGCGCCGGGCCTCTTCGAGATCGGCGAGCTTGCGCAGCGTATCGGGCGAGAGGCTTCCGCCCACGACGTTCTGATCCTCCGCCTCGGGAGTTCCCGGGGCAGGCTTGTCCGGCGCGCTCTCCATCAAGATGGTGCGCCGCACGACCTTCCCCGTCGCCGTCATGCGCACCGCCGTCGGCTGCTTAAAGATCGGATCGCGCCAGTCTGCAGCGACACCCTGCGTACCGATGGACTGCATCGCCTCGGAGGGCAACACGTGGAACTTCATCACCGGCTTGTCGATCTTCGGTTCCGCCACGGGCTCGTTCGGGTTTTTCGGGATCGGCCAGTCGACTCGCGAGAGATAGATGTAGAGCCGGTCTTCTCGCACGAAAGCCACGAAGCTCGTGAGATAGTCCTCGTTGAAGACGCCAAGGCGCCGTGTGCGGCGCTTCGCCATGACCACGATTTCCTGGGACGAATCGGCCTGGGCGAGGCCCTTTGAGAGCGCGTCTCCGATGTCGTAAAGGAGCTCCGCGGGAACGGCCGGGGTCCGCTCGTTCTTGTTCTCCTCCTCGGTGCGGATATCGATGCGCGAGAGGAGGTGGGCCAGACGCACGCCGGAGATCGAGGCAGGGTGCTGGAAGCCGCGGTCGATCGGCGTTCCCCCCTTGGTCTGGCCCCGCAGGGTGATCTGGATGCTCCCGTCGTCGGACACCGTCCGACGCACGGTCTTCGCCCCGCAGCCGACCATGGCGAGGGCGAGGACACCACAGAAAAGGGCGCGGGCTAGGACCAAAGGGCGGTTACCACCTGGTGGGTGACGTAGCTCGCTCCGTAGCCGAGCGCGAGGAGGTACCCGAAAGCGAAGGCCGGCCAGCGCAGGGAGTTGGTCTCCCGGCGCATCACGGCGAGGGTGGACATGCACTGCAGGGCGAAGACAAAGAACACCAGAAGCGAAGCCACAGTCGCCGGCGTGAAAACGAGCTCGCGGGTCCCGGGTCGCAGGTCGCGTCGAATCGCCTGACGCAAAGACGCGGTGTCGTCCTGGTCGCTTGCCGCGTAGATCTGGCCGAGGGTGGACACGATAACCTCCCGCGCCGCAAGGCTCGCGACAAGACCCACCCCGATCTTCCAATCGAACCCAAGGGGTGCGATCGCGGGCTCGATCGCGTGGCCGATCTGCCCGGCAATGCTGTGCTCGAGGGTAAAGCGCGCAGCCTCCGCGGGCCCGCTCGTGGGCGGGGCCTGCACCTGTGGGAAGTGGAGGAGCGCCCACAGCACGAGAGAAACTCCGAGAATGATGGTCCCTGCCCGGCGCAAGAAAGCCCGGGCGCTGGCCCAGACCTGCGTGAGCAGAAGGCGGAGCGTCGGCACGCGGTAAGGCGGCAGCTCCATGTAGAACGGGAGGCCCTGGCCGCGGAAGAGGCTCTTTTTCAGCACAGCGGCCACGAGGAGCGCGGAGAGCGAGCCAAGGAGATAGAGGCCAAGGAGCGCGAGGCCTTGGAGCCCGAGGGGACCGAAAACACGGCGTGCGGGCACAAACGCGCCGATCAGAAGCGCATACACGGGAAGGCGAGCCGAGCAGGTCATGAGCGGAGAAACAAGAATCGTCACCAGCCGGTCGCGTGGGGAAGGGATCGTGCGGGTGGCCATGATCCCCGGCACAGCACAGGCATAGGAGGAGAGCAGCGACACGAAGGAGCGGCCCTCGAGTCCAATCGCCCCCATCACGCGGTCGATCACGAAAGCCGCCCTTGCCATGTAACCAAGGTCATCGAGCAGGTAGAGCAGGCTAAAGAGCAAAACGATTTGGGGTAAGAACACGATCACCGAGCCCACACCGCCGAGCACACCGTCGACCAGGAAGTCGACCAGGACGCCCGCGGGCATGACGCCATGGAGCCATCCCCTCGCGAATGCCAGTGCGTGATCGAGCCCGTCCATCGCGGGCTGCGCCCAGGCGAAGATCAGCTGGAAAAACGTCAGCATGACCACCGCAAAGATCAGCGTGCCCGCCACCGGGTGGAGGATCGCGCGATCGATCGCATCCGTGACGCGGCTGCGCCCAGGCCGCGTGTGCAGCACGTGGGAAAGCACGGACTCCGCCCACCCTGCGCGTTCCTCCGCATCCGCCGGCGGAAGGATGGGGGGGTGCCCCCAGCTTTCGGCGCGGCTTAGGACGCGGCGAAGCTCATCGATGCCCACGCCGCGGTGGCCGATCACCCCCACGACCGGAATTCCGAGCGCCCGCTCAAGGCGCGGGATGTCCAGCACGCCGCCCCGCGCCGCGAGCTCGTCGATCATGGTGAGGACAAGACAGCAAGGAAGGCCGAGTCCGAGCACCTGCGCCACCAAGAGCAAAGAGCGTTCGATCGAGCAGGCATCCGCGACGGCCACGAGGGCATGGGGCCGCGGCACGCCTGCGAGCTGACCGGAGAGAAGCCGGGTCACGACCTCTTCGTCCTTGCTGACGGGGGTTAGGCTATAGGTGCCGGGAAGGTCCACCATGACCACGCGGCGACCCTCGATCTTCGCCTCGCCTTCGCGACGCTCGACGGTGACGCCCGGGTAGTTTCCGACCTTCGCCCGAAGACCCGTGAGCGCATTGAAGAGTGTGGTTTTCCCGGAGTTGGGGCTCCCCACAAGACCGAGCCGCAAGACCGCTTCACTCACGCCGCGGACTCCGTGCCCGGAGCGCGAGCGGCGAGCTCCCTTCGAACACGCACCCGCGCACCTTCCGTTCGTCGCAGGCACAAGCGGTAGCCGCGCAGCTCGTACTCCGTGGGGTCGCCAAGGGGCGCGCGGCGCAGAGCGCGGACTTGGGTCCCCGGGACAAGACCAAGATCCCGCAAACGCTGGTCGACTGGGCCGTCGCCTTCCAATGCCTCCACGATCCCCGCTTCCCCCGGTACGAGGGTGTCGAGAGTCACAAGCGGAGCCGGGAAGGGTGAGCGCATCGCGAGCCACCCGAAAATGAAAATCGTTTTCTAAATCTTACCAGAACCCGCGCCCGGTGGCATCCCGAGCGCGCTGGAAGGAGGGCGGGCGCTTCGATCAGTGGGCCTCGCTCTTCAGCTCACGGGTCATGAGCCTTCCCACCGCATCGCTCGGCGCAAGGACATCCTCCAAAACCTCGCGCACCATAAACGCAATCGGCATTTCCGTACCGACCCGTTCAGCCAGGGTGCACGTCGCGCGGGTCGTCCGCACCCCCTCGGCCACCTCCTTCATGCCGGCCAGGATGTCTGTCAACTTGCGACCGCGACCGAGCTCGAGCCCGACCGAGCGGTTGCGGGAGAGGTCCCCGGTGCAGGTCAGAATGAGGTCTCCGACCCCCGCGAGGCCAAGAAACGTGAGCGGGCGCGCGCCGAGGCGCACACCCAGGCGCGTGATCTCCGCGAGGCCGCGGGTCATCAGCGCGGCTCGGGCATTCTGACCAAGCTCGAGACCGTCGGAGATGCCCACAGCGATCGCGATCACGTTCTTGAGGGCACCACCGAGCTCGACGCCGATCACGTCGGAGTTCGAGTAGCAGCGCAGCGTGGGGCACGAGAGTGCCTTCTGGACCTGCTTCGCGTCGGCCTCGTCCCTGGCCGCGACCGTCACGACGGTCGGCTTTCCTGCGGCGATCTCTCGGGCAAAGGACGGGCCGGAAAGACAAACAAGGCGCGGGGCGTGCTCGCCGCGCAGCACCTCCTCGAGCACCTGATGCATGGTAAAACCCGTCTCGGTCTCGATTCCCTTCACCGTGGAGACGAGGATCGCTTCCGGGGTAAAGTGCGCTGCGGCCGCCGCCGCGACCTGGCGGACGCCATGGCTCGGGACCGAACAGATCACGAGAGGCCGCCCCGCCACGGCTTCTTCCAGGTCGGAGGTCGCCCGCAGCCGGGGCGGCAGCTCGAAGCTCGTGAGGTAGCGCGGATTGCGCCGGTCCCGATTGATGGCGCGGCTCACTTCGGGGTCGCGCGCCCACAAGACGACGTCGTGCGCTCCCGCGCAGAGCATGGCGAGGCAAGTCCCGAAGCTTCCCGCTCCCAGCACGCAGACACTCGGCACGTTCCGAGTCTATCATTCGCCTTTCCGCTGTTTCCCCTCGGAAAGAGCCCCTTAGTTCATTGACTCGATTTTCGTCGGCGGCTACGGTCGGGCGCGTTTTCCAAGGCCGCGCGCGCAGTTCCCCTTAGGCCACCAGGGTTCCGGAAAGGGGTGCCCCATGCTCGCCCAATATGCCGGCGTCGTGGTGATCCTCGGGCTCGCGTTCGCGGTGGCCGCGGGCATGCTGACCGCACATCGTCTGCTCGGACCTTCGCGCGTCTTCGACGAGAAGCAGGAGCCCTTCGAATGCGGAGAGCACCAGATCGTCTCTCCGCACCAGCGCTTCTCGGTCAAGTTCTACGTGGTTGCAATCCTCTTCATCATCTTCGATGTCGAAGCGGTCTTTCTCTATCCGTGGGGCGCGCTGTTTCGCGACCTCGGCGTCTTTGGCTTCGTCGAGATGACGACCTTTGTCGGCGTGCTCGTTGTGGGCCTCGTGTACGTCTGGAAAAAGGGCGCGCTCGAATGGTGATCTCGGCCGACGTCCGCGCTCGGATCGATCTCGAGATCGCGAAGTACCCGAAGCGGAGCGGTGCGCTGCTGCCCGCGCTTCATCTCATCCAGCAAGAGCTCGGTCACATCTCGCCCGAGACCGCAAAGGAGGTCGCCGAGATCTTCGGCACCTCTCCCGTCGAGGTGATGGAAGTTGTGACCTTCTACAACATGTTCTACGACCGGCCCCAGGGACGACATCACGTCTACGTCTGCACCAATCTTCCCTGTTCACTCCGGGGCGCGCGCGGGCTCTTGCGGGAACTCGAGAAGCATCTCGGCGTCGGGCCGGGGGAGACGACGTCCGATGGACGCATCACGCTCGGCCATGAGGAATGTCTTGGCGCCTGCGCCTATGCCCCGATGATGCGAATCGACGGGAGATACCACGAAGACCTCGACGTCGACGAGGCCAAGCGCATCGTGGACGCGCTCCGGTAGGACGATGCTCAAGGTTCCCTACGTGACAAACTATCTCTCCGAGCATTTTGCGGAGGACGCCTACGCGACGCTCGAGGGCTATGAGCGTCGCGGGGGCTATGGGGCCGCGCGCAAAGCCATCACCAAGATGACACCGGATCAGGTCGTCGACACGATCAAGGCCTCGGGTCTCCAGGGACGCGGCGGGGCGGGCTTTCCGACCGGCCTCAAGTGGTCCTTCATGCCCAAAACGACGGATAAGCCGAAGTACCTCGCCTGCAACGCCGACGAGTCCGAGCCGGGCTCGTTCAAGGACCGAATTCTCCTCGAGCGCGCGCCGCACAAGCTGCTCGAAGGCATCCTGATCGCCGCCTGGGCGACCGGGTCGCAGACGACATTCGTCTACTGTCGCGGCGAATACGCGTTTCCTGGCGCCCAAGTCGCCCGCGCGATCGACGAAGCCTATGCCAAGGGGTACCTCGGCAAGCGCATCATGGGTTCAAGCTTTTCCCATGACGTCGTCTTGATGCTGGGCGCCGGGGCGTACATCGCCGGTGAAGAGACGGGGCTGCTCGAGTCTCTCGAGGGGAAAATGGCGAAGCCCCGCAAGAAGCCGCCGTTCCCTGCGGAGTACGGCGCCTTCGGCATGCCGACGACGGTGAACAACGTTGAGACTTTCTGCCACGTCCCGCACATCATCAGTAGCGGAGCGGAATGGTTCAAGGGCTTCGGCACCGAGAAAAGCCCCGGCACGACCATCTTTGGTGTGTCGGGCCACGTCGTCCGGCCAGGTCTCTACGAGCTGCCGCTCGGGACGCGCCTGGACGAGATCGTCTTCGAGCACGCCGGCGGCCTTTCCGCCGGTCGCAAGGTGAAGGGCGTGATTCCCGGCGGCATGTCGATGCCGATCCTGCCCGCGGGCCAGTTGGACGTGCCGATGGCGAACGAGTTCTTGCGCGACCGCAAGACCATGCTCGGCACGGGCGGCATCATGGTGATGGATGACACCACTTGCATGGTTCGCGTGGGCTGGGTCATCACCTACTTCTTTCGCGACGAGTCGTGCGGCCAGTGCACCCAATGTCGCGAGGGCACGGGCTGGATGCACAAGATCTTCGAACGCATCGAGCGCGGCGCGGGGTCTCGCGAGGATCTCGAAATTCTGCTCGACGTGGCGGCGAAAATGGAAGGCCAGACGATCTGCGCCTTCGCCGATGCTGCGGCGTGGCCGGTGCAGGGTCTGCTTCGCCATTTCCGCGAGGACTTCGAGACACACGTCGCTCACGGCAAGTGTCCCTTCCCGCAGAGCTTCGAGCTCTAGAGATGCCCCGCATTACAGTCGACGGCAGCGAGCTCGAGGTCCGCGAGGGCCGCACGATCCTCCAAGCCCTCGACGATCTCGGGCTCCTCATGAACGGGATCGAGATCCCCCACTACTGCTGGCACCCGAAGCTTTCGATCGACGGCAGCTGCCGGCTCTGTCAGGTCGAGATCGAGGGCATCCCGAAACTCCAGATCGCCTGCAACACGCCGGTGAAAGACGGCATGGTCGTCCGCACGCAAACCGAGAGGGTCAAGCGCGCGCGCGAGGGTGTGATGGAGCTCCTGCTGGTGAATCACCCCCTCGATTGTCCAATCTGTGACCAGGCGGGCGAGTGCAAGCTCCAGGACTACGCCTACGACTACGGAGTTCCGCACTCGCGCTCGAAGGAGCCGCGCCGGGCCGCGAAAAAACGCGTCGATCTCGGTCCGGGCGTGGTTTTCGACCAGGAGCGCTGCATTCTCTGTCGCCGCTGCACGCGCTTTTGCCGCGAGGTGCCGGGAACCGGCGAGCTCGGGGTGTTCCAGCGTGGCGACCGCTCGGTGATCGAGACCTTTCCGGGCAGCCCGCTCGACAATCCGTACTCGATGAACGTGACCGACCTCTGCCCTGTCGGGGCGCTGACGACCAAGGACTTCCGCTTCAAGATTCGCGTCTGGTTTCTCGAAGACGTGCACGGCGTCTGCACGGGCTGCTCGAATGGATGCAACATCTATCAGAGCGTCGCGAACAACAGGGTCTACCGATACCTGCCGCGCCGCAATGACAGCGTGAACCAGACTTGGATCTGCGACGTGGGTCGGATGTCCTACAAGGAGATCGGGAGCGAGTCGCGGCTCAAGCACGCCTACGTCCGAAGCGCTTCGGGAGGGCTCGAGGTCTCGACCTATGCGGACGGAATTTCCGCCGCTTCTGCACGCCTGCGACGGCTCGTCGAGAGCAAAGGTCCCGGGGTGATCGCCGCGGTCGCCTCCGCCCACGCCACCAATGAGGATCTCTACACCCTTCGGCGACTGCTCGAAGCGCTCGGCACCGAGGCTGCGGGTCTCGCCGTGCCCCTCGGTGATCACGACGCGCTGCTCGTGAAGGCGGAGAAGGCCCCGAACGCGGCCGGGGCCCGTGCCCTCGGCTTTGCCGACGCGAATGGGCTGGTTGATCGGATTCGCGGCGGGGGCGTAGACGGTCTCGTGGTGATGGGTCACGACCTCCTCGACCCGGCGTACGTAGGAGAGCCCGCGGCCCTCTCCCACCTCGACACGGTGATCGTCCTCGACACGCACCGCTCCGAGATGGAGCGCGTGGCACACGTCGTCTTGCCAGTCCGGCACGCCGCGGAAAAGAGCGGGACGCTCACCAACCATGACGGGCGCGTTCAGCGCGTGGATCCCGCGGTCGAGCCCGCGTGGGAGGCGTACGCCGACGGCGAGGTGCTGGCGCGCCTCGGCGCTTCCCTCGGGCTCGAGGGCTTTGAGCAGAAGTGGGACGTGCGAGCCGTTTCTCGGCAGCTCGCGGCGCAGATTCCCGCCTTCGCGGGCAAAGACCTCGGAAGTGTCGGAGATCTTGGCAAGCGTCTTGCGGATGCGGGCCGCTAGATGCCGGATCTCGGCGTCCTCCTCAAGCTGCTGTTCATGGTGATCGTTGTCATGGCGGCGCTGCTTCCGGTCATCACCTGGGTCGAGCGCAAGCAGAGCGCGGTGATGCAGGACCGCATCGGAGCGAACCGCGCCGACATCATGGGGATCCGGGCGATCGGGCTTTTGCACCCGCTGGCCGACGTGCTCAAGCTCTTCGGCAAAGAGGACGTCGTTCCCCTCGGCGCGAACCGCTGGATGCACCTCATGGCGCCGGTGATCGCGCTCATCCCCGGGATCATCACGCTTGCGGTGATTCCCTTCGCCGGGGTCTACGACTTCGGCAGCGGACCGGTATCGATGGTCGCTGCGGACCTCGACTGGGGCATGCTGTACGTCTTCGCAGTCGGCTCGATTGCGACCTATGGAACCGTGATCGCCGGTTGGTCGAGCAACAGCAACTGGGGTCTGCTCGGTTCCCTGCGCGGCTCGGCGCAGATGATCTCCTACGAAGTCACCATGGGCCTTTCCATCGTGGGCCTTTTCATGTGCTTCAACAGCTTGAAGCTCCAAGAGATCGCGCAGGCGCAAGACACGACCTTCCGGGTCTTCGGGTTCCTGGAGGCGTTCGGTTGGGTGCACGCCCTCCCGCGCTGGGTTTCCGTTGTGAAACTCCCGATGTGGGGAATTCTCCTCCAGCCCCTCGGCTTCATCCTTTTTCTCACCTGCATCATGGCGGAAAACAAGCGGCCGCCTTTCGACGTTCCGGAGGGCGAGTCCGAGATCGTTGCCGGCTATCACATGGAGTATTCGGGGATGCGCTTCGGACTCTTCTACACCGCAGAGTTCCTCGAGGTCCCTGTGATTGGCATGATCGTGACGACGCTCTTCCTCGGGGGCTGGACGATTCCCTGGCTGTCGACCCAGAAGATCATCGGTGGACTGACCGGAGTGCTTGGCGTCGGCGCGGCGACGGGCCTGTGCTTCCTCCTGCATGTGCTTTCGTTCTTCCTGAAAGTGATCGCCATGATTTGGCTTCAGATGCAGATTCGCTGGACGCTGCCGCGTTTCCGCTATGACCAGGTGATGGACTTGTGCTGGAAGATCATGCTCCCGCTGTCCCTCGCAAATGTCTTTGTCACCGCGATCGCCATCCTTGCGCTCCAGAGGCTCTACCGATGAGTGCCGGCGCCGTGCTGTTCTACCTGTTTGCGGGCTTCACCATCCTGGCGTCCCTCGGCATGGTGCTCAACATCCGGAACACCGTGGCTTCAGCGATGAGCCTTGTGGTCGCGATGATCTCACTCGGCGCGATCTATGTTCTGCTCGACGCCTACCTTGTCGCTGCGATCCAGATCATGGTCTATGCGGGTGCGATCGTTGTGCTGTTTCTGTTCGTGGTGATGCTGCTGAATCTGCGCACCGACGTATTTCCCGTCGCCCGCTCGCGCCTGCCGAAGCTCCTCGGGATCGCGCTGAGTGGGTGGGGGCTCTGGGTGTTCCTGAGACTCCTCGCCGGTACGCTTCCGGCGATCAGCCCCGCGCCCGAGGGATTTGGCGGTTTCCGAGAACTCGGCAAGGCGCTCTTTACCCGCTACGTGCTGCCCTTCGAGGTGACCTCGTTCCTGCTTCTCGCCGCGATTGTCGGCGCCGTGATCCTGGCCAAACGGAGGATCGACTGATGCTCGTTCCGCTCGAGCACGTGATTGCGCTTTCGGCGGTGATTTTCGGCATTGGCGTCATCGGCGCAGTCACCCGCAGGAATGTGATCGTCATCTTGATGTCCATCGAGCTCATGCTGAACGCGGTAAATCTTGCTTTCGTGGGCTTTTCGCGGGCGTGGGCGAACCCGGGAGGGCAGGTCTTCGTCTTGATGGTGATCACGGTGGCTGCCGCCGAGGTCGCCGTAGGCCTCGGCATCGTGATCTCGCTCTTCCGCAACCGCGATTCCGTCGACATCGAGGAAGTGAGCCTGCTTAAATGGTAGATACCGCGGCGGCTGCCACCGACACCACGCTCTTGCGCTGGATCCCGTTCCTGCCGCTGGCTGCGGCGGCGGTCCATGGCGTCCTGCTCGGTCTTGTCCGCCGCCCGCTCTCCCGCAGGGGCACGATCTTCCTCTCGTGCGGTGCGGTGCTCGCTTCCTTCCTGATCTCGCTGTTCGCGTTCGCAGAGCTGCTCGGCCCCGAGGGCCCGCGAGTTCGTGTCGACAACCTCTACACCTGGATCGGCGCGGGGAAATTCAGCGCGGAGGCGTCGTTCCTGCTGGATCCGATCTCGGCGGTGATGATCCTGGTCGTCACCTTCGTGGGCTTTTTGATCCACGTCTACTCGATTGGCTACATGGACGATGATCATCGGGACGACAAGGGGTTCCAGCGCTTCTTCTGTTACCTGAACCTCTTTACGTTCTCGATGCTGATGTTGGTCCTCGGCGACAACCTGCTCGTGATGTTCCTGGGCTGGGAGGGTGTCGGCCTCTGCTCGTACCTGCTGATCGGCTTTTGGTATAGCGACCGCTGGAACGCCTATTGCGGGATGAAGGCGTTCCTGGTGAACCGGATTGGAGACTTCGGCTTTCTCGTCGGGATCTTCATCCTCTTCTGGGCCCTCGCGGATGTCGGGAAACCCACCGTCGCCTTCCGTGAGATTGCGGCGGCATTTCCTCAGATTGCCGATCGCATGGTGACGCTGCCGGCCTGGCTGGGTGGCGCCCAGTGGAAGCTCGCCACGCTCGTCGGTCTGTGCTTCTTCCTCGGCGCATGCGGAAAATCCGCACAGATCCCGCTCTACGTATGGCTACCCGATGCCATGGCGGGCCCGACGCCCGTCTCCGCCCTGATCCATGCGGCGACCATGGTGACGGCGGGCGTATACATGGTGTGCCGGCTCTCCTTCCTGTACGCGGCGGCGCCCGGAGCCTCGGCGGTGATCGCGTGGACCGGAGCGATTACCGCGATCTTCGCCGCCACCATCGCGATCACCCAAACCGATATCAAGAAAGTTCTCGCCTACTCCACGGTGAGTCAGCTCGGTTACATGTTCCTTGCCGCCGGCTGCGGCGGCTACGCTGCGGCTCTCTTCCACCTCGCGACGCACGCCTTCTTCAAGGCGCTGCTCTTTTTGGGCGCAGGCGCCGTCATCCTCGCCATGCACCACGAGCAGGACACGGATAAGATGGGCGGTCTTGCCCGCGCGATCCCCCGCACTCGCTGGGTATTCTTGATCGGCGTCCTCGCGATTTCCGGGATACCGCCCTTCTCGGGATTCTTCTCGAAGGACGAGATCCTGCTCACTGCGTTTGGCGCGCAATCCATCCCCGGAAACACCTGGCTCTACGCCATCGGGGTGGTGACCGCGGCGCTCACTTCCTTGTATATGTTCCGGCTCTACTTTCGGACGTTCCACGGCGCAACTCGGCTCGCGCCGGAAAATTTCCGCAGGGTGCACGAGCCGACCGAAACCGTGCGCTACCCGCTCTATGTCCTTGCTGCCTTCTCGCTGCTCGCGGGCTTTGTCGGTTTCCCACAGGTCTACGGCGACTGGCTCGGCATCCCGGACTCGAATAGCCTCGCGCACTTCCTGGCTCCGGTTCTCGCAGGCGGAGTTCACGATCCCGGGGTTTCGCATGGCGAGGAGCTGCGGCTTGCGCTCTTCGCCATCTGCGCCGCGACGGGGGGTCTTCTCGTGGCGTGGTGGCTCTACCTGCGGAGCCCCGAGCTGCCAGGGCGCATCATGCAGTCCTTCCACGCATTCTGGCGCCTGCTCCACGAGAAATACTTTGTGGACGAGGTCTATGACGCGCTTTTCGTACGTCCGACTGTGTGGATCTCGGACCGGGTGTTTTTCCGGTTCATCGACGCGGGTTTGATCGACGGGATCGCGGTGAACGGTGCGGCCCACGGCGTGCAGGCTCTGGCGGCGCGCGGTCTTAAGTACGCGCAGTCCGGGCTGACACAGAGTTACCTCTTCCTCATGATCCTCGGCACCGTGGCGATCGTGGGCTGGCTCTTGCGCTAGAGCACACGATGATGCCGAACCACCTCCTCTCCGTCGTGACCTTCCTTCCGCTTGCTGGCGCGCTCGCCGCTCTCTTGCTCGACGAGGTGCTCGGGCTCTTCTCCCTCTCGCGCCTGTCCGAGGGTGTCTGGCGCGGGGTGGCTCTGGCGCTCACCGCGCTCACCTTCGTGCTCTCGCTCGGTCTTTGGACTGGCTTTGATGCGACGCGCATCGACTTTCAGTTTGTCGAGCGCTTCCCGTGGCTTCCCGACTACGGGGTGAGCTACTTCGTCGGCATCGACGGCGTCAGCCTCCTGCTCCTCGTGATGACAACGTTTCTCATGCCGCTCGTCATTCTCTCGTCGTGGAACGACATCCAGCGCGGGGTGCGCACCTACCTCTTCTTCATGCTGGCGCTCGAGACCGGCATGCTGGGTGCCTTCGTCTCCTTGAACCTCTTCCAGTTCTATGTCTTCTGGGAGGTCATGCTGATCCCGATGTACTTCATCATCGGGATCTGGGGGGGGCCGCGCCGGATCTACGCTGCTGTCAAATTCTTCCTGTACACGATGTCCGGCTCGCTGCTGATGCTGGTCGCGTTGCTGGTCGTCTACTACCTCCATTTCCAGCAGTTCGGAGCGCTGAACCTGGACCTCGTGCAGGGGCCAGGCTCGACGGCGCCGGCACTCTTTGACACGGCGGTGCCGGTGGCCGGGCAAGCGGTGTGGTGGAAAACCCAGACCTGGCTCTTCGTTGCGTTTGCCCTCGCCTTCGCGGTGAAGGTGCCGCTCTTCCCGTTCCACACCTGGCTTCCCGACGCGCACGTCGAGGCGCCGACGTCGGGCTCGGTGGTGCTGGCCTCCGTCCTCCTCAAGATGGGAACCTACGGCTTCATCCGCCTCGCGCTCCCGCTGTTTCCGTCCGCCGCCGTCGAGTTCGCGCCGGTCATCTTTGGGCTCTCGCTCATGGGAATTCTCTACGCCGCCCTCGTCGCCATGGTGCAGGCGGACATGAAGAAGCTCGTGGCGTACTCCTCGGTCGCACACCTTGGCTTCGTGATGATGGGCATGTTCGCATTCAACCTCGAGGGCGTGGAAGGGAGCGTGCTCCAGATGGTGAACCACGGGTTCTCCACCGGAGCCCTGTTCCTGCTGGTCGGCATGATCTACGAACGACGTCACACGCGGCTGATTAAGGACTTCGGCGGAATCGCGAAGCCGATGCCCGTGTACGCGGCGCTCTTCGCAGTGGTCGCCATGTCCAGCATCGGTCTGCCGATGCTGAACGGTTTCGTCGGGGAATTTCTGATCTTGCTCGGCACCTACCATGTGGCCCCTTGGGTGGCCGTCGCGGGGAGCTTCGGGGTCGTGCTGGCCGCGGCCTACATGCTCTGGATGCTGCGGCGGGTGATGTTCGGTCCGGTCGACAACCCCGAGAATCGGGGCCTCATGGATCTCGGTCTGCGGGAGAAGTTCGTGATGGTCGTGGTGCTGCTCCCGATCTTCTGGGTCGGGATCTATCCCGACTTTTTCCTGCGCCGCCTCGACGCCTCGGTCACGGAGGTACTGCGGCGCGTGGAGACGGCAAGCGCCCGCACGACCGCTCCCGGGGGCCACGACGCGGCGGATCTGGACGCGAGCGGCGGGCACCTGCCTTTGCCCGTAGCGCTTGAGCTCGGGCCCGCGCGATGATCCCGAGTCCCGAGATCCACGCCGCGGCGCTCGTTCCCCTTGCGCTCCCCGCACTTGGGAGTCTCGTGGTCCTCATGGCGGAGGCCTACCTCTCGAAGCGGGCTTCCGAAGCTCGCCTCGGGAGCATGAGTGCAGGCATCGCCATCTTCTTCCTGTCCCTTTCTTTCCTCGTCGCTGCGCAACACTTCATGACCGGCGCGCGGATTGTCTTCGATTCTGCGAGCCCAATGATCCGCATCGACCCGTTCTCGAGTTTCGCGATCTGCGTCATCGCGGGGGCCTCGATCCTCGCCTGCCTCCTTTCCATCGCATATCTCATGGAACTTCACATCAATCATGCCGAGTACTATGCGCTGATTCTGCTGGCGACGAGCGGGATGATGCTCATGGTCGCCGCAGTCGACCTGATCACCGTCTTCCTCGGGCTCGAGCTCATGAGTATCCCGATCTATGTCCTGGCAGGATTCGAACGCCGCGACCTGCGCAGCAATGAATCTGCGCTCAAGTACCTGCTGATCGGCTCATTCGCGAGCGCGATCCTGCTCTATGGCATGGCGCTCGTCTATGGAGTGACCGGGCATACGGACTTTGATGGGATTCGCGCGGGCTTCGACGCCACGAATCCCCTGGCCCTCGTGGGCCTCGGCCTCATCACGATCGGCTTCGCGTTCAAGGTCTCGTCGGTTCCCTTCCACCAGTGGACACCGGACGTCTACGAAGGTGCCCCGACGGTGGTGACCGCCTACATGTCCATTACGGTCAAGACCACGGCCTTCCTCGCCCTCATGCGCTTTGTGGTGGAAGCGATGGGGCCCGCCGCCTCGGCGGCGAGTCTTTCCGGTCTGTTCTGGGGTCTTGCGGCGATCACCATGATCGTCGGAAACGTCATGGCCGTGATCCAGGACAACGTGAAGCGGATGCTTGCCTATTCGAGCATCTCGCACGCCGGTTACCTGCTGATCGGGTTCGCCACGGCGACGCCCGAGGCGTATGCCGCCGTGCTCTTCTACCTCGTCGTGTATGTCTTTATGACGCTCGGTGCCTTCAGCGTCATGGTGACGCTCGCCCATCGCGGAAAAGATTGCGACCGCTTCGAGGAATTCTCGGGACTTGCGAGCTCCCGGCCGGGGCTTGCGGCTCTCATGACGCTCTTCATGGTCGCTTTGGCAGGGATTCCGCCCACGGGAGGCTTTTACGCAAAGTTTGCGCTCTTCGGTGCCGCAGTGAAGGCTGGAAACGTCGGGCTGACGATCCTGGCGGTGCTGATGAGCCTCGTCTCCATCTATTACTACCTGCGGCTTCCGGTGGTGATGTACATGCGCGAAGCGGGTGCAGAGGCGCCGCGTGCTGACACCTCTTTGGGAGAAATCGTGGTGCTCGCCGTCTGCGCCGTCGCCATCCTCTTTCTTGGCGTTTTTCCGAATTCTCCCGAATTCCTGTCGTCGATACGGGTTTTCGACTGGGCGCGCACGTCGGTTGCGCTGCTGTTCTAGCGTCCGGCGCCTTCACGCAAGCGCGTTGCGCACCAAGTCTAGGGGCCTCGGCGTAGCGCTCGCTCCTCCCCCCGTCGCAGGGTGAGCCGCTCTTCGTCGAATAGCTCCATCAGCGGGACGGCGGTTCGGCGCGAAGTGCCGATCAGGGACTTGTATGCGGCAGTGCCAATGCTGCCGTGCTGCTGCAGGTAGGCGACGACTCGTCCGCGCAAGGCGTCGATGGCCGCGCGATCGAAAAAGAGATCCCCCGGTGCGCGCACGATCCGGCCTTGACGCGCAAGGTGCGCAGCGAGTTCACGCACGCGCTCGACGCTGACGCCAAGACGCGACGCCCATTCCTTAAGGGATGGCGGCTCAAGGCCGGCCGCTGCGGCTTCGGCGGCGATCTGCGCCGCGAGCGTCTCGTCGCCGCTGCGAAGTGTCGGGCGGTGGGCGGCGAGGCGCACGAGGTCCCCCTCCACTGTCACAAGGCCGGCTGCGCCCAGCTGCAAAAGGGCCGCGTCGAGCGCACCTTCGCCGAGATTTTCCGGTAGGCGGCCGCGCAGCGCCCCCCGGGAGGCGCCGGGTCGAAGAGGCTCGGCCGCATGCAGCGAAGAGAGCGCCGACGCGATGCGTGTCTTGAGATCGGCCATCGCCTCGGCGCCGAGCCAGACGCCGCTCGCAGTTGCGACCGCCTCCTCCTTCGCCGCGAGGAGCGCAAGTGCGGGGTCGAGAGCCTCGGGGGTGAGTCCTACTTCGCGCCGCAAGCGTTCTCGTGCGATTCCCGTAAGGCCGCTGCGTGCGATGCGAACGCGCAGGTCGCAAGGGATCTCACGCTTTGCAAGCTGCAAGAGACCCTCGAGGAGGTCGGGGTCCGCGCGGCGCCGCCGGGGCGGAGCGACGTCGAGCACAACGCCTCCGCCCAGAGTCTGTCCACCGTGGGCGAGCCGGGCAAAGCCACGGAGGACGAAGCGGTCCCCGGGGAGGAGCGGCGCAGGGGCGCCTTCGAGCCACAGCCGTGCAAATCCGACGGCGCCGGGCGGGAGAGCGTCCGGTCCAAGTGGTGAGATCCGTGCACGCCGGGCGAGCGTACCGGACAAGAATTCGACCGAAGCCTCGTCGAGGAGCGCCGGCGCCAAAGGGAGCCAACGCACCTGTGCGTCGAGTGTGTGGGTCGGCTCGATCGCGTCGGGCCACGCGAGAAGATCGCCACGCCGGACGTCCCCGAGTTCAAGCCCCTGGAGGTTCACGGCGCAGCGGCTGCCCGGCTCGATGCGCTCCGCCGGAGCGCCGTGGTTCTGGAGCCCACGGATTCGCGCCCGCCTTCTCGCCGGCAGGATCTCGACCGCATCGCCGATCTCGAGCGCGCCGCCGATCAAGGTCCCGGTAACGACGGTGCCGAAGCCTTTCATGGCAAACGCGCGATCCACACCGAGCCGACTGGGCCCGGAGCGCGGAGTGCGAGGATCGGCGCGCTTCGCCACCTCGACGAGAGCCGCGCGAAGCTCGGTGATTCCAGTCCCGCGCAGCGCACTCACCGGGACAATCGGAGCGTCGCGGAGCGCCGTGTCCCCAAGCAGCTCGAGCACCTCGTCCTCGGCAAGGCGCGCGACGTCCCCCGAAACCGTATCGATCTTGCTCAAGGCGACGACGCAACGGCTGAGCCCGAGCAGATCGCAGATCGCTACGTGCTCGCGGGTCTGCGGCATCACGCCCTCATCCGCCGCAACGACCAGCAGCACAAGGTCGATGCCCGTAGCGCCGGACACCATCGTGCGCACGAGGCTCTCGTGGCCCGGCACGTCGACGACGGACATGTGGAGGTCCGCCGCAAGCTCGAGCGGCGCGAATCCAAGAGCGATCGTAATGCCGCGTTCCTTCTCCTCGGGAAGGCGGTCACAGTCCACACCGGTCAGCACACGGACGAGCGCTGTCTTTCCGTGATCAATGTGGCCTGCGGTTCCGACGATGAGGCGCGCAGCAGAGGGCGCCGGGGTAGCGTTATCGAGGCTCAATCTTGTCGCGGCCCACGAAGCGCTGAAGAGCCTTCGGGAGAAGGATGCTTCCGTCTGCCTGCTGGTGGTTCTCGAGGATCGCAATGGGTGCGCGTGAGAGCGCAATCGCGGTTCCGTTCAGGGTATGGACAAGCTCATTTTTCTTCGTGCCCTTGCGCCGAAAGCGGATCCCAAGACGCCGGGCCTGATAGTCTGTGCAGTTCGACGCGCTCGTTACCTCGCCGTAAGCGCCAGCTTCGCCTCGTCCGGGCATCCAGGCTTCGAGGTCGAACTTGCGATAGGCCGGAGCACCGAGGTCGCGGGTCGCAATGTCGATCACGCGATAGGGAAGCTCAAGCTGTTGGTGGATCTTCTCCTCGAGTACGACCAGGTGCTCGTGCATGGCCTCGGAGTCCTCGGGCCGCGTGAAGGCGAACATCTCCACCTTCGAGAACTGGTGGACCCGGTAAAGGCCCTTGCTCTCGCGGCCGTGCGCCCCCGCCTCGGTCCGGAAGCAGTGCGAAAGGCCCGCAAGCTTGAGCGGGAGCTGCTCCTCGTCGAGGATCGTGTTCGCGTAGAGCCCCCCGAGCGTGATCTCCGCCGTTCCGACGAGACAGAGGTCATGGTTTGCGATGGAGTAGATCTGCGTCTCCGGGCCGCGAGGGCTGTAGCCGATGCCGTCCAGGATCTCCGGCTTCGCGACGTCGGGGGTGATGAAGGGCGTGAACCCGTCTTCGATCAGCGCATCGAGGGCAAGGCGCTGAAGCGCGAGCTCGAGCAGCACAGCATCGTTCTTGAGGTAGTACCATTTCTGGCCCGCAACCCGTGCACCGCCATCGAAATCGAACAGATCGAGCTTCGCGCCGAGGGCCAAGTGGTCGAGGGGCTTGAAGCCGAACTGCCGCGGGCTTCCCCACCGGCGCAGTTCGCGGAAATCGTTTTCGCCGCCAACAGGTGCATCGGGATGGACGAGATTGGGGATCGCGGCCATGGCCTCGGCGAGAGTGGCCTGGGCCTGCGTGAGCTCGGCCTCGAGTCGGCCGACCTCGTCCTTCTGACGCCGGCCCTCCGCGGCGTGGGTTTCGCGTTCGGCGATCGGCATCGGCCGTTTGCCCGCGCTTTGATGTTCATTGCGGTGACGATTGGCGTCGTTGAGCGCAGTTTGCACCGCGGCCACCCGTTCCTGGTGTCCGATGGCCGCGTCGATGTCGACTGTGACCCCGCGACGCCGGCAGCTCTCGACGATCTCGTCGCGACGAGCCTGGAGTGTGCGAGAGTCCAGCATACGCGGGAAGGAAGCACACGCGCCCGCCCGGCTCAACCAAGGTGCCCTCTGCACCCCGGAGCCTGCGAATTCGCGCGCCCCGCTCGGTGTGAACGCGCATACTAGGCACAGGAGGAGCTCGATGTCCGAGGGACGCGTGGAACAGATCTGGCGCTATCCGGTGAAATCGATGGGCGGTGAGCGCCTCGAGGCGGTCGGCGTGACAACGGGGGGTCTTCCCGGCGATCGCGCGTGGGCGGTGCGCGACGAGGTACGAGGGGGAATCCGCGGCGCGAAGAAGATTCCGAGTCTCATGCGCTGCAAGGCCCGATACCCTCTGCCTCCGACGCAGGGCGGGGACATGGCTGAGATCACGCTGCCCGATGGAAGTCGTGTAACGACCCACGATCCCGACGCGGCGAAGCGTCTCTCGGACGCCCTGGGCCAAGAGGTGACGCTCTGGCCACTCCAGCCGGCGCATCGCTTAGAGCACTACCGCCGGGGTGCGCCGACACACTCGGACGTTCTCAAGGAGCTGCGGTCTGTGTTCGGCCTTCTGCCGGATGAGCCGCTCCCCGACCTCTCGGTCTTCCCGCGTGAAGTGCTCGAGTTCGAAACCCCTCCGGGCACGTACTTCGATGCGTTCCCACTGCTCCTCATGACGGACGCTTCTTTGCGCACGCTTCAGGATCGCGCGCCAAACTCTGTGATCGACGTACGACGCTTCCGGCCGAACTTCCTCGTCGCAGCGCCGCCGCAGGCCGAAGGATTTGTCGAGATGGCGTGGCCGGGGCGCAAGCTCCGAATCGGGGCAGCCACGCTCGAGGTCACCATCGCCTGCCCCCGCTGCGTCATGACCACGCATGGCTTCGATGACCTCCCCCGTGATACCTCGATCATGCGGACCCTGGTTCGCGAAGCGGCACAGAAGTTCGGTGTGTACGCGAGGGTCGCGCAGCCCGGCGAGGTGGCGCTCGGCGACACGGTGGAACTCCTCGACTAAAGTGCGGCCCGACGTGGCCCGGCGGATCCGGACGGGTCGGCTAGGCTGCGGCGTTGGGCCCACGCGGAGAGGTGGCCGAGCGGTTGAAGGCGGCGGTCTTGAAAACCGCAAGGCGCGCAAGCGCCTCGGGGGTTCGAATCCCTCCCTCTCCGCCACCCACGCGGCCGCCCGCGGTGGGCATGGAAAGTGAAAGCGCGAGGGTGCTCCATAACCGGAGAAGGTCTTGGCGGCGCGAGCTCCCCGCGTTCGCGGAGACGCTAGACGTAGGTACACGCGGGGGCGACACCCGAGGGTGGAATGTGCGCCGGGAGCCTTCGCCCTATTCTGCCCTCGGAGGAACCTTCACCCACGGCTGCGGGCAAGTCCGAACTTTCGGATAGTAGGCACGGCGACTTTGGCAGTAGTACCAATACGCCTGCGGCGGCGGAGGTTCAGGCGCGGGCTCTGCATAGGCGGGCGCACGCTCTACATATTCGCTCGGCTGGTCGACCACGACCGGCGGCGGGTAGGCGCCGTACCCCGGGTAGTACCCGGCATAGGGGGCCCATCCATAGCCATAGCCGGGGCCGATACCGATCGCGACGCCTGGGCCCCACCACCAACCAGGTCCCCAGCCCCATCCCCAGCCACGACCCCATCCCCAGCCGTGTCCCCAGCCCCAACCACCACCATGACCCCAGCCACCACCACCATGACCCCAGCCACCGCCGCCGTGCGCAGCTTGGCTGGGCGGGGCGCCGAACGTCAGCAATACGACCAGGGAGACCGCATAGGCGAGTTTCTTCATGGTGCTCCTCACGCTTGAGACGTATCGGATGCATGCCAGTCCCGCAAGGGACGCGTCCTCTCGTGGTCCTCGGGATGCCGAGAGAACGAGGCGCTCGGCTCGGGATTGAAGACGCAAGTCGCGCCGGAAAAGGCCCGCATTCACGACGAATTTTGAGCGTCGGAGAAAGGCTAGGAACGCGCCGTGAGAGAAGGGTGAAGAGGCCCGCTTGCACTGCACCGGCCAGGCGAGAAAAAGCCGCGCGGATAGAACGCGGATTCCAGAATGAGCATCGCGACTCCACCCGCTGCGGCGGACGGGCGGATCGCGAGCCGCCGAGTATGCATGCGCGTCGGCGATTCGCACAAGCTTGGCGCTCGCCGCTAGCGGATGCCGACCGGTGTCCATTACCGAAACTCGCGTCAATGCGCGAGAGGGCGACACCGGGATACGACGGTACCAGTTTGCGATCCCCATGACATGGCTGGGTCGACTCCTTGCGGCCCTGCGAGGTGATTCTCCTATCGTTCCTGCAAGGGACGCGGAACCCCTGCGAATCAACGTTGTCGCTCGAGGCCGCAGGCAAAGCCTTGGCAGCACCACTTTCTCGAAGCAATGCCTTGAGTGCGCGAGCCAGGCACCTCGGCCACAGTCCCCGACGCCTCCCAGAAGGGCTCTTCGTCAGCATTGACTGGCGGGAGGGGGGCGGGGGAGACTCTCGTGCAACGTGAACGAACGCTAGAGAGCCCCGAAATCGCTTTTCCCGCCACCCTCGAACTGGAGCGGGAAGGCTTCGATGGGCCGTTGCCCTGACGCCTCATGACCCCTCATGAGAACCAGGGATCCACCAGGAGATGAGGATGTCCTCAAAATACCAAGGTTTCAGCGCGTTGAAGTTGCAGATCGAGCGAGGCGTCGCATGGGTAACCATTGATCACCCGCCGATCAATCTATTCGACTTGATGCTCATTCAAGAGATGGATCGAGTGGGGCGAGAGCTCCAATCTGACGATTCCGTACGCGTCGTTGTTCTCCAGAGTGCGAACCCCGATTTTTTCATTGCGCACGCCGACGTCACGCTGATCCAGCGACTGCCAAAAGAGGTGCCGCCAAAGCCAACGAGCCTCGGTGGGTTTCACCAGATGGTCGATCGCTTCCGCACGATGCCGAAGGCGACCATCGGAAAAATCGAAGGACGCGCCCGCGGCGGCGGAAGCGAGCTCTTGCTGTCACTGGACATGCGCTTCGGTGCGATCGGCCGCGCCATCCTCAGCCAGCCGGAAGTTGCAGTGGGGATCATCCCTGGTGGAAGTGGCACGCAGCGGCTTCCGCGCCTGATCGGCCGCGGTCGCGCCCTCGAAGTCATTCTCGGTTGTCAGGACTTCTCGGCCGAGCTCGCTGAGCGCTACGGGTACATCAATCGTGCCCTGCCCCCGGAGGAGCTAACGCCGTTCGTTGAGCGCCTCGCCTACCACATCGCCTCGTTTCCCGCCTCCGCGATCGCCTTGGCCAAGGCATCGGTCGACGCGGCGGAACTCCCGACGGCCGAAGGCTTGCTCGAAGAAGCGCACTACTTCAACCAGACCTTGGCCACCCAAGAGGCCCAGGAGCGCATGGCTGCTTTCATGGCAGCGGGCGGGCAGACCTATGCGGTGGAATTGGCTGGCATCGGCGCAGAGCCACCCCGGGGTGGACGCTAGGTCCTCGCCTGCGGAAGGGAGCCCGTAGCGCCCCTCGTGCCCTCTTGGACGGAGCGGCGGAGCACGAAGCCCCTATGCGCGCTTTACCCATGATTTGCACCAGCCCTCGGAGCAGACGAGCTTGCCCTGGAACAGGGTACACGGGCCGCTCTTCGCATCCGCAGCGCCCGAGTAGAGTTGGCAACCCTTGCAGAACTGACCCTCCACGTGCCCCGGAGCTTTGGCGCCCTCGCACTGATAACCCAAGGAGGCCGCCATGGGATCCTTCGGATCGACCTCCTGTGCCTCCGCGGCCCCGCGCCCGGGCAAAAGGGTGCTGCTGAGCGACAGGGCAGCCAGACTGGCCGCGGCGAGCTTTAGAAACTGACGGCGATCGGTGTCGGAAGTGTGATGCGACTCATCCATTTCGATTCCTCCAGGATCGGGTGTCCACCAACCTAAGAACAAGGCAACTGTCGAATTCCCGCTTCGCGCACTGACGGCGAGCACGACCGCCGGCTGCAGGCTCCAACCTGGGTACAGCCTCTCGGTCATGCGCTCTCGGCCCATCGCTGCTGCGAGCGCGAACCTTCTGTGTGCGATCGGGACCCTTCAGTCCCTGTTCGAGAGTTTACTTGGCTTCCGCAAAGCGCAAGTCAGACCAACCATTGGGAAGGTCGACCTAGTAAGCGAACCACGCCAGAAGGTAGATCTTCGCACTCGGCCGAATCGCGAGGGAGACCTCTAAAATCGAGGAACGAGAGGTCCTGCTCTTCGTTCGGGACGGGGCGCGCCATACGCCATGCTGACAGCGCAAAATGTTGAAAGGAGCGGACAAGAAGGCGGTCTCGATGGCACATTACGGATTTTTCTTGCTTGAATGCGAGGGTGGGTTTCGCGCCGACGACCCCTGCTGCGCGGCCAGGAAACGCGCCAGGTCCTCGATCTGCTCATGGCTGAGGGGCCCCTGCGGCGCGAGCCAGGACGGCATTCGGGAGTCCGTGAAGAGACTTTTGGGATCTTCGATGTAGCGATGCAGGAAGGACCGTGACCGGCTGCTTCCGATGTCGTCGAGACGCGGCCCGATGTGTCCGCCGCGCCCGCCGAGCTCGTGGCATGCCGTGCAGTAGCGGCCAAAAAGCTCCGGTGCGCTCTCGCTGGGCGGGCCTCCCCCGCGCAGCTCTTCCACATAGGCGACGAGCGCGTCGATTTCGTCATCGAGGAGGCCAAACGCAGGCATGGGCGACCCCGGCAGGAGTTCGGCCGGGTTGCGGAAGTGAGCGCGAATCCACTCCGAATCGTGACCGGGAATCGCGACAGCGAGATCGGGTCCCACAGTGCCGCCGCGCCCGTGCACGCTGTGACAGGATTCGCAGTGCAGCTCGTGGAAGACGCGCGCACCCCGTGCAACGGTCGGAGCCATCGGCACGTAGGCGGTCGCGAGCGGAGAGCGCGCGCCAGCAATCGTGAGACCTGCAAGGAGCGCGAACGCGCCGAGGGCCCCGGCCACCATGAATGGGCGATCGAGTGGATGGCGATGGCGCGAGCGGTCGAGAAAGGGAAGGGCGAAGAGAAGAGCGAAGCCCACTCCGGGCAGGACCACCGCGCCGAGCACCTCCAGATTGCCAGGGAAGTACTTCAGGAATTGGAAGAGCCACAGGAAGTACCACTCGGGTCTCGGATTGAAGCTCGTCTCGGTAGCGTCGGCGATCTCTCCTACTTCGGGAGCAAAGTGCCACGCGAGCAACGCGACGAGGGCGAGCACCAGGAAGATTGCGACCGCGTCCTTCGCGAGGGTGTAGGGGTAGAACGACTTCCCCCCCTCCTTCCGCCGGGCGTACTCGGCAAGCGCACGTTGGCGGTCTTCGGCGCCATCGCTCGCGATGGCGGTCGCCTCGCCACGGCGGGGCGGAGCGGAGATGCCCTGCCGGACGACCATGAAGAGGTGGACAGCGATCACAGAGACCACGATCGCGGGCAGCACGAGGACGTGTACGGCATAGAATCGCGTGAGCGTCTGCGGACCCAACTCGTCACCGCCGAGCAGCAGCCGAGCGATCGCAGGTCCGAGGAGCGGTACCTGCTCGGCGAGGCGCGTGCCGACTTGCGTCGCCCAATACGCCTTCTGGTTCCACGGCAGCAGATATCCAGTGAATCCGAACCCGAGCACCAACGTGATCAGGAGCACTCCGCTCATCCACGTAAGCTCGCGCGGGAACTTGTACGAGCCCGTCATGAGCGTGCGCAGGGCGTGGAGCAGGACGGCGACGACCATCACGGTGGCTCCCCACACGTGGAGCCCGCGTAGGAAACTTCCGATCGGAGCCTCCTCGGTGATGTAACGAACCGAGTCGAAGGCATGGTCTGGCGTGGGCGCGTAACTCGTCGCCAAGAGCGTCCCCGTCGCCAGCTGGAGTACGAACAGGAAGAGGGTGATGCTTCCGAGCGTATAGATCCAGCCCGTTCCCGCTGGGATCTTGCGCGCGAAGAGTGCTCGGCCGATGGCCCGAACGCCGAGCCGCTCGTCAAGCCACGACACGATGCGCTCGATCCCCCTCATGCAGTTCTTCGCTGAGGAGACGGTATGAGGTAGAGGATCCCGTCCTCGACCATGACTGTGTAGGTATCGAGCGGTCGCGGCGGTGGTCCCCCCACCACACGCCCATCCAGGTCGTAGAGACCGTTGTGGCACGGACAAACGAACTGCCCCGTCGCATCGCGCCAGCGATAGGCGCAGCCGAGATGCGTGCACCTTGGGTCGAACGCGGTGACGCCACTCTGGCGCCTCACGATCCAGGCGGCTCGACGCCCGCTCTCCGTCACCCACCCGTCGCGACGGCGCACCACGAACTCGACCCGTTGAGGTCGATCGAGGGGCAGATCGTCGACTCGGCCGATGCGGACTCGAACGGGAGAACGCCATTGCACCAACGGCCCTGAGAAGAACGCGACGAGAGGTGTGACGACGCTGCTCGCAATGAGGGCCATCGCAGTCCAAAAGACCCACACGAGGAAACCGCGCCTCTCCAGAGTCGGCTCACGGTCCGCCGCGCACGTCATCGGCGGCACACGGTTCGGACAAAGGCCAACACGTCCTGGATCTCGTTATCGACGAGCGCGTCGGCGTACCGGAGCATGTCCTTTGAGAGTCCCACGGCCTGGCCACCCTGCTTCACAGCTCTGAAGAGCCACTGTTCCGAAAATTCCACCATCCAGGTACACTCCATAAAATTCTCGAGCTTCGCCGCGAAGCGGGGCGCGCTCTCGGCCACCATCCACCGACCGGGATCGTACCCCCCCCAACCGCGGGGCGGCGTCAGTGACTCGGCTTCTGGAAGGTCTTGATGTACTCCATGACGTCTAGGATCTGTTGTGGCGAGAGCGCTGTCTGCCACTCGATCATGTACTCTGATCCGTGGAAGGACTTCGCGGCCCCGAGCGCGATCGTCCGGTACACCTCTTCCTCGCGCCCCTCGATCTTGAACTGCGGAGAGGTGAAATCGCGCGGCTTGGTGTCCCCGAGGTTGGCAGCGGCGGGCCCCTTTCCGTTCCCGTCCAGCCCATGGCACGTCCAGCAGATGGTGGTGTAGATGTCCCGCCCCGCCAACCGGCTCGCGTGCTTGCCGGGCACGCCCAACGTGCGTATGTAGTGAACCACGTCGCGCAGGGCATCCTCCTTCATGGCCCGTGCAAGCACCATTGGTGAGTGCGCACTCTCCGAGCTCTGCCCCCGCTTTAGGAGCCCGGCCACGATCTCTGCATCCGTTCGCTTCCCGAACACGGCAGGGTCCGTGAAGTCCGGTGGACGGGCATTGAAATACTGCAGCGCCGGACCGTCGCCACGGCCGTAGACGCCGTGACACCTCACGCACACGGAGCGGTAGATCTCCTCGCCTCGAGCAGCGGCAGGGTCCGCGGCGAGCCCGGTGGCCGCGAAGGCCATCATGGTGGCGAACACGAGTCCGATCACTACGTGTTTGTTCATCTAGGTCCTCGTGAGTTCATGGCCGGTTGACTCCGGGGCAACGACAAAATAATAACGTAACACGGAGCGCATATGAGATCCGTGGAATGCATCTCCCAACCGGCGGCAAACCGGTCCGCGTCGCTGAGCAAGCGGCAGTCTCACGCGGATTTCAAGAGAGGCGCACCGCTACATCCACCTGTCCAAGCGATGGGCAGCCACCACACCCCATTCGTGCAACGCTCCTCTGCTCGGGCGACGCGGCGGCGTCGGCCTTGCTGAACGTGATCCGGTCGAGTCGTTGTGGTAGCGAACTCCGATCGTGGGATCGCGGAGCGTGCGCTCTTGGATCGGTCGCTGCTCGAGAGACTCAACCCGTGCGTCGGCGGCTCGAATCTCGCTGTTTCCGGCCCGTGCCGCCTCGAGCTACGCCGCTTGCTTTACCCATGCTTTGCACCAGCCCCCGGAGCAGACGAGCTTGCCCGGGAACAGCGTACACGGGCCGCTCTTCGCATCCGCAGCGCCTGAATAGAGCTGGCAATTCTTGCAGGTCTGACCCGCCACGTACCCCGGAGCCTTTGCGCCCTCGCACTGATAACCCAAGGAGACCGCCATGGGGTCCTTCGGATCGACCTCCTGTGCCTCTGCGGCCGCGCGCCCGGGCAAAAGGGAACTGCTGAGCGACAGGGCAGCCAGGCTGGTCGCGGCGAGCTTTAGAAACTGACGGCGATCGGTGTCGGAAACGTCGTTCGATCCGGTCATTTCAGTGCCTCCAGGGTGGGCTGTCAACGAGCCTGTGAAACAAGACGATTGTTGAATTGCGGCCCGCTCACCGAGGCGGAGCGCGACGCCGATCGCCCATCCGAGTACCCCCTCTCGGCCATGCGCGCTTGGCCCATCGCTGCTGCGAGCGCGAACCTTCTGTGTGCGAACGGGGACCCTTCAGTCCCTGTTCGAGAGTTGGCTGGCGTCCGCAAGCGCAAGTCAGACCAAACATTGGGAAGGTCGACCTAGTACGCGAACCACGCCAAAAGGTAGAGCGTGTTGTTGTACGAGGCGTTCCGTCCGAAGCCGTCATAGTTGGAATGGGCACCATTAAAATCGTAGTAGTAGATGTACTGCAACGCGAGCCGGGTATTCTGCCAGGGATTGAAGTCGATCTCGAACGTCACACCATCATTGTTGGGTAACCCGTTTTGACTGCCGGTGATCGGCGACACAGCAGCAATCGTTGTTCCGGGCGCACAGGTCCCTCCGTTGTAGACGCAGTTGTCCCGTGAGCCGAAGGTCATGAAGGGCTCGATGGTAAAGCCCCAGCGCGTACCGAGGTGGTAGGTGGCCGCCAGCTGGAAACTGTCGAGCGAGTCCGATCCGTGCTGCGCTCCGCCGAGGCTTACGAAGAGATTGCTGTAGTTCTGGTATTCATGAATCCAGGCGCCGTGGACCGTGATGCTGTTTTTGTCCAGCGTGAGTTGGTAGTTGAAATCGATGCCCACGTCGGTAAAGGTGTTCGCTGGACCGGAGATCGATTGAGCTAGGTTCGACTGCGGCAGCCCTCCTGGCGCAGCCGTGCCGGGCAAGAGACTCGCCCGGATGCCGAACGTGCCAAGCATGAAATACTGATTTTCGACCTGCTTCTGCAGCGCCAGGCGCCAGTAGGGAGCGGTGTTCGTGATGAGGTTACTCGCGTTTTGGCCGCCGAGCGGGCCCGTGATGCCCTGCGGCGCGGAGCGGTATGCCCCGGCTTCCACGTAGACGAGATCATTCCAGAGGGCATAGGCCGAGATGCCCGCGACCTGCTGCGCCAACCGCCCCGAGATGATGGGGGCGGCCGCGGGTGTGGGTGCAACCGCGGAAGAGGCATAGGGGAACCTCCACGCAGGCGTGCTGTTCCACAGGTCTTGCACCGTGGGGTTGTTGTTCAACGAGACTCCGTAGATGACGGGAACCTCGTCGAACTCGATGTGGTCGGCGAATCGGATGTCCGTATTGTCCATACCAAACGTACCGCCGTTCTGGCTGTAGGTCACCTGCCCGAAGGCGCCGATGTGATCTGTGATTTCTCCGCCCCAAAACATGCTGATCTGCTGGGGGAACTGAATCGTGCCGTTCTGGGTGCGGCCGAGTCTGTCCGCCACCGAGTTGCACGAACCTACCGTGCACGCGTTCACGGCCCTTTGGGTCTGGGTGAGGGAGCTCTCGAACATGAGCGAGAGCATGGGAATCAGCGGCAGATCGAGATTCGATCTCCCCTTGGCGCTCTTGCTCTCGAGTCCTTCAATATTGCGCAACACGTAGCCATTCAGCTTGAACTCGCGACCGAAGGAGTTGAGCTCCGGAAACTGGGTGTGGCAAGCGTTGCAAGGGAGCTTCGTCTGGCGCGCAAAGCTCGGGACCGCAAGTCCCGGTTCCGCGTGGAGCAACAAGACCGATGCGAGCAAGCCGGCAGCGAAGCAACCTCTTGTAGTCACGAGTGCCCTCCTTACCGGTCTCGGCGGATCGCGGCTCGGCGGGATGCCCGCTCGATCAAAAGGGTGCGCTGCTGGGCAGCACACCGCACCGCCCGACGACTCGGTTGGGAGTTCGTACCTCGAGCGGTGTCTACGGAATGTCAACTGGACGACAGAGGAGATTCAAAAGATCACGTAGTCGACTACGCGCCGAGTTCGTAATCGGAATGCATCTTGTCGCGCGTCGAAGAAGCGCGTTTCGCCGGGGGGCTCGCCGATCAAACGAGATTGCTGATTTACAGGAAGCTGCGTATTTTGACGACGTCGGATCGAAACTTTGGCGCGCACGGAGGCGAATACGCCCAGGGACTGGTGCGCTCGAGGAGACGACGACTGGTGACGAGGGGGGTCCCGACGACAGATCCGGATCGTGCGTGTCCCTATCCCTACGGGGTGACCGCGAGACGAGGGTGCCTGCACGCTGCAGCGGAGGCTTCTCGGGAGGTTCCCTTGGGCGGGGACGATGGTTTCGACCACGGATTGTCGCCCTGCAGACATTCCCCCAGACGCAGCTTTGCGATAGAGGAGCACTTATGCGTCTCCGTGTAGGACTGGCCCTGCTGATTGGCCTCGCTTTTTCGCAGCCATCCGGGGCAGTCGATGAAGCGCGCGGCAAGCAGCTCTTCGTGGTCTGCTCCGCCTGCCATGGTCCAGATGGCAGTGGGAACGCCCAGATCGGAGCGCCTTCAATCGCCGGCCTCGACGAGTGGTATATCGAGCGGCAGCTCAATAAGTTCCGTTCGGGCAAGCGCGGCAATCACTTCGATGACCCGAACGGGGAGCGCATGCGAGCCATCGCGCAGACCATCAGTGGCGAGGACAGTGTGAGGGAACTCGCCGCCTACATCGCGTACCTACCGCCCGTGAAGCCGCCGCCTGGCCTGCGCGGGGGTGATCCCGAACACGGCTCGAACCTTTTCGTGGCCTGCGTCGGGTGCCACGGCCTCAACGGGGACGGCAACCGAAACCTTGCATTACCGGCCATCAACCACCAGGCGGACTGGTATCTCCTGACGCAGCTCAAGCACTTCAAGGCAGGGATCCGCGGGGGGACACCGGGGGACAACGCGGGTGCTTCGATGCGAGCCATGGCGCAGACCCTCGCGGACGACCAGGCGATGCTGGACTTGGTCGCGTACATCACGACGCTCTCCCCAGGTCAAGGCGCGTCCTCTGGGAACCAATGAGAGGATGTATGTCCTCCACGAGTTCTCAGATTTGATGCGTCCACCGTCGCACCTCTGCGATCCGAATACCAAGGGCGTTCGGCGGACATCACCACCTCGGTTCTTGTGCGGGGCGCGACGCAGACGAGCGGGTGCTCCATCAGCGCGAGAATACCGGCAGGCCTCGCGTGAACGGTGCGGCGCCCTCTGGATCGTAGCCCGACGAAGGCGCCGCGACGTGCCACAGCGGCTCCCAGCAACCATGGGTTTTGAGTAGCTCCATCGCGCTCGTTCGCGCGCTGCCGGAGAGCGCCTCGAAGTGCCCCTGCAGCTGCTCGAGACACCAGACCCGGTAGCGCGAGACCGGGAGCTCGTGGTAGCGGGTGCCCTGGATCGTGACGTCGAAGCACCGTGCGTTCGTCTTCCACGCCTCGGCGTTCGCGCAGAGATAGGGCAGGTAGGCCTCGCCAACCTCGCGCAAGATCGGGCTCCAGGCCCCGGGAATTCCACTCGCCAGCGTCCCCTGTGTGCGGGAGGCGCGCGCCTCCCACAAGCGACCGAGCCATGCGAAGACGTGCGGCGCGCGCTCCTGCATGATCGCGCCCGGCGTGGGGTCGAGGCCGAAGTGGCGGAACATGGATGCGAAGAAGCCGAAATCGGCGAGCGTCGGCCGTTCCCCCAACAGGAAGGGCTGGCACGCGAAAATCGCGTCGAGTTGCTCGAGGCTGCGCAGGTAGATGCTCTCGACGTGTGTCCGCGTGCCCGGTCCGATGCCGTCGCCGCGCACGTAGCGCCGGAGCTGTCGCTGGCGGATACCTGCGCGCTTGAGCCAGCCGGGTATTGGGACGTGTGGCATCATCTCGGCGACGATGCGTCGCGAGAGCAGCAGCGCGTCGCCGCGATGGCTCCAGCGGTAGTGCAGCGCAGGCCGCCACAGCCACTCATCGGCATAGTCCTCGAGGAGCCGGCTCGCGAAGGCTTGCAGGGGATCGCGCGGGATCACCGCGGGCTCAGGATGCTGCGACTCGAGCCACGCGATCATCGGCGTGGTGTCGGTCATCCAGCGGCCGTCGGGCAGCAGGGCCGCGGGCATCTGTGTCGTGCCGGTGCGGCGCCCGACCGTACCCCGCACGAACGGCGTCATCGGGATCCGCTGGTACGCGATCTCCTTATAGCGGAGGTATGCCTCGAACTTGCCCGTGAAGTAGGAGATCGCCGATCCATACACCTGGATCGCTCGGGTCGCCTCGCCTCCCCTCGCTGTCAAGCCGCCCTCCCGCACGAGTCCGAGGGCCCGGGCCCGATGCCGTCCGGCAGGGCGGCCTCGAGCCGCGATCGTTCACGCCCGGGTAGCGCGTTCCACTCCGCGAGCAGATCCCGCCAGACTCGCACTTGGAACGTCTTGGCGACGCTGCGAAACGGCCGGCCGAGCAGGATGCCATCGTAGAGCGCGCGTCCGGCCGCGAAAGCCGCTTCGTTGAAGCGTGTCTCGCCGCGTTCTCGGTGCCGCTCCCATGCGGCGTGGTTCTGCTGCATCAGCGGTACGAAGGTCGCAGCGACCCACGCGAAGAGCGGTGCGTGCGCCGCGTGGATCGCGAGCTGGCCGTTAGGACGGTGTCCGGAGGTCTCGCCTCGCGCGATCCGCTCCACCCACGCATGCAGCGCCGGTGCCATGCGCCGGAGTCGCGCGTCGGCGCTTGGATCTGCCCGGTTCATCGCGAGTTGACCGTACACGCTCGCGTCAGCGAGGGTGAAGCGGTCGCCGAACAGGAACGGCTGCGCCCCAAGCAGAGTCTCGAGCGCGCCCACGAGCCGCGCGTACGCATCGTCGAGGAGCGCATGTGTCGGCGGGAAGCCCGCGTGCCTCGGCGGTCGCAGTCGTGCGGGGAGGTCGGAGAAGTCGGCTTCATCCGGCGCCACGCTGAAGAGATAAGGTAGGCGACGGGCCTGCCGAGCCGGGAACGAGCGGCCGAGCACGGGCGCCATGGGACCGAGCAGCGGCCGCATCTCTCGCGCGAGCCGCGCGCCGGCATCATTGTCACGCGCGGCTACCACCCAGCGATTGTGGTGTACGAGGTAGAGTCCGACCTCATCGAGCGCCTCGTCGACGAGCCGCATGGCGAGGCGCAGCGCAGCGTCATCCGAGGGCAG
Organism: Myxococcota bacterium; assembly: GCA_035489755.1. Classification (GTDB taxonomy): domain Bacteria; phylum Myxococcota_A; class UBA9160; order UBA9160; family UBA9160; genus UBA9160. The sequence goes on from DATGZK010000010.1 coordinate 145,004, forward strand.
GAGGGAAGACGCCCGCGGGTGTCTGTGGGCATCTAGCCAGACGCCGATCGCGGAGGAGTCGTAGAGATTCTCGCCGCGCGGCCCGAACAGGAACGGCACAAGCGGGAACTCGTCGAGCACGTCCTTCGGTGGCCAGGTAAGGGGAAGACGGCTGCGGACCAGCTGCACGCGTCGCCGTGCGAAGCGCAGCGCCTCGGCGAAGGGTCCCTCCGCCGGGAGCCAGCGGTACGGGACCCCCACGAAGCGGAGCATCGCCTCGACCTTGAGCGCAAACGGCGAGAGCGTCGACCCCCAAAGGATCCAAGGCGCCTCGATCGCCCTCGACGCGGGGCTCACATGGGGCCGGCCGTGGTGGCGATCAGCCACTGGCCTTCAAGACCGGCCGCACGGTGCGCACCAATCTCCCGCACGCGCGGATCGTTCACGATCTCGACGAAGACGCGGCGCGACGGGTACTCGACGAGCGCCACGGCGTCGAAGGGCGTGTCGCTCGCGCCGATCACGAACGAGTCGATGCGACCCATCCACAGGAAGCGGCCGCCGCGCGCTTCCACAATACGGCGCATCGGTTCCCCGTAGCGGCGGTACGCCTCCATGCCGGAAGCGCCTTCGTCCGGCGCGCTCGCGCGCTCCTTGAATCGAAGCAGGTTCACCATGACGACCGGTACATCGGCGGGTCCGCGTAGCAGCTCCTGGATCTGCTCGGGGGTCGGATATTGCGCGATCAGCACGTCTTCCTCCTATTCGGCGGGAATCTCTCGAGCGGTGCGAGGCTCCGCGCGAGCGGGCGCCTCTCGCAGCGAGAGCCAGAGCGCGAGCGCGAGCAGCGGCACTGTTGCGAGCACGCCGTATTTGCCCGGTGCCGGCACTGTGAGCGGTTTGTAGATCCACAGGATCCACGCTGCGAGCACATGCTGTGCGGTCTGGAGAAGGAGCACCAGCGGGACGAAGGCGCGGTAGCGCAGGGCGACGATCAGGTTCAGCCAGCCCCAGAGGATCTGGCTCGCACCCATCACGGCGAAGAGCATCACGATCACGTCGCCGCCCCGCGTGAGGTCGATGCCGGCGATCCGTCCCGCGCCGCCGTCGGACGCGAAGAGATGGATATTGCCGCGCACAAGGTCAAGCACGCCGAGCCCCGCCAGCACGAGACCGGGGAACGGGGCGCGACTCGTGTCCACGGGTGTCGGGGGAGGCAGGAGCCGGGTCCAGACCAACATCGCCATCATCGGCGCCTCCTGTTGTTGCGGCACACACTATGCCAAAATATGGCCTGCCGCGAGACGAAGGGAGGGATCGATGCGACGCGGGATCCTTTGGGTGCTTGGAGCAGGAGCCGTGCTCACCCTGGTGGTCGCGGTTGGGGTCCGGGTGCCCGCCGTGCAGGACCGTTTTGTGCGCGCCGCGATTGGACGCTTGGTCGCCTCGCAGCACGACGAGCTCTTCCGCGACGATGCGCTGCGCGTGCTGCTCTGCGGTACCGGGTCGCCGCTGCCTCATCCGTCGCGGGCCAAGGCCTGCGTCGCGGTATTTGCGGGCGGGCACTTCTGGATCGTCGATACCGGACCGGGATCGTGGAACCGCATGGCGCTCCTGCGCATCGACGGCAGCCGCATCGGCGGTGTCCTGCTCACCCACTTCCACTCCGATCACATCGGTGATCTCGGCGAGTTCAACCTCAATACCTGGGTGATGGGGCGCCCCGGTCCGCTCCGCGTCTTTGGCCCGCCCGGCGTCGAGCGCGTGGTCGCTGGCTTCAGCGAGGCGTACGCGCTCGATACGCAGTATCGGATCGCGCACCACGGCGCCGATTTCCTCCCGCCGGACGCGGGGCGCCTGGAGGCCTATCCGATCGCAGGTCCAGCCGAAGGGAGGGGACCGCAAGTCGTTCTCGACGAGAACGGGCTCCGGATCACCGCGTTCGCTGTCCACCACGATCCCGTGAAGCCCGCCTACGGCTACCGCTTCGACTATCGCGGCCGTTCGGTCGTGGTGAGCGGCGACACCACCAAGGATGAAGGGTTGATCCAGGCGGCTCGCGGCGCCGACGTGCTCGTGCATGAAGCGCAGGCCAATCATCTCGTCGCGATGATCGGCGAAGCCGCCGCAAGTGCGGGCCGCCCCCGCGTTGCGAAGATCATGGGCGATATCCCGTCGTACCACACCTCACCCGTGCAGGCGGCCGAGGCGGCCAACGAAGCGGGCGTGAAGCTGCTCGTGCTCTATCACCTGACGCCGTCGCCGCCGCTGCGGATCGTGGAGCGGGTCTTCACGCGTGGCGTCTCGCAGGTGCGTCCCGACGGCTGGCTGCTCGCTGACGACGGTCTGCTCGTCGAGCTGCCCGTCGATTCGAGCAGCCTCACCACACGACAGCTGCAATGACCCAAACCGGGCTCCGCGAAGAACCGTGCGCGGTTGATTCCCAAGCCAAAACCGACTGGGCCGACAACTCGATGTTCGCTCCCACAGGCTGGGAGTCGCTCGTCGCACGCGTGCCCTGCGCGAAGGGTCAGCCGCGCGCCACGTCCGGGATCCGTTAACCCGAAGGAGAGATCGATGCGCCGAGCGCTACGAACCCTGACGACGCTTCTCGGCGCCCTCTTCGCGTTGCAGGGATTCGTCTGGATCGCCGATCCAGGCCGCGCCGCGGTGGGCCTCGGCATGTCCCTTCTCGATGGCGTCGCCCTCAGCACCCAGATCGGCGACCTGAGCGCGCTCTTCTTTACGGCCGGCGCAACCATGCTCGTGGGCGCCCGACCCGGTCGCGCGCGTCTTCTCTACGTACCGATGGGCCTGTTCGGCGTCGCAGCCGTCGCGCGAATGCTCGCTTGGGCGCTGCACGGAGCCGCTTTTGCCGCGACGTTCATCGCGATCGAGGTCGTGATGGCGGCACTGCTCCTCGCCGCTGCCCGCCGGCTCGACGCGGAGGGCTAACGCTTCAGCCCATCTTCGACAGCACCTCGTCAGCGAACCGGCGGATGCCGTCGATCGGTCCCGCGCCCGCAGCGAGCGCGGGAAGGGGGACCAAGAGCCGGCTTACGCCGAGCTCCTGGTAGCGCGGCACCGTGTCGACCCCTTCGAGCGGCGGAATCCACATCGCGGTGATCTCGACACTCGACCGCTTGCGCCCGACGGCTGCACACGCGGCGTCGAGCGCCGGGAGCAACGCGGCGAGCTGACTCACGTTGGCAGTGGGCGCATACCAGCCGTCGCCGTATCGCGCGATGCGCTCGAAGGCCTTTCCCTTCGATCCGCCGATGATTACCGGGAACGGCTTCTGGATCGGGGTGGGATGGCTCTTGAAGCCCTGCCAGTGCAGGTGCTCGCTCTCATGCTCGACGATCTCGCCCGACCACACTTTCCGTAGGGCCTGAACGTAATCGTCGAAGCGTGCGCCGCGCCGCTCGAAGGCAATCCCGAGCGCGGCAAACTCTTCGGCGAGCCAGCCGATGCCCACGCCCAGCATGAAGCGGCCCTTCGACACGAAATCGAGGCTCGCAGCCTGCTTCGCGAGCAGCAGGGGGTTCGTTTGCGGGAGAATGTTGACTCCGGTCGCGAGTCGCACGCGCTCGGTATGCGCCGCGATCGAAGTGAGCGCGATCAGCGGATCGACAAAGTTGGTCTCGGGAGCGACCCCCATCTTGCCGTCGGCGCTGTAGGGATACTTCGACGCGTAGTCGAGCGGGACCACGACGTGCTCGAAGGTCCAGAGCGACTCGAAGCCGACCGCCTCCGCGGTGCGGGCGATCTCGATCATACGGTCGGCATCCTTCACGCCGACGTTCACCGGGATGAGACCGATCTTCACAGGCTCTCCTCGTGCGCGCGGTTTGCTCAGTCGCAGCGGCCCCTCGTGTGCCGCCTGCCCGGCGCGTTCAACTTATGGCATGATCAGTGTCAGAAATGCAACCCCGCGGGAAGAAGCCGCCGATGGGTGCCGACCATGCGATCGGCGATGGCGAGCTCCTCTCCATCGCGGGCATCGCCCTCGTGACGCATTTCGTGACTTCGCGCTTCGCGGGCGGTGGCGCTGACGCTGCGCGCTGGTCGAGGCCCGGGGCCCGCATTGACGACGAGAGTCGCTTGTTTGCGACAAGCGGCTACGAGCTCTGAGCCGCGCCGAAAGAGAGGGCCCCATGTCGAGTCCGTACCGCATCTTCGGCGTCGAAGTGTCTCCGTACTCGGTCAAGGTGCGCTCTTACTTCCGGTACAAGAGCATCCCGCACCAGTGGATCGTCCGGAGCTTGGAGACGCAGCCCGAGTTCCAGAAATACGCGAAGCTTCCGATTGTCCCGCTCGTCGTGACGCCTGGCGGTGAAGGCATTCAGGACTCGACGCCGATCATCGAGCGTTTCGAGGCCGAGCGCCCAGAGCCCTCCATCCATCCGTCTGATCCGGTCTCTGCCTTCGTGTCCGCTCTGCTCGAGGAGTTCGGAGACGAGTGGGGCAACAAGTGGATGTTCCACTACCGCTGGGCGCGCGAGGTGGATCAGCTCTGCTCCGCTGGACGCATCGCCCGCGCGATGATGCCAGGCGCGAGCGAGGAGCAGCACGCGGCGATGGCCGCGCAGATCCGCGACCGCATGGTGAACCGCGTGTGGTTCGTGGGCTCGAACACGGAGACCGCGCCGCAGATCGAAGAGTCGTTCCGCGAGGCGATCGCGCTGCTCGAGGCACACCTTGCGACGCGCCCGTACCTGTTCGGTGGGCGCCCGGCTTTCGGCGACTTCGGCGTCTTCGCGCAGATCTACGAGGCGTGGACCGATCCTACGCCCGGCGCGCTGATCGAGGGGAGCGCACGGCACCTCCTTGACTGGGTACACCGCATGCTCTGGCCACGCGTGGAGGGCAACTTCGAGCCGTGGCAGAGCCTCGAGCCGACGCTGCTCCCCCTTCTTAAGCGCCAGGTCGGGCGGCTCTTTCTGCCGTGGACGGTGGCGAACGCCGCCGCGATCGCTGCGGGGCGCGAGGAGTTCCGGGTGGAGCTCGACGGCGGGAGCTGGACCCAGAAGCCGCAGAAGTACCATGCCAAGTCACTCGCGGTGCTGCGCGCGAGGTACGCCGGCTTGCGGGATCGGGCCGCCGTCGATGGCGTGCTCGAGCGCACCGGTTGCCTGGCCGCGCTGCGCGGCTGAGTTCTCAGCACTGGAGCCGCAATGATCGACCTCTACACCGCGCCGACGCCGAACGGCTGGAAGGCTTCCGTGACGCTCGAGGAGCTCGGCCTGCCGTACGAGATCCACGCCGTGAACCTCGCGAAGAACGAGCAGAAGGAGCCGTGGTTTCTCGCGATCAACCCGAACGGGCGAATTCCGGCGATCATCGATCGCGACTGCGGTGATGTCGCCGTCTTCGAGTCGGGCGCGATCATGATCCATCTCGCGGAGAAGACCGGACAACTTTTGCCGCGCGACGCGGCCGCGCGCGCCCGCGTTCTCTCGTGGCTGATGTTCCAGATGGGTGGGGTGGGTCCCATGATGGGCCAGGCGAACGTCTTCTTCCGCTACTTTCCCGAGAAGATCCAGCCCGCGATTGATCGGTACCAGAACGAGTCGCGGCGCCTCTTCGAGGTGCTCGACCGCCGTCTTGGCGGGAGCGAATGGCTGGCCGACGACTTCTCGATCGCCGACATCGCGAACTGGTGCTGGGCGCGCACCTACAAGTGGTCGGGCGTCTCCATCGATGGCCTCGCGAACCTGCGCCGCTGGCTCGACGCGATGAAGGAGCGACCCGCCTCCCGGCGCGGCATCGAGGTCCCGTTCCGGGTCGAGAGCCTGCTGCAGGACGAGAAAGCGGCACAAGAGTTCGCGGAGAAGGCGCGCGGCCAGCTGCAGCGCTGAAAGGAGAAGACCATGAAGCTCGGAATCGGTGCCGTTTCGTTCGGTCCGAAGGTGCGGATCGATCTTGAACTCATCCAGCGCGCGGAGGCGCTTGGATTCGACTCAGCGTGGACGGCGGAAGCCTACGGGAATGACGCGGTCACCACCGCGACCTGGGTACTCGCGCACACGAGCCGCATCAAGGTGGGAACCGCCATCATGCAGATCCCGGCGCGCACGCCATCGATGGCGGCGATGACCGCGATGACCCTCGACCAGCTCTCAGGCGGGCGCTTCATCCTGGGCCTTGGCCCATCGGGTCCGCAGGTGATCGAGGGCTGGCACGGCGTCCCGTACGGGAAGCCCCTGACGCGCACGCGCGAGTACATCACGATCATCCGCAAGATCCTCGCGCGCGAGGAACCGCTCGAGTTCCACGGCTCGGAGTACGAGATCCCGGTGCGGGGGGCGGCCACCACGGGGCTCGGCAAGCCGCTCAAGAGCATCCTGCACGGCAATCCGCGCATCCCAATCTACACAGCGTCGATCAGCCCGGCGGGACTGCGCTGCGCGGCGGAGGTCGCTGACGGCGTGTTCCCGATGATGGTCGATCCCGAGAGGTTCGACGTCTCGTATCTGCCCTACCTAAAAGAGGGATTCGCGAAGGCCGGGGGCGGCAAGAGTCTCGCGGACTTTGCGGTGTTGCCAGGCGTCAGCGTGATCGTCACCGACGAACCTGAGAAGGCACGCATGGCGGTGAAGGGCGGGATGGCACTTTACATCGGGGGCATGGGCGCACGCGACAAGAACTTCTACAACGACCTCACCAAGCGGCTCGGTTACAGAGAGGCTGCCGTTCGGATCCAGGATCTTTTCCTGGCGGGCAAGAAGGCAGAGGCGGCTGCCGCGGTGCCCGACGCGCTGCTCGACGCGGTGCACCTGGTCGGGCCGCGCGATCGCATCCGCGATCGGCTCGCAGCTTGGAAGGAGGCCGGCCGCAAGGGCTGGATCCACACCATGAACGTTTCGGCGTCGCAGCCCGAGGCGCTCGAGCTCCTCGCGGAGGAGCTGCTCTAGTTCGATGCGGCCGGCACGGACGACCCAGAGCGACGCGGATGCCGCGCACGCGATTGACGGCCGGCAGCGCCGCAGTGCGCGCAGCCGCCAGGCCATCGTGCAGTCGCTCTTCGAGCTGGTCGGGAGCGGCGTGCTACAGCCGACCGCGCAGCAGGTCGCGGAGACCGCCGGCGTCGGCATCCGCAGTGTATTCCGGCACTTCGCCGATATGGACAGCCTCTTCGCCGAGATGGACGCGCGGCTCCAGGCCGATGCGGTGCCGATCCTGCGCGCCGATCCCGTCGAAGGTCCGCTCGATCGGCGCGCGCGGGCGCTCGTGGATCACCGCGGGGCTTTCTTCGAACGGATCGCGCCCTACAAGCGATCGAGCAACATCCAGCGCTGGCGCTCGGAGTTCCTGCGCGAACGTCATGGCCTGCTGGTGCGCGCGCTGCGTTCCGATCTCCTGCGCTGGCTGCCCGAGCTGCGGCGTGCGCCCGCCGGTCTTGTCGATGCGCTCGACCTGGCGCTCTCCTTCGAGGCGTGGGACCGCCTGCGCACGGACCAGCGGCTCAGCCGTGACCGCGCGCGCGACGTTCTCCTGCGTACAGTGCTTGCGCTTGTGGCCGGCCTCAGCCGCAAGGACGCCCACTCAAGAGTCGATCCGCAAAGCAAGCGCGCAGCGAGCTGAAGGCGAGAGGAGATCCTCGCTACGGCAGCGAGGCGCAACCGACCAGGCGAGAAGGGAGTCGGAGCTCCACGGCAGTGCGGATATTGATCGTCGAAGACGAGAAGAAGGTCGCGAGTTTCCTTCGGCGTGGCCTTGAGGCGGAGCACCACGAAGTCGACGTCGCCCACGACGGCGACGCGGGCCTGACTCGGGCACTCGCGACCGAGTACGACTTGGTGATCCTGGATGTCATGCTCCCCCGGCGAGACGGCCTCGACGTCGTTCGCGAACTCCGGAGACAGGGTCGTCGTACTCCCATCCTCGTGCTCACAGCGCGCGCGACGCTCCCGGACAAGGTGACGGGTCTCGACGTGGGGGCGGACGACTACCTGACGAAGCCGTTCGAGTTTGCGGAGTTCCTTGCCCGAGTGCGGGCTCTTTTGCGGCGCGGGGCACCGGCAAGCCCTCCGATCCTTGCGGTCGCCGACCTGACGCTCGATCCCGCAACCCGAAAGGTCCTCCGCGCGGACCGAACGATTGAACTCACGCCGCGGGAATATGCACTGCTCGAGTTCTTGATGCGCAACCGAGGACGCGTCCTCTCTCGAGCGCTCATCGCCGAACACGTTTGGGGGGTCCACTTTGACAGCTTTACGAACGTGATCGACGTCTACGTAAACTACCTACGCCGCAAAATCGACTCGGACTTCGAGCCAAAGCTGTTGCACACCGTCCGGGGCGTTGGCTACGTCCTGAAGGAACCGAACCGCTGAGACTGCCCACCCCTCTGAGAACCGTCCGAGCGCGCCTGACACTGTGGTACACCGCAGTGTTCGGGGGGCTCCTTCTCCTTCTCGGCGGGACAGCGTTCGTACTGCTTGACCGCGGGTTGCGCACGAACTTGGACGACTCGCTTGCGTCCGTAGCGAGGGCCATCGCTGCATCGAGCCGCGAGGCCGGCGGGCCGGATCTCGCCGACACCCTAGAGAGCATGCTCGGCCCGTCGCTCGCCGAGCGTTTCTTTCAGCTGCTCGATCCCTTCGGTCGTCCGGATCCTCGGCTCAGCCAGCGTGGCCGATGGACGTTCCCGCTCAGCAGCACAGCCTTGCGCAATGCCGAAGAGGGACGCGAGACCTTCGAATCGATCCGGATTCCGGGTGCGTCCACTGGCGACGTGCGGCTGCTCACCCTCCCCGTCATCGATCGCGGACGTTTGGTGCACTTCGTTCAAGTGGCGGCGTCGCTCGAGCGCGTGGATCAGGCCCGCTCGCGATTCCTTCTGGTGATGCTCTCCCTTGCCCCGCTCGCTCTCGCGGGAGCAGCCCTCGGGGGCTGGTTTCTGGCAGGCCGCGCGCTCTCTCCGGTCGACGCCATGGTGGCGGCCGCACGCCGCATCAGTGCCGAGGATTTGTCCATGCGCCTCGCAGCCGAGGATCGGGATGACGAACTCGGAAGGCTTGCCGCGGTGCTCAACGACATGCTCGCACGCCTCGAGCGCTCGTTCACGACGGCGCGCCAGTTCAGCGCCGACGCAGCCCACGAACTGCGAACGCCACTCACGATCCTGAAGGGCGAGCTCGAGGTGGCATTGCACACAGCGACGCTGGGCGGCCAGGGCCAGGAGATGCTCGAAAGCTGCCTTGAGGAAGTGGACCGGCTGGCCGCTCTCGTCGAGGATTTGCTGTTCCTGGCACGTGCCGACGCGGACGTGGTGCCGTTCCAGGGAGAGCCGGTCGATCTCGCTGCGCTCGCAAGGGAGGTGGAACCCGCGCTGCGGGTCCTGGCCGAACGCGCGGGCGTCGGCCTCGCGATCGACGCCCCGGGTCCGGTTGTGGTGAAGGGGAGCGAACCCTTGCTGTTGCGGGTCCTCTTCAATCTTGCCGAGAACGGCATCAAGTACGCCGGAGCGGGTCAGCGCGTGGATCTCGCCGTACGCTGCGACCGCGAAGAAGGACTGCTCGAGGTGCGCGACAGCGGTCCAGGCATCGCTTCCGAGGAGCGGGAACGAATCTTCGACCGCTTCTACCGCGCCGATCCCGCACGCGAGCGCAGCGGTACCGGCCTTGGACTCCCGCTCGTGCGATCGATCGTGCGCCTTCACGCGGGGGAGATCTGCGTGGAGAGCGAGCCGGGCAGCGGGTCGTGCTTTCGGGTACGGCTTCCCCTGGCAGAATCGCCACCCATGAGAAAGGTCTAATCCACATCTCATCGTTCTCTTATCCGGCCCCCCTAGCCTCTCGGGCGCATGCGGCGACGAAGTACGCCGCGAAGGAGAAAGAGACGATGCAAGCAGGCACACGCAAGACAGTCCTCGTCGCTGGCGTCGCGGCGGCGGCCTTTTGCCTCGGCACGGCCGCGGGCACCCGTACGCACCCGGGACTCCTTGCCCGCCCGGTCGCGGAGGCCGCGGTCGTCCCGGCGGCCAGTCCTGCCAGCTCCGACCCGGCAGGAACCCCGGGCGGGACCTTGCCCTCGTTCGTGTCTTTGGTCGAGGCTGCGTCGCCCGCAGTCGTGCACGTGAAGGTGGCGTCGGTCGTGAAGACCGACGGCCCCGAAGGGGGCTTCCCGTTTTCCTTCGGCGAGGACGGACCCTTTCACGGCTTCCGATTCCCTCCGACGCAGCCGCCGTCGGGTCGGCAGCTCGGGTCCGGCTCTGGGTTCATCATCCGCAAAGATGGAGTCGTTCTCACCAACAACCACGTCGTTGAAGGAGCCAAGGAGATCACCGTTGCGCTAAGCGAGGGCCATGAGTATCCGGCGAAGGTCCTCGGGCGCGACCCCAAGACCGACCTCGCCGTGCTCAAGATCGACGCCAAGACGGACCTTCCAGTCGCGCGGCTCGGTGACTCCGACGCTTTGAAGGTGGGTGAATGGGTCGTTGCCATCGGCAACCCCTTCGGCCTCGACAATACCGTGACCGCCGGCATCGTGAGCGCTAAGGGCCGCGCGATCGGCAGCGGCCCCTACGACCAGTTCATTCAGACCGACGCGCCCATCAATCCGGGCAACTCCGGCGGCCCGCTCTTCAATGAGCGCGGTGAAGTCATCGGCATCAACACTGCGATCTTCAGTCAGAGCGGGGGGAATATCGGAATCGGATTCGCGGTCCCCATCAACGTCGCGAAGCAGCTCGTTCCCCAGCTCGAGGCGGAGGGGCACGTAACGCGCGGGTGGCTCGGGGTGTCCATCCAGAAGCTCACGCCGGAGCTCGCTGAGTCGCTCGCGGTCAGTGAGACGCAGGGAGCCCTGGTCGCCGGGGTGACTCCGGGAAGTCCGGCCGCGAAGGCCGGCATCAAGACGGGCGATGTCATTACCACTTATAACGGCAAGAAGGTGGAGGGGCACGCTGGTCTTCCGAGCCTCGTTGCCGCGACGCCGGTCGGCGCAACCGTGCCGGTCGAAGTGCTGCGCGACCGGGAAGTGAAGACGCTGAGCGTTACGGTTGCAAAGCTCGCAGACGAGGAAGTCCGCGAGGCGGCGGCACCAGCAAAGGGCAAGTGGGGTCTCGCCCTCCGAGAACTGACGCCCGAGGAACGTGCGGAACGGGGGGTCGAAGATGGACAGGGAGTTCTCGTTGCCGGCGTCGAGCCCGGTAGCCCGGCCGAAGAGGCAGGTCTTCACGCCGGCGACGTCGTCCTTCAGGCGAACCGCAAGCCCGTGGGATCGGTCGAGGCGCTGCGGCAGGAGGTCGGGAAGGTGGAGGACGGTAAGCGCCTCCTCCTCCTCGTGCGACCCGCCGACGGCGGCGATCGCTTTGCCGCACTTGCAGCGCGCTGAAGACGGGGCAGTCCGTGGTAGGGAGAAGAGAGGCGGTCCGTTTGGACCGCCTCTTCATGCTTCCGGGTATGTCCGGCGCGCGCGGGGCTCCCCCTGCTGGCAGCGCGTCGTCGAGGGATCCGCGCGCCTTGCCGAAAACTCCCTCCGGCTCCCCAATTTCTCCCGGCGGCCGCTGCTACGGCTTTTTTGGCTCCACGATATGGAGGTCGCGCTGAGGGAACGGGATCTCGATACCCGCAGCTTCGAATGCCTCGCACAGGGCCACAGCAACCTCGCTCTTTACCCCACCCAACCGGTTGCCGTCGCCGACCCAGGCCCGAAGCTCGAAGTCGAGTGAGCTCTCACCGAAGTCGAGAAAGAACGCGGTCGGCTCCGGGTATGCAAGAACTTCGGGATGCTGTTTCGCGACTTCCTTGAGCATCGTCAGCACGCTCGCTGGCTTCGTGCCGTAGGCCACGCCAATCGGGAGCTCGAACCTGCGGGAGCGGTCCGAGAGCGTCCAGTTCGTGACGCTGTCGGAAATCAACGTCGAGTTGGGAACAATGACCTCTGCCCCGCCGGCCGTACGCACAGTGCTCGATCGAACGCCGATGCGCTTTACCTCGCCAGTCACCTGGCCCACTTGCACCGTATCCCCGGTCTTGATTGGCCGCTCGAGGAGCAGGATCAAACCCGACACGAAATTATTCACGATCGCCTGAAGACCAAAACCAATTCCAACACCCAAGGCGCCGATCATGACCGTGAGCCTACTCGCGTCGAATCCCAGTGTTGCGAGTGCGAGGAGGAGACCGATCGTGAGGATGGCATAGTGGATGAGGTTCGAAAGCGCGTAGGGAAGGCCATGCGCGAGCTGAGACCGCGGGAAAACCTCCTCGTCCAGCACGAAACGGATGAGGCGCGAGAGCAGGACGCTGCCCCAGAGCGTGACCGCAAAGAAGAAGAGGTCTCCCAAGGAGAAGGTCACGCTTCCGAAGCTCACGCTCGCTTCGGCGACACGCTTTAGGGTGTCCGTTCTCAAACCGAGCATGCCGAGAACCGATCGGATCCTGAAGAGCCAGGCCGCGACGGCGAGTGCGGAGATGATGGTTGCGCTCCGGCGCGCGATGAGAGGGCGATGGCCGCTCACCATGCGGAGGGCCGCAAGAGGTCGAACCGCGAGCAAAAGGTCCCACAGTCCGATGAGCACCCGTGCCGCAACAAAGAAACCCATGGCGGCGTTTACGGCGACGAGGGCAGTGCTCGAAAGAAAACGGGCCAAGTTCATGTAGCCGAAGGCCCCCGCGACGAATGCGGCCCCAAAGTCGAGGCCGAGGAGTCGTCCGGTCCAGGTCACTCCGCTACGCCAGCTTTGCGGAGCGCCGCGCATGCGTGCAGGGCTCACGGACCAGAGCATCAAAATCAGCCCGCCGCTCATGCTGAGGCAGAGCAGGCTCTGCTGGACCACTGGTGCTGTCCCCGCCAACGGCTGGAAAAGATCCACAACCCGGAGCGCCGCGACGACGTAGATCGGCCGCATGACGGCCGGGTGGACGATCCGATGCAGGAGTCGCAATACGGGTACAAGGACGACGATCGCTAGCGCATCGAAGAGAAGCTGCGGGGCATCGGGCTGAAGGGCGTAGGCGCAGAGGCACGTCACCAGCAATGCCACCGAGTAGGGGAGCTCGAGAACCGCGAGATGCTCGCGAAGCTCTGTTCCGGAGCTTCTCCAGTCCTCTACCCAGCTCCGTGCGCGGCGCATGAGGAGTACGAGGGAGGCGAGGAGAAGAAGCTGCAGCGGAAGAAAGCTGGCATGCCTCCGAAGGAAGCCCGCGGCAAGCCTTAGCTCAATGCGGCCCGCAATCAGGATGGGATGGAGAACGGCGCCACTGCCATATCCGGCAGGCGCAGCCCGCCACACGGGCGGCCCCGTTTGCTTGCCAAGCTCTTCTTCTTCTTCCTGCCGGGACTGCTCGAGTCGCGCCAGTACCTCGTCGCAGGCCCCGAGCTGGCGGGTGGCTTCGCCTTGGAGCGCGAGGAGACGATCTCGGAGGGCGATGATCCGCTCCTGCGCGATTCGGAGGGCGCCAAGAGTGGCGTCCACGCGCGTGATTAGTTCTTCTGGAGCATTTTGCGCGCGCGCCGCTTCTCCCGTGCGTGTCCACACGTCGCGCAGCTTCTGGATCTCGCCGAGCGCGGCGGAGCAGTCGCTCGCACGGGCCGTGGTTTTCGCGAGGAGCATCGAGAGATGCTGGCGCGCCTCTTGCCAGGCATGTGCCATATCGCTGAGCATCGAGAACCGCGGCTTGAGCTGGAACACGGCGTTGGTATCCGCAACGCCCGACTCGACGCGCCGAGTCCACTCGGCGAGGTCGGCCTCGGTTTCGGTGAGATTTGCCGACGCCTCAAGCCGAATCACGATCGCGCGCAGGTTCTCCGTGATTTCCTGAGCCTGTGTCGAGATTTCCGCGAGCGCGATCGCGTTGGGAATTGACGGCTGCGTCGAAACATCGGTCGTTCCCGACCCCGGCGAAGAAGCAGAGGTACCGGTCGTGGTGGTTTTGTTGGCAGCGGCGGCAGGGGTTCCCACCGGAACCCGAGGCGACTGGGCACGTGCGGCAGCGCTCGCCATCACGGCGATGAGCCCAGCGCACGCGAGCCAGCGAAGGAGAAGAGGCTTCATCGGTTTCACCCGTAGCAGGAGCATTCGATACTCCGGTCCTGAGCCCTTCCCCATCGCAGTGTGCTCACCGGGCGGACGGACCCCGCGAGGGTTGGGTCCGCGTGCTGGGGGCTCAGGACCCGATTCTAGGTCCGAAGCCCCGCGCGCGGCCATCATCGATCCGGTCCCTCCTCTGCCTTCAGCTTCAAATCCGACGGAACCTGGTCCGCGAGAATGAAGACTAGTTTGTCCGGCCAGCCCTCGATCAGGTCGGGTTGAGATCCTGCGGCGCGTCATTCCTCCCAACGAAGTTTGAGGCTAGAGGGATCGCTGAGATATCCCCGAAGGAACTTCGGGCGTAAGGCCTGGATAAAGAGCTGGACGTTCCAGACTTGGCCAAAGTTCGCCGAGTGTAGGGGCATCCACTGCGCTCCGAGGGCAAACTTTACGGGAACGGGGCCGAGGAGCACGACTTTGGAAACCTGCAGCCCGATGGGGACCGTGTAAGCGTTCGTCGCACTGGCTTTCCAGTTCGCCAGGATGCTGCCGGAATACCCGACACTCCAGCCATTGGGAAAAAAGTACGCGGCAATGGGCTGGAGATTCATCGAGTTCGTGGCGCGTGGCCCGGAACCTCCGAACGACGTCCAATTCTGGAACAAGGCAGCGAGGATCCACTTGTCCGAGAGGTAACCAAAGGCCGCGGCAGGACCGACCTGCCACTTCCCCAGTGTCGTCCATCTCGAAACGCCAGAGGGAAAGATCCAAGTCGGCCCGACTCCAATTATCCAATTGCTGAGCAGCTGGCGCCTCGGCGAGAGCAGCTGCAGCAAAACGATGTCTCCGAACGCCGTCGTGCGGTCGATCTCACTGGGATTTTCCGGCTGCGGATGCAGCTGAGAGGAAAAAAGCGTAATGGACGGCCGAGTGATGAGGTCCCAATTAGGCGTAAGCGCGATCGGCAACGCGCCCTGAAACTGCAGCTGCGAACTCCAGCGCTCCCCTTGACCGATGCTCGGGCTGATCCGGAAATTATTCTCCTGAAGTGTGATGGACCAGGCCTCGCTGACCGGGTCTGTCAGCGCCTTGTTGATCGCAGTCAGCGACTCCTTGCGAGGTTTTTCCCGAGGCGGTTCTGTCGTGGCGGGCGGATCTTCGGCTCGCGTGGGTGCTGCGGCGAGGAGCACCAAGAGCAGGGACAGCAAATGCGCATGTGTGACTTTCATCGGTATCTTTTGCGACGGCGTAGCCGGCGCGGGCTTGCATGCTGTGCACCACGGCTCGCCGCAAGAGGCCTCGGGGCGTGGCCCCCACCTCTTCCCTGACGCCACCCGGTCCCTTCCTCTGCGAACCGCGTCATGCGTCGGCTCTCGTCGTAGACGACTCCACCGCCGAGCGTCCCCACCCTCGGGCTTTACCGCTCCGCTCTCCAGTCTGACGAACCAACAGCGAGCGCTGTGGGATCATTTGACCTGGCATCGGTCCTTGGTCTTGTCATTTTGTAGCGAACAGGTTGCCGAGTTGCGTCCGTAGGGAACGCACGCGCCCGCGCTGCAGTGGCGAAGACAGTGCAAGCGCGCGTGCAGGGTCCTGCTCACTGTGGTGTTGCGATCACCTGCGGAGGAGCCCGCTTCACGAGGTTTGTCGGGCGGGGCTGGCCCATCACCGCGTAGCTCTCTGCCGCGAGATCGACGAGATCGTCTTCGAGCTCGTTCTGGAATCGCTCAAGCCCTGCACCGTCGGCGAGACTCTCCGGCGCGAAGTACGGGCCACGGTAGGAATAGGCGATCCGATTGAAGGGGAGCGGGATCGCGGTGCGATCCCACGTAGGGAGGCGGAGCGAGTGGCGATACCAGGTGCGCACGAGTGCGATGGGCTTCCCGCATGCGGCCGCGACAACGATTCCTCCTGTCTTCAATCGATAGGCGGGGCCCTTCGACCCGTCGACCGTGAGCCCGTACAGAACCCCATGGTGGTCGCGCATGTGCGCGACGAGGTCGTCGATCACACCTTCGCGGTGACGCGAACGCGACGTCGTCGAGCCACCGCGGAAGACAGTGTAACCGCAGCGCAGGAGGAGTCGTGTAATCACCTCGCCGGCATCGCCGCGGCTGGCCAGTGTGTGGCCGTGGATTCCCGCCCACCAGTAGCCGTAGGCGACGGTAAAGACTTCCTCGTGCCAGAGAAGCGCAACCGCGCCGTCGTACGCGTCGCACAGCTTCTGGAGCTCGCCGAAGTTCCCAAGATCGACTCGGCTCGTCGACCAAACGAGGCGCATGTACAGCATGTAGAACGGCGGCGCGAGGGCTGCCGTCAGCGCAGCGAGCGGTCGCGTAAAGAGACGTCGCACGCGGCGGCGTGCGTGGGTCCATGCGCTGCGGCTCCTCGACTTCATCGCGCCGGTTGCCTCATGCTCGACCCCTTCAGGCCGCACGGCCCCTCACGGCCGGTGTGAACCAGGGCTCCCCTCACCAGATTCCCGCGAGAGAAGACAGTTCGGAATGGCGCCACATCGCGGCACGTTCGTAGCGCGATTGGTACAGTTGGCGTCTTGAGGGGGTGAACGGATCTGACTTCTCAGTATACCAGTTGGATGGTTCGGGAGAATTTCTGCCAGGGTCGTTTTCGGATCAAAAATCGATCGCTCGCTACCAAGCCGTCACCGGCCCACACTACCTCAAACGCCGCCGCCTCGCCGACGGTTGTTGGGACGCCCATGAGCCAAGGCACCCGCAACCGCAGGTGACTTGGAGGGACGGGACGCTCGCTGTCAGGGAGGAGGTCACGTACGATGCAGAACGCGGCTGCTGCTCACCCAGGATCCATATTCGACGCTCCGTCGCTCACGCCACTCTCCGCTCTAGCAATGAATATCGAAGGGACCCGACCATGAATCGATCCAAGACCCTCCTCGCTGCTCTCAGCCTCGCGCTCTCCGCGGTATTCGGGCTCAAGGTAGGAGCGCAAGAAGTCCTGCCGCGACCTGAACCGCCTTTCAAGGGGCACATCGGCCGAACCGTCAAAGAATCTACACTGGACTTCCCGCCGGAGGTCAAGGCCCCAAAGGGAGCGCCCAATATCCTGCTGATCCTGACCGACGACGTGGGCTTCGGCGCCTCGTCGCCCTTCGGTGGACCGATTCCGACGCCGACCCTGGAGCGGCTTGCGAAGAACGGTCTTCGGTACACGAAGTTTCACACCACGGCGCTCTGCTCGCCCACGCGCGCGGCGCTGCTTGCCGGTCGCAACCATCATTCCGCCGCGACCGGCGTCATCATGGAACTCGCCACCGGCTTCCCGGGTTACAACTCCCTCATGCCGAAGAGCGCCGGGACGTTCGCGCAGGTGCTCAAGGAAAACGGCTACAACACGGCGTGGTACGGCAAGAATCACAACGTGCCCGACTGGCACAGCAGCCAAGCCGGACCCTTCGATCTTTGGCCGACAGGGCTTGGCTTTGAATACTTCTACGGCTTCCTCGGCGGCGATACCAGTCAGTGGGCGCCTGCCCTCTTCGAGAACATCAAGCCCATTGAGCCGCCGCACGACCAGCGGGACTATTTCTTCGACAAGGACATGGCCGACCACGCCATCGCTCGGATTCAACTCCTGCATGCAGTGGCTCCCGAGAAGCCTTGGCTCGTTTACTACGCTCCGGGTACGGCGCATGCCCCCCACCATGCGCCCAAGGAGTGGATCGCGAAGTTTAAAGGCAAGTTCGACATGGGCTGGGACAAGATGCGCGAAGCGACACTCGCCCGTCAAAAGGCCCTGGGCATCGTTCCGGCGGATACGCAGCTCACGCCTCGGCCCAAAGAAATCCAGGCCTGGGATTCCCTCGATGCCGACCACAAGAAAGTCTATGCCCACATGATGGAGGTGTACGCCGCAGCACTCTCTTATTGCGATACCCAGATGGGCCGCATTCTTGATGCGATCGATGCCATGGGCCAGACCGATAATACCCTGGTCATCTACATCCAGGGGGACAACGGCGCTAGCGCCGAAGGCACGCCGCAGGGTTTGCTGAACGAGATGTCCATCTTTAACGGCATTCCAGAAGACTTTAAGCAAGTGATGGCGCACATGGAAGATCTTGGAGGACCGCTGACGTTCAACCACTACCCCGTCGGTTGGGCGCACGCCATGGACACCCCCTTCCAGTGGACCAAGCAGGTCGCCTCGCACTTCGGCGGGACGCGCAACGGCCTGGTCATCTCCTGGCCCGCACGGATCAAGGACAAGGGGGGAATCCGCGCGCAGTTCAGCAGCGTGATCGATATCTACCCGACGATCCTCGAAGCCGTGGGAGTACAGACGCCGTCGATCCTCGAAGGTGTATCGCAGAAGCCGATCGAGGGCACAAGTATGGTTTACACCTTCGACGATGCGCAGGTGAAGTCCACTCACCGAACGCAGTATTTTGAAATGTTCGCGAACCGCGCCATCTACAACGACGGCTGGGTCGCCGCTACCACGCCCCCAGTCCTGCCTTGGGTTATGGCTACCAATGCGCCGCCCGTGGAAGACTACAAATGGGAGCTCTACAACGTAGACAAGGACTTCAGTGAGGCCAACGACCTCGCGGCGAAGGAACCCGAAAAGCTGCGCGAGTTGCAAAACCTGTTTTGGGTAGAAGCGGAAAAGTACAATGTGTTGCCCCTCGACAATAGTAAGACGGAACGCTTCGACGTGAGTCTTCGTCCAAGCCTGACGCGAGGTCGGACCGAGTTCACCTACTACCCCGGCATGGTCCGCCTGCCCGAGGGCAGCGCCCCGGACTTCAAGAACAAGTCGTACCGCATTGCCGCCGATCTGGAGATCCCTGCAGGGGGTGCAGAGGGTGTGCTGATGACGCAAGGAGGCCGGTTCAATGGCCTCGGGCTTTATCTGCTCAAAAGTCGCCCCGTCTTTTACTACAACCTCGTAGGTGTCGACCGCACCTCCATCGCTGGAAAGGATCCGCTGTCTCCGGGCAAACACACTGTCGTCGTGGATTTCAAGTATGACGGTGGCGGCATCGGCAAAGGTGGACTCGCCACGTTGACGGTGGACGGCAAGAAAGTGGCCGACGGCAAGATGGCGCGAAGCATCCCATTCCGCGTCTCGGCGGATGAGACCTTCGATGTGGGCGAGGACACGGGCACTCCCGTCAGCGAAGATTACAGGGTGCCATTCAAGTTCACCGGTACGCTCAACAAGCTCGTGATCAAACTCGGCGAAGCTGCGCTCAGCCCCGAGGAACAGAAGGAGCTCGACAAACAAGAGGGCGCGAACGAGCTAATCGACTAAGCGCGCTCCTCGATAAGCCCGTCCACGTCCCGGTCGCGATTTCGGTGCAGGGGAGCCCGGGATCGCTCACCCCAACTGTTGGGCGACAGAACTGAGCACAAAGGAGCAAAGAAGAAGCCTCCAGACGCGGAGGCCATCATGGAGACAGTGCTCTCAGCGAGATCGCATTTGTCGTGGGTTTGGTCAGCGCGCTGCTTGGGAGGTTCGCGAAGCGCGCCGTTCCCACCTAGGGGCTGCTATCGCTTCCGCCGGCCCCTGTCAGGTACAGTTGACACATCTTCGTGATACTCTCTGCCAAGAAGGGTAAGAGCGGCCGCATGGAGTGGATCTCAGGGCGTCCCACGGGCCAACCGAGGTAGCTAAGCCCTCGGGCCACGAGGAGATCCGGCAGCGACGCGAGTTCGTGCTCCGGGAAGGATCGGACTCTGCGATAGCCCTCGAGATAGCCGGCGAGCCCGACGTCGAATCCCCCGGAGATCTGGAGTGAGAAGATCGACGTCGCGAGTTCGAAGCCGACCCACGACCAGCCGCAGTCGTCGAAGTCGATGATGCGTGTCACCGCGCCGTCCACCAAAATGTTGTCGGGCACGAGGTCGCCGTGGATCAAGGCACTGGCGGGACCGAGCGCGGCAAGGCGCTCCCGGACCCGGTCGCGGGCCAAGAGGACAATCGGGCGCTGTGCGTTCGTGAGCGCGTCAAGTTCCCAGAAGCGGCCGAAGGTCGGATCGTCCCCGACAAGGGTCTCCACGTCCCAGGACGGGCGGGTGAACGGCTCGGGGCGCTTCCAGCTTGCGGCGTGGACATGCATACGCGCCGCGAGCTCTCCCACGGCGAGGTAGAGGGCGCGCACCGCTTGGTCTGCGCCGGCAACGCCGGCCTCCAGGCTGCCGGGCGGCTGGCCATCGATCCAGGCCATGACGTCGCACTGGCGCGCCTCGGGCACGCCATCGACCGCGGCGGTCGTCAGAACGTCGCCCATGCGCGTGTCGATTACGGTGGGGGTCGAGATGCCCACGGCGTCGAGGGCGCGCATCCACGCGACCTCCGAGCGGATGTCGCCGTCGCTGCGGTAGCGCGGACGGTGCACGCGCAGGACGGCGCGCGCACCGTCGGACGCCGTGACGGCGAAGACCGCGTTCTCGCGGTACTTGAGGAGCGCGACCTGCGGCGACGGAAGGGCCCAGGCGGACAGCGCACGCGAGGCTAGACGCGAGAGGCGCGCGACCTGCTCGTCCTGCTCCAACGCGGCGAAGTTCACCTACGCGACGCCTCCGGCCTCGACGTCGGTGAGCGCGGCGTCGAGGCGCTTGAGCAGTGCTTCGCAGTACGTGTCGTCCGCGAGGAGCCCGACCTTCCACTGCAAAACCGAAGGTGCGAAGCCGGAGAACATTGCCCACACGCCGCGACCGTAGAGCGCCCGGGAGAGCCGGATCGCCCCGCCGTCGACTCCAGTTTCGAGACCCATGACGAGCCCCTTCTGTCGGATGCCCGTTAGGTACGGGTGGCTTGCGCGCAGCTCCTCGAGGCCCTTGGCGAGGCGCCCTGCGGTGCGACGCGCGCCCGCGAGCACTTCCGGCCGCGAGCAGATCTCAAGCACACGCTTCGCGACGCGGCAGCCTGGCTCCGCCCCGCCGAAGGTGGAGACGTAGCCCCAGCCCTGCTCCTCCAGAAAGGCGCCGACGGACTTTGTCATCGTTACCGCTGCCATGGGATAGAGCCCGCCCGAGAGTCCTTTGCCCGTGACGAGGAGATCCGGCTCTACGCCCCATGCCTCGATGCCCCACAACCAGCCCGTGCGGCCGAGCCCCGTCTGCACCTCGTCGGCTACGTAGAGCGTACCCGTGCGCTCGCAGAGCGCCTTCACGCCCGGCAAGTAGCCGTCGCTCGGTACCGGGAAGCCGTAGGTCGCGGGGATCGTCTCCATCAGCACGCACGCTACGTCGCGGTTCGCGAGGGCGCGCTCCATCGCGGGGAGATCCTCGAACGGGACGGTGACGAACTCCGCGGGGTAATCCGCATGGAAGTAGCGCGCCATATCCGGGCGGCCGGCGGCGGCGCTCAGGCCGGTACGGCCGTGGTAGGCCGCCTCGAGGGACACGACCTTGCGGCGACCCGTGGCGTGGCGCGCGATGCGCAGCGCCAGGTCGTTCGCCTCGCTGCCCGACGGCACGAACACGCTGTAGTGGAGAGCACCTGGCGTGCAGCGCGCGAGCGCCTCTGCCAGCTCGGCGCGGGCCTCAGAGGGGAAGTGGTGATTGCCCACGTCGAGCTCGTCGAAGGACTGCCGCAGCAGTTCCACCAGCTCCGGATGGCGGTGACCCAGGTTGTACGTGCCTCCGTTCAGGTGCACGTCAAGAAGTTCGCGACCGTCGAGATCCCAGATTCGGTAGCCCTCGCGACGACCAATCACGAGGGGCACGCCCAGCCGCTCCCACGCCGCCACGCGTGCCGGCATCAGATACTCGCGGGAAAGCGCGACCACGCGCTGCTTCCGCTCGGAGCAAGGAGTCGGGGGACGGCTCATGAGGCTCTCCTCGTCAGGGGGGTGGTGGCATTGTACCCGGAGCAGCGTGTGGCTGCGCCGCGCCCGAAAGCGGCCCAACGCACCGCTCCGCTCGGGTCAAGCATTCCCTTCAGCCGATCGCGCGGCCCGATTCGACACGATCTAGCGTCACATGCACGGATCTGCGGGTGGTCGGCGAAAGGCGGGATCTCGTTGGCTGGAACGAGACGAGACGCCTCATCTCTCTCTTATGCGCCCAGCGCGACTCGAACATGCTCTCTTCAGTTCCGCAAACCGCCGAGGAAGCAAGAAGGCAGGTGAGGCTGCACGTGCTGCATTGCAAGGGCCTGCGCCGCGCTGCACAGGGACGCACTCACGCCGGCCGACCCCGGGGCGGTGGGGCGTCAATCTCTCCTTTCCAGCAAAGTGAAGGAGCGGCAGCACCTTCGCTCCAAGCTTATAAACCTGAGTAGCCGCAATCGGGGTAATCTGAACTCGAGGCACACCCGCCCGCGCCTTGGTCCGCGGCGCACGTCGGCGGAGCTGACGACAGGACCTCGGGCCCCGCGCGCGGACCCGGGCGGCTCTCAAGCTTGCTCCGGAGCTGCGCACCCTAGGTCGCTCTTGGTTCAGGCTCGCTTGCCCATCTTCCCCCTCATGCAGCTTCCGCGACCGGCCGAAGGTGTCGGCATCTGGGTTCTGACAGGAGGACTTCGAACATGCAGTACCTGCGCCCGACCGTGGCCGGTCTCGCTCTACTCGTGGGCACATCGGGCTGCTTTATCCCCGTCGCTGCTCCGCCTTGGCGGGTAGATCAGCTTGAAGAGGAGCATCGGGACCACCATATCGAGATCTTGGAAGCGGCTCCGCCGCCAGAGCGCGAGTGTTGGCGCCACGGGGACCACTGGCACTGCCACCGCGACGAAGACTGACGATTGGTTGACGAGGAGAGCCACTCAGAGTAGAGCTCGTGAATCCCTGCTGAGCCACTCGAGTCCTCCGCTGTAGTCGACAGCGCGGTCCGCGCAAGTGACCAAGACGGCCCGACCGTGCAAACTCAGGAGATCGGATCTCGGGATTCGAAGCTCCCGGGATCCGCTCACCGTGGCTGCACCAAACCGGCTCACCCTGCGTGCGTGTGCACCGCCTTCTTGTGGGCGGGCCGGCCGGTCAGAATCTCCTTCGCGAGCTTGCCCACCTCCTCATTGACCTTGCGGATCACGTCGTACATCGCCCCGATGCTGGCCTCCTGGACCTTGCGTGCGCCCTTCGCCGTCTCCTCGAAGATGTCGAGTCGATCGAGAATGTCGAGAGGCAGGTTCGCGATCGCCTTGTGAATTTCTTCGACGCTGGTTGCTCCGTCGTCGACTTCCCTCTGCACGAGATCCACGATCCTCTTGGCCTCGACCCGGCCGTCCTCCTTCGTCCTCTTGGCTTGTGTCATGGTTGTTTCCTCCACCGCCTAGCGGTATGCGGGTCCGGAATCAGTGCTTTGCACCCAGCGTGCCACCGCTCGATGCCATGTCCAGGCTGCGCCGCGGTGATCCGACGGCGAGTGAGGCCTGAAGGGCCGTCGGCGGGCCGGCGGATGCGACAGTTCGCCACAATCGGTGCGGTTGCTTGAACGACGCGTTTCCCTTCGGAGCCGGCACAGGTGATGCCCGAATTCAGTTGGCGATATCGATACATATATGTATCATTTTAGGGGTCCCGGCAGCGGCCTTCCGCATCGCAGGCGAGGGGGGACGCGACGCACCGTGCTCACCTTCAAATCGATCGCCTACATCGTTTTCAACGTGGGCATCTTCGGCGTGATGCTATTTGTGCCGGCGGGCACCGTAGACTGGTGGCGCGCGTGGGTATTCATAGGGGTGGTTTTCCTTGCCACGTCAGCGATTGCAATCAACGTCTTCGCGCATAATGAGACCCTGCTTAACGAACGCCTCAAGTCACCCATCCAGACGGGACAGCCACTGGCGGATAAAATCATCCTCCTTCTGTGCCTCGCCGCGTGGGGCGGGCTGATTGTCTTCATTCCACTGGATGTGTTCCGATTTCATCTAATGCGTAATCCCGGGTTGCCCGTTTGCTCGCTCGGGTTGGTGCTGGTTGTCGCGGGTTATTCGCTCATTTATCTCGCGTTCCGGGAGAATGCTTTCGCCGCATCCGTAGTGAGATATCAGAAGGAGAGTCAGCACGTGGTGGTCGGTACTGGAGTCTATCGGCTCGTGCAACATCCGATGTATGCGGGCGGTTCACTCGCATGGGTCGGCGTGTCGATATGGCTGGGATCGTATGCGGCCGCGCTGCTGACGATTGTGCCGATCGGCATGATCGCTTTGCGGATCCTCATCGAGGAACGGTTTCTCCGTCGCGAGCTTAAGGGCTACGACGCCTACGCAGCGGGCGTTCGATATCGCCTGATTCCCCTTCTTTGGTAGGGGTAAACGATGCAGGGACAAAGCACCAAACGCTCGAGGGGGCAGAATGGTCCTGGGCGGCCTAGAAGCCTAGCTGCTGATCAGGCGATCCTTCGCGCCGCGCTGGAGCTGTTCATCGAGTATGGCATAGACGGCGCGAGCATCGAACAGATTGCCGCCAGGGCGAGGGTCGCGAGGACTACGCTATATCGGCGCTGGTCTTCGAAGGAGGCGGTAATTGCGCAAGCAATCGCAGTCGCAAGAGGCGCTCCGGAGCGGCAGGCGGCGGTGAATCGAGTTGCGTTGCGCAGTTTGCCACGGCTGTTGGTCAATGCGCTCGCAGACACCCTGACCACACCCGATTCCCCGAAGCTAGCGGCAAGACTCATCGGTTCGGTCCCAAGTTGCCCGGAGCTGATGGCGGTCTATTGGAACAACTACTTGGTCCCGCGCCGTGAAATTATCGGCAAGGTTCTGGAGAGGGCGTGCGCCGAGGGCCTGATTCGTGAAGACTCCGACCCGGAGATTCTGCTCGACCTGATGGGCGGCGCGATCATTTATCACTTGTTGGTCCGCCCGGGAAACCGCGGCGTCAGAGAAATGCGCACGTACTTGTTTAAAGTGCTCCGCCAACTCGGCTTGGGTGAGGCGTTGTGAGTACGGCGGCGCCAAGGGAATACGCCTTCCGGCTCCGCGGAAAGTAGAAGTAAGCACGCACGTTGCTGATTGAGTAAGCACTTGTCGCCTCGACAGCATCCCCGGAAAAAACAATGGGAGGAAGTTCGCCTCCTCGTCGCCCTCGCGCGACGTCTAATAGTGCACCCCCTTGAAGAGATCAGCTTTAGCCACAAGCGTCTCGGCCACAAGAACGGCTATCCCATAAGTCGTCACCTTGTCCTTGCCGGGGATGAAGTCGGTGTAGCAGTGCGCCACGAGGCCACCCGGCAACTGAAGTGTTGCTGGTAGCAGCTACTTCGCCTCGAACTCTTCTGCGGTGGGTGCGATGGGCTGGGCAATTCCTGGCTGAATGCCTTGGGAGCATTCGTTGAGTTGTGAATGAGGCCTTCTCGGCCGCTCACTCGTCCAGAAACATCGAGGTGGGAGGCCGTGGGACCGATTTCCTTAGCACTGGGACGAAGCGCGCTCTTCTAGCCGTATTGTGTGAAGATCAATCTTTTCGGTACCGCTCTTCGAGAGAATACGAGTTCCCGCAGCCGTCTTGGCCGTACGTTAAGCACTCCTTCCATACCATTGGCGGTACTCGTTCCGTGGTCTCGGTGGGCAATTCCCCTGGATCCAGGGATACCGGCGGTCTCCCGACCCGGGGTAGGCTGTGCTTTACCTGCGCCGAGCAGGGAGTTGCAGTCCGGCTCATCTCATTACCGGATCTCGCCGTTTTTTAGTTTCCGCTCCTTGAGCCGGGGGGATTGAGACCATCACAGCAGAAATAGGAGAATTGCAGTATGTCCGGAAAAAATACAGCAGTCGTGGGTATCTACCCCAACTACTCGAGCGTGGAGAACGCTGTCGATATCCTCAAGGAGGCCGGATTTCGGAAGACGGATATTTCCGTACTGTTTCCAGAGAAAACAGGCTCCAAGCACTTTGCCCAGCACAAAGGAACCAAGGCGCCAGAGGGCGCAGCCGCAAGCGCGGGAACCGGCGCCATTGTAGGAGGTGCACTGGGCTGGTTGGTGGGCATCGGCGCTCTGATGATACCCGGCTTGGGCCCTTTTATTGCCGCAGGTCCGATCATGACAGCTCTTGCGGGAATGGGCGTGGGTGGTGCAGTCGGCGGGATAACGGGTGCACTGATTGGCATGGGGATCTCCGAACACGAAGCGAAGCGTTACGAGGTCCGGGTAAAGGAGGGCGCAATCCTCCTCTCGGTGCATTCGGATGATTCGAGCTGGACGAAGCGAGCTCAGGAGATCCTGCAGCGGACAGGAGCGCAGGATATCTCGTCAACCAGCGGGA
The DNA here is from genome assembly GCA_035489755.1 of Myxococcota bacterium. Taxonomy (GTDB): domain Bacteria; phylum Myxococcota_A; class UBA9160; order UBA9160; family UBA9160; genus UBA9160. Next base: position 171,162 of record DATGZK010000010.1, read on the forward strand.
GCGGCACCGACTACGTTAGGGGCGATAGAGCGCCCGCGCCCGCGACTACGGGCGGGGGGTCACTATAGCAAGTCGGGGACAGGCGGGCGCCGCGCTTGGCGGGCTGAGATTCTCATCCGCCGAGGTCGAAGAGGAGTTCTTGAACGGGCTCGGCGGCGGTGCGTTTGCAAGAGCCTGCACCGCGCTGAATAGCCAATGCACCCTCGCCGGGGGGCCAGCGGGCCCTCCTTTCGACAGTTCTGTCAGCGCGAGGCGTGCTCGGTGAAGGCGCTGCTCTAGCGGAGCGACAGGCCCTCCCACTTGCGCCACCGTTCGCCGGGTGCTTCCTCTGTGCGATTCACCGAGAGAAAGTCAGATCGAACAGTGGTGTTGAGAGCGCGCCATCCGCTCTCGCCGAGGATGCGATATTCCTTACGCACATCCTGCAAAATGCGTGAGATGCTGATGTTCTACCCCGTCAGTCGAGCCCGCTAGACCGGTTCAATCAGGAAATCGGACGGCGAAATGCTCCTGACTTCAATCCATTCATCGTGAGAAGCGCATGGCAGTGCAGCGGTTGCGCAGGCGGCGATGCGGCGCGCACCGGCTCGTAGGCGCCCATCGCCGTGGCCCGCGAGCAACCGCGACTCCATGGCTCGTATTGCTACTTCTTGAGCTTGATTTGCACGCCTCCCGCAGCGAGCGAAATCTTTAGACCTTGGCTGGTGGAAACGCTATCGATAACGACACCATTTTGGTTGCGCATCGTGCTGACGCTACCACCCCCGCCGACAGTCGCTCCAGCTCCCGCTGCTGCGTAGTTGCCCTCGAAGTCCTCGAGTTTCTTCAGGTTGTAGACCGATCCCGAGGCCGTCGTGTCCGTTGCGCCCACCGAGCCGGCGGAGAGACCCGCCACCGTGATCGGATACTTCACGTCTTTGTAGGTGAGCGTCCCACTCCCCCATGAGTAGCCGATACCGGCCGCGACCGAGCCACCGCTGAATTCCACTGTTGCATCGGGCTTCTTCGCCTGGTCTCCATGCGCGTTCGCGATGAACAACGCCAATGCTCCAGCGACAGCGATGCTCATGATTCCAAATCGAGTTCGCATCTTCTCTTCTCCTCTTACACGGAACGGACCGGTTAGCACTCACTGCGCCTTTTGAGCACCGAAACCACCCTGGCCCCGGGCAGGTCACCCGAACATCGCAGAAAATGATGATCTTCCGCCGTGGTGGATGCACCCTACCCGAAGTAGAAGACGACTCATATCCGCAGATCCAGGGAACTGGTGCCTCGAAAGTGAGGATTCTAGGCGTCCGTCGACGCGCGGGACGGGTGCCTATTCTCCCCCAACTCTTAAGTCAGCTTGATCTGAACGTCGCATGGCAGCATCAGATTGCCGATCAAGCCAAGACTCTGAGGCCTATCACTAGTTGCAAATCCCGCAGAAGCTCAGCAACACCTTGAAGCCTGGCAGGCTGAAACGGTCCACAATTTGGGTCTGGACGACGTCCAGTAGACCAAAAAAAAGAGGATGGGAAGAACCGGGCTGAAGTACGTGCCCAGCGCCGACCCGGATCCAGTACGCCTTGAGCGCAGCGCGCTGCGGATGTTGCGAGCGGCATGGAATCCGATCAAACCCACGAGAAACATCACGACCAGCGCGAGAATGGCGACCGAGAACCCTCCTACTGGACCGCGATCGCCATCATTGCAGTCATCCGTGCGGACCTCGGAACCGTACCGTCGGTCCCACGCCCGCGCCGCGCAACCGTTGCTCAGCGCGGCGTGGTGCAGACGCAAATTTGGAGGTGGTCTTCAGGCAATGGCCACGATCCTGCGGTCGATGATGGATCGCGCTTCTCTTCGATCAGACGGCACGCGATACGCGCTGTGAGCGCTAGTGACCGCCCCGACCGC
>DATGZK010000011.1:0-7074 GCA_035489755.1 Myxococcota bacterium
GGATCGCCGCAGGCTGTGCATCCCGTTCGGGCCCCTGCGCGCCCGCAGCGCCGCAAAATCAGCCATCCACGCTTACGAGCCTCGCTCGATCCGGCGACAAACGCCGAAGAAATGGAGCCTTTTGGGACGCGAAGTAGCTAGGCGCGCTGGCGGGCGTGGTGGCGGGAGCGGGGCGCTACACCAAGGCGCGCTCTCCGAGTGAGGCGCCTCGCGCATGGTGGCGTTGCGCGGCCAGGGTGACGATGCCCGCCGCAAAAGCGACAACTGTCGACGCGCTACACCGACCCGGCGATCACGCCGCCGCGGCGAGGTTGCCAAGGGCAAAGCGGCCGAGCCGCTCCACGTCCTATACAGAGAGCGGCTCGCAGGACGGGCCGGAGGAGGGCGAGGAATGTCGGGGCTATGCGACACCGAGCTCAGTCTGTCGCGGCAGCGTGTCCTTCCTAGCTGCTAAGCTAGCCTCCGGCATCGAGGTTGGTTCTGATTTCGCTCCTACCGCGGCCTCTGATTGAGCGGCCTGCGAGGCATGGTCGATGAACCACACACCGGCTGGCGAGGCGCAGCTCGCTGCGATTGCTGCCCACCTCCGGAAAAGACGCGTGCCGATCCTGCGCCAGTGGCGCGAAGCTGCAGAGAGTGACCCGGAGTTGACGACAGGCTCCTCCCTTTCGCGGGTGCGGTTCCAAGATCGTATTCCCGAAGTGCTGGACGCCTTTCATCGGAAGCTGTGCGCTCATCAACGCGGCGAAATTGCGGAGGCGACGCAGGATCAGAAAGAAAGTGCGTCGGGTCACGGGCTCCAGCGGTGGCAGCAAGGGTATCGGGAACGCGAGGTCATGCGTGAATGGCGCCATTTGCACATGTGCCTCGTGGACGAGCTAGAGCGCTACGCTTCGGAGCATCCGAATTTGGAAACGTCTGTCCTGCCCGCAGCGCGCCGCGCTTTGGCTGAGCTGTGCAGCGACGGTGTCTGCGAGAGCGCAGGTCAGTATGCACGACTGCAACAGGCCGAGGCGGCTAGCCGTGTTCGCGATCTCGAGTCTGCGCTAAGTGAGCTCAGCGAGCTCGAGAAGCGGCGTGGGCAAATCTGGCGCGAGGCCGCTCACGACCTGCGAGGAAGCGTCGCCGCGGTCACGAATGTATCGAAATTGCTGACGTACAACGATCTGTCACAAGCGGAACGTGCCCGTTTCGCTGCGATGCTGCAGAGGGGTGTGACTTCGCTGCACTCGTTGTTGAATGACCTCCTAGAACTTGCCCGGCTCGATGCCGGGCAGGAACGGCGCGAGGTGGTGCCGTTCGACGCAGCAGTCCTCATGGAGGAGATTTGCGAGAACATGCGGCCTTATGCGACGGAGCGTGGGCTCTTCCTAGACGCCGAGGGTTCAGCGACACTGGAGGTAGAGGGCGATCGAGTCAAGACCTACCGTATCGCCCAGAATCTAGTGATCAACGCATTGAAATATACCGAGCAGGGTGGAGTCCGGGTGACGTGGGAGCGCTCCGGAAGTCCAGAACGCTGGGTGCTTTGTGTGCAGGATACGGGAACCGGTCTTCGAGGAAGCGGTGCTCCACCGATTGCGTATGCCCTCAAGGAAGCGACCAAGGAGGCGCAGTCGGTCGATGCCACGGCAGAACAGAGCGAAACACCTGCGTCCGAAGGCAGCCACGCGCCGACGCTATGGTCTCAATCGAACGACCGCCCGCCGGAGAACGCACCAGGGGAGGGAATCGGCCTATCGATCGTGAAGCGACTCTGCGAACTACTCGACGCCAGCCTGGAGCTCGAAACTCAACCCGGGAAGGGCACCACTTTCCGGGTCATCTTTCCGAGTCGGTTGGAAGGGACCAGCTGAGCTGGCGGTGGGGGCTCAGCCTCGGCTAAATGACCCTGGGTTGCGCCACGGCACGCACGGCCGACCCATGGACGAGTCACTGGTCGTGACCCTGGAAGACGGTGACCGTAGAACCGCTTGGAGGTAACTCCATGGCGAGACCCTGCCAAACCGCGACCTTCGAACTGCGCCGTTCGAGGCGAAGCGAGCAAACAGCCTGCCCGCTTTCCTGCAGGTCGCTGATCGGATCCACTGTGGGCGCGGCGGTAATGCTCGCGGCGCCGCTCGCGGGTTTGGATCTCCCGCTCAAGGTGCTGGTTTGGGAGGACGGGAAGGGAGCGGTCGCCGTGAGTTACAACGCACCGGAGTTCCTGGCCGAGCGGCACCACATCGAGGGTGCCCTGCGTGCGCCCTTCGACGCAGTTGAGTCGATCGTTGAAGAGGTTGTCGGTCCATAACTTGAGCTGATCCGCGCGGGCCGAGCCGGGGTGCGCGGCGCGCTTCATCTCCTTTCGCCCTCGGGTGCAACGAAACGCGGTCCGAATAGCGAGTGAGGTTGCCCTACCGTCGCGGAATCGGTCCCGCCAGGTCGTGGTACGGTCGCGGCCATGCCGCGCCAGCGTATGGTCACGTACGTCGCACGAAGGTGGGAAGAGGGCGTTCAGTGTGGCGCGCACGACGCAGTCAAGAACGGCTGGGCGATCGCGGACTGGCACTGGGAAGAGCCCAAGCACGATCTGCTCGGCGTGCTTTTCGTGACAGTGGAGGAGCCCGCCCTGCACTGATGAGGCGCACGCTCAGGGCTCCCCGGAAATGCCGGGAGACAACGGGAAAGAGTGGGAAGAGTAGGCTGCGCCGAGCTCTCGACCAGCCCGCCGGCTCCCGCGCAGAGCACCACGCGCCCCAAACCCCGCCTCCACGCCCGCCAGCGCGGGCACACTCCGGCACCTGCACACGTTGTTCTCGGCCGGGCGTCAGAGAGCCGAACTGAGCGCGCAGCAAGGTGAGTATCAGCGGGCGAGCGGAACGAATCGTCGGAGCTTGCCGGTTGTGAGGCGATTTAGGGCGGCGACGGGCACGATCGTGACTTCGGGCTGGTCGACGCCAAGTGCAACGATTGCTTGTTCGATCTTACGTCCTACGCGACGGGTATCGATTTTCGATTCAGCGACGACGTCGATGCGCGCTCCGCGTTCGGTCTGGTGGACCTGGTATTCGATGATCTCGGGTTCCTCGCCGAGGATGGACCGGAAGACATGAGGGTGGACGCTCACACCAGTGCCGTAGACGAAGGTTTCATCGAGCCGTCCTTGGGGATCGGCGATGCGTCGCATCGCTGATCCGCACGGGCAAGCGGTGTCGAGGACAGTGATTTCGTCGGTCACCTCGAATCGAACCAGTGGCAGCACCGAGTTGTATAGGTTTGTGATGTACAAGCGCTCTGACGGAACGCCGCGGGCGACCCCCTTGCCTGCCGCATTGACGGGCTCGACCAGACAAAGATCGTCGGGAAGATGGGTCCCATGACCGCAGAACCCCCCGAAAACGCCTTCGGACATGCCGTAGGCATTTGCGATGGGGACGCCCCATGCAGCTTCGACCGCGGCGCGGGTCTCCGGCAGGAGCGGCTCGGCAATCGCCTTTACCCGCCGCGGCGTGATCCGAAGTCGCCCGGCTCGCGCTTCCAGGGCGAGGCGCTGCAAAAAGGAGCTGTATCCCGTGAGCATGGTTGGCTGCAGCTCGTTCAGCCCGTCGATGATCTGTTCGAGCGGTTGGTTGACCGGGAACAGATGCTCAGGGTTGCGCGGCGTCGAGAATGTCTGGCGGGTAGCCGCCGAGATGTGCGTTGCCTTCGAGGCGGCCACAAGCGCAATCACTTGCGGAACGCCCACTAGGGTTGGGTCACAGTCCCAATCCCGATGCTGAAAGCGGGCGATCGACGCCCACAAGATCGCCCACGCGTGCCACCCATAGACGAATACGCCGCGTTGGCCGCTCGAACCCCCAGAAGCCACCACGTGGTACTCACCGAGAAGGTATGCGTCGTGGGTCAGCTCCTCGAGGTGCCGTTCGCACAGCTCCCGCGTGATGCGGCGATCAGTCACGATGTCATCGAAGTTGTCCATCATGTCGGTTTTGGTCATCACCGGCAGCGCTTCGAGGTCTGACTCTAAGATTTCGCGAAGATCGACGTGCGCCAGGCGCTCCCGGTGCCACAACGACTTTTTGACCGCCTCCGCCAGCAGCGCGCGAAGAAGGCGGAGTCTCTCGCGGCGCAGTTGTTCGACTGACCAATCGATGCGATCACAGTAACCGGCAAAGAGTGCCTCGAAGCGCGCGACATGACGCTGACGCATCCGCTCATAGTCGGCGGTGCCGGCGGGAATACGCACACCAGCGGACCCCTCGGCCATAGATCCTCCAGACTGGAAGCGGCACCGTTGTAGCAAATCTGCACGACCCCGCGGTGGCCAGCTTTCGTACCGACACGCCCCGGCTTCGGTCAGGGCGTGTCTCACTTGTGAGGCTGCGTCGCGAGCCTCCCGTCGGAAAGCCCCCATGCGCGAAGCGCCTCGCGCGGGGAGCGCGCCTAGCCAGCGCCCGTGCTCGCCCAGGGAGGACTCCGCACCCGGTCGGCAGCGACCGATCTAAAGCACAACGCGTGAGCTTCCGATTGAATCGGCATGCCGAGCCTTTTAGACCATTCCTGAGTTTGCGCGCGTACCGCCGTGGCGTCCGCCTTCTTACTCTCGGTCTCTTCGTTGATTGCTGCTGCCGATTCTCCGCGTAACGCCAGTCCCACGGTCGGTCTAGTCGACCGTGTTCTTTCTCTACTCGCTCGTGGAGGTTCGAGGGACCTCGCGGCAATACTTCACTATCCTGAATCGTACACCGCTGACGAGCGCGCCAAAGACGTTTCTAACGTCGCCACCAGTCTGGATTTTCTTCTCGATCGTTTCGGCAAGCCGGAGAAGCTCCGGCCCGTTCACGAGTCTGCTAGCTTCTACGAAATGGGCGTAGGCGGGGGAAGCGTCCACTACTGGGCTTCACTTTCTCTTATTGCTGAGCAAACGCTTCTCTATTCTGGTTCCTTCTCGAAACTGGGCCCGGGGTTCATCAAGCTTTCCGTAGTCCGAGTCAAAGGCGGTCCACCTGAGATCCGCGTAATTTCGTTCGGACTACCAACTTCGTCGCCAAGCGCAAAGGCCACGATTACCAATTTGAGCGTAAGCCTCATGGAGCAAATGGGGGTTCCAATGTCTCCGGAGGTTCGCAAGTCAATCTCAGAGCACCTTCAGCCCATCACTACACCACCCGCCTCGCTCGAGTAGTCGCAGCCCGATGCCGCTCACGACGGCCCCCGCAGGCGGCGGCCCCACCGTCCGACGCCGCCATGCGCGAGGCGCCTGGCTCGGAGAGCGCGCCTAGCCAGCGCCCGCCGGGCGTGACTACCGAAGGACTCTGGTTGACGCGGCGTCGTCCGCCGGTTGAGACTCGGGGGTACACGGGCGGTCGCGCTTAGCGGCCATCCGATAGGCGGCACCAATGAAGCACGCTGGTCCGGCTGCTCTCGCCCGCATATCGCCTCTTCTCGAGGAGCTGCGTGCTCGCCCTCTGCTTCGCGAGCGGCGCTTAGGAGTCTTCTAGCTGAAGTCTCGCGCCTTTCTGCACTTCCATGACGACCCTAGCGGCATCTTTGCGGACGTTCAGCTCGCCGAGGACTTCGTTCGTCTGCCTGTGACGTCCAGCTCTCAACAGTCGGACCTGCTCGAGCGAATCGACAACTGCCTATCCGTCATCGAGTCTCGTGCCACGAATTGGCGTCGGGGGCGGCGCGGAGGGCGACGCTCGAGCGGTGCCGCCTTCTAACAAGGCGCTCCTCCAGCAAGGCGCTCCTCCAGCCGTGGTACAGCGCGTTCCAATCGAGGTCTGGTAGCATTCTGGCATCAACCTTTGGTGCCTCAGCGACCGTCGGCGGCCTGTGCCACGCAGCTGAGCGCCCAGTCCTTTGGGCGGCGAGAGGGTGATCACGATTCGCCGCATGGAGGCTTCGGAGCTTGATCGGATCGGCGAGATCGATCGCTCGGAGCATGTGACGCAAGAGTACTCCTACCGACGCGGTACTCTCGAAAAGCGAACCGTCGACGTGGTGGTTCCGACATGGTCTCGGTCCAGCGATCACGAGCACAGCGTCCAAGGCAGGGTGAACGCCTGGCAGCCGATCCTTGATCGGGGCGGGACGCTCGTCGGTGCGTTCGACGCCGACTCCCTCGCCGGCTTCGCAATCTACCAACCGCATCTCGCGGAGGGCATGGCGAACTTGTCGGTCCTCTACGTGAGCAGGAACTACCGGCGCCGCGGCATCGGTTCTCTACTCGCCGGAGAGGTCGCTCGTCTCGCGCGCTTCGACGGCGCCCGACGCCTCTACGTTTCCGCTACTCCGAGCGGCTCTACCGTCGAGTTCTACCGGAGCCACGGGTTCGAGCCAACAGACGAGCCGGACCAAGCGCTTTTCGCGCTCGAGCCTCACGACATCCATATGATTCTCGATCTGTGAGGTCTACCGCCCGCCGCTGCGCCGCGCGCGACGACCCCCGCAGACCAAGGGCGGGCGGCTCAATTCTCGGAAGTCGTCACTTACGGTATCGGACAGTCGGATCGAAGCGTAACTTAAACATCACTGAGAACGAACTCCCTGATTAGCGCAAATGCTCTCTCCGGATCGTCGCGCAAGAGATCGTGGCTGCAGCCGGGGAGCCTCTCAAACCGAACAAGCTCGGGGCGAATCGTAGCTGCGACGGCGTTGCGGAACGCGGTCGGCACAATGGCCGCACAAGACTTCTGCGGCCGAGGAGCCAAACGCGAAGCGTGGAAAATCAGGTAGTTAGGCTGCCGCCTGCGCGTCCCGAATGTCCTTCGAATCCCGTTGGGGACGCCAACGCAACTGCGTTATTTTAGAGCAGTTAGCGCCCATTCTTGCGACGGTGCTGCGCCTTGTTTTGGTCTCCAAACCTGATGAGCTCGAGGTCGCGGACCCCATCAAGGATTCGGCCCGACATCGGGCCGCGAGACTATCGCGTCTAGGGGTGGGGTGCGGCGGAGGGCGTCCCGCGCAGGTTGCGCATGATGTCGTAGACGCGGCCCTGGGCGTTCCCGACCAGCGCATCCACGATCATGCCGTCGGGATCGCAGTCCGCCGCCGCACGGAGCAGCCGCTCGAAGCTGAAAATAAAGTTCT
>DATGZK010000012.1:0-36458 GCA_035489755.1 Myxococcota bacterium
CTGGAGCCCGATGGGAACGGTCGAGGTGTCCTCGCTCCGCTTCGCCTTGAAGTCGGCGAGGATGTTGCCCGAGTAGCCAACGCTCCAAGCGACCGCACGCCGAAGGTCTCGAAGGCCTGTGCCTTCCGATAACTCGATCACCTCGTGAACATTGATGTTTTCCGCCGGGTGGGTCAACGTGGTTTCGATGCTGCCGCCCGCCCTCGGCACACTCCGGTGTCTCTTGTGGCCCGAGCCGCCCTCCACGCCCGAGGTGATCACCCTTCGCCATCAGCTTGTCGTACTGAAGCGCCAACGCACAGGGCGACGATTTCGATTCCGAGCCTCCGATCGAATCCTCTGGGTGTGGTTGGCGCGGTTCTGACCCGGATGGCTGTCCCTCCCGAGAACTCGAGGGGCCTTGTAAACATTGATGATTTCGAAGCGCAACTTAGTCTTGGCAGGACGTGCATCCAGTCAGCGCGGCAGTGGCGGAATTTGTAGACGCACCAGCCGTTTTGGAATGTGCGGGCCGGGCCGAGGCGCCCAAACCGGAGCCGAAGCCCGCCCTGACGCGCGAATTCGCGAGCCGTATCGCGCCGTTCCGCGACCTTCGGTATACTCGTGAGTGCCGCGCGGCAGTGGCGGAATTTGGTAGACGCACCAGCTTGAGGGGCTGGCGGGAGCAATCCCGTGGAGGTTCGAGTCCTCTCTGCCGCACCGGAACCTATTGATTTAGTTTAACTTTTTTTCGTCTCTGCGCTCTGCACTCAGCTTGCACTCAGGTCGCAGCACCGTCGCAGGAACGATCGGCGCCAGCTTTGCGTACAGCGCAGTGCTACGCGGGTCCGCATGCCCGAGCGCGTGCTGGATCTCTTCGAGCCGTACGCCGCGTCTCGCCGCTGCTGAAGCTGAGCTGTGCTTGGTTCCCTCGTACATGCGCACGGGGATGCCCGCCGCTCGAGCCCCGGCGTTCCACGCTTCGCGCAGACTCGGGCCAGTCCAGCGGCGATCAGTCGTTCGGCCACCGGGATTTTGAAATAGTGGCTCACCCGGGAATACCTTATCGCGGTGCGCAGCAATCCACGCGGCCAGCTCCGTGTCGACTTGGACAAGGCGCCACCGTCGCTTCTTCGGGCTGCGTCGTGGCGCGTCTGAGTGCTCGCCTTTCATCGCATATGCCACCACGAGCACGCGATCCTCGGGTCGGTAGTCTCCCACGTTCAAGGCTCGCACCTCACCCGGCCGGAGGCCAAGCCGCGCGGCCAGAAACGCACCGCGTCGATCCTCTGGAATGGCAGCAAGAATACGGTCCTGGTGGTCAAGATCCACAACCGTGGGTAAGTATTCGTCAACGGGGACCTCAGGGAACTCAGGTAGCTCGTCGATCTCGCGCCTTCGCTTTAGCCAATGCAGGAAGGAGCGCATCGCCCCAAGCGCTAGCCGGCGCGTCTTGCCACCGACCTTCAAGCCGTGCACCCATTCCTCGAGCGCCCCGAAATCGAGGGAGTGAATCGAGCGACTCAGAAGCGGACCGAAGTATCCATCTGGACGCGCATAGAGCCGCAGCTTGTAGAGATAAGCCGGAGAGAGCGCGCCGGTCCGCTCTCGGTCGGATTGCACAGTCAGCCATCGCCCGAGCCACACTTCGACGCTTGCTTGCTTTCCATCCCGCGGTAATAGCCTGCGGATGAAATCGCCTGCTCGCTCTGGATGGCGAGCAAATTCCCTCCGTACGGCGGCGAGAACCCCCTCCGCATGGGCACGGGACTCGAACCTCATGCCGCCGTCAGTATAAAGGTACCCGTAGGGGCGCACATCAAGCCGCCAACCCCTTCGGTAACGCAGCACCTTTCCGAAGCTCTCCGCCATCGCCCAATTACTACCGCATGCGCTGGCACGGCGGGAAGATATTTCAGCTGCGGCCGTCCTCATTTGACTACCGTCGGTCCCGAAACACTGGACGAGCAGCCTCTCATCCGTTCAAGCCAGCACCCACTTCTTGGGGAGTGCTTCGCCGCGAGGGTACTGAGCACCGTATTTGTCGAGTTGAGGGAGCCGGGCAGCTGCGGGTCGCAGGATTGCGTGTTGATCTCTCATTTGCACCATCACATAAACAGCTTCAGCACTGCTGGAGGCTAGAATCTCAGAGAACGGTCAACAATGGGAAATCTTGGGAAATTGGCGTGAGACAGCGAATGGCGTATAGCGTCGCAAGCGAGCGTATATCAGCGTAGTGCACCAAGGAGGTGGCGTTAAGAATCGACTTGATATCCGCTTGAGAATTCGCCCGTCAACGTCACAACTCGCGTCGGATGGGAGCCGAGAAGGCGCAAGCTGTCGCATTCAGGAGTAGAGGCTCGACGTCATCGAGCTCGTGTTCGCAGGATCGAGCTAGGCGCAGCTTCATGCGGACCTCGACATGGCGCCCGAGCTCTTGAAGAGGCCGCGCCCGCTTGGGCTCTTGGCTCGCGGAGTGCGCGCTCCAATCGAGCACGCCCTCGCTCTCGAGCCTGCCACGCCGCCTCTCAAGGGCCGCCTGGCACCGCGTCGCAAAGCCGCGGGCAGAATCTTCCTGAGACCGCGGGGGTGGTGCTGCGCTCCAGGCCGCGCACCACCTCGAGGTCAAGGATGCTCGTATCCATGGGTACCGCCTCGATCTCCTCGAGGCGGCCGTAGCGCATCGGCTGCGTGAGGGCCTTTCCCTTCGGCGGCTCCAACGACCACTCCCCACAGGCTCGCGACGTCGCCGGGCCCGAGCCGTTTCGTGCTGCGCCCATCGGCGAGCCGGACAGGCTCGGGCACCACGTGGACCCGGCCTTCGACCCCTCGACGATCCAATGTCCCTGGCTCTCATCGTCGCCTCTCGAGACGCCCACGAAGTGCCCGAGGAGACGGGTACCTGCTTCGATGCGCGTGAGCCGCATCTCGGCGTCGGCATCTATGAGGCCACCCTGCGGTGCTGCAGGTCGCGCGAGAGGTCGGCGTCGGTCTCTTCCGAGCATGGTCTTGGGTCCGGACCGACGACCTCGCGTGGGGAGGCGCGGTGACGGGTCGCATTGGGGTGCGACGAGGGGTGCCCTGTGGTGCCCCGTCCGGCGCGAGGACCGGCAGCTCGAAGACCCAAAGGGCAAGCCACTCGAGGCCATGTGCAGGACTTGGGACAGCGAGTCATCCGCCTCGTCACAGAGCGCACCTCGTGCGAGGCAGACATGGGCCCACGCCCTGTCGTGCTTCCGGGCAGGTTTAACGCCAACGCGCGGTCGAACCCGTGTTCTGGAGTGGCCCACCTCGCGGCTCACGACGGTACCCTGGCCGGCGAGGAAGCAGGACCGCCTTGTCATCTTTTCGTACCGGGTGAGCGCTGGGAGCCGGTCACCGTGCGTGTCGGAATCGGGACCGGCTACCCAGCCGAGTTTGTCGTCAGCCTGGGCTCTCCGAGTGACTTGTGACCCGTTGCTCCGAGCGCGCCTCGTACCGCGGCGCAAGCCTCGTGGGCGGCGTGCACCAAGCTCCGCAGCACGTCGGCAAGAAGCTCGCAGACGTGCGGCGCCTCGTCTTCAGGACCAGCCGCTGCTCTCGCACGTGCGTTACCTGATCCCGTCCACAAGCCTGCCATCACCAGGTCCGCGGCCGTGCCAACCGTGGGCACGAGATCAGCCCTACGAACGGCTCGCCGTCAGGTCAACTCTCTGCCGACGAGCACGCCTTTCATCGACCGCAGAGCGTGCGCTCCGCGTGCTCACGGTGATGCTGTTGCTGATCGCACTCTGCGTCCTGCCGCGCGCGCAGCCCGGATCAGCTGAACGATCGTGGCGAGCATCAGAATGCGGAGCAGCGGAAGAGACCCGCGGGGGAGAGCGCGTGATCAGGAAGCCCTGCAAGATTACGACGGATGGTGAAGACGAATTCGTTTGTGCAACGGGCACTTCGCATCGGAATTCTTGCACAAGCGCAGTTTTGTGACGGATGGTTCGCGGGATTCGCTTTCGGTGCCGCAGACTTCGCGTCGGAATCGGAGTCAAAACACGCATCCGCTGCCTGCAGAGGACGTCGGAGCGATCCTCCCCTCGCGTCTCAGCCAGGCGTTCACGGCTCCGCGGTTGGGGGGCCGCGCCCTCCCCCCCACTTACACCGCACCCTCGATGGCGCCTCTCAGGGCAATCTCGCCGCTCTGAGAACCATCCCTGAGCCGGGAGCGAGACTTCTCAGGCCGGCCATTCTGGACGCCGCTCCGAAACGGCGTGCCCCAAGCGGAACTACCGATCGATCGCAAGCTGGAGTGCTGCGGCGAAGATCCGAACGAAAGTGATCGTGTGCATTCAGGAATCGGAGAATCAAGGCGGTGTCAGTTTGGACCCCATGTCGAACCCACCGGCTCCAACTCAGCGACGTGTCTGGCGATCTTGGTTTTTCCTCCGGAGAAAACCGCGCCGCGTGTCACAACATCCGGTTGGACATCCGCGTGATCGCTCGAGAATCGCGAGAACACTACGGACGTGCTTTATCTTGCGCTTCGCATTTGCTCCGCGATTGTTCAGGCCGTGCAGGAACCGCGTCCTCGAGCTGATTACGCTGGATTACTACCAGGACGCGACGTCAGCGTGCATCTGGGACGCCTCGACGGCTGGCCGCTGCGCGAAAAATCGAGCGCAACTGAGGCGCACTCGTGGAGCTTCACGCGCTGCCGGCTCGCTTGTTTTCATCGCGTGGAGAACCGCAATATCGGCAGTCGTCAAGCAATTGACCTGCCAATCAACACCTCCATGTCGATACGAGAACAGCCCTGCAGAAATGAAGCAGTGCGTCTGTTCTGCGGGACTTCGCTTCGCGCCATGGAGCCTGACCGGTGCGCACTTACCGTGAAGTAAGGGAACGTCGCCCGCAGACGGATTCGGGGTTCTCGGGCCCGATCACTGGTGCGTTTGACAGCCGCCCGTGGTGGACCGATGGTCGGAAACGGGTCACTGTTTGCAGCAAATCGGTCATGGGTCGGTGCATGCCGAGTGGTCGCGGTCCGCTAAAACAGTTGCGAAGAATCTGTCTCGTGCTTCCGGAAGTGACGGAAAAGATTGCGTGGGGAGAGCCAACCTTCCGGGTGCGGGGAAAGATGTTCGCCTTGTGCCGCGGCGAGTCCCACCCCGGCCTCTTGGAGCTCTGGAGTAAGGCCGGATCGGCGTGCGCCTCCATGCTGGGATCAACTGGTCCGTGGTCACAGATCTCGTGCACGAGGCGTTCCGGATGACGGCTCCGAAGCGGCTTGCCACCCGCCTCGCGGCAAACTGATCTACCCGGCTCCAGCTCACCGTGAACGACCCAGAGCGCTGCATTCTCATATGCGCACGACCCTGAGGCGCTTCCGATCCAAATACTGCTGAGCGGCCTGGACGCGACATCTGACTAAAACGCGGGAGCGACGGTCCTTTCAAAGGGCGACGTGACTCGATCGTCCCGAGTTCTGGCGATGGACAGATGCCGAGAAGGGTCGTCGAAAACACGCGGGCCGGTCGCATGGAAAATCCTGCTTCTGCGGCTTCGGGAGGGCGAGCCCGCCGAACCGCTTAGCTGTGGCCGCTTGACTGCCACGCTGAGCTTCTGATAGGAGCGGTGAAGCGACGAGAGGTGGAGAACCGGGCGCTCCAGGCCTTGTCCGGTCGGAAACGGCGATTTCCGTGGGGGCTCTCGGGCCGCGGCGGTGAAGAGCGCATAGCGCTCGCGAGACGCTCCGGGGCTTCGGGGAGTCCGACCCCACCGATCTCTCGACTCACGGCGTATCCATAAGATGGGCGGAACGCGTGGAGGAGGATGGCATGCGGCTCCGCATCAGGATGCTTCGCCGGCTCATGTGGACCATCGCTTTGGCGCTCTCGACGGCGGTGGTCGCTCCCGCCGGGGTTGCTGCTGCCACTGGCGCCTCCATGCCGCACTTCGGCTGCTTTGGAGGTGAGATCCCCTGGTTCCCGTTCTGCAACCGCGCGCAGTTCTCGTGGATGCAGGGGTACGACGACCCAGCGACGCCCGCCGCGCTAAACCGGGTCGGTGTGCTGAAGGTCGGCTCGCCCTTCGCGAGGAACGTGCTCGTCTTGAACCCCGGCACCTCGGCGGGATCCGGATACTTCGAACCGCTGGCCAAGGACATCGTGAACCGGACCTACGGCCGCTGGCAGGTCTGGTCGGTGGAGCGCCGCGAGAACCAGCTCGAGGACCAGTCGGTGGTCGACCAGTACAAGCAGGGGCATGCTACCTCCCAGCAGTTCTTCGACTACTACCTGGGGTGGCTCGGGAATCCGAGCATCACGAATCACTTCCAGCTGATTCCCTTCCCAACGGTCCTCTTTGCCCGCGGCTGGGGCATGAACGTCGAGATCGAGGACCTCCATCGCGTCGTCGAAGCCGCGAGAGCTTTCGGCCGCAAGGTGGTGCTCGGAGGCCACTCGCTTGGCGGCGCGATCACGACCGCCTATGCGACCTGGGACTTCAACGGTGAGCCCGGCGCGAAGGATCTCTCTGGGCTGGTCTACATCGACGGTGGCAGCAACCCCGTGCCGATCACCCCCGAGCAGGCGACGCAGGCGCTTCAGGACCTGCAGACCGGCTCGCCATGGCTGGCGTTCGGCGGCATCCCGGCCCCGCTCCTCGGCCTGTTCTCGGTCACCGGCTCCTGCGCAGCCGTCTATGACAAGGATAGTCCTTCGGTCGGCTACAGCTTCCTGCTCTTGCCGGCCAACCTGAAGCCACCGCTTCCGCCAGGCGAGGTTCCGACCAACGAGGCGGAGTTCGGCTTCGGGGTCAGTGTCCCAAGCTCGCCTCCCAACCTGATCGCCGCTCAGGTTCACGCCGGCCATATCGCTGACAGCGGCAACCCGCGCCCCTGGGAGCGGGACGGCGCGATCACGCCGATCCAGCGCTATGGCGCGATGCTCTGCGGAAAGAACCTGAAAAGCGTCGACGGCAGCGCCTGGTATCACCCGCTGCGTCTGACCATCGACTCGGGCGCCGTCGCGGCCGGAAACGCCAACCCCGCCCAGAGCATTCTCGACGTGAAGGCAATCCATGGGGCCGACCTGCCCAAGGGTACGCCGATCTATGCATTCGGTGCGGCCCTGGGCGGCCAGAGCGTCCTGGATGCCGCGCGCGTCCTCGCGCAGCAGTCGGGGATTCCGGACAGCAAGCTGACCCTGATCAACCGGGCGGATACCTACGCGCACAACGACCCCAGCGCGGCGAGCCCGGAAAACGAATTCCTGGAGAACCTGATCCCGTTCCTCGGCGAAGTCGAGTTCTCGCCGAAGCTGAGATAGGCGCCCCTATGCCTTCCGAATTCCCGTCGGCATTGAAATGATTGATGTTTTCGTCGCGCTGGGTCAACGTGCCTTCGATGGCGTGCCCTGCCCTTCTTGCTTTCCTGGCTGCGATTCGATCTCTGCTGTGGTCTCGCGCGCAGCTGCAAGCCGAGGTTCTCGCGCTTCGCCACCAGCTGCTCGTCCTCAAGCGCCAGTGCGCCGCGTCGAGGTGGCCGAGCCGTGCCGCGAGCCGCACCAAGTGATCTTCGCACCCTCCAGAACGATGTAGGCACGACGGAAAGTTGAGGCGGCACGAGGTCGTCGCTGCGGGGGGCACCAAAATGGACTCAAGCGAATACCCCATCAGCCAAATGACTATCGTGTCGTGTCGATTCGGAGACCGTTCCACATTCGATTGGCAGATTCGCTGACTTCACGGCGAGCGCGCTCCTTGTCTGAGGCATGGGCAATGAGACGCGCCGCTTCATTCATCGAGCCCATAATCATACGGGCCAGAGGCTCCACCGGTTGCTCTTCGATGATTCCGGCCGCTATCGCGGCCTCGATGGCTGCCTTCAATCCCGCCAGGTAGTAGCTCTCGTCCGATTGCCGGAAGCCTTCCGTGCCAAGCACGGCCGGGGCGTCGATTAACACGATCTGCTGAACTGCCGGGTCGAGACACGCTTCAAGAAACGCCTCGTTTGCGGCCATAAGCGCGCGCCACGAATCGCTTTCTTTGGCTGCGGCCTCCGTGCATTTGGCAGCGACTTTTGACTGTTCTTCCTGCAAGACTGCTCTGAACAGATCCTGCTTGTCCTTGAAATGATGATACAGAGCGCCGCGAGTCACTCGAGCACGTCGCACAATCTCTTCAGTTGCCGTGTCAGCGTATCCGCGCTCCGCGAAGCACCTCCGCGCAACTCTTAGGAGAGCGGCCCGGGTGGCGGCGGAATTTTCAGCTTGGCGACTCTTGACAGCCATACATTCAATAGGCTACATACAATCAGTATGTATGCTCCTTGTTTCTCCCATGGAGGCTAGCAAAGCGTCTGAGTTCCAGGCCTCCCGGAAATTCGTCCAGACTGCGCTTGGACGCATCGCTCACGTCGAGCGCGGAAACGGACCCGTAGCGCTGTTCGTCCATGCCTTTCCGCTCTGCGGCTAACACTGTGTCTCCACCTTTGAATCGAAGACGAAACACTTTACCAGGAGAAGAAGATGAAGACGGAGACAGTGGAATACGAAGATCGCGACGTTCGCCTCCTAGGATATCTGGCGTACGACCACAAGGTCATCGACAAGCCCCCGGCGTCATCGTAATGCCCCAGGTATGTGGCCTCGGCATTCATTCCAGGACCAAAGCCGAAAGGCTCGCGGCGCTGGGCTACGTCGCCTTCGCGGGCGACTATTACGGAAACGGGCGCGAGCTGGACAACCTGCCCGACGCGGTACAGCTCGCGCATTCGCTGTTCGACGACACAAGCGTGCTGCGCAGGCGCGGGATGGCGGCGCTCAACAAGCTGGCTTCGCTCCCGCAGGTCGATTCGTCGAGGCTTGCGTCGGTCGGATTTTGTATGGGTGGAAACTTTTCTCTCGAGCTCGCGCGCGCGGGCACACCGCTGCGCGGTGTCGTGAGCCTTCATGGCGGTCTCCATACGGAACACCCCGCGCAGAAAGGTCAGGTAAAAGCCAAGATTCTGGTGTGCACAGGCGGGGATGATCAGTTGGTGCCGCTTGAGCAGGTCAATGCCTTTCAGGCAGAGATGACGGCCGCGGGTGTTGACTGGCAGGTGATTACATACGGTGGCGTGAAGCATAACTTCACAGACCCCGACACCGCCCGACTCGACAATCCCGCGCTTGAGTATCACAAGCTTGCCGATGAACGGTCGTGGAATGCGATGGCTGGGTTCTTCAAGGAACTATTCGCGTAGCAATCCAAGGGCCATCGGCGGAGACCGCGCCCAATGGCTCTTTAATCAAAATTCCGAGAGAGGATGGAACATGAACGCAAAACAACTTGCCCTTACAATGGTGCTTGCAGGATTTGCGGCTCTTAACGCCTATGACTTCTATATCTACGGCGCGCAGGGCTTCCTACACATAGCGTTTACCAATGCAGGGACTACCGCCATCTTCGCTGACCTGGTGATCGCGCTGACGATGGTTGCGGTATGGATGACACGCGACGCAGCACAACGCCGCGTTAACGTGCTGCCGTATCTGCTGTTGACAGTCTGTCTCGGCAGTATCGGGCCGCTGGCCTACCTAATCGGACGCTTTCGAGATGGTGCCGAGAACTCAAGCGCTTCCATTCTGCACTCGCGCCAAGCGTAGCGGAACAAAAGTAGTCTCGTTAGAAGTCTGTCGCTTCCGAAAATTTGCTTCACGTGGGAAACCTTCGGGTTTTCGGCGCACCAGGTCTATACCTGTCCTTTCCGAGAATCGCGTCCGCGCCGAAATCATTGATGTTTTCAGCGGATCCCGTCAAGCTGCCTCGATGATGCCCCCTGCGCTCTCTGCCCTGCTCACCGCTCTTCGATCTCTCTTTGGGGGGCGAGCCACGCTTCACGCAGAGGTCCTTGCCCTTCCGCCATCAGCTCCTCGTCCTCAACCGCCAGCGCGGAGCAAGACGCGTTGGCTTTCGGGCCTCCGATCGGGTGCTCTGGTCTTGGCTATCGCGCCTTTGGCCGGGATGGCGCCAAGCGCTCGTCGTCGTCCGGCCGGAGACCGTGATCCGTTGGCACCGCCGCGGGTTTCGTCTGTACTGGCGGTGGAAGAGTCGTTCGCGACACCCGGGGCGGCCAGCGATCGAAGCCGAGCTGCGTGACCTGATCTTGGAAATGCATCGCGCAAACCCCACTTGGGGCGCACCCCGGATCCACGGCGAGCTGCTGAAGCTCGGTTTCACTCTCGCGCAGTCGACCGTCTCCAAGTATCTGCCTCGGCACCGCAGACCGCCCTCGCAGTGTTGGCGGACTTTCTTCCGGAATCATCTCCGGCAGGCCATTGCCATCGACTTCGCGGTCGTGCCGATCGCGACCTTTCGGCTGCTCTACGTGTTCGTGGTGCTGAGCCTGGAGCGACGCAGGCTTCTTCACGTCCATGTGACGGCCCATCCCGCAGCAGCGTGGACCGCGCAGCAAATGGTTGAGGCGCTCCCCGACGAGACGAACGCTCGGTACTTGATCCGCGATCGCGATGGCATCTATGGGGCGGAGTTCCAGCGACGCGTCGCGGCGCATTCACGGGAGAGAGCTCGGCCGCGTGATCGCCTTCCGGGAGGTCGGTGGACTCCACCACCGATATGAACGAGTCGCAGCGTGACGCGGGATGGAGTTGTCGGGAGGGACAGGTGGGGCAGAGAATCGAGGAGTTCCAAGAGCGCAAGTATCGCGGGAGCATGAGGGCGCCCGACAAGGGACGCTGGTGTCCATTCGCGGATTGGCCCAAACCGAGTGTCGATGAACTCCACGATTTGGCTAGGAACGAACGCAGCCACGTTCAACCTCCTTCAGGGCTGCGGCCGCGCGCGCCCTTGGGCTTAGCCTTCATCGGGCCTCTCCTCGAGCGCGAGGTCGCTCTCCTCCTGCTCCGAGAGAACGCATACGGTGGCGCGCGCATTGAGCCAGACCGCCGGGATCAGCCACTCGCGGTACGACTTGCCTTCCTCGACCCACTCAAAAGCAGTCAGCTCTGCGTCGGAGGCCGCAACGCTCACCTCTACGAGGGTGTCCCCGCTCGCACACTCGTTATCATCGAGCGGCACGCTCGAGAGCCACACACCACGGTAGACGCTTTTGGTCATGTAGGTCCCCTCGCCGTCCTGAAATCCCTCCTCGAGGATCGCAGCGGCAGATGCGCCATCTGTCCGGTGGTACAGCGTCTTGCGACGCGCGCCGCGGGGCTTAGGCTTCATCGTTCACGCTCGCGCGCAATCTCGTTTAGAAGCTCCTGCACTTCCCGCACGCACTCCCTCTGAATGAGCGCCTCGCGCTCTTCCTCGTTCCAGTAGCCGCGCTGCACGAGCGCATCGTAAAGCTCGCCCACCAACGCGTCGCGGTCGAGATGCTCGAGGACCTCGCCGAAAATGGTCGACCGCTCGATCTGCCGTCGCGCTTGTTTCTCCTCGTCTTGTTTCCGCTCTCTCAAGAGCGCTCCCTCTTCACGCTCTCGCGGAAGTACCTCGTGAGCATGTCGTTCCACTTCTCGAAAAGTGCCACTACACCCCGCCAGTCGCCTCGCCTAGCTCGGCCAGCTCGGCCTCGAATTGCGCGTGGAAACGGGGGGCGAGCTTCAAGATTCGGGGCGAGAGAAGGTTAAGCGCTTCGCGAGTTATCGTCTTCGGTATCGCCATCGCGCGGTCTCCGCCGGCCGCGCTGCTTACGTTGCGGGACTTCGCACCGCGGGCTTGGGCTTAGACTTCATCGGGTCCGTCCCTCGGCTTGTGCCCGCTTCAGGATTGTGACGATGAACTCGAGCGGGTCTGATGGTATGTGGGTCGGCCCAAGGGAGGCAGGAAGTGCGCCTATAGCGCGAAGCAACAACTCCTCATCCCATGTCGGATCTCTGCCTAGCTCAGCTCTAAAGTACGCCAGCGCCGCTTCGCGTTGCTCGGCCGTGCTCATGCTTGCTCCCCGTTCGCCGCGGCCGCCTGCGCGTCGGCGGCATTCTGCGCGCGCTCCGCTTCGCGCTCGCGGTTAGCTACGCACGCCCCAAGCACCTTCGACAGGACCGCGAGTGATTCCGCTTGAACTTCCGTGGTCAGGCCGTCCCGGTTGCGGTAGTCCGCTTGCCCCGCTTTTGCCGCGAGCTCGCTGACGACGCGCGCGAGGTCCTCCACCCATTCGCCGTCGGCAACGCCCTCGAAGACAGGAAACTCGCCCGTGGGCTTTTCGTATCCCGGATCTTGCGCCCGGTGAAGCACGATCGGCTCAAGTCCCCAACGCCTGAGGATCAGCTCAAGCTGATCCCGCGATTGGTGATCGTGTCCGTGTACGATGAAAACTCGTCGAGCCGGACCGAACTCCGGCAAAGACTCTGCCGCGGCTTCTGGCAGACTAGCCGGGCGGATGCCTGCTTCCGACCACGCCTTGACCTCGCGGGCAAGAGCCGTCTCTGCGCCTTGTACGACCACCCGACCTCGCTTCGGGAAGGCCCTGAAGACCTCGCCACCGGAGCATCGGAACTCCGTTCCGAATTGGATCTCTCGCTCCTCGAATGCCGCCCCACGTTGGGTAAGGAAGCTTCTTAGCTCGTCCGGCGTCATGCTCGATCTCCGCGCAACAGCATGCTTGCATCGCTGCCCGCGACGAGGTCGCCGTACTTCGCGCCCTTGGGCTTGGCCTTCACTTCTTCACCTCGCGCTCGCGGACCTTCTCCATGATCGCCTTCGTCCTCGCCTTCTTCGAGCCCGCGATAAGAGCTTTGGCCTCGCTCTCGGAAAAACCCCACATGCGCATGAGGTTCTCCGAGGTCGCCTTCTCCGAGGTCGCCGCTTGGAGCTTCGCCAGGATGAAGTCTTTTACCTCCTCGCTGCTCGGATTCTTGCCGAGCTGGCTCTGCGCTTCGGTCTTAACGCGAGAGGCGCGCTTCGATCCCTTGGTGGGTTTCGACTTCATCGTGCACGCTCCTCCCGTCGTCCTTCCTCTCGCGCTCGCTTCAGGGTCTCGACGACGAGCGCGAGAGATCTCCGCGGATCGCGCCTAGCGCGACCCGGCGGCCTTTCGCGAGGAATCGCGCCGATCTCCTCAAGCAACGCGACCTCGTCTGGCTTCGGGACCCGACCGAGTTCGGCGTTGAAGTAGGACAGAGCCGCTCCGCGTCGCTTCGCAGCATCGTCGTGAGCGAGTAGCGCCGCCTCGCCTGCCTCGCGCTCACCCCTCACGAGTGCTTCGCTCGGCTGACTGGCCCCCGCCTTCGCGCCCTTGGGCTTCGCCTTCACTTCTTCACCTCGCGAGCGCTGAGTCTCTTCCTCACCGCTGTATCGAATGCCTTGCCTGGGAGCGCAGCAACGTCTTGCGCTTCGGCCTTGCTAAAGCCCATTTCCTCGAGCTTCGCCAAGAGCGTCCTCTGGATCTCCGCTAGGGTGGGCTTAGCCTTCATCAATCGATTCCCTGTCGCGACTCGGCGGATTGCTTGTCGGTAGACATGCGGGCGTAGATCGCGGCTCTCACCTAGCTCTCCGCCCGCATCCCGGGGTGATCCAAGACGAAGAGGATGCGCTCGGCCGCTGGGTTCTGCGCGTCGCGGATCGTCTCCGGAACAACGGGCGCATCGCCCCGGAAGAGCATCGTGATCGTATAGCGATGCCACTGCTTCTCGGCGCCGTCCCAATCCTCCCTGGCCTGGACGCGCTGATAGGCCTCGACGACCTCGGCTTCGGTAATGCGGATGAGGTTGAGCATTTCATCGTAGAAGAACCCGCGCTCCTCGTTGTCCGCCGTCCCGTTCTTGATCTTCTCGTGAATCCCCCAAAGGCGCTTGTATAAGGCTCGGGCTTCGTTGTCTTCGTCCTTCACCTTTCGTATCTCCTTTGGGTTTTCAACACTTTCTAGAGTCTCCACGGTGTGGAGGGTATCTAGACCGCGACCCACCCGCGAGTTTCAAACTCACAGCGTGCGAGGTTGAACGCCGGTCTACAAGGCTTTCGCTGGAAATCCTCGCATCGTGCGAGGTTTCATCTCTCGAAACGTTGTGGCAGAGCGCGCGCCGGACCGTGCTCTCCCTTGGGGACTGGTTCCACTGTGGACTGAGTCCCTGAGGGGACCTCGCGCCGCGCCGCTTCCTTTTCGGCCCACGGAGTGCGCAGCGCCGCGCCCTGTGCCTCTCTGATGTCCGTGCCGACCGTCATCGCGGCGAAGCGGCGGCTCGGGCTCTGCGAGAGGGCCCGAAAGCAGCCACCCCTCGCCGCTGCCCCCTACGCATTTTCGGTTCCTGATCTACCTGGATCTGGGGATTGTCGATCGGGTGGCCCTTCGAAGATTATGCCTCCTTGCGCAGCGGCATGAGGAGCAGTCCACATGGCCACCGTGATAGTGCCGGCCTCGACCAGAGAGGCACACGTAGCCCCGACGTCCTATGACATCGGATACAAAATCAGGTGCCGTCGCTGCGGCTACGTGCAGTACGAGCGAGTCCTGAGCGAAGTTCTGGAGCGTCGGTGTCCGACCGGCTGCGGTGCCATTGTTTGCGTAAGCGCGTGCCTGCTCTCGCAGGCCATCCCGGTGCCTAGTGAGCAAGAGCTGCTCGATCTGGCGCTCTGGCAGTCGGAAGCGGAGCAGAAAGAAGGCGCGCCGGCAACTCGGCTGCGAAGTCGGTGAGGCGGCCAAGCTGACGATCGGCTCCCCGACGAGCCACGCCTCAGTATTTGAGCTCCGCCCCGAGCTACTCGCTTTCGTCGAGCACACAAATCGCCTCCCAGACCCGCTTTGCTTGCTCGAGCGTCGCATACGCCCGAGTCGCATTCGGACGAATCTTTTCAGCGATTAGCGACCGTACAGCCGCATCTCTCCCAAGCAGCACAAACTTGCCAGCCTGGGCGCCGATGCCCTTCACGATCCACGCCCGAGGGTCGTCTGGAGTGAACCAATAAGAGCCATTTGTCGAGGTAGGCGTCGAGCGTCATGCGCGCCGGCTCAACGAAGGTACCGAGGTCGCGACTGCGCAGCGCAGCGTTCAGATAGCGCTGGGCATCCTTCTTGGTGCCGTGCACGGTGTGGTTGTGAAAGCGCCGCTTCCCCGAACCGCTGAGGGAGATGCGCACCAGCCACGAGTCTCCGCCGCGCTTTACGATTGAGCCTGCCATGGACCTACCTCCGAGTCACCGCGCAGTGTTCAGGTTGCGGTAGCGCGCGCCCTTGGGCTTAGACTTCATCGTGTGTCTCCGTGCTGTGAGTCGGCGGATTGCGTGTGAGTCCTAACCCGGCGACGCCAATCATCGATGACCAACAAAGCGGCACCCACCACTGCAGCTACGATCCCGATAAGGGCAAACTCGGCCCAAACACCGTAACTAAGCAAGATGGTGCCTACGCAAAGCGCAAGGAAGTAGCCAACGAAGGAGATGACAGCTCTACGCAGTGTCAGATTGCGGAACTGCCCCTCAGGCCTCGCCTTCACGTTGTGGCCGTCGGAATGCGGAAGCTCCCTGCCGCAGTACGCCAGGACGTGCTCGGCGTCCTCGGGGCGGCCGTCGCGAAGGAGGAGCGGAATAACCTCCCCGCCGGTGAGCTCCGGGTTCGCCCGCATGTACTGCTCAACAATCGCGGCAATCGCGTTGGATTCTTCGGCGTCGGCCTTTGCCTTTTCCTCTGCCTCTGCCCGCTGCTCCGCGACCTTCTCCGCCCTCATCGTCTCGGCCATGGCGAGCCACCTCCACACAACCACGTCCCTTCCACGTCCTCGCGCCGCAACGAGCTCGGCCATAAACGCCTTCCAGCCCTCGGCGCCGAGCACGAGCTTGAGCTGCTCAATCGAGCGATCGCTCACGGTCCTTCTCTCCTTTCTTTCTTCCTCTAAACGGCGTATGCTCTCCCAGGCTCCGCGTTCTACCCTTCCGCGGAGCGCCGGCGTCAGGGTCCGCCGAGCGTCCCGTTGCCGCAATTCCGAGACGCTCGCTGCAGGACTCGGCGCCGGTTATGCGCCCGGATGAATTCCTGTCGCTCGCACGACAGACATTTCCGATCGCTCGAGAGAGTGCCTTGGCCTTAGCGTTCTCCATTGCGCGCGGGCCGCCGACGCCGTCGAGTCCTTGCCCCATCGATGTGACCCCCACAACGCGCGGGTCAAGCTCCGGCGCCGGCCACCTCACGCCGCGCTTGCAGTCGCGTCCGCCGTCCGCCGCGAGGATGCGGTCGGCGCGCTCGAGCAGGATCACATCCGGCCCCGGATCACGCGCAGCCGCCTTGACTCCAAATCCCCGCGCCACTCGAGGATTGAATCCGTGCTCGAAAGCACCTTCGGCGAGACATCGAGCGCACTCAGCTGCGCCCGCAGGCGCCCGTCTTCACTCCCCGCCTCGGCGCTCTTAAACATCTTCTCGCGCGCCTCCTGCGGGAAGCCCGTGAGGCCGCGCAACACCATCAAAGCGGGCTCTGCCTTGAGATCGGCGATAAAGGCCGCGGCCCTCGGCCGCTCGTCGGCACCCAGCTTGTCGAGCTCTTCTTCGGCGGCGAGCGCCTGCGAGGGGCGCCAGGTCCTCGTGAACGGGTAGAGGCGGACGAGGTCAGTCACCGCGCGGTATCTCGCGATCGCGGACCACGCAGCGCGCCGGCCTCGCTCACGCCGCATCCTTGGGCTCATCGCCCGCAAGAAGGAGGTCGATCTCCGCGTCGGTCAATACGCGCATACAGTCGCGCCCGCCGTCGGCCACCAGGATGCTGTCGGCGCGCTCGAGGAGGATGTCCACGACGGGGGGTGGAGCAATCGCACAGGTTGCACCCCCGCCCATTGCAGCTTCTGCCTGTAACCGCCCGTGTCCAGCAGGTCCAGTAGATCAGCGGGCTCCGGGTAGTCCTGGAGCACGATGGACGAGACCTCCAGGTTGGCGACTGGGAAGCCGCGGTCGTCGTCGGCGCGGAGCAACAAGCCGCCGGTCTCAAGCCGCTCCGCGGCTTCCACGGAGGCGACGTTCGGCCGCTGGCGGAGCCAAATCGAGAGGGCGTCAATCTGAGGCTGCGTCGCGCCGTGGTGCGGCATCCGTTGGAGTGTGCCCCCAAGGGGTACCGCGCTGCCGGTCAGGTTCCATGGTGTGTTCGTCGGTGCTGCACCCAAGTCTCACCGTTTGGGAGAGGTTTGAATCGGGTGCCGCGGCCGGCAACGCGGCAGCACAATCATAACATGGGCGACCGCCTACTTGTGCATCAGGAGGATCGCGGTCACCGCGAGAGTCCGCGCGACCACGAAGAGCACGGTGGGCTCCGGGATTTGCACGCCCGCTCGCCTACACCCTCTTGGGTCCGACCACGCGCCTCGCGCCCGCAGGATGAGTCCTGAGGGCCGCCTTGCGCGAAGCGCTCGCCACTATGCGCAGCCTGAGCAGCCAGGTGGACCGGAGACCCGGCTCCGGGGGCTACGGCACCAACCTCACCAGAAGCTTGGCCATTTGCTCGAGATCAGCATGATCGAAGATGCCGCTCAACGGGATGGTGGGTAGACCGTCCGGGTCATACCACATGAGCCAGTAGCACTGCTCGCCCGAAACGACCTCGATGACGTGTTCGAGCCAGAGGGTATAGCCATTGTGCTTCAGAAGGGGTTCCGCGAAGACGGAGCCGCGGACTGTGGAGTGCGGCCAGTGAGCCTCGCCCTTCCCGATGTTCGTGCGGTAACGGCGGTTGCCGCACGTGAAGGTGAGTCGCTCCCCTTTCTCGGATATCCGGTGGTCTTTCATGGTCTAGGACTTCCGCCTGTCATGCACCTGGGAGAGGTCCCTCAGGGCACGCTGAAATCTCTGGAGCTTCACCGTCGGGTCTATGTTCATTACCTCATCGCACCAGATACGAGCCTTCTCGCGGACCTCGATCTCATCGAAGAAATAGACCGATAGTATGCGCTTGCCAATCGCGTTCTGGAGCGCCCGTTGATCGGAGCGTGTCAGGTCGCGAATCGCCTTGGCCAGCTCACGCTCGAGTTCCTAATTTTCATCGCAGCCATCGATCAAAGTCGGCCAATGCGGAGCTTCAAGATGATTGTGAGTGCCTCGCTGCAAATGCCCCCGCATTCGGGACATTCAAGCCTCGCGGGCTCTTCTTGTTCCCGGTAGCGCAGTGCTCGCTTACACCTCGATCGTTTCGTCCCGGGGCAGTCCTTGTGGTAGAGCGGAACCGGAAAGCCAGCCTTTTGCCAGCCCGCTTCGGTTTCAACTTCTTCAAGCTCGATAGGCCGGGACACCGCTAGGATTTCCCCCTGTCATACCACTCGCAGAGGTGCTTTAGGGCATTCTGAAATCGGCGGAGTTTCACAGTCGGGTCTTGCTTGAGTACCTTCTCACACCAGACGCGTGCCTTCTCACGCACCCCGGGTACATCGAAGAAGACCGAGTGCGCGGGCTTATTGATCGCTTCCTTGAGCGCCTCCCGGTCATAGACGGATAGGTCGCGAATGGCTGCATCAAGCTGGTGCTCGAGTCCGTTGATTTTTTTTACGGACTCACTCACGAATGAGCGTACTCGCCTTTGAATCCCTTCTCGTCCAGCGCTCTCTGGATTGCAGAGAAGAGGTCGAAGGCTGTTGCCTTATCCGGTATCGGGAGCTCGGCTCTTCCTCCGGGTTGGGAGGCCGCAAGTCGAATTCCTGGCCCGTCACGCCACGTTTCGCGGACGTAGTGATTCGCGCTGTCCTTCTTGGGCTCCATGCTTGCCTCCATCGCGTAATGCTCCGGCTCAGAAAAAAAAGTGCCGCAACGTCAATGCGCGCTGCTAAACTTGAACCGCCTTTTGACGTCTTCCGTCTTCTCAATCACATCGCGATTCCTGTCAGCACCGCAGCGAACTGCCAATTGCCTGACCGCTTCCGCGAGCTCAACCAAAGAATCTCTTGTTTCTGGGTCCCCAGACCCTCGTCGAGGGCCACAGCCCGACCATGTCGAGTTCGGGACAAGCTAGGCGTCAGTAGGCTGGCACCCGGAATCAACCGCTTCGTCGTAGCAATCGACAAGGGTGAACTTGATTGCCCTCTCCAGAGCCCCTTCCTCGGTCGGACAGAGCGGAGCCGAAGGGATATAGGGACCGGCTTGCCTTGGGGTGGAGATGTAGTGGCTAAGCTCGAACGAAAAGGGGTCCGTAACCGCGTACGGGTTGAGCCAAATCCGTACGCCGACGCGCGTAACGAGTTCCTTGAGGTAAAACTCGACTTCGCGAATAAGAATTCGCGGGGCCAGAAGCGACTCAAGGTCGAAGAGGGAAAGAAACCTCTCATCGAACATCCTTCGCCGCTCCTTTCGAGGGGATGGACCGCGCACACACCTCACGGGCGTAAAAAGGCATGAGTCGCCCGTCGCCCAAGAGGTGCTCATGGTCGGTCGATCACCTCCCTATAGGTCCTTGAGCATGACGAGCGCTTCCTCGAGATGCGCCTGGAAGTAGCGGCGCATGACATCAAGGACCTTCATCAGAAGCGGGTCGCGCAGGGAATAGAAAACCTGATTCCCTTCTTTGCGCGTCAGCACGAGCTGTCGAGAGCGCAGCACGGCCAGGTGTTGGGAGAGATTGGCTGGCTCGATCGCGAGGCGTTCCAAGATCGATCCGACCGGAAGCTCGCCATCGGCCAGAGTTTCTACGATGTGGATCCGGGTCGGATGCGCAAGCACGCGGAAGACCTCCGCTTTGAATCGCCGCAGTCCAGCCTGACGCTCCATCTGAGGTATCCTTATTGCCTAGTTGCGAATATTCTAAATCTCTAACAAAGCGTAGCCGATCCGATGTCTCGTGCCAGACCCCTCGTGGGAAGCGGATTGAGTGTGTGGAGAAGGGGCCAATACTCTCGACGCGGCAGGGCGGAGGGAAAACGACGGTGCTCGGACTACCGGAGTCGCCGGCACGCCCCACAGCCGCCCGATCTGCCGCTCCACCTTCCGGGGGTTCATGCGAAAGTCGCTGGCCTGGACAGCGCCACGCCGCGTCCTGGCATGAGTGAGGCCCACCGCTCGTGCCGCTGGGCCGTTCCCACGAGTCGGCCCATCAAACGCCGTTTTATTCTGGTGAGACCCTCACTCCGGGGGCGTCAGCTGAGCTTGATAGTTCCCTGCACCCCACCTCCTCCGAAAACACCCTCATGTGCACCTTCTCGTGCCCGCACCTCTGCCGGCGACCGGCGCGGCAAGGTCAACGCTAGAGGGTCGTTGCGCCCTATATGCGCGGCGGCGGCTCGGGCGCTCCGAATGTGGACGACGTCACGCGCCCTGACGCGACCTGGCTTCACGCCCGGCGCATAGCTTCAGCCTGGGTTCCCGCTGTAGACGATGCTTCCATCGGACAGGCGCTCGCTGGTCACCCGAATCGTGCGGCTGGTGGTCGAGCGCGAAATGTATTCGATGAATCCTTGGGCCGTGAAGCGTGCGCAGTCCGGGAACTCCGCCGCATCGCTGACCGTGATTCGAAAGATTCCAAGGGGCGCCTCCGCATCCACGTCGAACCGCCACTCGGTGAAGTTGTACATGACGGGGCCGAGCGTCACGACGAGCTTGCCGACGCGCGTTTCCCCATTTCTCTGCCGTCGCATCGAACTGGCTGTAGAGACCGGCCTTGTGGAGGCGCTCCGCCGCGCGCCAGCCGCGCTGGAAGAGGTACCCCTCGACGTCGCCGTGCGCCTCGATCGAGACCAGGAGATCGAGCACGCGGCGATAGGTGTCCATGGGAAACCCAGGTCGCCGGACCGATCTTGGACTCGAGGATGATGAGATCGTCCGGGGTGAGCTCGTCTCCCAGCTCTTCGCGCGTCAGCTTGCGCGTGTCGAGGAGCCGCTGGAGGCCCTCAGGTCTGGGCGGTCTGCGATAGGCAAGATTGAGGCTCAAGAGCGCGCCACAGGTGAATGTGTCAGGCCGCCGACCGGGCAGTCCGCCGCTGGTGGCTCGACGAAGCGCTCCGCGCGCTGCACCGGCAAGGGATGGCGCTGAGGATCTTTCAGCGGCCGACGGAAGACGTGCGGCCCTTCGTCAACGCACCCGACCGGGTGTACAAGACCGTCTTTCCCGACGGCCTCGTCGTCCTGACTCCCCAAGCGGAGTCGGTGTCGTGGATGGAGTCTGTGATCTGCGAGGCGCTTGCGGAGCTTGAGCGATGACCCCGGGCGCGCGTCGCCCTTTCGAGAAACGGCCGATTCTCGCGGGCTTTGAACTGCTCCACGATGCGGAGTGCAAACGCGGACTTGGCGGGGCGCGTCGCCGGGGGATTTTCGAAAGGGTGCCAGAGCGCGTGAGGCCGGCGGAGAGCGGCGCGGGAGGTGCTTCTTCCCCGTAAGCGTCGGGGGGCGACGCCGGGGCTCCGCGCGCTCAACGCCGGCAAGATGGAGTGGTAAGAGCGTGGTAAAAGTGTCAGGCCGCCGGCCGCAGCCCGAGCTTCGCGGCCCGCGTGCAGCGCGGATTATCGGTGAGCGCGGCCGCGCGGCGTCTTCCCGCGCCCGTTTCGATCGCGACCAGACGTTCGGTCCGCCGCCGCTCGCCTCCCATCGGCTCAGGTCGAGGTCGTTGCGAGAACGCATGGATTCGGGACTGAACTCCGAGAGGTCTACGACGGGGCTCGAGATGGTCGCTCCACAGCCCCGGGGACAACGGAACTCTGGATGCTTAAGCAGCCATCCGATTCGCTCGTATCCACGGTGGCCACAGTAAAGGCACCGGATCTCGTACTGGAGGAAATCGAGCATGACACGGCTCTGCCTGCCTCTACGGTCTAGACCGATAGAAGTGATGGGGAAGCGCGAACCGACGTGGGGGGGCGGGAAGATCGAGGCCGCCGCGGTTGTCCGTGTGGTTGGGCGGGGCGCCATCGTCCCGCCCTCACACGCCGGAGCCAGAAGTGTCTCACGGATTGCCAAGCGCGGGGGTTTATTCCGCGAGTCAGGCCGCAGACCTTTCCCGAGCCGCTTTGCATGCAGGCTGACTGTGGACACGGAGACTCCCAACTCCCGCGCGATCGCCGAGAGCGAAGCCCCTTTGCGGAGCCGGTGCTCAAGCGTGAAGCAGTCCGAGCCGCGGATGGCCTTGGGGCGGCCCAGGCGCTTGCCGCGGCGGCGGGCGGCCGCGAGACCCGCGCGCGTGCGGTCCCGAATCCTCCAGCTCGGCCGCCATCGTGGTCAAATGCCGCACGCTCCGCGCGAGCCGGTCGAGCTTCGTCACCGCCAGGACGTCGAAGCGTCGCTTTCGGGCATCCGCGATGAGCTTGTCCAGCGAGGGCCTGCGGTCCCTTCGCGCCGCTGATCCCGTGGTCGATGAACTCGCCAGCGACCTCGAGCCCGCGGGCCTCGGCGTAGGCGCGCAGGGCGTGAAGCTGCCCGTCGACGTGCTGCTCCGTGGTCGAGACGCGGCAATAGATCGCGACTCGCTTCGGCATGATGTGGAGACCTCTGGGCGGGCATAGAGTGGGCGGACACAGGGGGATGGGCATGGCGCGAGTAAAGCGAGGGCCGAAGCCGAGGCCGCCGGAAGAGCATCGGCGCAACCGCGTGGTGCTGAACTTCACTGACGCGGAGTACGCGCAGCTCGTGAAGATCGCTGGCGCGGAGCGCGTCTCGGACTTCTCCCGCGCCCTTGTGCTCCGGCACCTGGCGCGCCGCCGCTGATGCCCCCCAAGGAGGACAGAATGACCACGCTCGAGAGATACCGGCGGCGCGTCGAGAGAGCGGCGTGATGGATCGAAAGAGGATGATCTTCTGGGGCGTGCTGGCAGTCGCCGCTCTCGCCGTGTTCTACGTCGTCATGGCGGACCGCAGGTACCTGCTGTGTTTGGCCGGCCGCGGATACGCGTGCGAGGCCGTCCAACCGTTCTGGCGCCGATGAGCGGACGAGCCGTCCCGGGCGCGAGCGCCCCGAGGGTGACGCGCCAGGATGCCCCGAGCTGCGAGTTCTCGAGGGGGGTCGCACCCGAGGGTGGGGGCGGAGCGCGCTTACACTCGCGAGCGTCGGTAAGGGCCACTCCGCTACTCGCTTGTGCTCTCCTGCTGGCCTCATCTGCGGAAGGCGCGGAGCCGAAGGGGTTCAGCTTCTACACGGGTACACGGCTGATCGAAACCTGCAAGGTGGATCAGACCCTTTGCACCGCCTACGTAGCGGGCGTCAGCGACACACATGGCAATCTGCGCTCTTCGTCGACGACCAGGCTATTTTGCGCTCCCGAGGGCGCTACAGACGTTCAATTCCGGCTCGTCGCTGAGAAGTGGCTTGGTGAACATCCTGAGATGCTCCATTTCGGCGCCGCCGGATTGGTCCTGCAGGCGCTCCACGAAGCCTTTTCGTGCGGAAAGAAGCAATGAGCGGGCCGGAGGGGGCGGCGTAGTGGACCGGCGCCGGAGCTTGACCGCACCCGGTCTCATTCTGGGGAAGCACTCCGGGGGAAAACTCACGACGCCGGTAAATGAAGTTTCTCTCGAGCGATTGGAAATGTCTGTCGCGCAAGTGACAGGGATTCATCCGAGGAAACAGCGAAAGGAGATTGGAGCATGAGAGACGAGGAGAAACAAGCGCGACGGGAGATTGAGCGGCAGACCATTTTCGGCGAGGTGCTCGAGCGGCTCGGCGGCGACGTGTCAGAGGAGGAGCTTTATGATGCCCTCGTGGAGCGCGGCTACTGAAATGAGGAAGAGAGTGAGGCGGTCATTCAGAGGGAGTGGGCGCGGGAAGTACGGGAGCTTCTAAACGAGATTGCGCGCGGTCGTGAACATGAAGTCTAAGCCCAAGGCGACGAAGCAGACGGGTTGCGCGTTGGGTCAGCATCCGAGCGACGATGGCCGCGCTTGCAAGCGCGGCCTGACCGACGCGGAGATCGACCTACTACTTGCGGGAGCGAGCCCAAAGAATGCGGCGGGTGGTTGAAAGGAGATGGGTGTGAGCCATGCTCGTGGCGGCCTCTTGGGCGGATCTCCGTGCGGCACGGAAGATTCTGACGCTCCAAGGTGACGAGGAGCAGTAACGATGCCCTGTCAAACCATCTCCGGCGAGCGAACATCGCTCGTGCGCAAAGCAGTCCCAGAAGATGCTCCGAAGGTCAATATCTATTTCGGGAACCTGAAGGCTGAGGGTCTGCCTTGGTTCTCCGGTTTTGCTGAGTCCGCGGAGGCGTGCAGCGAGTTCATCGAACGGAGTCTGCGGGCCCCAGATCGCTCCCTAGTTCTCATCGCCGAGGTCGGCACGGATGTGGTCGGTTTCCTCAATTGCAGACGGCTTGATTTCATGTGCCCATCTGCCTCCGATCTCCAGCACGTGAGCGTCCGAAGGATATACCGGAACAAGGGGCTCGGAGATGCGCTTATGACGTCGTTGCTCGAGTGGGCGAGATCGAGCGGGCTCCGAGAACTGACTGCGGCGGTTCATGTCAAGAACCAGGGTGCCCAGCGGTTTCTGTGTAGGTTCAAATTCAAAAAGGAGACGCTTCCCGGTGGATCGCCGGACTATCGACACTTCCTCCTCGAACTGAATGGATCGGTGGCCGAGGAGGCGGTGTGAGAGCCGCCAGCTATGCCGCAATCCGCAGACTCAACCGCAGATCGGATCACCCGCCGCCGCGAGCTCGCCAAGTGCGCAACCGCAGATCCGGCATGAGAGTAGGGGTGCTTGCCGCAGGGCTCCGGCGCCGGTTTTCCGTGCGATTTTCCTCCGGCTCAAGCTGGAGCCGCGTGGGCAGCGGTTGTACCTGAGCGCGTATTCCCACGCCAGCCCGTCGCCAAGACCGGCGCTGCCGCAATCGGCTCGAGGAGCAGAGCTCTGATCTTTGTCGGAAGGTAGTCGCACGTGCGGATCACGGATCTAGAACGGTAGCGCGACCCTATCAAGGGCATTGATGGCGGGAACCACGCGGAGCAGCGGCGTGCCTTCTCTACTCACGCTACTATGACGCCCGAACGAGAAGGAGCCATGCGCGTTGAACTCGCGCTCGCGGTAGCTCTCTCCGGCTGCGTCGCGTCGCAGGCACCTCCGGTCTTGAGTCCCGCTCCAACTTCTGAGGACGCACCCTACGTGGCGGGCTATATGTGCGTTTTCCCGGACGCCGAGCTCGAGGAAAGATTGCGTGGCCAGCATGCTTTCTGGGCCACCATCTACAAGCTCCCACCTGAGTCGCAGGCATGCCTGGTGGATGATGAAAATATCACCCGGCAGCTCCGCGACTACCGGAAGGCGTGCGAAAGTGGAGAGCCAGGAAGTGCGGACGCGGTCGTGGAGAACGCGCTGGTGCAGTGCCACGCGATGCCGAATCAGTTGCAGGTTCACTGAATCGCATTGCGAACCTTCGCGCCCCTGGGCTTCGGCTTCATGCGCCCCTTAGGAGTTTTGGCGACGAATGCGGGCAAGACCCCCATGGTCGGTTCCTTCGAGTACAGAGTCAGCTGCGCACACTGCGGCTACGTCGGGCAGATCGCGATCGAATGGTTGCTTGGGCATCCCGAGTTTCCCTGTCCACGAAGCTGTGGGGCCAGCATCGTCAGTCCCGTCGCCGAACTATCCGAGCTGATCCCGGTCTCCCGCCGTTCCCGCGACGCGCTGGACCTCAGCACCTGGGAGCCCAAGAAGGTGCGACGACCCGCCGCAGACGAAAGGGTTGGTCGTCACAGGAGTGTGCGCGGAAAGATCCGCCGCGGAGGCGATCACCGATGAGAAACTCTCTCTGGCCGGCGTCGAAGGCCTGAGAGAGCACATCACCGACAGCCACTCCAAGCAACGTGCGGCGTACCGTCGCCCTCATCTTCCGCCGGCCCTTTCTCGCTTGAGCCGCATCTGCAGTGGCGCATTCGGGGCGGAGTTCGCGGGGTTCAGGTGCCGGGCCCGGCAGCTGCCTCTGCCGCGAATCCGAGGCGCCAAGGTCAACGCGAGAGGAGGCCGGCGCAAACCGTGCCGGTCAGGCGCCGGAACCGGCCGGGCAGCCTACGCTGCATACGGAGGGATGATTCCTTTGGACCTTCGCTCCACAGTTTGAAGGTGTCCACGGAACTCAGGCAACTCCACCCGGAGGTCGGGGGTTCAAATCCCCCCCCGATTGGAACCCCCGTGTTCGCGCCGCCCATGTCGTGGATCACGGCGGCCATGGTTCGCTTCAAGCCCCTGTTGCACTCAAGTTGCACTCAAGTCCGCGGCGAGCTAAGTGACCGAGATTATTGGAGATGACATGCACCAAGAGAGGTTCGAGTCCTCTCTGCCGCACCACCCTCCATCTCGGCGGACCCTGCTCGATGAAGGCGATTACCTACCACGGACCCAACGACTTCCGGGTCGAGCGCGTGCCCGATGCGCGCCGCGAAACCGATACCGACGCTGTCGTCCGGGTCAAGCGGGCGGCGATCTGCGGATCGGACCTGCACCTCTGGCATGGCGCGATGCCGATTGCCGAAACAGGATTCGTGGTGGGCCACGAGTTCGTGGGGGTGGTGGAGGATGCGGGTGCTGCCGTGCGGACCGTGCGCCGGGGGGACCGCGTTCTCGCTTCCGCTTTGGTGGGCTGCGGAAGCTGCTGGCCCTGCCGCGGCGGCCTTTGGAGCGGATGCAGCGTCATCAGCGCCAGCGGCGGGCAAAACGTCTTCGGTTTCTCGGCAGGTCTTCCTGGAGGCCAGGCCGAAGCCGTGCGTGTCCCCTTCGCCGACACCAACCTCTTTCGGATCCCCCACGATCTCTCCGACGAGCAGGCGCTTTTTCTGACCGACATCCTGCCCACGGGCTACATGGGCGCCGAGCTCGCCGAGGTTTCTCCCGGCGACGTGGTGGTCGTCTTGGGCTGCGGTCCCGTAGGCGCCTTTGCCCAGCGCAGCGCCCAAATCCGTGGTGCCGCGCGGGTGATCGCGGTCGACCTCGATGAGGGACGGCTCGCCCGCGCCCGGGAGCGCGGCTGCGAGGCGCTAAACCCGACGACGGACGATCTGTCCGCACGCGTTGCGCAAGTCACCGAAGGCCGCGGGGCGGACGCCGTGATCGAGGCCGTGGGACGAGGGGATCTGCTGCTTAAGGGGATCGAGATCGCAAGGGCCGGCGGCCGCATCGCGGCGATCGGAGTGATCAGTACGCCAACCGAGGTTCCGTTCCTGGCTCTTTTCCTCAAGAACCTGACCCTGCGCAGCGGGCTCGTGAACCCGCAGCGTTACGTTCCCCTTCTCGTGTCGCTCATCAAGACCGGGCGGATCGATCCGACGGAGATTATCAGCCACCGGATGCCGCTCGCGGAGGGCGTGCACGGCTACGAGATCTTCGCCTCCCACGCGGAGAATGTGCTCAAGGTCGTGCTGCAGCCGTAGCCGCACGGAGCAAGGAGACAGAGCATGGACCGACTCGCGGGCAAGATTGCGCTCATCACGGGCGGCGGCGCGGGGATTGGCGAGGCGATCGCGATGCGCTTTGCGGCCGAGGGCGCACAGATCCTTGTGAACGACCTCTCAAAGCCAGCCGCCGAGCGGGTGGCAAACGCGGTAGGAGGCGTGGCCTTCGTCGCGGACGTCTCCGATTCCGCCGCCGTGCGGCGGATGTTCGAAGAGGTGGCCGAACGCTTCGGGCGACTCGATGTGCTTGTCAACAACGCGGGCATCGCGGGCCACGAGAACGACCCGGACGCGGCGACGCTTTTCACGAGCGTCGCGCTTCAGCAGGCGCAGGAGCTGGCGACCGAGGGAAAAGTGCGCACGCACACCGATCGCACCGTGAATACGTCGGACGAGGATTGGATCCGCATGATTGCTGTTCATCTAAACGGCACGTTTTTCTGCACGCGAGAGGCACTCAAGATCATGGGACCGCAGCTCTCGGGCTCGATCGTCAACATGGGATCGATTATGGGGACGACCGGCGGGAGCGGCGCCGCGGCCTACTGCGCGGCCAAAGGCGGAGTCCTCGCGCTCACCCGGTCGCTGGCGCGCGAGCTCGCCTCCCGGGGCATTCGCGTGAATGCCATCGCGCCGGGTTGGATCGAGACCGCGATGACAGCGCCCCTTGCTCCGCTGCGCGGGCTGCTCGAAATGCAGACTCCCCTCTGCCGGATGGGAACCTCGGACGACATCGCCTGGGCCGCTCTCTACCTCGCAAGCCCCGAGGCCGGTTTTGTGACGGGCCAAGTGCTCTCGCCGAACGGCGGTTGGTACATGAGCCAGTAGGCCACACCGCCTAGACGATCGACCATCCTCCATCGACGGCCAGGATCTGGCCGGTGACGAAGCTCGAGGCATCGGAGGCCAGGAAAAGGACCGGACCCGCGAGCTCTTCGTCGCGGCCGGTGCGGCCCATGGGCGTTCGCCCGCGGGCCCACTTCATCGAGCGCTCGTCGCTGAAGAGATCCGCCGTCATTTCACTCGGAAACCAGCCCGGCGCGAGGGCATTCACCCGAATCCCGCGCCGAGCCCACTGGGCCGCGAGCTCGCGCGTCAGGTTGATGACGCCCCCCTTCGCCGCGGCATAGGCGGCCTGGGGAACCTGGCCGACACCGACCATGCCGAGCACGGACGCGACATTGACGATGCTCCCGCCGCCCGCAGCCAGCATCACCCGTCCGAAGCGCTGGGCACACAGGAAGGCGCCGACCAGGTCGACCTCGATTGTGCGCCGGAACTCGGAGGCGGGCTGCAGCTCGGCCGGTGTGATGGTCGTCATGCCCGCGTTGTTAATGAGGACGTCCGCGCGCCCAAAGCGCTCGAGCGTCGCAGCGACGAGCGCGTCGACCTCGTCTTCTTGGGTCACGTCGCACGACACGGCCAGCGCTGAAGCGCCCTCCGCCACGAGCTCCCGCGCCAGGGTTTCGAGCTGCGTCTTGCGACGCGCAGCGAGCACCACCCGCGCGCCGGCGCCGGCAAGAGCGCGGGCGAATGCCACACCGAGCCCCGACGAAGCGCCGGTCACGACGGCCACCCGACCGTCGAGCCGAAAGCGCGCGCAAGGGTCTTCCATCTTCCTCCCTCCCCTTTCCGAGGTGTCGCCCGCTGGGCGCAACGACAGCCCGCTAGGCCCCGATCACCCGACGGATCCAGCGTCGGTAGATGTCGAGCGGCTGCGCCCCCATGACGAGCGCGCCGTTGCCCTCGAGCACGACCGTGGGAACGCCCGTCACTCCAAGCTCGATCGCCTCGTCATGCTGCCCCAAGACGCTGCGCAAGATCTCGGGATCGTCGGCCCGCGCAAGGCCCTCCGGCGCGAGTCCCGCCTCCTCCCAGAGCGCACGCAATGTGGCCTCTTGGGTGATGTCCCGGCTCTCGCCGAAGTACGCGCGGAGCAGCGCCTCGTGGATGCGTTCGAAGCTCTCCGCGCCCAAGAGCGCCGCAGCCTTCGCCACGAGGTGCGGCGGCACGCTGTGTGTGGGAGGCCCCGCATCGCCCCGCCAGATCTGAAAGGTCCCCGCGTCGGCCTCGGCGGCAGGTCGCAGCCACGATTCGGTGTAGGATCGAAATCGTTCGAGATCTCGGCCCGGTGTGGGGCGCGGCCGCAGCAGAAAACTGCGCCATTCGAGTCGAACCGAAGGAGCGAACTCCTCGCGGATCCGCCGGAGCCGCACCGCCGCGTTGTAGCACCAGGGGCAAAGGTAGTCGGAGTAGACGACGAGGTGTGCGATCGGCACGCGTTCTCTAGCGGAGCGGCCGGTAGCTGCCGGAGTGGTACACGAGCGGCTCCGCCGGCTGCGTCTCGATCGCCTCCACAAGGCCCACGTAGATCACGTGGTCGCCCGCGTCATGGGCGCTCACCACTCGGCAATCCAGCGCCGCGACGACGCCGCGCAAGATCGGGGCACCGGTCACCCCTTCGTACCACTCTACTCCCTCGAAGCGCCGATCCTCGTCCTTTTTGGACGCGAAGCGGTTGGACAGTGCCTCCTGTCCCGCGGCGAGAATATTTGCCGCGAAGACTCCTCCTTCGGCAATCAGGGGATGCGTGTTTGAGGTCTTGTCCGCACAGATCAGGACAAGGGGTGGAGTGAGAGAAACACTCGTGAAGGCGGAGACGGTCATGCCGTGGATCCGGCTGCCCGAGCGCGCTGTCACAATGGTGACCCCGCTCGGCCAGTGGCGCAGGCCCTCTCGAAACTCGTTTTCGGTAACCGCCAAGCCAGCCCCCCCTTTCAGCGTTCTGTGGCCAAATGTACCGGGCGGCCGGCGGGGTGGCACAGACGGCCAGCGGCTTGCGCCTCGGCGGCTCGGAGACGTTGTCGGGCTGCTCGATCGACCGTATTCTGCGCGAGTCACACCCGGTCCATATTTCCGATCTTTCGCCAGCCAAGGAGACGTGAATCCATGAGCGTTGGATACAACCGGCCCCTCTACATCCTGCCTTTCGATCACCGCGGCTCGTTTCAAACCAAGATGTTCGGCTGGAAGGGCACGCTCACCCCGGAGCAGACGGCGGAAGCCGCTGCGACCAAGCGCGTCATCTACGACGGGTTCCTGAAGGCCCTGAGCGAGGGCGTTCCGCAAGCGCGGGCCGGCATCCTGGTGGATGAGCAGTTCGGGGCGGACATTGCGCGTGACGCGACCAAGCGTAAGATCACAATCGCGATCTGCGTCGAGAAAAGCGGCCAGGACGAGTTCGACTTCGAGTACGGCGAAGATTTCGCGAAGCACATCGAAGCCTTCAATCCCGCTTTTTCCAAGGTGCTCGTGCGCTTCAACCCCGAAGGCGACGCCACGATGAACACGCGCCAAACCGCGCGCCTCAAGCGTCTTTCCGATTACCTTCACAAGACCGGGCGCAAGTTCATGTTCGAGCTTCTCGTACCGGCGGAGAAGGCCCAGCTCGAGCGCCTTGGCGGCGACAAGAAGGCGTACGACCGCGAGCTGCGCCCCGCACTCATGATCCGCGCCATCGAGACGCTCCAGAGCGCCGGGGTCGAGCCCGACGTGTGGAAGATCGAGGGTCTCGACAAGCGCGAGGACTGCGTGCGCGTCGTTCAGGCGGCGCGGCGCGGGGGCCGCAGCGAGGTCGGTTGCATCGTCCTCGGGCGCGGCGAGGATGACAAGAAGGTGCTGGAGTGGCTGCGTGCCGCAGCGGGCGTGCCGGGATTCATCGGCTTCGCGGTGGGACGCACCACGTTTTGGGATCCGCTCGTCGCCTGGAGGGAGAAGAAGCTCACGCGCGACGGAGCGGCGGCGAAGATCGCCTCAAACTACAAAGGCTGGGTCGAGCTGTTCGAGAAGGCCACCTAACAGCCCTGCGCAGGCCCAAGGAGCGAGGGCGAGGCCACGGGACCTCACCCTCGCGCAGAGCTTAGTACTCGCCTTCTTCCGCTTCGGTTCCTTCTGGCAGGCTCACGGCATCGATCTTGCGCGCGTCCTTCTTGCTCGGATCCGTGGCGACCGGCTTCCAGTACACGACGACGATCTGGCCTTCTTTGAGATCATCGAGCTTGGCCGGCTTGGCCTTCACCGTGACCGTTGTCCGCGTGAGAACCGAGCCTTCCGCGACGACGCTGAAGAGCACGTCCTTGCCCTTCTCTTTCACGAGAACCGTTCCCGCATCCTTGTCCCACTTCACGAACTTCCCAGCCGTCCTCTCCGTCTTGGTCTTGTCGTCCGCCGAAGCTGTGGACACGAGGCCGCCGACGATCCACACCGCGGCGAGGGCGACCGCCGCGATCCTTGTGAGGCTACGAACAGTCCGGAGCTGCATGACGCTTGCCTTCCTCCCAGGTCTCTGGTTTGTCTAGCGCACCGCCGGGGCAAGAAACTACACGCTTTCGGACGGCTGCGGGAAGGGGTATTCGTGCCTCCCTCGGCGCCGCTTCACCTGCGGCCGTAGCGGTGGACGATCGGCAGCCGGCGGCCGGCCCCGAACGCTTTCGTCGAGCAGCGAAGCACGAGCGGCGCCTGCCGCCGCTTGTATTCGTTGCGGTCGAGCCGGTCGACGATGCCCCGCACGAGGGCCGGGGAGGCGCCGGGCGGCAGCGCGATCCCCGAGGCCCCAAGCCCACCCTCGATGGCCTGTTCCAGCACCGCGTCGAGCACTTCGTAGGGGGGGAGGTCGTCCTGGTCGAGCTGGCCGGGAGCGAGCTCAGCCGAGGGTGGCTTCACGATCGAGCCCGCCGGGATCCGCTCTCCCATGCGATTCGCGTGGCGTGCGAGTGCGTAGACATCGCGCTTGTAGACGTCGCCGAGGACTGCAAGGCCGCCCACGGTATCGCCATAGAGGGTGCAGTAGCCGATCGACAGTTCACTCTTGTTCCCGGTCGCGAGCACGAGTCGCTGCTCCGAATTGGAGATCGCCATGAGCAGCGCTCCCCGAATGCGCGACTGGATGTTCTGCTGCGCCACCCCGTAGTCGTCCCGGCGGCCGAAAAGGCTCCGAAAAGCGTGCAAATACGCCTCATAGATCGGCACGATCTCGATCCTTCGCAGCTCCATCCCGAGGTTGCGCGCGAGGGCCTCCGCGTCCGCCACGCTGTGCGCGGAGGAAAACGGCCCGGGCATGGCGACACCGAGGACGCGTTCGGCGCCGAGCGCCTCGACGGCCAGATGCGCGGTCACGGCCGAATCGATTCCGCCCGAGAGACCCACCACGGCGCCGAGGGGAAGGCCCTGCTTTAGAAAATAGTCACGGATCCCGACCACGATCCCGCGCTCGAGCTGCGCCACCCCTTCGGGCTCGACCACTGCACCCGGCGCAATCCCCGGCTCGGGCAGAGCAAGATCGACGACCTCGAGGGCCGACTCGAAGAGCGGGAGGGAGGCCCGGACTTTCCCCGAGGCATCGACCACAAAGGAGCCGCCGTCGAAGATCAGCTCGTCGTTGCCTCCCACCTGGTTCACGAACACCGTGGGGACGCCATGGCGCCTTGCGGTGTCGGCGAAAATCTCGCGTCGCAAGCGGGCCTTGCCGACGTGCCAGGGCGAAGCCGAAAGGTTCACGAAGAGGTCTATGCCCGCCCCGGCGAGCTCGGTTGCGGGGTCAAGCGCGTACGGGACCCGGCTCGCCCACAGGTCCTCACAGACCGTGAGCCCAAGCCGCGCGCCTGGCGTTCGACCGAGGAGCGCCGGCTCGCGCGTCAGGGCGGGCTGGAAGTAGCGGCTCTCGTCGAAGACATCATAGGTAGGGAGGAGCGACTTCCCGCGGACCGCCGCCCGTTCGCCGTCCGCGAGGAGGACTGCGGCGTTGAGGAGCGCCTTCGGACGGCCCCCTTCAAGGGGCAGGACGGCGCCCACGGCGATCGCGATGCGGCGCGCTGCGGCCGCAAGGATCTCGAGCTCGCGCAGCTGATCCTCGACGAAACCCTCGCGCTCCAGCAGATCCAGGGGCGGGTAACCCGTCAGCACAAGCTCTGGCAGCACCACGAGCTCAGCGCCTGCAGCCTCCGCCTTGGCCGCCGCCTCCTCCACGAGTCGGCGGTTGCCGGCGAGATCACCCACGGTGGGATTGACCTGAGCAAGGGCCACGCGCACGGCGGCGAGGATCGGACGCGGCTCGCAGAGCGTCAAGCCGAACGGGGAGCAAGGTCTCCTTGCAGGAACTCAAGCACGTAGGGACCCAGCACGTCGAGCGGGCGCAGGCCCGGTGCAAGCTCGGTGGAGAGTGCATAGAGCAAAGAAAAAGCGCGCGACCACATGACGAGGCCATCGGGCAGCTGGAAGCTCTGGATGCGTTTCATCTGGGTCCGCATGCGACCGAAATATTCGCCGAAGTCGAGGTTTGCAACCTCTTTGGGTGTCAGGTTGAAATAGGCGGGATCAAAGGAAATTTTGGCGAGTTCCTTCACCGCAGGGAGATCGCACTCGCGCACGATTCCAGCTTCGAACAGTGAGGCGGCATAGAGCTCGGCGTCGCGCTGCATGGACGCGATCACGTTTTTGCGGATCGCCGCACGCAGCTCCGCTGCGATCCGTTTGTTCATGCCGAAATCGACGATCACAATGCGGCCCTTGGAATCGACGAGGAGATTCCCGGGATGGGGGTCGCAGTGAAAGAAGCCGTCGCGGAACATCATGTGAAGAAAGGCCCGCGAGGTCCAGAGCACGAGATCCTGAAGGTCCCGACCCTGCGCGGCGAGCGCTGCCCGGTCGTTGATGCGCACGCCCTCGAGAAACTCCATGGTGAGCACACGGCGCGTCGTCGTGTCCCAGCGGATCGTCGGAATGAGCACGCGGGCCGCGACTTCCGGGTCGCGGGCAAGGTTTGACGCAACCTCCTCGGCCGCCTTCCCCTCGCGCACGTAGTCCATCTCGCCAAGGAGGGAGTCTCGGAGCTCGCGGTAGACCTGCATGAGATCAGCGACGGTAAGGAAGTTGAAGAGCCACAGGCCGAGCTTCGTCATCGCGAGGTCGACGGCGACGGAGCGCTCGACGCCGGGATAGAGAACCTTCACGGCCACTTCCTGGCCGTCGCGTGTGCGGGCCCGGTGCACCTGCCCAAGGCTCGCGGAAGCGAGGGGAGTGGCTGAGAAATGCTCAAAGACCTCCTCGACCGGGGCACCGAGCTCCGCCTCGACCTGCGCCGCGATTTCCGCATAGGGATGCGGGTCGACGCGGTCTTGCAGCTTTGCAAGCTCCTCAGTCACCTCGGCAGGCATGACATCGATGCGCAGACTCGCCACCTGACCGAGCTTGATGAGGCCACCCTTGAACCGGGTCGCGACTCCCACGAAGCGCTGCGCAAATCGATGCTGGATCTCGACAAGGCGCGCGGGGTCCGCGTGCCAGATCCCACGGTTGTGCAGGACGACACGCAGATAGACGAGCGCGGCACAGACAATGAGATCGAGGGACACAAGGGAGCGGTGAAGGAGCTCAGCCAGCGAGGGGCCCTTCTGCGGGAGCATAAGAGCAAGGTTAGCTCGGGACCCCGGTCGCTTGCGTCGCGGCGGAAGGCGGGACGCTCGCCTTCCGGCCGATCCTCCCCGGGCGCGATTGCCCTCGACAGAGTCACCTCGAGATGTCTAGTCTGGGATCGGGGCTCGGACGGATCGGCGGGCCGAGGTGGAGACCAGCGACCAACTTCTATCCCTTCGGAGACCTATTGAATGCACAGTCCGGCTTCATTTTTTCGCCAGCCTCTCGTCGCTGTGGTTGCGCTCGCCGCCCTCTTCCTCGCCGACGTACGGCCGACACGCGCGGACGAGAAGGCCCCCGCGGAGGGAGGGTTCTTCGGTACGTTCGAAGGCCATTACCTGTCGAACATGGGCGAAAAGACCCGCTGGGGGCTGTTGACCAGTATTTCCGCTTTTTCGAACCCGTTCACCCCTGAGGTCAACGTGAATCTGCTGCCGCAGTGGGGCGGAGGGGGTCGGGTG
The DNA here is from genome assembly GCA_035489755.1 of Myxococcota bacterium. Classification (GTDB taxonomy): domain Bacteria; phylum Myxococcota_A; class UBA9160; order UBA9160; family UBA9160; genus UBA9160. The sequence goes on from DATGZK010000012.1 coordinate 35,145, forward strand.
GGCCTTGGCTACCGGGCAGCGGCGGGCTGGGATGTCGTCGCGCTCGGCGATGCGGACTGGCTTTACAGCGCGAATCGCCAGGCACAGTCCGCCGGACTCTTTGTTCAAACCCTCGAGATTCCTCCAGCCTCTTTCTTCGGCGGCTTGGCCAATGCTCAGGTCGAGGCCACCGCGCAGACCGCGTATAGCTACGTCGATCTCGAGGGCGGCTACAATATGAAGCTCGGGAAGTCGATCGACGCGCGGCTCTTCGGCGGCGTGCGCTACGCGAACTTCGATCAGAACATCGAGGTCAGCGGGTTCGGCGCAGCCTTTTTGAGTGAGTCGGTCCAGCTCGACAACACTCGCGAGGTAGGGTTTTGGGGTGTAGGACCGCGCGTGGGCGGGAGTGGCCGTTTGCGTGTGTGCGAGTCGCCCTTCTACCTCGTGGCTTCCACGTCTGGATCCGTCCTGATTGGCGACATGAAGGTGCGGGACCGGCAAAGCTTCACAATCGGGTCAACGCTCAATGCCGCCACGGGGGCGCAGACGTCGACCACGGGGCGCACAGCGTTTAACGCCGACGGCGAGCTGGGGGTCCTGTATGACGTCTCGCCGATTCTGCAGGGACTCGACGTGACGGTGGGATACCGACTGAGCGGCTGGTTTGGCGTGAATGACACGCGAACGGCGACCCCCCAGGCTCTCTCCTTAAATTCCTCGACCAGTGGCGAGAGCCACGCGAACGTCGTGACGCAGGGAATTTTCCTTCGGGTCAACGTTCGGTACTAGAACTGGGGACAAGAAGCGCTTCGCGCCCGAGGTCCTCACCAGCGGTCCAAGGACGACCCCTCCCGCAGCAGGAACACCAAGTCCATGACGTTCGTGCGGGTGGGTCCCGTGCGAAATGTCCCACCTTCGGCAGCGAAGAAGGCGTAGGAATCGTTCTCGAGAAGCGCTTGATGGGCGTCGAGTCCGAGCGCTCGCCCGCGCGCTAGGGTGCTGCCGTCCGCGAAGGCCCCTGCAGCGTCCGTCGGGCCGTCGCTGCCATCGCTGCCCGCCGCGAGGAGCGCGATTTGAGGGGCGCCCTCGAGTGCCAGCGCCGCAGCGAGCGCGAGCTCCTGGTTTCGTCCGCCCCGGCCAGGGCCCCGCACGGTGACCGTGGTTTCTCCGCCGGCCAAGATGGCGAGCGGCCCTTCCGCGCGCAGGGCGCGCGTGAGCGCAACGAGCCTTTTTCCTGCGACTCGGGCTTCGCCTGCAACTTCTCGGCTTGCGATGATGGCCCGAAGACCCGCTCGCTCGGCTTCGCGGCGGGCGGCCTCGAGCGCATCGCTG
>DATGZK010000013.1:0-6812 GCA_035489755.1 Myxococcota bacterium
GGTCTCTGGCGCCGAGACGAGACGCTGCACCGCTTCGAAAGCCCCCGTCGCACGGTCGACGAGTTCCGACACATTCAGCTGGTTCACCCGCGCGACGAATTGCTTGAGAGTCGCTTGCGCCTCCTCGAGCGGGGTGGGAAGCGTGGGGATCTCTTGGATGCGCTCGCCTACGCCCACGAAGTGAGCGACCGAATCGGGGAAATAGTCGAGCTGCACGAACAGAAGTCCAGTCACGAGGCTCTGCGACTCGAGGCGGGCTCGCAACCCGTGCTCGATCCTTTGCTTCACGGCCTCCGGCTCAAAACTGACCTCGGCCCCGGCGTTTTTCAGCTTGTCGGCGTCGAGCTGGATGAGTACGGGAATATGAAAGTCGTTGGGGGCTTGGTCGAAACGCAGGAGGATTCGAGACACCGCTCCAATCTCCACGCCCTTGAACTTCACGGGCGAGCCGACCGAGAGTCCGTTCACGCCGCCTTCGAAGTAGCAGACGAAGGTGAAGGTCTTCGCGAAAAAGCGCCCGGAGCCGAGCGCAACCAAGCCTCCGATCAGAAGAACCAGCGCGCCGACCACGAAGGCGCCGATCATGGCCGGGCTTGAGCGCCGACTCACGGCTTCCTCTCGGTCGCCCGCCCATTCCCTCCCCGCGTCAGGAATCGGTGCACGCTCGGCACGTCGCAGTGCGCGAGCAGCTCCTTCGGGTCGCCGGTCGCAATCATCGTGCGGCTCTCGGTATCCAGGAAGACACTGTTGTCCCCGATCGTAAAGATGCTCGCGAGCTCGTGGGTCACCACGGCAATCGTTGCGCCCAGGCTCTCGCGCAGCTCGAGGATGAGGTCGTCGAGCAGGCGCGAAGTGATCGGATCGAGCCCGGCCGAGGGCTCGTCGAAGAAAAGAACGTCGGGGTCGAGCGCCATGGCGCGCGCCAGGCCCGCACGCTTTTGCATGCCTCCGCTGATCTGGTTGGGATAGTAGTCCTCAAAGCCTTTGAGCCCCACGAGGGCGAGCTTGAGGCACGCCACGTCGCGGATCTCGGCCGGCGAAAGGTCTGTGTATGCCTCAAGAGGTACCGCGATATTCTCGGAAAGCGTCATCGAACTCCAGAGCGCCCCGGACTGGAAGAGTACGCCGATGCGCCGTAGCAGCTCACTGCGCCGTGCCTCGTCGACCTTCGTGAAGTTCTCCTTGCCATAGAAGATCTCCCCCCGCGCAGGCTCCGTCAGACCCACGAGATGGCGGAGCAGCGTGCTTTTCCCGGAGCCGCTCCCCCCCATGATGACAAAGACGTCGCCTCGCCCGATCGTGAAACTGAGGTCTTTCATCACGATGAAATTGCCGAAGGCCATCGTGAGATCGCGCACGACGATGTGCGGCTCTCGCTTCGGCGCAGGGGCTGCGAAGACCGCCACGGATTAGATGCCGAGGATATTGCAGATCACCGCGAGGCTTCCATCCGTCACAATGATCAGCACAATACTGGTGACCACGGCCTGGGTGGCGGCATCGCCCACCGCGGAGGCGCTGCTTCCGGACTGCATGCCGCGCAGGCAGCCGGCCAGGGCAATCAGCACCCCAAAGAGCCCCGCCTTGAAGATGCCGAGCAGGAAGTCTGTCAGGTGAACCGCCGCAACCGTCTCATGCCAGTACTGCGTGACGGAAAGATCGAGCATGCCCGTCCCGACCACGACGCCCCCGAGGAGCCCCATCAGGTCGGAGTACAGGCAAAGGAGCGGCATCATGAGGCAGAGCGCCATCATGCGTGGCAGTACAAGGTATTCGATCGGACGAAATCCAAACGTGGTGAGGGCGTCGATCTCTTGCGTCACTTTCATGGTCCCAAGCTGCGCCGCATAGGCTGCGCCCGTACGACCGGCCATCACGACAGCGGTCATGACTGCGCCCATCTCCCGCGCCATGCCAAGGCCGACGAGATCAGCGACATAGATCGTCGCGCCGAACCGCAGGAGCTGCACCGCGCCCATGAAGGCGAGGATCAGCCCCACGAGAAAACTCACGAGCGTCACGATCCCGAGCGCTTCCGCCCCGGCCTGCTGAACGAGGACCGCGAAGTCCGCGGAGGGAAAGCGCGCCCGAAACCGCGCCAACCGGCCGAAGGCCAGGGTGAGCTCTCCAATAAAGCGAAACCACTCGTCAGCCCCCTCGAAAAAGCCGAGCGTCGCCGCTCCCACGCGCGCGAGCCACGCAGGCCGCACCTCGCTGGTGCGAGCCCCGGCGCGTTCGGGGACTGCTGCCGCGAGGGCAAGGAGGCGCTGCACGCCGGTCGGGAGTCCCGCAGGATCGGCGACGAGTCTTCGCTCTTGGCACTGACCGAGGACGTCCGTCAGAAAGGCAAGCAGACCGCTATCCCAACGTCCGAGCTCGTGCGCGTCGAAGGCAACGCGCGTCACGCCTCCACGCGCGAGTTCGTGCTCCACTTCATGCGGTGAAGGGCGCGGGCTGGCGAGGAGCCAGGGACCTGCCAAGCGAACGACGAGTGTACCATCAGCGGTGTGGAGGAGTGAAAGCTCGCCTCTTGTCGTAGTCGCCCGGGAATGATCGGTCACGGCGCGTCCGCCCTCCGGAATTGACCCACGTCGGTGTGGCACAGCCCGTAGCCATCGACATTAGCGAGAAGTTGCCCCGAGCCCGGCGATGGTTTGGGCACCTCTTGAGGCTGCGGCGGTTCTCGGGGTTCGGCCAGTCGATAGGCGACCATCAGTTCATTTCCTCGAATCATTCCGGATGTGACTTCCTTGATTCAAATTCACCCCGTTATTTCTTTCGTAGTCGCTCTGGTTCCTGTGAGCGCCCGGCGGGACGCTCTCTGCGTCGCGCTCGATGAGGTTCCGGCAGCGGGGCTGCATGAAAGTATCGATGAGGAGAAACACGAGCAGGGCACTCAGGTTCCAGTCCCAGAAGCGCTCGAGGAATGCGCTACCTTCTCCCATGGCTTGTACTCTAACTCAGTGCCCGTCGCACGAATCGATGACCGTTTGGACGCACCGAGCTATTTCACCGCACGAATCCTCGGCTCTTGATCCCGATCGCGAAGCGCAAGCCTGGCCCATCACATCTCTGGACCGCGGCGTCGCCAGCACGATCTTGAACCAGTGCGAAGCGAGGCTGGCCCGGTCGCTGTTCTTTAACCAAAAGGAGAGTCCATGTCGCTCTACCGACTGCGCCCGTATCTTGCCTGGGCCGCCGCCGGCGTCTTGACGCTTACGTCCACCCCGATTCTCGCCGCGCAACAGCCGTGGGACCAGCAGAAGGTCACGCAGATCGCCAGCGAGCTGGCGGAAGCCGTGTCGGGTGTGCGCGACGAGTTCAGAAAGCAACCCCCCGACACCATCGCTTCGATGCAGGCAAATGCGCGTTTCCGCCTGGAGGACGAACTGCGCCTACTCGAGAGCGAGACGCGGGAACTCATGCGTCAGCTCAAATCCGGTGAGGGTCTCGACGCGACGCAGCCGATTTACGACCGCATCGGCTCTTTGGCCCGTGATGCCCGTGAGAACGGACGCAAACAGCTTGTAGCGGAGCCCGTACAGAAGCGTATCGACCGCGCCGAGGAGCTGTGGGCTCAGCTCACGCCTTACTACACCAATGCACACGCTCCCGCTAAAGACTAAGTGAACCGCTGGTGAGTTGAGGGGGAGGTCAAGACCCGATCGCTCGCCATCACGCGATGCGTGCAGATCGCAGGTGTTGTGTGATCGTGGCTGCATTGGAACGTTCTTGGAAGTCCACGAGCCACGCCATGGCGTACGGAGACGAAGGATCCATCCGGATTTGGCCATCGACGATGGCTATCACCTCTATTGGCGTTGGAAGAGCAGGTCGCGACGTCTACAGGGAGAGGCCGGTATGGACGGTGTTCTCCTTCTTGAGTCGGGCGGTCACGTCAGGATCGCCTCGACGAGGTGCGGCCCCGGCTCGGTCAGCGCCCGCCCGAGCGCGCGGACCAGCGAGTCCGCATCCTCCGCGCGCACGGCCGGGACCCCCATGCCCGAAGCGAGCCTCACCCAGTCGAGCTCCGGGTCGGCCAGCTCCGTTAGCGCCCGGGCCGCCCGACCTCCGGCGTCCGATCCCGCGCGAAGCATCTCGACCTGCAGGATCCGGTAGGCGCGGTTGGCACAGACCACCGTCGTGACGTCGAGGGACTCGCGGGCCTGGGTCCAGAGCGCCTGGAGTGTGTAAAGTCCGCTGCCATCGGCCTGGAAGGCCAGCACCTTGCGGTCGGGGCATGCGATCGCTGCACCCGTCGCGCACGGCAGGCCCTGTCCGATGGCCCCGCCCGTCAAGGTGAGCCAGGCGTGAGGCGCAGCGGAGGCGAGGGCGCCATACAAGGGAAGGGACGAGGTCGCTCCCTCATCCACGACGATGGCGTGATGCGGGAGGATGTGGGCGACCGCCGCCGCGAGCGCCTCAGCGTTGAGGCGACCGGAGGGGGGCGGCGCGGGTTCAAAGGGAGCGAGCGTCGATAGCTTCCGCGGAGCGTTGAGCGCATCGGCCACCGCAGCCAGCGCGCTCGAGACGTCCTCGTTGACGCCCGCCAGAGCCACGCGCTCCACGTCACTCCGCAGCAGGGCGCTCGAGGCTCCAGCCCAGCCAAACATCGCGACGGGGTCTGGGGCTCCCGCTAGGATGACGCAGGCGACGTCGCTGCACGCCTCGTTCACCTGCTCAGGAAAGTATGGGAGCCGCTCCAGGCGCGGCGTGCCAGCGCCGCGTTCGGCGCGCGCGGGAAATGTCTCTACGAAGAGGCGGCACCCAGTGGCCTCCGCGATGCGAGCCGCGGACTCGAGAGCCTCACTGCGACACCCCGGTCCTCCGAGGAGGAGTGCAGACCGCGGTCCGCATCGCAGGGCCTGGACGGCCGCGTCGATCCGATCGGCGCCGGGCGACGCGGGAGCCACGGACTTCGGCGTAGGAGTTGGGCCGTGGGCAGCTTGGCTCTGGTGGTCGGCCGGAACCACGAGCGTCGCTACCTGACCGGGGGGACGACTCGCTGCTGCCACCGCGTCGCAGAGGTCCGACGCAAGCGAGGTCGCGTCTCGCGAGGTGCGCACCCAGCCCGAGACCGATCGGGCCAGCGCACCGATGTCGCTTTCGAGCGGGGAGTCGGCACCGCGGTGCCAGGTGGTGTGGTCGCCGACCAGGTTCACCACGGGCGTGTGAGCCCGCCGGGCGTTGTGGAGGTTGGCAAGTCCGTTGGCCAGCCCCGGTCCCAGGTGTAGGAGGGTCAGCGCGGGACGACCCGTCATGCGTCCGTAGCCGTCGGCTGCCCCGGTACACACGCCCTCAAAGAGACCAAGCACGGGTCGGATTCCGGGGACGGCGTCGAGCGCGGCCACCAGGGGCAGCTCGGTCGTGCCCGGGTTGGCGAAGCATACATCGATCCCCGCGGCCCGGGCCGTCTGCAGGAGGCTCTCGGCGCCGTTCACGCCCCCTCCCCACTCGATGTCACGAGCTCCCGTGCGAGCGCTGTGAGCGCCCTTCGCAGCAGGTCGAAGAGTGCCCGGATGTCGGTCTCGTCCGGTTCGATGTGGTGGGCGATGAAGGCGCCGTCCGCCACGCTGAGCGCCAAGGCCGCGAACTGCGGCGCCAGCTCAGCGCCGCGCTCGCCGAACGGCTCGAGCAGGGTGCCCATCATCCGGCGCAGACGCTGGTGGGCGAGCGCGCGGACGCGGCGGATGACGGCGAGGGAGGTCTCGTCCACCTCGGCCCGCTCCAGGGCGATGAGAAGCAGGAGGCGCAGGAATTCGGGGTGCTGCTCGAGTGACTTCGCTGCGGCCTCGAGCAGGGCCTCTACCGCCTCCGTGGGGGAGGCCGGGAGATCGTCTGGGCCCGGCAAGGCATCGAACCAGCGCTGCGCTCCCTCCTCGACCACCGCAGCGAGGAGATCTTCCTTGCTGTCGAAGTGCCAGTAGATCGAGCCCGAGGGCAGGCCCGAACGCCGGCTCACCGCCGAGATGCTTGTCCCAGCAAAGCCCCGTTCGCCCATCAGCGAGCCGGCCGCCTCCACGATCTTCCGCCTTGACTCGATGCCTAGCTCCTCGCGTCGCGTGGGCTTGCGGGTCCGCTCGTCGGCGCGGCTCATGCCCGCTCCAGCCGCGCGCGAAGCCCGGGAAGCAGCGCGAGCGCATTGTCTTGTTCGATGGCTGCTCGCTGCGGTACGTCGAAGCCGCCAAAGGATGCGAGGCCCCGGACGCTCGCCTCGGTGACCGGCGCTGGTGCGAACGGGTAGTCACTCCCGAACACGATCTGCGACGGTCCCACCAGCTCGAGGAGCGTGCCCTTTACGTCCGGCAGCGGCAGGGTCGCGAACGACCCGAAGCGCGTGGGGTGGTCGCCCGCCAGGCGGGCGGACATCTCGTTGCAGCGGCGGGCCAGGTCCTGGGCGAAGGACGCGTCTCCGAAGTGTACGCCGGGCGCGGAGATCGAGGTCACCGCGGCCTGGATGCCATTGTCGTCCATCAGAGCTAGGGCCGCCTCTGCGCTCCACGCGGGAAAAGGGATACCGCCGCCACCTGTGATCCCGATCCCCGCGAGGGCCGAGACGTACTCGGTGGGCAGGATGTGGTGGTGGGCATCAATCTGGTGCAGGTCACTCACCGGAAACCCCCTTCCTGGCAGAGCGCACGCAGACACACGCGCGTGCGTTCCCTCTCCTCAGACGTGGGGCACAGTACGCCGACGCGCAGGTCGGTGGCGCCCGCCTGTGCGAAGGCCGCGAGCTGCGCGCGGACGGACTCCTCGGGACCCGTCGCGAGGAGATCCTCGGGCCCCTTTACTCCCTCCCGCTCGAGCATGGC
>DATGZK010000014.1:0-9880 GCA_035489755.1 Myxococcota bacterium
TCGACTTCCTCTTCGTAGACAATCGGCTGCGCCAGGCACGCCAAGCTGGACGCAGGACCACCTCCCTTCGGATGGGGTGGGTCCGTGCCTTGACCCTCTGCCTGTGGGCTCGGGCCGCCACGAGCCTGCATCGCGCGTAGCGCTGGGTGCTCGCCCGTGGGTCTGGGCGCAGCCGGGACCAGGGCTCGCCGTTTGGAAGATGGCGCAGATCTGCGACCGCATCGGGATCTGAACTTCGCGTCGAACTCGCCTGTGCCTTTGCTAGCGCCCGCTCGGCCTTCGCGAGCTCCTCTTCCCTCATCGCTTGCCACCCTGCGCCGGAGGATCGCCGCGAGAGTCCGCGAGCACTGCCGCCAGGTCCAGGCGGTCGAGGACTTCACCCCGTGTGAGCGGGCGAGCGGATACAGTCGGCTCGAGGAGATGCTGAGCGACGGAGCGCAACCAAGAGAGTTCCTGCACCTGCTCCGTGTTCATCGGCTCGACGATCTTCCGCCACGCCTTCCTCGCCCGCGTAAGGCCGGCCGCGCGGTCACTCACGCCGCCCCCTCCGGCCCGCATCCGTCGGGGGTAAGGGCCAATGCGCCAGCATCGCGTCGAACGGCTTGCAGCGCTCGTGGAGGCCTACTGCGCGCTCGGGGAGGTCTCGGCACTCGTCTCGCCCTAAACCAAAGCTCACCACGAGTCGCACAGGGATCACGCCGTATCGCACCGCATAGGCGAGCCCGAACTTCGAAGCCCGGATCGCGTCGTCCGACATGTCCGGTCCGTTGAAGACGAGAAATCTTCGGCCCTGGTCGCGGCCAAGGTTACGCTCAAGAACGGGATTAATGTGCTTCGCCATACAGAGCTGAGAGTAGATGTGGAACGCGATGTCAGTTGCCTCCTTGATCACTCGCTGCGGCGCACTCGCGTACTCTCCGAGCCTCGCGAGCACCCCCCGCACAAGCGGGCGTACCCCGCTATAGGAGACAATCGTCTCCGAATGCTCTACCCAACGGCGGGCGTTCTCCTCAGAGTGGACGACATCCGATGCCACGAAGGCTGCCTCGAACGCGGAGGCGGCGAGTGCACACGCCTGGGCGGGATAACCGCTTAGCGCCAGCATCCGCGCGCAGTGGAGGTCGTTAAGCAGACGGCAGAGCAACTTCAGCGCCACGGTTTCCCGCTCTGGGCATCGCTCGAGCGGCTTCGTCAGCACACAGCGGATCAGATCGGCGATCAGTTCGTATGCGTCGCTTGCCAGTTGACTTGACGTCGGCGAGCCGTGTTGCGTTCTCCTGCTGCGCGATCTTCTCAGCAGCATCGACATCGGAGCAGAGTTCGAAGTGGACGGGCATCAGGGGTGTAAGCATGCGCAACCCTCCCTCGGGTGCGAGCCCCGCCGAGAGATCGCGGCCTCGGGCATCCTTGCGCGTCAACCGGGGGGTCGCTCGCGCCCAAGACGCCGGGGTGAGCAAGATCAGGCCGAATCAGCCGCATGCCGCATCCTTGGGGTCATCGCCCGCAAGCAACAGGTCGACCTCCGCGTCGGTCAGCACACGCTTGCAGTCGCGCCCGCCGTCCGCCGCGAGGAGGCGGTCGGCGCGCTCGAGGAGGATGTCAACGACGGCGCCGTCGGGCGACGAACCCCGGACGTGGCGCACGAGATCGATGAGGCGCAGAGCCTCGGCGGCGACCACGCTCATGCCGCGCCCTCCGGCCCGCTGGGCGCGTTGCGATACCTCGCGCCCTTGAGCTTAGACTTCATGTTCACGCGCGCGCGCAATCTCGTCTAGAAGCTCCCGCACTTCCCGCGCGCACTCCCTCTGAATGAGCGCCTCGCGCTCTTCCTCGTTCCAGTAACCGCGCGCCGCGAGAGCATCGTAAAGCTCGCCCCCCGACGCATCGCGGTCGAGCTGCTCGAGCACCTCGCCGAAAATGGTCGACCGCTCGATCTCCCGTCGTGCTTGTTTCTCCTCGTCTCTCATGTTTCGCTCTCCTGTCGCTGTTTCTCGATCTGCGCCTGCGACTCTTCAGCGTCGGCCTTTGCCTTTGCCTCCACGCGCAAGTGCTCCGCGAGCTTCTCCGCCTTCTTCGCCCGGGCCACGGCGAGCCACTTCTCGACAACGACGCCCCTTCCATGCCCTCGCGCGGCAGCAAGCTCCGCCATAAACGCCTTCCAGCCCTCGGTGCCGAGCACGAGCTTCAGCCGCTCAATAGTGCGATCGCCCGCGTCCATCTCCTTTTTCTCCCCCGCTCGCCTCTAAACGGCGTATGCTTTCCGAGGCTCCGCGTCTACCACTTTCGCGGAGCCCCCGGCGCCAGGGTCCGCCGAGCGTCTGCGACCTCTCACAAGGCGCTCGTCGCAGGACTCCGGCGCCGGTCCATCACGCTGAGTCCTCCACGATCGGCTGCCCTTCTCGGTAAGGCACCCGCCACCGCGGGTCATCCGGGTCATGGCAGCCGCCGAGCTTCTTCTTGGCCGCGATCAGGACAAAATCAAGCTCCTGGGTCGTCATGTCATGGTCGTCGCAGTAATCGATGAGCACGTTTGCAAGGAGCTGCCCAATGCTATCGATCAGGTCCATGCGCGGCTCCCGGCCGAATCGGTCGCGGGGCGCGTACCCCTCGATACTTCAGCAGCCGCAAAGGTTGGTACCCAGACAACGGCGCGTCCCCGTTCGTTGAGCGCGTCGTTCTTCGCATCACGGTTGCGGGGTGAGCAGCTTGGCATGGGTGCGGAACAGACGCGTGAAGCGATTCTCCAGTCCTGGCGCGGGTAGCTTGACGCGCATCGGAGGCTGCTCCAGGTTCTTGCGGCATCCCCGAAACACTGGCCCGCCGCTCCCCTCGTTGCGGGCTGCACCGGGGTCGCGCTCTCCCGCGGTCCCACGGAGAGGTTCATGTCAGACCCCAAGGTCGGCAGTCCCAAGCACGGACAACCCGCGAAACCGCCCGGCCAAGGAGCGCCGCCGAAGGACCGCCCGTCGCCGCCGAAGCCGGCCTCTCCCGGCCAGCCTGCGAAACCGCCCGGTCAAGGAACGCCGCCGAAGGATCGTCCGTCGCCGACGAGCCCGAAGCCGGCCTCTCCCAGCCAGCCCGCGAATCCGCCGAAGCGATGATCGCCTGGGACGCTTCGGGCCGTCACAAGCCGTCGCGTTCACAGGCTTGGCGCCGACAACGGGCTGGCATACTTGCGCAGTGATGGTCGCGCTTCGAGCCGCCATGAATGCCGGCTCCGAAGCCGATTGCGTCACGACCGCGGAGCGCCGCCTTGAGGTTCACCGCTTCTACCCGCCGTACGGAATTTTAGGGGGGACGATGGAAACGTCGGCATCATTCGAAGCCCGGTCCGCGCCATCGTCCTACCCGATAAATGACTCGGCATTCCGCACCTTGACACCCGAGGTTACCAGGGCGATCGAGTGGCCCCCGTCTTGGGCGTGGGCGGCATGAGAAAAGTCGGAGGTGGAGCCCATTCGCCCTCCACGCTGCGCAGTCGTGCCACGAACACCCCGCCGAACCCCTACTAGACCCCCCAAAAACCGCGCTCTAGCACCCACCACGATGAGCTCCGCCCGGCTCGCCCCCGCCAGGCCTTGCGCGACACACCCCAAGCTCAACCCCGCCCAAGGTCCTCGAGCCACTCGAGCCCACCGCCGCCCTGCGCCTCGGGCCCGAGCGCCTCGAGCAATACGGCCCTCCCTTCGAGCGTCCCGGCATAGGCCGCGAGCGCCACACGGACCCTCGGTGATTCGAGCACGTGGGCGAGCCATCGGGCCGTGCGCGCCCTGCCTTCGGGCGTCTCGAGGCGCCGTCGGATGCTTTCGCGCATTGAGTCCTCCCGACTGAATACCTGGTTCCCCGGCTTCGGGACTCAACCTCGAGCCCTGCGCGACCCAAGCGCCTAGCGCTTCGCCCCGCACACGCTCGACGGTGCCCTAGGCCGCGTCGGGGCCATCCGACCCCACGCCGGGCGCGCAACGCAGCGGGCCGCCGCGGCCGCCCGTCCGCCGGAAATGAAGCGGCCTCTCGAATCGCATCGCGCGAAGCACTCACCGCGCAGCGGCGCGAGCGGTGCGGACCTTCAAGATGGAGGGCACGCACAAAAGCAAGACCGCCTGCCGAAGGAGGTTCCAGCCCCGGACAGGCGGTCAGCGGCCGCGCATTACTTGGAGCGCGCGCCGCGTCGCTCAAGCATAGGCGGCGCCGCCTCAGCGCGGAACTCCGGTCCCGCTCCCACCGACTCATCGGGGCGGCTCGATTTGGCGAAGGGCTTGCCGGCTCGCACCCGACGGCGCCGGGCCTGCACGCGCTCAACGGCCGCGCGGAACTCCTCCAACGCCTTGGTGGCGTCGGCTGTGCTCATGGGACCTTTATCGGTGGGTCTTCGGCCGATCTTACCCACCATTGCCGCCGCGATGGCGTTCGTCGCCCAGCCTTCCGATCTAGACCATATCGTCGATCCAGTGTGCGGTACGGGAACTCTGATTTCCGAGGCCGTCTCCCTTGCTCCGAGCGCAACGGTGATCGGCATCGATCGCAATCCCGACGCGATAGAAGCGGCACGACACAACTTGCGTGGAATCAAGAGCGTCTCGCTCGAGATAAGAGACTCGCGCCACACGAGTCTGTCGAATGACAGCGTCACACTTGTGATCGCGAATCTGCCGTTCGGAAAACAGTTCGGAGATCGCCATACAAACCCAGCCCTGTACTTTGATCTGATCACGGAATGGCTGCGAACGGCTGCACCCGACCGCTGGCGCGCAGTCGTACTGTCGTCCGACGTCGGCGCCTTCCGAGCCGCCTCCAGTCGCTTCTCTCGACTCCGGATCAAGGAGATCTTTCGCGTAAGGATTCGTGGAGAGCTCGCGACCGTGTTCCTGCTGACACGATAGGTTCTATAGCCCCTGTCCATTCCGAAACTGTCCTTTCATCGGTCAAGCGCGAGGCGTCCGGTTGTACCGCGCCGAAGACATCAACGTTTAGGAATTGGGTGGAGCGTCCCACCAGCCATCATGCCTGTGTCGCACCCTGCGCGTAGTCCGAGGCCGGGTGACGCTCGGCAGTCAACGGCACGCTCATCCCGGATCAAGTGCGAACGCTTGCGAGCGAGATCCTCGCCGCGGTCGAGGACGGCCACCCGGCCGAGGTCCTCGCGGACTACTGACGCCCGGCGTCTTGATCCGCGGCAAAGCGACCGATTTGCTCCTGCACGCGTGCGAAGACAGAGACGATTTCGCTCGCGATCGGGTCGAGCGTGTCAGAGGGGAGATATCCTCCTCCTCCCAGCCGCTCCTTCAGGTTTTCCAGGAGCGCGCGGAGCTTCGCGCCGGTCTCGTTGGGGAGCGCCGTGGCGAGCTCCGCGTGGAGGAGGCGGAGCTCGTAGAAGTAGGCATTCTCGAGCCGCTCCTTGAGCGGTCCCTCGCCGACGAGGCATCGGACCGCTTTGTCGAGGACCTCCGAGAGGCGGATGAGTTTCGAGTAGTCGTCGCCAGACACGCGCCCCCCATGGTCTCTTCCTCGCCGGGACTACGCCAGGGGCATCTGGGCCTTCGGAATTCCTGCTTACCCGTTCCTTACCCGATCTGGAAACGTCGAAAAAAAAGCTAGCGGGGACGCTGGTTTCGGTCTGACGATTCATCAAACTGGTGCGTCGGCAGCGATACGCCTTCTGGCAAGGTCTCGACACCGGGGTACCGAAGGTGAGAGCCGCTTTCATCGCTGCGAAGCGGCTCATCGAATTCTATCGAGAGCACCATGACCCTCTCGATCGAGCGGCACTGGAAGCAAACGCCTGACGACTAGTTTTCATGCACTCCCGGGGTCGCGCGGGTCGAGCGAAGGTCCGCTCGTGGGCGTTCGAAGTTCCCTCCGGCGGCGCGCGAGGCGTAGACTCGCCGGACGCTGACCGAGGGACTGCTATGTCGCGCGACGCTTTCCCGCTCCTCCTCGTGCTCACCCTCGCGCTGGTGGTCCGCGGAGCCGACCCCGGCGCGGCGGCTCCCGGGGAGAAGGGTTCTCCGGCATCGATCGGAGGCAAATGGTTGGTGGAGGGCGAGACCGTCGAGACGGGCCGCGAGGAGAACAAGCGGACGATCCGGGGCACGATTGTCCTCGACCAGGGCGACGATCACTACACGTCTACCTTCACGATGGAGACGATGCTCCCGACGCCGGGGGGAGCTTGGGTGCAGACACACGTGATCGGGAAGGGCGAGGGCACAGTCGAGGGCAAGACGATCCGCGGCGAGACCCGCACACAGCTCGTGATGTCCAACGTCCCGGGCGTCGATCCCGACTTCGCTTTCGTCCCGCGCACGACGACCACCCGAATCGTCTCTACGGTGGAAGGAAAGGTCCAGACCGACGGGACGATCGTGCTTCTCATCGAGAGCAAGGGAGAGCCGGGCCAGGCGTATCGCCCCACGCGCACGACCCTGCGCGGGAAGCGCGTCGAGCCGACCTCTCCTCCGAAACACCGCTCCGAGTAGAGCCGCGTGAGGCAAGCGCGATCCATCACCCCGCGGCGGCGCCGAGCTGGGCTGGGGACGCGAGTCGCGACGCTTCGATGCTGGTGGCGCCACTCTGCCAGCCAGTTCGCGCGCCACCACGAATTGGAGGGCATCGTGGAACGAGAAGCTTCCTCGCGATTCGTCCTGCCCAGTACAGCTCACGCCGGCTGGCGAAAGGACCCGCGGAGCGCGAGTGGCGGCTCTTCCTCACTGCCAAGTTCGACCGCACTTGGAAGGCCCCGACCACTTTCCGGCGAGGAGCCCATCTTAACGAGTCATCAGGCTTCGATTGTTTTGGTCTTCGTTTTCGCGCCACCTGCTTTGATGGCGACCTTCACAGCATCTTCCATCGGATCTTTGAAGGGCACCTCGATTCGGAGCAGGCCGTGCTCGTAGGTCGCTTCGGCTTTGTGAGGTTTCACCTGCCAAGCTAAAGCCAGGGCTGAAACATATTCGATATCCCTTGCTGGTGCTGTCAGGTGGATGCTGTCTTCCAGGACCTTCACATCGATGGTATCCGTTGGCGCTCCCGGGATGGCGAACTCCACTACTAGCTTGCGGTTCTCCTCGTCAGCATACGCTACTGTATTGGGCGCAATCTTAATCCGAGATTCCGGCATATTGGCACCCTCCTTCTAGTACAGATCATGCACGGGGTTCAATGTGGGGCTGTAACGCAGTCCTAGTTGGCAGCGGCCATCGCGATCGCAGATAAAGGTCCAAGACATGTGTATAAAATAGCGCACTCTCGTCGGTACGACCTGAGGGTGGATCACCGTACCGGTGCTGCGGCATAGAGTGGGACGACGGTCAAAGCGGAGCTACAGGTCTTCCAGTCTGGACGCTCCGGATAGGTGAAGGCGCTCTCCTCCGCTGTGGAGATGCTTCGCGTTGAAACACGATCTGGACATCTGTGGGACAAAGCGCCTCGGGCTCCGTCGCGCCGCCTGACCGCGCGAAAAGATCCCACGCGCTCGGCAATCCGTGAAGACACTGTGCGCTCCGGCGTGCGAGGGCGGGCCGGCGTCGCCCAACCACACACGAACAACCGCGGCGGCTCGATCTTCCCGCCCCCCCCACGTCGGTTCGCGCTTCCCCATCACTTCGGCGCGCTCCGGCGAACGATCTTCCCACCTAAAGTGTCACACTCGCGAATGGCCGTCGACTGGCGCGCGTTCCCCCCGGACGGCCAGGTAGGGGTGCGCGTTTTGGCGTTGACAGCACCCAAGGAGCAAACTCCACGCACGGCTCAGGAAGGAACCCGTGTGGGCATCAATCATCGGGGAGGGATGAACGTTGATTAACTATAAAGTCACGATCGATGATCTTCTAAAGGCAAGCGGAACCACGGATGTGACAGCCCAGACCATTCTCAAGGTAGGACTGGCAATCTCGGAGCGGTTAGAAGCCATGATTGGCGCGATCAATAACGCGGCGGAGGCCGGGGTGGCTCAGAGACGGTAGGTCCTCGGGGTAGGACAGCACCGGAGTTTGCTGCCTTTCGGAAAAACCTCGCGCGCGGGAGGTTGACTGCGATGCCGCTACTTGGCTCGGAATTAGGTGCGCTTCGGTAAAATGTTCCCGATGGCGGACGCGCGCGTTCTCACGGTGGTCATCACAGACCTCGTCGGGTCTACCGAAACGATCGCGCGCCTTGGCGCCGAGAGCGGAGAGGCTTGGCGCAAGGGCCACCTGGAGTTGCTGCGGGCCGTTCTGTCCGCCGCTGGCGGCCGCGAGATCCAGCACACGGGAGACGGCCTCCTCCTCGCGTTCGAGAGCGCGAGCCAGGCCGTGGCCTGTACGAATCCGATCGCTTCGCCCTCTTCGAGTCGACCGACGGCCTCCTCGCGGCCACTTCGCGCGGGGCGGAGGGCGTGCAGCCCGCATGCCACGATTCGGCGTATGCTGGTCCCATGACATGTGGATCCTGCGGCCACGTGAATCGCTCAGAGGCGCGCTTCTGCGAGGAGTGCGGGGTCCCGCTCGCCCGAGTCTGCGCGAGTTGCGGCGCTGACCTGCGCGCGGCGGCGCGCTTCTGCGACGCGTGCGGACATGCCACGTCAGTCTCGACCTCGGCAAGCGACGCCGCCGTGCCTCAAAGCTATACCCCCCCCCACCTTGCACAGCGCATCCTTCGTCAGCGCTCGTCGCTTGAGGGCGAGCGCAAGCACGTGGCGGTGCTCTTTGCCGACGTAATCGGTTTCACTCCGATCTCCGAGCGCACCGATCCTGAGCAGATACACACGGCCATGGAGCGATTCTTCGATGTGCTGCTTGCCGAGGTTCACCGTTTCGAGGGAACGGTGAACCAGTTCACGGGCGACGGGATCATGGCCCTCTTCGGGGCGCCGCTCGCTCTCGAGGACGCCCCGCGATGTGCAGTGATGGCGGCCCTGGCGATGCAGCAAGGGGTAGAACGGCTGCGGCAGGAGCTTCTCGCGTCCACGGGTCTTGATTTCCGGATGCGCGTGGGCGTCCACACCGGGCTCGTCGTGGTCGGAAAGATCGGCAACGACCTGCGCATGGACTACACCGCGGTCGGCGACACGACGAACCTCGCGTCGCGCCTCCAGGCACTCGCGCCGGCGGGTTCGATCCTCATCTCCGAAGCCACCCACCGCCTCGTGGCGGGCTTTTTCGACACGCGCGACTGCGGCGAACTGGCGGTCAAGGGCCGGGCGGCTCCCGTGCGGGCGTTCGAAGTGCTTGCCCACCGCGCCGAGCGCCGGCGCATTGACGTTCTTACCGATGTGGGCCTGACGCCCCTTGCGGGGCGCGAACGCGAGCTTGCGGCGCTGCGCGAGGCTTTCGCGGCGGCATCCGCCGGTCAAGGCCAGGTCGTCTTCCTAGTTGGTGATGCGGGGATCGGGAAGTCGCGCCTGCTCTTCGAGTTCCGTCGTGGGCTCGAGGACCGGCCCCACCTTTGGTTCGAGGGCCGCTGTGCCTCGTACGGGAAGGCGACAGCCTTCCTGCCGATCATCGACGGGCTGCGCCGCTACTTTCGGATCGACGACCGCGACGATGAGGCTGCGGCTGCCCGCAAGATCGAGGAGGGAATCGGCGCCCTAGGTGGGGATCTCGCGTGGACGCTGCCCTTCGTGCGGCAGCTCCTCTCGCTCCCCCCTGGTGACGAGGCCGTGGCGGCCCTCGACGCCGCAAGTCGGCGCGCACAGACCTTCGGCGCCTTGAAGGCGATCACGCTGCAAGCCGCGCAGCTCCGAACGCTCGTCCTGGTGATCGAAGACCTCCACTGGATCGATCCGGCATCGGAGGAGTTCTTGGCGTTTCTTGGCGACGCGACGCCCACGACGCGCACGCTCCTCGTCTGCTCTCACCGCCCGGGCTACCGCCACCCCTTCGGAGACCGCAGCTACCACGTCCGT
>DATGZK010000015.1:0-9439 GCA_035489755.1 Myxococcota bacterium
CCACCAGCTGCGCGGCGCGCCTTTCGACGTCGCCCTGGAGCCGCGCCAGGGACCTCGGCGTGAAGCCGCGCGAGACAATTCCCCGCAGCCGCGCATGGCGCGGGTCGTCCATCGCGATCATCGATCCGAAGAACTCGTTCAGCTCTGCGGGCAGATCCGGAATGTTGACGCCCTTGCCCGAGCAGAAGAGATCGCTCTGGCGGCTCGCCGTCACCACGTCGGCGTGGCGCGTCACCGCCCAGTAGCCCGGTCCCTTCGGCAGCGGTACCTCCGGCGGCGGTTCGAACTCCTGGTGGAACGACATCGGCCGCTCCCGGCGCAGCAGCGCGAAGGCGCCCTCGCGCTCTTCGGTCGGCTTGATCCAGAAGTCGAGCTCGTCGAAACGGATCTGGTCGACGCTGGCGGGGAGCTTCGGCTCGAACATGTGAAGAACCTCTCGTCGGGCACACGCGCGGTGGATGGATCTTGCCAAACCCGGGCGCCCTCGGCCAGCGATCACCGCCGTCCAGAGCGGCGCGGTGCGGCTCCAGGGAGGGGGCGGGTAGACCCACCCTCGGAGGGTGCGCGGGGTCGAAAGGGGGCTCTTCTAAGTAGAGGTTTTGTAGTCGGTATACACTTGAGAGTGTCGGTTGTTGAGTAGCTCTCGACGGACGGCGAGGCCCACGATGATCGCCGCACAAGGGACCACGCCCCGACCGAAGCCGGGGCATGTCGAATCAAAGGCGCTTTACCTATTGATCTTTAATTCGCTCTTTGTCCGTCGCCGCGAGCGCAGCCACATCAAGAGCGGCAGTGCGAGCGCCATTTCCCCTCCCATTCCGCACCCCGACGGCGGATCGGCGGCGAGAGTCGCGACACGAAACCCGACGATGGTGCTCCGTGCCGCCGTGTCGAAGGCCTGGAGGGGGTACGACGCGGCGAGGCCCTGGGCGCCGATGCCCCAGAACCCACCTCGGATGCCCCGGTACGAGCCCATGATCTGCTCGTTCCACTGGTAGACATTCCCGCCCTGATCGAATGTGCCATAGGGGCTCGCCGAGCCAGTATAGGCACCGACGCCCGTCACCTGATTCCCGGCCGCAGCGCCGCAGTTCGCCGTGTTCGGTGTGTCCCCTGGAGCCGCGCACACCGTCGGTGTATCGCTACCGGCCGGGTAGGCGAAGTAGGAAGAGGTCGCGGGGTTGTAGTAGGCAGCCTTGTACCACTCGTTCTCGCTCGGGAGGAACACGCTGGCGCCCGGGTTGCGCGTGATCGAGTTGGCCGCGACGCCGTCCGGGGTGATCGTGTACGCCCCCGTCTCGGTGTCGCCGTTGCCTTGGCCGTTGTTGAGCCAGTTCGCATAGCGCAGTGCGCTCCAGAAGGAGACGTATATCACGGGCCTGTTCTCGAATCCCAGAATCGCGGCGTAGGTGTAACTCCCGCTACTCCCGCTCTGTGTGATCCCGCCGTTGTTCGGGTCGGACCCCATGTTCGGGTCGTAGAGGGAGTTCGGGTCCGAGGCGGCCCTCGCGTTCAGGAACTCCGCGTACTGCGCGTTCGTGACGTCGTACTTCGAGATCCGGTAGTTGTACGCGACGGACCCGCAGTTGGCCGCGGTGCAGTTGCTCGCGTTGCCCGGGTTCCCGACCGGGACCCAGTTGATCGTGATAGTCGTGATAGGAGTGGGCGAGACCGCGATCTGGTACGGGAAGTTGGCCCCGGAGATGAAGCTCTGGTTCACCCCCGTGCCATCGAGGTTCGCGCGTCCGATCGTGCCCGAATGTAGGTTCGTCCAATAAATGTACGTCCCGTCGACCGCGACGCCGAACGGGTAGTTGGCGCCGGAGATGAAGCTCTGGTTCACGCCCGTGCCGTCGAGGTTCGCGCGGCCGATCGTGTTCGCTATATCGTTCGTCCAGTAAATGTGCGTCCCGTCGACCGCAATGCCCACCCCGTAGGTGGCCCCGGTGATGAAGGTCTCGGTCACCCCCGTGCCGTCCAGGTTCGCGCGGCCGATCGTGCCGTCCTGGTTTACCCAATAAATGTGCGTCCCATCGACCGTGACGTCATACGGGCCGCTGGAGATGCCGGTGGAAATGAAGCTCTGGTTCACGCCCGTGCCGTCGAGGTTCGCGCGGCCGATCGCGCTGGAAAGGGTCCAATAAATGTACGTCCCATCGACCGCGACGCCACTCGTGCCGCCGGTGCCGATGGGGATGAAGCTCTGGTTCACCCCCGTGCCGTCCAGGTTCGCGCGGCCGATGTCAAGGCTGTAACCTAGGTTCGTCGCGGTGTACGTCCAGTATATGTATGTCCCGTCGACCGCCACACCGTACGGGTTATTGCCGGTGCCGATGGGGATGAAGCTCTGGTTCACCCCCGTGCCGTCCAGGTTCGCGCTGGCGATCGAGTTCGGACCAAGGTTCGCCCAGTAGATCGCGGCTGTCGCCGAAGGTGCGATCCACATCACCAGCAATCCAGCAACGACCAGGGCCTTGGCGAGCGACCGCTGGAAGCTTCGGAGACGGAATGGCAGCTTGGCCCTTCGACGGCCACGGAGCCAAAGGAATCCGTTGCTGAGATCGCGAGACAGGAACGCGAGTAGTTGTTTTCTCATCAAACGTCCTCCTTGCAGAGGAATTGGGCGAAGCGCGTAGGACGATCAGCGCAGGGCAGGAGAGAAGTGGCGCGGGGACCGGAAAAAAACGAGACGCAGCGCAGGAGGACGACGTCCTACGCAATCCGTTCCTGAATGTGGAACTGAGCAATCTCTGTGCCAACGCTTAGGGAAGTCGCGGCGGTCGCACATCCTGTCGCCGACTTCGGCCGAACGGCCCGGGCCGCACGGGGAAAGGCGTATACGGGGAGTAGCCTCAGACTGCGCCGAAATGTACCGCGGCGCATCGCCTCACTGTGTCTCGGGTTCCGCCGTTCCCGCCTGAAGTGAGGGTGTAGCGACTGCCGCGCTCGATCGCATCGCGACTTGACTGAATCCCATCGGCGACGGCGAACGGAGTCCGCTCCGATCGTGCGAGCTCTTACGCTGGCTTCGCGTAGTACCGCCATTTCCCGATCGGCTGCGCCAGGCGATCCGCAACCACCGCCAGGGTCTCAGCGTGAAAGCCCATGCCCGTGTGGCTGCACGCAACCTCGACGTTCTCGCGCTCCGGGCCTTCCGTCTCGAGGCAGCTCTGCCAGTGCACGATGCCGTCCGTCTTGCTGAAGATCGATGTCGTCGGCACAGGAACCGGCGTGCGCAGATAGGCGCGCAGGTCGTGTGCGTTACGAAGCAAGCGCCCGCCCGGGCGGATCGGCACGAGCCGCGCCGCGTGCGAGGCCGAGATGTCGCGAAATGGTGTACCGAGCGTGATCACGCAGCGCACCAAGTCCGGATGTGCGCGCGCCAGCTCGCGTGCGTAGATACCGCCGAGGCTCCAACCGACGAGGCTCACGGCCTGGCCATGCTTCTCGCGCGTGCGTACCAGGAGATCGTCTAGCTTCGTGCGCAGCGCATCGGTCGGACCCATGTTCACGCCGAGGCCCCAGCCGCGTGCATCGTAGGAGAGAGCGCGCAGGAAGCCCCGCAGAGGGACGGTCGATAGGTCGCCGGCCAGAAGACCGGGCAACACCAGGACCGGGTGACCGTCGCCGCGCGGCGCCGTCTTGAGCCGCTTCCGGCGCGGGCCGACACGCGCGAGCTCGAGCGCGGCCCGGCCCTGCTCGAGAACGAAAAGGGAAAGAGGCGGCGGGCCGATCGTTTCCCAGTTCGGAGTCTGCATCCAGTAAAGACTAAGCTCCATCCAGCGCGTGTCACGTGCGCCTGGCGGCTCCAGATGGAGCCCGGTGTTTCGATTGTCGTCCAGCGGACACTGCCGGCACGCCGAGGTCGAGCTCGACGCCACGACTCAGACGAGCAGCAAGGCGGTTGGAGCCGACGCCGGCCGAGCTCCCTGCAAGGAGTAGCCCGAGGCCGGGTGCCCGCGCTGGCGGGCGCGGCGGCGGGGTTCGGGTCGCGTGCCGTCCTGACAGGGGGGTAGGCGAAAGAGTTGTGCGTGCGACGGGAAACCGCTGGTAATCTCTGCGGCGTAGGCGCGAAAGCCTCCTGACGCACTCCAGCCACTCCACCCTGTATCGCAGGCGGCCCGTATGCAGTTTGGATTCCGGACCGACACTCTGGACCCGGCCGCGGAACAGCAGGGCGGGACGGGCGGACGGTCGCGGTCGACGCGGCACCGCGGAACCACACCGCACCTCGCGCTGTCGCTGGTCGTGCTGGTCGGCGCGTTCCAGGGCTCTCTCGCAGCTGACACCCCGGCGCGCGCCGGACGGCCCGCCGAGCGGACCCCCGCATCCTTCCGCGGGCTGCCCGTCACCTGGAGCCAGGCGAACCGCGAGTTCGGCTTCGCTAACTGGGACGCGATCTTTCCCACACGGGTCGTGCCGCACGGCACCGCCGTGCATCCGCTGCCGGCCGGCCCGCCACTGCCCACGTTTTCGCTGGGCGGGGCCGGGGCGCTAAGGCTCGACCGGTACGCCACGGACTACAAGCTGGCCGGCATCGTCGTGCTCCACGAGGGCCGGATCCGCCTCGAGCGCTACGCGCTCAGCGACAGTGCGGCCGGGCGCTGGACGTCGTTCTCGATGGCCAAGTCCCTGACGAGTACGCTCGTCGGGACGGCGATTCGCGACGGTTTCATCGGCAGCGTCGACGACCCGGTGACCCGCTATATCCCCGACCTTCGCGGCAGCGCCTACGACGGGGTGACCGTCCGCCAGCTGCTGACGATGACCTCTGGCGTCAAGTGGAACGAGGACTACACCGACCTCAACTCGGATGTCGCGCGAGCCGGCACAGCGGTCCCGGACCCGGGGGTCGACGCGATGGTGAGCTACATGCGAAAGCTGCCGCGCGAGGCGCCGCCGGGCGAGAAGTGGCTCTACAGCACAGGAGAGACCTGCCTCCTCGGCGCCCTCGTGAAGCAGGCGACCCAGAAGACCCTCGCGACGTACCTTTCCGAGAAGATCTGGGCGGCGTACGGCATGGAGCAGGACGCGTCGTGGCAGCTCGACGTCACCGGCCACGAGGTGGGCGGCTGCTGCTTCCAGGCGGCGCTCCGCGACTACGCGCGCTTCGGGCAGTTCATACTCGACGGCGCGCAGATAGACGGCCGGCCGATCGTGGCCGACGGCTGGCTGGAAGCGGCGACGCGCAAGCAGGCCGGGATCGGCCAGCCTGGTCGCGGCTACGGCTACCAGTGGTGGACGTGGGATGACGGCACCTTCGACGCCCTCGGGATTCACGGGCAGATGATTCACATCGATCCGGCGCGGCGACTCGTGGTCGCGATAAATAGCGCGTGGCCGGTCGCCACTGGCAAGGAACCGTCGGCCGCACGTGTCGCATTGGTCGACGCGATCGCCGCTGCCGTCGATTCGGAGACGCGCCGCTAACCCGGCCGCGCACGGTCGATCGGTGACAGGGTGCGGGCCGGTGAGCTTGGCGGACGGGCTGAGGCATCTCGCGCGTCACCAGAAAACACTCATCTCGTGAGGCCTTCGAGAGGCACCCTAACCGGCTCTCAGCCGCGAAGTACAAGGAGCAGGAGCTGACTGCCCACTGCTCGGAGGCGCCACACTGGCCACCCCGCTTGGTGGTTGTCGCACGGGCGGCAGTCGTGGGACACTCCGGTGGTTCGCGGACGGGGGCAGCTCAGCCCGAACTGTTGGGCCGAACGCGTCAGCGAGGTAGCTGAAGCCGTGAAATCTCGGAACTATTGGCTCGACCTCTTTACTGGCACTACATGGGCCGAGTTCAAGGAAGCGGGAGGAAACGTTTCCGGGTTCCGCGAGAGCCGATGGAAGACCGTCCAGAAGATCCGCCTTGGTGACTATCTCCTTTGCTACCTGACGGGGATTTCGCGCTTCATCGCCGTCCTCGAAGCAACATCAGAGCCCTTTCGTGATAACGCCACGATTTGGAAGGATGAGGCTTTCGCGGCTCGCCTTCGCGTCAAGCCTGTGGTCGAACTTACACCGGAGACAGCCGTTCCCATTCAGGCCCTTCGCAGTTCGCTTTCGATTTTCAAGGATCTGAGCTCTCCAAATGCCTGGACCGGCCATCTCCGCGGCTCGCCGACACGTTGGGACCCAGCGGACGGCGAAGCGATCGTTACGGCCCTCCTCGAAGCACAGAAGAATCCCATAGTCCGCCAGGTTGATAAGCGGAAGCTTGCTCGACGGCCGCGCGCGGTTCGCACATCGATTGGATCTGTCACAATTCCCGAGGTCGCTGCTGATGAGGAGCCTCTTCAGGTCTCTCCTCTAGAAGCGAAGTCCCACACCGAAATCCAAGCGTTGCTGCTCAAGCTTGGAGCTGACATGGGCTTCGATGTGTGGGTCGCTCGCAATGATCGCGGCCGCGAATACAACGGCACTCCCCTCTCCGAATTTCCAAGGTGTCGCTCGAGCCTGCCTCTCCAGTTCGACCAGGCTACAAACCGTACGATTGAACTTATCGATGTTCTTTGGCTCCAAGGGAATGCGATCGTGGCGGCGTTCGAAGTTGAGAGCACCACTTCGGTCTACTCCGGCCTTCTGCGGATGAGTGACCTCGTATCGATGCAGCCCAATCTGAACATCCCTCTCTACTTGGTGGCTCCGGACGAACGGCGCGAAAAGGTTCTGACGGAGGTCAACCGCCCCACCTTCTTTCGCCTCAAGCCGCCGCTGTCGGAGACTTATCGCCTGATCGCCTTCTCCACTCTCCGCGAGCAAATGCAGAAGGTGGCGCCGATCGTCCAATACCTGAAACCGGAGTTTCTTGAGGAAGTTTCCGAATCGTGTGAGGTCGAGGAGGCTTAGATTCAATGGTAAAAGGATCTCCCGAACCGACATCGGAAAGCTGGCCCTGTATAGGCTTTTATCGGCCCTTCCCGACGATCGCCCAGCAATGAGCGAGATCGAGTTCTGGTTCGACTTCGGGTCGGGTTACGCCTATTTCGCCTCGCTCGAGATCGACGCGGTGGCACGCCGCCATGGTCGCATCGTGCGCTGGCGGCCGTTCATGCTGGGCACGGCATTCAAGGTCACCGGCGCGACGGGACTGAGCCGCACGCCGCTCAAGAAGGACTATGCCCTGCGCGACTGGCAGCGCATCGCGCGCCTGCGCGGGGCGCCGTTCAGCCTGCCGCCGCATCACCCGCCGATCGCTCTCGCCGCGACCCGGGCCTGCTACGCCGTCGAGCGGGACGATCCGGCCGCGGTCGGGCCGCTGGTCCACGCGCTGTTTAAGGCGTACTACGCCGACGGCGTCGACATTGGCGTGGCCGACGAGGTGGTCGGCGTCGCGGCGCGGCTCGGACACGATCCGGCGGCGCTCGCCGCCGCGATCGCGTCGCCGGAATTAAAGTCGCAGACCAAAACGATGAGCGAGAGTGCGGTCGAGCGGGGGGTCTTCGGCTCACCGTGGATGTTCGTCGATGGAGAGCCGTTCTGGGGCTGGGACCGGCTCGGCATGCTCGACGACTGGCTGGCACGCGGCGGGTGGTGAGGTCCTGCCCTCCGAGGCCAGGTTCAGGCGTCCTGGGGCGGTACCCAGGGGATGCGCGTTCAAGACGCGCGCGGCCCGAATCCTATGAGCGCTCGTTCTGTCAACGAGGAGTCGTCTGCTTCTTACCGCTGCCTTGGGCCACTGGAGCACGCGGAGGTGCTGTCGCAGGAGTGGGCGGCGGCGTGAAGGTCTCGGCTCCGGGAGCCTGTTGGAGCCGTCGGCTCGGCGAAGACGGCACAAACGGAGCCAAAGTAAGGTTAGATCGCTGGGGGAGAGCACCGCGCACCATCACCATGGCGACGCGCGCCCGTGGGCGGGCTAACAGCGCCGCTCTCGAATTGAGGAGAGCACGGAGTCTCGCGTTGTAACGACTAGGGGACGGGTCCGCATTGCGGTTTCCTTTGAATCCACGTCGGGCCAGATTGATCAATTCGAAGAATATCTATCGGGACCGATACGAGCTCGGGAGTGGAAGCGGCTCGCATCTCGAGAAGCGATGAGAGCCCGTCCTTGATGCCCTTCTCTTCGAGATAGCTCGGGTTCTCGTGCCGCAGAACCGCGAGCCAAGTCACGCGAGGACGACGAGGACGTTGCACACGAGGCAATTGGGGAGCGCTCCCCCCCAAGTCTCGCCTTTCCGAACGCCCCTCTATCACCCACAAACCGCAGTGCTCGCTGCGCTCACAGACCATTTCCCCGGCGCCCGCTTGCGGCCTCGCATCATTTTCCATTCCGGGCAGCGTTCCTCGCGGACTTGCGGATCTGTACCAATGATGCATACTGATGCAGATGCGAACTACACTCAACCTGGACGAGAAACTTTTGACCGAGGCCGCGCGCCTGAGCGGGATCCGCGAGAAGACCGCTCTCCTCCACGCGGGGCTCGAGGCGCTAATCGCGCGCGAGAGCGCGCGCCGACTGGCCGCCCTCGGCGGTACCGAGCGCAATCTCCGCCCGGTTCGGCGCCGCCGGCCCCGTGCCGCCTCGTGATCCTCGTTGACACGAGCATCTGGGTTGATCATCTCCGCCGAGGTGACCGAGAGCTCGCCATCGCTCTCGAGAGTGGAGAGGTCGTCTGTCACGACTTCGTGATTGGGGAGCTCGCCTGCGGCCGTCTCTCTGCACGCGCCGAGATTTTGAAACTTCTAGGGGCCCTGCCTCGCGCTCCCGTGGTCACACATGAGGAGGTGATCTCGTTCGTCGAGCGACACAACCTGGCAGGCGTCGGGATCGGCTGGATCGACGCTCACCTCCTGACCTCCGCGAGACTCGAGCAGCTCGAACTTTGGACGCGTGACGCGCAACTCCGAAGAGCAGCGCTCCGCAGCGGAGTCGCTCAACCAGCGCGCTGATTCCGGTCGAGTCCCAGCCCCGTAAACGGGCACCACTTCGAGATGGCTCGGCCAGGGAGAATGAAGCGCGCGACCGACTGGCTGGGTCGTTCGCTTTCGCCTGGCAGGCACACCATCGTATTCGACTTCAAGTACGACGGACCGGGCTTCGGCAAGGGCGGGACCGGCGTGCTCTCGGTCGATGGCAGGGTGCTGGCACAGGAGAAGATGGAGCACACGATTCCGTTCCTTATGTCGCTCGATGAGTCCCTCGACATCGGACTCGATACCCGCACGCCCGTGGACGACAGCTACAAGCTGCCGTTCCTGTTCACGGGCACGATCAACAAGCTGACCTACAACGTAAAGCCCGAGCAGCTGACGGCCGCGGATCGCGAGGTGATCAGCGGGCGATCGCGGCGGCCCACGATTGAACCGAAAGACGCAGCGTTGCTGTTCGTAGCAGGTCGAAATCAAGGAACAAGTGACAAGAGCAGGTTGCACCGTTGTTCGGGGGGTACAGGGGGAATTGCAGATCAGCCTGACCGACACCTCCTCGTGATCCCGCCCCCCTAGCCCT
>DATGZK010000016.1:0-104080 GCA_035489755.1 Myxococcota bacterium
GTTTGGCTGCGACGGTGGTCTAGCCCACACCCTGGAGACCCAGGAGCAACACCGAGACAACGCCGCCAGCGCTCCTCGCGAGGCTCGGGTCAACGGGTCCCATCAGTTCTGTGAGCTCCTGCTCACAGATCGCGACGAAATGCTGGCCCGGCGTCGCGCGGAGCTCGCGGCCGGCAGCGTCGCGAACCCGTGTCTCGACCTTCTCGCCGAGGGCGCGGGCCCTTACGCGCTCAAGGAATCCCTTGACGACCGTGAAGTCGACGTCGGCCTCGAGCAGCGAGGCCCGAACATCGCGCAATGCTTGGTCGATGTTTTCGTCTGTGAGTGCACGAACGCCGCGCAGATGTTCACGCGCGGCGCTAAAGCCCCGGCTCACAGTCTCGAGCATCGGTTCCTCCGGAGGCGCCGAGCATACGGAAGGCAGGGCAGGAGGGCCAAGGCGCCGTCTCGAAATCGGCTTGGAGGCGATTGGCGGGGCGTGCTAAACCGCGACGCGTGTTCCGTCGGGTGCTGATTGCCAACCGGGGGGAAATCGCGCGACGCGTGATTCGCGCCTGCCGGGCGCTTGAGATCGAGACCGTGGCGGTGCACTCGGAGGCAGACGCCGACGCCCCGCATGTACGCGAGGCCGACCTCGCGTACGCAATCGGGCCGCCGCCCGCCCGCGAGTCCTATCTCAAGCTGGAGGCGCTCCTGGGCGCACTTCGTGCGAGCGGGGCAGACGCGGTCCACCCCGGCTACGGCTTCCTCTCGGAGAACGCGGCGTTCGCGCGCGCCGTGGGCGCCGCGGGCGCGACCTGGATCGGTCCCTCGCCCGACGCCATCGCACAGATGGGTGACAAGGCGAAGGCACGCCTCCTCATGCGGGACGCGGGCGTGCCGGTCGTCCCGGGGAGCCCGGTGGTCGCGGACGAGGAGGCCGCCCTGGCGGCGGCGCGCAGCCTCGGTTGGCCCGTCATGATCAAGGCCTCCGCCGGAGGCGGCGGGATCGGCATGGTTCCCTGTGAGACGGAGGCGGACCTGCGCAAAGGGTTTTCGAGCGCGGTGGCGCGTGCGCGGGGAGCGTTCGGGGACGGAGCGGTGTATCTCGAGCGCCTCGTTCATGGGGCCCGGCACATCGAGATCCAGATCGTGGCAGACCGCCGAGGCGCGACGATGCATTTGTTTGAGCGCGAGTGTTCGGTGCAGCGCCGACATCAGAAAGTGCTAGAGGAGGCACCGAGTTCCGCGGTCGACGAGGCGCTCCGGCAGGAGCTCGGGCGAGCGGCTGTGCAGGCCGCCCGCGCCATCGGCTACCACAACGTTGGCACGGTGGAATTCTTGCTCGGCCCGGACCGAGAGTTCTTCTTCATGGAGATGAATACTCGGCTTCAGGTCGAGCACCCCGTCACCGAAATGACGACGGGCATCGACCTGGTTGAGCTTCAGCTTCGCCTCGCGGCCGGGGAGTCGCTTGCGTTCACGCAATCCGACCTGCGCCAGAGTGGCCACGCGATCGAACTGCGCATTTACGCGGAGGATCCGGCCAAGAACTTCCTGCCCTCTCCCGGCACGATCCGCAAGCTACGCTGGCCGGAGGCGACCGACGTACGCGTCGACGCGGGAGTGGTCGAGGGCACGAAGGTCACACCGTTTTACGACCCCCTGCTCGCGAAGATGATCGTCCATGCGCGTGACCGGACGCAGTGCATCGCGAAGGCACGCGCTGCCGTGGGCGCCACGACCATCGAAGGGCTCAAAACCAACCTCTCCGTGCATGAAATGGTGCTGGACGATCCGGCATTTCAGCGCGGAGAGATCACCATCAGCTACCTCGGCGCGCTCATGCAGCGCCAGCGCGCCCGCTGAGCGCGCAAAGGAGGGAGAGGCCATGGCGACCGAGGTCGAGGCGCAGATCACAGGCAGCGTTTGGAAGATCGAGAAAGTCGTGGGCGACGCGGTGCAAGAGGGCGACGTGCTGATCATCCTTGAGTCCATGAAGATGGAGATTCCGGTCGAGGCCCCGTGTGGGGGCCGGGTGAGCGAGATCCGGGTGCAGGAGGGGGCGAGCGTCGAAGAAGGCG
Organism: Myxococcota bacterium; assembly: GCA_035489755.1. Taxonomy (GTDB): domain Bacteria; phylum Myxococcota_A; class UBA9160; order UBA9160; family UBA9160; genus UBA9160. The sequence goes on from DATGZK010000016.1 coordinate 2,064, forward strand.
CGGTCCTGGTGGTGATCGCGTGAGGCGCCGGATGTGCTCGGCGCAGTGAAGGCTCGGCTGCTCGGGGCTGCGGACCGCGAGGACGCCGCACGGTTCTTGGCGGCGGACGCACAGAGCAATCTATTCCTGCTTGACCTCGTGCTCGGTCTGGGTTCGCCGCCCACACCAGGGGAAGCAGCGGCAGAACTCTGGGGCGCTTGGCGCCGGCGCACCCTGCTCGGCGTGGCGGCCCTGCGGCCCTGTGTCGTGCTCGCCGCGCAGCTGCCGCCGGCAGTGCTCGAGGTGCTCACCGCGGTCCTGGCCGGTGTGGAGAGCGGGCTCATCAAGAGCTCGATCGAGAGCGCCAACCTGCTCTGGCGCAGGCTTGAGGCGCGCGGACGTCATGCGCTGGTAGATCGCGTCGAGCGCGCGTACGCGTTGCGCCCGGGCGACGCACGACTGCTGGATCCCCCGTCAGGCGCACGGATCCGGTCGGCGTCCGCCAACGACCTCGACGCTCTGGTCGAGGCCGCACGCGCGAGCCTGCGTGAGGAGCAGCGGCCCGATCCGTTCGACGGGGATCCGGAGGGCTTCCGCCGCTGGGTGCGCGGTCGCCTGCCGCGCGCTCAGGTGATCGAACAAGGCGGCTCCATCGTGTTCGTCGGCTACGCCGACGTGCGCCGAACGCAGGGCTGGCTTCTCCAGGGCGTGTATACCTGGCCTGCGGCACGCCGTCGTGGTTTCGCATCGGCGGGCGTGTCGTCGCTTTGCCGCACCGCCTTCGAGGCCCGCACCGAGCACGTGCAGCTCTCGGTGGTCGACGGAAACGAGGCGGGCGGGAGCCTCTACGCGAAGCTCGGCTTCCGACCCTTCGCGAGCCTACGCACCATCCTTTTCGCATAACCGGGTTGATCCGCGAATCAGCCGTCGGCTAGGATGCGCCCTCCACAGAGAGGAGAACCCCCATGGGCTTGCTCGACGGAAAGGTTGCGATCGTGACGGGCGCGGGCGGTGGCATCGGACGTGAGCATGCGCTCGCCTTGGCCGCCGAGGGCGCGAAGCTTCTGATCAACGACTTGGGCGGCACGCGGGACGGATCGGGCGTGGGGAGCCAGCGCATGGCCGACCATGTGGCCGAGGAGATCCGTGCCGCGGGCGGTGAAGCCGCCGCGAACTACGACAGCGTGGCGACCATCGCGGGGGGGCAGAATATCCTGAAAAGCGCGCTTGCCGCGTTCGGCAAGGTCGACATCCTCGTCAACAACGCCGGAATTCTGCGCGACAAGACCCTCTCGAAGATGGAAGAGGAGCAGTGGGATATCGTGAACGCGGTTCACCTCAAGGGGACCTTCTGTGTCACCCAGCCGATCTTCAACCACATGCGCGAGCGCGGTGAGGGTGGCGTCATCATCAACACCTCTTCGACCTCGGGGCTTGAGGGGAATTTCGGGCAGTGCAATTACGGTGCAGCGAAGGCCGGGATTTGGGGCTTCTCGCGGTGTCTCGCCCTCGAGGGCAAGAAGAGCAACATCCGGGTATTCGTGCTGGCGCCGGTCGCACACACACGCCTGACCGAGGATCTGCCCTTCTTCCAGACGGAGGAGACCAAGGCGCGAATGGACCCGAAGCTCGTGTCCCCGCTCGTCGTCTTCCTCGCCAGCGAGCTCGCGAAGGACCTGACAGGCCGCACGTTCTTCGTCGGTGGTGGAACGATCGCGGAGATGAAGATGGTGCGCGGCGAGGGTGCGACGAAGAAGGAGAATGGCGGTCTCTGGACGCCGCGGGAGATCGCACAAAGCATCGACAAGATCCTCGCCTGAGGCTGCGCGCAGGTGGGGCGGGCGACATTGCTCGCCCCCCACCCGCGTGGTACACCTCGGCCCATCATGTCGGAGCGGCCGCTCGCCCCGCATCGCGTCGCCACCAGGATCTCTTCCCTCGCCGATCCGTTCTCGGCGATGACGCCTCGCTTCAACCTCTTCTTCCGCTGGTTTGAAAAGCGCTTCTTCGGTCACTTTGACCTCGACGACGACACGGTGGGAAGGCTGCGAGAGCTCGAATCCCGCGGTTCCGTGGTGTACGTGATGCGCTACGCAAGCCGCCTCGATTACTTCCTGTTCAATGTCCTCTTCCTGCGCGAGGGATTGCGCCTTTCCGGCTTCGCAAACGGTGTGCGTTTCTATTACTACCGACCGGTGCTTGAGGCGATCCGTCTCGGCCTGCGCCGGCTGCGTGGCGTTTTGCGCGAGGGTCGCGGAAGGGACGGCGGGGGCGCCGAGCGCGAGCACGCCCGCCAGCTCGTGCTCGCCGGCGAGTCCCAATTCTTGTTTCTCCGCACGGCGCGGCTCACGTCATGGCTGCGAGGCCGACGCCACGCCTTGGAGGTCGGCAAGCAGGAGCTCGACAATCTCGAGGAGGTGGTTCGGGCCGTGTGGAGCGCCGAGCGGCCAACGTTCCTGGTTCCCTTGGCGCTCTTCTGGCGCAAGGGACCGCGCTCCGAGCGCCGCTTCTTGAACCTGGCGTACGGCGGACCGACACGCCCCTCGGACGTGGCGAAGGTGGTCGGCTTCCTCACCACCTACCGCGGACTCTTCGTGAAGGTGGGCGAGCCGATCGATCTGCGCGCTTTCATCGATGAGCGCCGGCAGGAAGGCGAGACCGCGATCACCCGCAAGGTGCGCCGCTCTTTGCTCATCTTCCTGTACCGCGAGGAAAAGGTGGTCGAGGGCCCGACGCTCCGGCCGCCCCACAAGATCCAGGAGAGCGTGCTTGGCGACGCGCATGTGCGCTCCGCGGTGGAGGCGGTCGCGCGCGAGCGTGGGATCGGGATCGAGGCGGCGTGGAGAGAGGCGGAAAAGGATTTCCGAGAGATCGCCGCTCACATGAACTCGACTTTTCTCGCCCTGCTCAACGTGGCGGTGAACTCCATCTTCAAGCGACTTTTCGCGTCCATTGAGGTGAATGGCCTCGAAAAAGTCGCCGAGTACGCGAAGCGCCATCCCCTCGTCCTCGTGCCGAGCCATCGCTCCTACTTCGATTTCCTGATTCTTTCGTGGCTCTTCTACAGGAACCACCTCGTGCCCCCCCACATCGCGGCGCGCGAGAACATGGGTTTTGGTCCCTTTGGCTTCCTTTTTCGCCGCGCAGGCGCGTTCTTTCTCCGGCGCTCGTTCGACGATCCGCTCTACAAGGAGGTGTTTCGCCGCTACATCGCGTATCTGGTGAAGGAGGGTTTCACCCAGGAGTTCTTCATCGAGGGTGGTCGCTCGCGCACCGGCAAGACATTGGTGCCCCGCCTCGGCATGCTCTCCTGGGACGTGGAAGCCTTCCTGGCGGGTAGCCGACGAGACCTCTTCTTTGTGCCGATCGCCATCAACTACGAGCGCTTGGTCGAAGAGGGCGCGATGGTCGACGAGCTCGAGGGTGGCGAGAAGGTCAACGAAAGTACGCTCGGCCTGCTGCGCGCGCGCAAGTACCTGCGGCGGCGCTTCGGCAGTGTCTTTCTGAATTTTGGCGAGCCGATCTCTCTCGCCGAGGCGATGGGTCCCGACCGGGCGCTGTTCGCAGCGGCCGAGACGCCTGAGCTGGAGATCGCGAAGCGCCGCTTCATCGAAGGCCTCGGCAACCGGATTGTCGAGCGTATCAATTGGGCAACGGTTGCGAACGCCACTTCTGTGGCGGCAAGCGCGCTCTTGGGTACGCCTGCGCGCGGCCTGTTCCGACACGAGCTGGTGGCCCGCATGCAGGAGATCATCGAGCTTTTGCGGCTGCAGGACGTGCGGCTCACGCCCGCACTGGAGCGCGACCGGGACGATTTCCGGGAGTCGACGGCATTCTTGTTGCGCGCCGATCTGATCCGCACGGCGCAAGATCCTCGGGGCGAGCTGCTGTATTTCGAGGAGGCGCGACGCCGCGCCCTCGACTTCTACCGCAACGGAATCCTTCACTTCCTGGTGACCCCCAGCTTTATGGCGCGCCGCCTCCTGGCCGGGACCGCCGCGTCCGAGCTGCGCGAGGACCTCGGTTTCTGGCTGGAGCTCTTCTACCAGGAGTTCTTCGTACCGCGCGGGGAGCTCATGGCCGCGCACCTCGAGGCGTTCGCCGACTACTTCGAACGCAAGGGCGTGATCGCCAGGCGGGGGGAGCGGCTCGAAGTCGCCGAGAAAGGGGCTCCCTACCTGCGCTTCCTCGCCGAGCAGACCCGGGGCATGCTCGAGGTGTACTACGCCGCGATGGACGCCGTGCTGGCCGCGGACGAGGTCGTGACGGGCCGCCGCATCTCGCTCCGCGTCCAGGAGCAGTTCGAGCGGGCGCAGCTTTTGGGCGAGGTATCGAGGCGCGAAGCAGCGAACCCGGTGACCTTCGCCAACGCCATCGATGTGTTCGTACGGCGCGGCATTCTCGACCGTACGAGGGCGGAGGCGGGGCGTGACAGCACCCGCGACTCCCTCTACACGCGTGGCCCTGCGTTTGAGGAGCTCGCCCTTCTGCGCGCGCGTCTGGCGGCCGCTCTCGGTGCTCGGTAGCCTCGAATTCCCCATGGAACTGCTCGATTCCATCGACTTCGCGAAGGGCAATGGCCTTGTCACGGCGATCGCTCAGGACGCGTCCTCCGGCGAGATCCTGATGGTGGCCCACATGAATCCGGAGTCGCTTCGCAAGACCCTCGAGACGGGCGAGGCGTTCTACTGGAGCCGGAACCGGGGCCTGTGGCACAAGGGTGAGGAGAGCGGAAACACCCAGCTCGTGCGCGAGTTGCGGATTGATTGCGACGGTGATGCCGTGCTGCTCCGGGTCGAACAGCGGGGAGGCGCCGCCTGCCACACTGGAAAGCGGAGCTGCTTTTTCCGGCGCCGGGACGGCGCGGGATGGACCGACGATGGCACGCGGATCTTCGACCCCGAGAAGGTGTACGGCAAGGGCAAATGACGACACGCACCACCCCCAAGCTGCGTCTTGGCTTGCCGAAGGGCAGTCTTCAGGACACCACGGGCAAGCTGCTCGCCCTTGCCGGATACCGGGTCAATTTCTCAGGCCGTTCCTACTACCCGGAGATCGACGACGCCGAGATCGATTGCATCTTGATCCGCGCGCAGGAGATGGCGCGCTACGTCGAGCAGGGGGTGATGGACTGCGGGATCACCGGTCTCGACTGGGTGCTCGAGAACCGCGCCAAGGTGAAAGAGCTGGCCGATTTGAACGCGCCCTGGCCGAACTACCGGCCCGTGCGCTGGGTGCTCGCGGTGAAGGAGAGCTCTGCCTTTAACAGCGTGAAGGATCTCCAAGGAAAGCGCATCGCGACCGAAGGCGTCGGGCTCACTGAGCGCTACCTGACCGAGCACGGGGTGAAAGCGGAGGTCGAGTTCTCCTGGGGTGCCACGGAGGTGAAGCCACCGATTCTCGCGGACGCCATTGTCGACATCACGGAGACCGGACACGGCCTGCGCGCCAATGAGCTGCGAGTCTTGGACACCGTGCTGGTCACCACCCCGCGCTTCATTGCCAATCTGGATGCCTACGACGACGAGTGGAAGCGCCGCAAGATGGATGGGCTCGTGCTGCTCCTCAAGGGTGCGATCAATGCCGCCGACCGCGTGGGCCTCATGATGAACGTGCCCCGGGACCGACTGCAAAAGGTGATTGAGCTGCTCCCCGCGCTCGCCACGCCGACCATTTCCGCCCTGGCCGACGACCGTTGGGTCGCCGTGAACACGATCGTCGGGGAGCGGCTCGTGCGCGAGCTTCTGCCGCGGCTTTCCGAGGCCGGTGCACAGGGCATTGTCGAGTATCCCCTGAACAAGATCGTGGAGTAGCGGTCTGCGCGCCGACCTGCGCGCGCTCGGGCGTCTCTCCCGTGCCCCGCTGGTGTATGCAAAGCTCGCCTGGTGGGGGCTCGCAGCGCCGCGTGTCGTCGAGCGCACCCCGCTGGTCGTTGTCCAGGGCATCGTGCGCTCGGAGCGGGGGGAGCTCTTGCTGGCGGCGCGGAGCGATCTGCGGGGCTGGGAGCTCCCCGGTGGGACACCGGAGCGTGGCGAGGCCCTGGAGGACGCGCTCCGCCGAGAGCTCCACGAAGAGACCGGTCTCCATGTGAGCGTCGAGCGCGTGGTCGGCGACTACGTCCGCAGCGGTTTCCGGCCCCATACGGCGCGGGTGTATCTGTGCCAGGCAGCGGGCGGCCGCCTCCGGCCGAGCCATGAAACACTCGCGCTGCGCTGGTTCGATCCCGAGGCCCTTCCGGACACCCTCTTCCCGTGGTACCGCGCACCGATCGCGGACGCGTTCGGCGCGCCGAGCGCTCCAGTGACGCGACACGAGCACCACGGGCTCTCTTCAATCTTCGCGGGCTTGGCCATCGATTTGAAGACCCGGGTGCGCGGAATCGAGGGCGAGGCGAACGTTCAGGGCCGGCGGGAAATCCGCGACTAGGGCTCTAGGGCGCGCGACACGCAGGGAGGAGAGAGCCTCCCGGCGAGAGTGCTCGGCGGTTTAGCGGGGTGCCTCGCGCAACCCGCTCGCCTCCCACTCCTTGGACAGCTGCTGGAGCTTGCGCGTGAACTCGTCCATCGGGTCGTCGAAGGACAGGATGATCTCCGTCGTGCGCGGAATGTCGTCCCCGTTTAGCAGGCCGCGGTATCGGTTCAGATTGGCGAGGATCGCCTCCGCGACCTTGAGCGCGCGCTTTTCGGTCTTGATGAGCGGCGACTGGAGCGTATAGACGTTGTTCCGGCCCCAAAGACTCTCGTCCCGCACGATCGCAATCTCGCGGTACACGCTGTGGATCGGGTCGAAATTGTACTCGACCCGAACCTCCTTGAAGATGTCGGAGTTGCCTGTGTAGAAGCCCCGTTCCTTCTCCACCTTGCCGAGCTGACGGCAGCGGGGGCAGTAGAACGTGTCACCGTGGTTCAAGAGGAAGACGCCCTTGGCGTAGTCCTCGCAATCCGTGTTCTCGCAGTACCCGACGCCTCGCTTCATGCTTGCCATCCTCTCCGGACCGCCTCCGAGGCCCTCGTTGCTCTGCATCTCAGGCCTTAGATCCTTTCGCGGCCATACCCGCGGCTTGCCCCCAAGTCTTCCCGGGCCACAGCGGAAGACCAAGCAAGCCCCGCGCCAAGCGGTGGGTGGGGGACCACCGCGAAAGGATTTTCCGCTTGTTGGGTTGGACAGCTGCCGCCCGTTTGCCGCTCGCTTATGCGGCGGGTCAGCCTCACGCCCAATCCGTTCCGACTCCTTTTGAGAACGGGACTACTCCTGCCTCCGCTCTCACTGGAAATCCCGCAACTTTCGTCGCAGCTCGAAATCGTCGGCTCACGCCTGCGAGTTCGCTGACTCCCGAAGCGCCTCGCGCGGGCACACCCGTCCAGTGGAGGGGTGGGGCGGAGAGCGCATCCATTCAAAATTTGGCGAAAAAGACCAACAAGAGTCGTAGCTTACAGGCCGAGCCTTTTATACTCCCTGGACCGCTCGACTGTCAACCTCCATTTTACTCCGAATGCGAGCGTCCGCTCGTGTAGCGCCGCCGCTCACGCTCAAGGAGCCAGGCGTAGAGGGTGAGCGTGGTCACCACGAGCCCGTAGGCCGCGATCACGTAGGCCACGAGCCCTCCGCTCGCGCCGGCCCGCTCCGCAGCGCAGGCTCGGCAAAAGCGTCGTGGGCGCGCAGGCCCTCAAGCTCGAGTCGGCGCGCAAGCAGGTGAAAAAACGCCAGGAGCACCGTCACCATGCCCAAGGCAAAGGGAAAGCCCATGCCCGCTCCGAGGCTCCCGCGCCCCAGATTTTCGGGATGGATGGCGCGACCCCCGAAAAGATCGATGGCGAAGTAGTTGAGGGGGATCGCCAGCACTCCAGCGATGCCGTAGACCGCCGCAAAGCGCGCTGCGCGGGTGCTCCCTTCGGTGAAGCTGCGCAGGAGCAGGTAGGCGAGGTAGACGAACCAGAGCAAGAGCGTGACGGTGAGCCGCGGGTCCCAGGACCACCAGCGCCCCCAGGTGCCGCGCGCCCAGATCGGGCCGGTCAGGATGACAAGCGTACAGAACACGACCCCCACCTCGGCGGAGGCGAGCGCGAGCCGGTCGTACTGTTCGTCGTCGCGCCAGAGGTAGAGCGCCCCCCCGAGCGCCGTGAGTCCAAACCCAAGGTAGGCGGCAAACGCGCAGGCGGGATGCACATAGAGGATCTTTTGAATCACGCCCTGGACGGCGTCCTCGGGCGCGGTGAGGACCGCGACGGCGTACAGCCCCGAGAGAGCCAGCAAAGCCCACAGGCTTGGCGTGCGGAGGTTCGCAGCGGCGCGATCGAGAACACCGGCTTGCATAAGCGCCCGTTTCACTCGTCGAGGACGTATTCGAACAGCACGAACGAGACTATCAAAAACGCGACGTCCGCGACGACCAGCAGGCGCAGCTCGGCCGAGGGGAGCGTGCCGTGTTCCAGCAGCGCCGCGCTCGCCCGCACCGCACCGAGCAAGATGGGAATCATGACAGGCAAAAGCAGAAGGGGCAGCATGACCTCGCGGTAGCGCGTGCGCACGGCAACCGCAGCGAAGAGTGTCCCGACGGAGGACAGGCCGAGCGCGCCGAGGGCCATCACCACGGCGAACCGCAGCGCAACCGCGCCAAGGCCGACGTCGAAGGCGAGAGCGAAGGCGAGCGCCGTTACGGCCTGCACGAGAAACAGCAAGAGCGCGTTGGCCGCCGCTTTGCCGAGGAAAATCCAGCCTCGGTCGGCGGGGGCCAAGGCGAGACCCGAGAGCGCCTCGTTTTCGAGCTCGAGCGCGAAGGCCCGGTTCAGGCCCAAAACGGATGCGAATAAGTAAGCGACCCAGAGCAAGCCAGCGGCCCCCGTCTGGAGCAGCTGGCTCGCGTCCGCGGGAAGGGCGAAGTGAAAGACGACGACGACCAAGATCGAAAAGAGCAGCATCGAGACGATGCGGTCGCGGGTCCGCCACTCCGAGACAAGGTCCTTCCACAACACCGCGAGCAGGACGTTCACGCGGCGGACTCGACGCTCGCGAGGTACGCCCGCTCGAGGGTGTCGAGCGCGAGGCCCGGACCTTCGGCTGCGTGAACGATGCGACCGCGGGCCAGCACAATCGCCCGATCGGCGAGTTCGCAGGCGCGCGAGAGCTCGTGGGTCACAAGCACGAGCGTGCGACCTGCCGCGCGCAGCTCGCGCAGCCGTCCCGTGAGCGCATGTGCTGCGGCCCGATCGAGTCCTGTGTAGGGCTCGTCGAGCAGCACGATCGAGGGGTCGTGGACCAAACCTCGGGCGATGGCCAGTCGCTGGGCCATGCCGCGGGAAAAGCCGCCCGCGGGGCGGTCTGCGACGGCTGCGAGCCCCTGCGCTTCGAGCAGCTCCGCGGCCCGGCGCCGGGGGTCGAGGACGCCGTAAAGACGGGCGGCAAAAATCAGATTCTCCCGGGCCGTAAGGGCGGGGTACAGAAAACTCGCGTGGGCGAGATAGCCCACGCGTCCACGCGTTCGTCGGCGATCGTCGCTCGGGTTGCCCACCCGCAGCGTGCCTGCGCTGGGGCGCGCAAGTCCCGCGACCAAACGCAGCAGTGTCGACTTTCCGGCGCCGTTGGGTCCGAGGACCGCCAGCGTGGTCGCAACCGGCACATCGAGGTCTATGCCGCGCAGCGCCGCCACAGGACCGAAGCGCTTCTCGAGCCCGCGCGCCGCAATCGCGGCGTCGGTCACGCCGAAGCCTCGAGTTCCGCGGGCCGGGCAAGGGGTGCCCCGCAGCGCCCGCAGAAGCGATCTTCCGGGCGCGGCGAAGCGCCGCAGGCTCGACACGGGGCGGGGGACGACGGCCCGCTCGGCGCCTTGTGTGCGCGGGCTCGTTCGCCGGCGATGCGCTCGGCGTCGCGCTCGGCTTGCAGCAGCACGAGGGCGCGACCCCGCAGCTCCTCGCGGAGCGTACGGTAGTCAGGCTCCGCGACCTTCCCGGTTTCGAAATCGTCCTCGAGGTCACGCATGGCGGTGTAGAGCGAGTCGCGTTCGCGGCGGTCGGCGGGCGCCTGCATCGCCTCGAGGGCGACGCTTCTCGGCCGAAGGACCGGTCGCGCAAGGATCGCCACCGCCGCCGCGGCGAGCAGCGCGACCAAAACCATCTCGGCGACAGGCGGGAGGCCCGCGACCGGCGGAAGCGCAGCCAGACGCAGCGGCACGGTCTCTCCCGGCGCAATCTCGAAAGCCTCGAGGTGAAGGTACGCCCGGTCCTCCGTCCGCACCGGCCGCCGGCGGTGAAGGCGTTCCGATTCAGCGGCGATGCCGGAGTCGGCGACATAGACCGAGAGCAGCGGGAACCCGGCTCCGAAAGCGCGGTCGAGCGCGACCCTGCCGTCTCGCACGGGCACCCGGTATTGGATGCGCAGGCTCGACTCCCCGGCCGGGAGCGGCCCGATCACATCGAGCCCTCCGCGCGAGTCGGGGACGAGGCCGACTGCCGAGGTCTCCGCTGCAAAGCGCACATCCTGGGCACCGTCCGGGAGCGGAATCGACAAGAGGGGCTGCGCGGGAGAACCGAGCAGCGGCGGGCCTTCGGCCACCCGCAAGGCGTGCTCCTCCTGCACGGTGACGGCGGCATCGTCGACGTCGAGCACGAGGCGCACTTCGGTGACACTGAGCGCGCTCGGGTCGGCGCGCATCGGCGGAAGCTCGAGAGCGAGATCCAAGGTCGCTCCCTCCGGTACCCGTTTGGCTTCGAGCGCTCGGTAGGACTTGTCCTCGTCCTTCACGCTCTCGGCGGGCCCGAATCCCGGTGCGCGCACCGCACCCACGGCCTCGCTCGCAAGGACGAGGACCCGTTGCGCAGCGCTCGGGAAACGCTTCTCCAGGACGCGCGCACTGCCGGCGCCGAGGGGAACCTCGTAGGAAAAGGTGAACTCCTGATCGCCCGGATAGATGGGTCCGAAGAATGCGAGACCGCCGGGACGATCGACCAGGCCGTCCGGCTTCATGCCGAGGGGATGCGTGAGATCCTTCGCACCTGGCAGGAAGTCCGCGGCAAAGGCCGGCTTCGCTTTGGGACGTGCTGGCCCCGGCACGAACACGACTTGTTTGCCCGTATTTCGCAGTTCATGAGTCTCGATCACGGCGAGCCCTGCCGCGCTGCGGTCGAGCCGCACCTTCGACTCGACCACGGAGACCGCCGAGGGGTCCATCGTGGGGTCGGCGATCCGCACTTCGGTCGTGCGGTCCGTCTCGCCCGGGGCGAACGCGATCCGGCTGCCGGGGAAGGGGATGTTGGCGAAGCGCGCTCCCACGAGATACGCGACCTCGGGGTTGTTCGAGATTCCCTCGAAAGCAAACGCGCCGCTCGCATCGGTCTGCGTGCGCCGCAGCCCCGGCACACCCGAACTCGGGAGCGCGTAGAGCACGACCTCCACACCGGCCGCCGCATCCGGATGCTCGGGATGCACCACCTTCCCATGAATGGAAGCCGGGCCCGCCGGCACATCCGTCGCCGTGAACCCGGCGTGCTGTGCGCGCGCGGACGCGGCTGCGAGCACCACGAGCAGCGCGGCTCCGAGGCGACCCGCCGCCGCGCGGCACCGCGGCGGCGCGGCGCGCTCCGTCGGCTCGGTCATGCCCCGCTCGACTCGCCGGTTTTTTGAGGATGCGGCCACAGGATGGCGAGCGTTCCGAGCACGAAGGTATAGCCCCCGATCCAGATCCAGTTGACGAGCGGATTGCGGTAGACCTTGACCGTGGCGGATCCGTCGGGCTCCACGGCGGTCAGGATCACGTAGAGATCCTCACGGAGCGTGGAGTGAATGCTCGGGATCGAAGCGGGCTGCTGCTCGAGCCAGTACATGCGACGCTCGGGTGCCATCACCGCCAGGGGTTGGTCGTCTTGATAGAGCGCAAGGCGCGCGACCGCGCCGCCGTAGTGCTGCTTCGGCAGCGCTTTCGCGGTGAGATAGCGCAGGCGGTAGTCGTGGAGTCGGATCTCGCCGCCGGGAGCGATGGTCTCGAGGCGCTCCTCATTGAAGGCTGAGCCGGCGATGCCGAGGAAGATGAAAACGACGCCGAGGTGGACGATGTAGCCGCCGTAGCGACGCTGGTTCTTGCGAAGAAGACTCGCGAACGCGGCGACGGGGCCCTCTCCGTTGCGCATCCGGGCGCGGATGGCCCGCACGTACTCCTGAAGGACCGTTCCTGTGACGAACGCCCCGAGCGTCCACGCCATGAACGAGTAGGGATGGATCGTCGAGCTTCGGAACACGATGAGAAGGGCTGCGGCCCCCGTGAGTCCTGCGGTCACTGGCCAGAGGAACTGACGGCGCACGCTCGCGAGGGACGCCTTTCTCCAGGCGATGAGTGGGCCGACACCCGTGAGAAACAGGAGTCCAAGGGCCAGCGGACCGACGAAGGAGTTGAAGAAAGCCGGGCCGACGGACATTTTGACGCCGCTCACGGCTTCTGAGAGCACAGGAAAAAGCGTGCCGCAGAACACGAACGCGAGGATCCCGAGGAACAGCCAGTTGTTTAGCAAGAAGCTCGCCTCTCGGGAGACCACCGACTCGAGACGGTTGGTGCTGCGCAGAGCGCCGCGCCGGTAGAAGACCGTGCAGAAGTAAGCGGCGGCGATCGCCAGCACGTAGCCGAGAAAGATGTACCCAAACCATCCGGCTGCGGTAAACGAGTGGACCGACGATACGACGCCGCTTCGCGTGAGGAACGTTCCGAACAGACACAGGGAATACGTGAGGCCGATCAACACGAGATTCCAGAGCTTCAGCATGTCGCGCTTTTCTTGGATCATCACGGAGTGCAGGTATGCCGTGCCCGCGAGCCAGGGCATGAGGGAGGCATTTTCCACGGGGTCCCAGGCCCAGTAGCCGCCCCAGCCGAGCACCTCATAGGCCCAGCGGCCGCCGAGCAGGATGCCGATCGAAAGAAAAAACCACGGGAAGAGCGTCCAGCGTCGCGTCGTGCGGAACCACGCGGTTCCGAGCTCCCCGGTCACGAGGGCCGCGAAGGCGAATGCAAACGGCACCGCGAAGCCAGTAAAGCCGGTGTAGAGCATCAGCGGATGGATCATCATCACCGGATGCTGCAGCAGAGGATTGAGCCCGGCGCCGTCCGAAAGCACCTCGCCCGGCGCAAGCTTCGTGAACGGGTTCGTGACAAAATTCACCAGCACGAGAAAGAAGGAAGCGTTGGCCATGAGCGCCGCGACGACCCAGGGCATGAGACTGCGGCTCGCACGGCGCTGGAACCAGACGCACGCGGAGGCGTACGTGGTGAGCATCCAGAGCCAAAGCAGGAGCGAACCCGCTTGACCGCCCCAGAGCGCGGCGAGGCGGTAGTGGAGAGCCATGCTGCGCGCGGTGTGCTCCGCCACGTATCGGAGCTGGAACTCAAAGTTGGCAAGAGCGTGGAAGAGCGAGAGCATCGCGAGCGAGACGAAGGCGAAACACAGCCACACCGAACGCTCGGCGACTCGGCCCCAGGCCAGGGCCTCACTCGGCAGGGCAGCCCCGATGCGGCGCTGGCGCATGGCGATCACGCCGGCATAGACGCCGCTCGCAATCCCGAGGACCGCGACCACGAGGGCGAGGCGAAGGGCGTGGGATCCGAGGTCGGACACGGGGGCTCCTGTCTGTTACGTCTCTTCATCACAGATCCGAGAGACCGGTCCGGGCGCCGCGCGATTCACGCAGTGCGTGCCCGCGCTAGAACGGTGCCGACTCGGTCTGCTTGGCCTGGAACTTCGACGGGCACTTCGCCAGAACGTTGCTGGCGTGGAAGACGGCATCCGATCCCTCGCCCTCGACTCGTCCCTCGACTACCACCTCCGCGCCGTCCTTGAAGAGGTCAGGCAGCTCGAGGCTCGCGTACCGCACCGCGAGGCCGTCCGCTTCGATCCCCGCCTTGTGAGGCGGATCATTTTGCACCGCGAAGCGCACGCTTTTGCTGTCGATGTCGCGCGCGATCGAGCCCGGTGCCACGTAGCCGTGCACGCGGACCCGCCCCTCAGTCGGGCCCGCCGCTCGGAACTCCGAAAGCGTCTGGTAGTAACGAAAAGTCGCGCCTTCGCGCAGGCTCGTCGATGCATACCAACCCAGGAGGACTGCGACCACGATCGCACCGAGCGCGATCTGGAGGCCCTTGGACATGCGCGACCCTCGGGTTTGAGCGGCCGCGAAGGTATCAGCCGAGGTCCGGGGTGTCAAAGCGAAGAACGAGGCGAATCTCTCCCAAATCCGCTGAGTTGCAGCTTCTCTTGGCTTGACATGCGCGGCCCACACGGCTACCCCGCGGCGATGTCGCTACGTCTGGCCGACCGCGTGCGCGAGGTCGAACCGTTCCTCGCGATGGAGGTCATGGAACGCGCGCTCGCGCTCGAGCGCGAGGGGCGGCGCATCGTGCACCTCGGCGTCGGCGAGCCCGACTTTGCGCCTCCGGCCGCGGCGGTCGCAGCCTCGATCCGCGCACTCCGCGCCGGTGAGACGCGTTACACCGACAGCCGGGGTCTGCTCGAGCTGCGCGAGGCGATTGCCGCGGATCACGCGCGCCGCTTCGGCGTGCGCGTGGACCCGGACTCCATCGTCGTGACCAACGGCACCTCGTCGGCCATGCAGCTCGTGTTCGCGCTCCTGGTCGCCCCTGGGGACGAGGTCATCCTCGGGACGCCCCATTACCCTTGCTACCCGAACTTCATCCGTGTGTTTGGCGGTTCTCCGGTCTTCGTGCCGACGCGCGCCGAAGCCGGCTACCCGCTCGATCCCGAGGCGGTGCGGCGCGCGCTCGGACCGCGGACGCGGGCCATCGTCGTCGCCTCGCCGGCGAACCCGACCGGCGCCGTCCAATCCCGGCAGACCCTCTCCGCGCTGGCAGAGCTCGGCGTTCCCCTCATCTCGGACGAGATCTACGACGGCCTCGTCTACGACGACGCCCGCACCACCTCGGCCCTCGAGCTCACGGACCAGGCCTTTGTGCTCGACGGTTTCTCCAAGCGCTACGCGATGACGGGATTCCGGCTTGGATACGTGATCGCTCCGCGCGCGGCCGCCCGTCCGCTTCAGGTGCTCCAGCAGAACCTGTTCATCTCGGCGAATCGATTCGTGCAACACGCAGGAATCGCGGCGCTTGAGCACGGGGCGCCGACCGTTGGGCGCATGCGGGACGCGTACGCCAGACGGCGCACCCTCCTGGTGGATGGCTTGCGGAAGCTTGGATTCGGCGTCCCCGTCGTTCCCCAAGGCGCGTTCTACGTGTTCGCGGACGCCCGCTCTTTTGACACCGATTCCCGTCGCCTTGCATTCGACCTCTTGGAGCGCGCAGGCGTCGCGACTGCGCCGGGAATCGACTTCGGTGCAGCGGGGGAAGGTTTTCTGAGATTCTGCTACGCGGCGTCTGAGGCCGACCTCGAGGAAGCGCTGTCGCGCCTCGCGAAAGCCCTCCCCGCGCGATGAAAGTGCTGCGCGCGGAGCTCGCCGTGACGGCGGCGTCGCCCGAGGCCTTTCCAAGCGCTGGGCTGCCCGAGATCGCCTTCCTCGGTCGCTCGAACGTCGGCAAGTCGAGCCTGCTAAACCGCCTGGCGGAGCGGCGTCAGCTCGCGCGCACCAGTCGCACGCCGGGCAAGACGCGACTTATCCACTTCTACCGTCTCGACCTGCGCTTCGACCCGGAAGCAAAGACCCCGAGCGACCCGCCGCCGCCGGCCCAAAGCGTGCTGTTGGTCGATCTGCCGGGATACGGCTACGCCAAAGTGTCGAAGGCCGAGAGAATCGCCTGGCGACAACTGGTCGAAGGTTACCTCGAGGCCCGGCCCGCACTGCGCGCTGCAGCACTGCTCGAGGACATTCGTCGCGATCCCCAAGACGACGAGCAGCTGCTGCTGGCGTGGCTCGACGAACGCCGAATCCCCACGCTCGTGGTGCTCACCAAGGCGGACAAGCTGGCTCCGATGCAGCGCGCCCGACGCGTGCGCGAGCTCGGCCGCCTGGTCGCACTTCCCGCCGATCGCTTGATCACAACGTCCGCGGTGAAAGGCCTCGGCGTTGCCGAGCTCTGGCGCGCGCTCGCCGGATTTCTTTAGGTTCGCGCCGCTCGGCTCAGCGGAACAAGTCGTGGGCGGGGTCGCGCAGCAGCTCGCGCGCATTGCCGTCGCCACGCAGATCGATGCCATCGATCCAGACTGCAGGGATTCCGGCGTCTTTCACCATCAAAAGTCCCGCTGCGGCGGCCAGCTGGTCTGCGGTCGCGGTCGCCGTGACTTCGAGGGTGCGGCCCACCAGGTCGGGCTGTCCGCGCAGATCTTCAATCGGTGCGAGTCCGGCACAGCCGAGCGCCACGTCCACCAAACCCTCGCGCCAGGGGCGACCGAAGGTGTCGGAGACGATGACACCGAGGGGACCTGCGCCGCGCCCCAGAAGAGCCTGGCGCAGGCGACGCGCGGAGGCGTCGGGATCCCTGGGAAGCAGCACGGCATGACCTGAGCAGGGAGCATTCGAGAGATCCACGCCGGCGTTCGCGCACACGAAGCCGTGGTGGGTCTCGCAGATCAGGATCCCCCGGCCTCGCTTCACGACTCGCGCACTCTCCTGCAGGATCACTTCGACGTGCTTTGGATCGCGATGGTCCTCTGCCGCGATGCGCAGCGCCTCGTCTGACGGCTCGATTGTCGCGAGGTCGACGATCCGACCCTCAGCCTTCGAGACGGTCTTCTGGCAGACGACAAGCACGCCGTTCGAGAGCGATACGTCGGCGTGGCGCGCGGCCACGATGATGAGCGCCGCGAGGTCGTCGCCGGGCCGCACGAGGGGGATCCCCTGGAGCGGCACCATGCGGATTTCGGTGGGCGGGCCACTCAGCATGCGCCGGCCCAACCGAGCTCGTGGAGAGCGCGTCGCGTGTGTGCCGCACCTTGGGGGCCGCGCAGCAGCTCCTCCACATCCTCGGCGCGATCCAGATCGACGGCCAAGGAAGGCAGTGCAAGCTCGCGGTAGGGCACCCCTGCGCGCAGCGCGCTTTCGCGGTGGGCTGCGGCGCTGGCGGGCCCGAAGCGCGAGGGGATTGCGTTGTGCGGCGCCCGCAGCAGGGCGGACGTTCCACCGTCGCGTGAGGGCGCGAGCACGACTCCGCGGCCGCCGAGCGCATCGAGCGCCTCAAGCAGCTCCGAGAGCTCCGCGGAGGTCGCGCCCGCCACGTCGCCCAGCACGATTAGCACCCCGCGCGCGCCCTCGCTCGCGAGCTCCACAGCGGCCGCGTCGAGCGCCGCGTTCAATCCCGGGTCGGGTCGCACAAGCGCCCTCGCTCCCGCGGCTCGCGCGGCGCGGGCCGCGCTTTCATCTTCGGTGACCACCACCACGGTCCCGAGCGCGCGAACGGCAAGCAGCGCCGCGAGCACGTCCTCCAACATGGCGACGGTGAGTCGCTCCACACTCGCGCGCGGAAGCTGTGGCCACAGCCGCGACTTTGCGGCGTCGAGGCGTTTCACAGGAATGACCGCGGCGATCATGCGAGTCTTTTTGCCAGCTGCAGCGCCGCGCTCGCTACCCCGACGGCGGCGCGCTGGTCGCGCATGATGGTGTCGACCACAGCGGTCTGCATGCCCAGAGCGGCGATGTCACGCTCCTGTGCCGCGTCGCGTTCATCAAGGACGAAGCCGTGCGCGAGGCCGCGATACAGCCCGGCCACGCCGCGGGCCGAAACCTCGACGCCGATTCCACGCAGGAGCCGATCCGCCGGGCCCTTGATGGGTGCACCCGCCACGATCGGGGTCACGGCGATGACCGGGGCGCCTGAGGCCGCGATCGCCTGCCGGACCCCAGGGACCGCCAGAATCGGCCCGATCGACACGACGGGGTTGCTCGGGCACACAAGGACGACGCGAGCGGCCCGGAGCATCTCGCCCGCTCCTGGAGCGAGTCCAGCGCGTCGCGCTGCCGAGAGGTCCACCGCACGCACTCCTTCGGGTGCGCCGTCGCGCGCGAGATACTCTTCAAAATGCAGGCGCCGACCGTCCTCGAGCTCGATGATCGTCGGGCACGGGTCTTCGGACATCGGCAGGATGCGGGCGCGCACGCCGTAGGCGCGCCGCACCTCGTCTGTCACTCCCGCCAGGCCGAGACCGGCGCGCAAACGCAGCGTGCGATGGAGCGAGGTCGCAAAGTCACGGTCGCCGAGACGAAACCACGTTTCATGTCCGAAGGCAGCCAGCGCATCGACGACGGCAAACCCGTCGTCCTCGAGCCCATATCCGCGTTCTTGATTCACGCGACCTGAAAGCGTGTAGGTCACGATGTCGAGGTCGGGCGAGACATGTACGCCGTAGAACTCGTGATCGTCGCCGGTGTTCACCACGATCACGACGTCCTCGGGTGCGACGACCTCGAGCAGTCCGCGCAGAAACCGCGCGGCTCCGACGCCGCCGGCGAGCGCGACGATCGGGCTGGAATCGCGCACCGGCCGACTCATCGGCGGCGTGGCGCCGGCACGCAACAGGACGGCACAGCGCTGCAACCGCGCGTCACGGCTCCGGATGCCGCGCGCGCTGGTCTTGGAGTGTCCGCAGTTCGGCCTGCAGCTTGGGCAGACGCAGGGCGATTTCGCGGAACTCGGGTCGATCCGCAAGGTCGGGGGTGCCGGGAGCGGGAAGCGCCGAGATCTGTGCCTTCAGCGATTCCTCATCGCCCGCGATCTGCCGCTCGAGCGAAGCGATGCGTGCATCGAGCTCCGTGGCGCTCGCGTGGGCCCCGGGTTCTACCGCGGCAAGGGCGGTCTTCTCGAGATTCGGGTCGGATGGGCGAGGCGCTTGCGAGGCCGGGGGCGCGCTGTCGGCTGCGGCTGGCGCAGTGGCGGCGCGAGTAGCAGGCGTCGGCTCGGCTGCCGCGGTGGCCACCTCTTCGGACCCGTGACTCGGAGCCGGAAGGGGAGTTGCCGCGGTCGCCGGGGCCGCGGGTTCGCTAGGGGCGGGGGTCGCTGGAGCGCCGACCGGAGGGGCGGCGACCGCGGGGGCAGTCTCTGCGATCGCCGCCGGCGATTCGACGACTGGAGGCGGCGGCGGGGCATCCACTCGAGGCGATTCGGTCGTCGCCGATGCGGTTGCGGTGGCGGCGGGGGGTTGGTTGGCATCCGGCGCCGCTGAAGCCGCGGGAGAGGTTGCGATCGCCGCGGGAGCACTTGTCTCCGCCTTCGAGGGCTCACGAACGCCCGGTTCCCTCGCTGCAGGCGGTGACGGCTCGCTGGCCGCCTGAGAAGCCGCGGGGGACTCGGTGACCCCAGGCTCCGGCGGAGCGGTCGCCGGCGGTTCGGTCGCGGCGGGTGGGGCCGTCGCTGTCACAGGGCGCTCCGTCAGCGCAGGCTGCGGGGGAGTTTTTGGCACTTCGGCTGCGGCGGCTGGGAGGCCGGTCGTGGCCGGAGAGCCCGCCACAGGTGACGGCGGCGGGTTCGCAGGGGATTCGCTGACCGCCGGCGCGGGTGCCGCTCCCGCAGGCGACCCGCTGACAGTCGGGCCCCGTTCCGGTGCCGGAGGGGGGACCAACGCCGCAGGTGATTCTGTCGGAGCGGGCTGCGGCGAAGCTGCCGGAGCCGCTTCGGTCACCGCAGGTCGGGGCGCCGCGGTCGCAGGCGCTTCCGTTGCCTTGGGGGTCGGAGCCGCCGCAGGAGACGTGCTGCCTTCAGCCGGTGCCGATGAGGTTTGCGCGGCCCCCCCGCTCGTCGCTGAGGGCTGTGCGGCGGGCGTAGCGTTTTGCGAAGCCCAGCTTTGCGGCGAAGCCGCGTCGGAAGCGCCAGGCCGCAGCTCGCTCACGCGTCCGCGCACGTCGGAGGGGATGCGGTCTTTGTTCGCGGTGTAATGCGCGATTCCGTTGTCGTCGACCCATTTGTAGATGACGGGGCCGTCGTCGGCGGCGCGCGCTTCGCGTGGCGCGGCCGGCGTCAGGAGGGCAGCCAGCAGCGTCGCGAGAAACACGAGGCGGGAGCGCATGCGCGCGATTCTTCTGGACCCCCCATCCCGCGTCAAGGCAACGCAGAAGACGGGGGACGTGGACCGCATGTGGCTTGTTTCTCGCCCGGACGTCGGGGGCGGCCAACGCCGCTCAAAAATCCTTCGGCGGCACCCGCTCGAAGCGGTCAAAGGCGCACATGACACCTGCGGTTGCGGCAATCGTCGCAGGATCCGAATTTCAGGATCCCAATTCGCGCCAAGCAACCCGGAGCCGGGCCGAGCGGGAAGGGCGGGGGCGGAAGACGGGTACCTCGCTTGGCAGACACCACTCGGCGTAATGGGCGTCCCACCGGGCGAGTCAATGGCTGCGCGTTTCCCAGACGCGCCTTCTAAGCTCCGATCAGACTTGCGCACGAAAGCGCCGATTCACAGGCCAGAGCGGGACCACGCCGGGGAGGGGTCTCCCGGTCGCGATCCGCTGGGCGGCCTCACGCGGGCGGGGCCGGATGCATCCTTCTCGAGCCGCAGCGGAGCGGCGGTGCCCTCGCGTCCCGCGTTGGCTCTTGCGCCTCGGGTCGGTCAGCGCCCGGGCGCCTCGGGCGAGCTTCGCCTTCGCGCCAGGCGATTGCTGCGATTCGCCGGAGTCCTCCAGGCCAGCACCCGCAAAGGGGTTGCTCTCCCCGGAGCAGACCGTCCAACCGCGCGTCTCGTCCGTGCCTGGCCTTCGGGGGGAGGCTCCCCCAGGATCCCGTCCCCCTCTGTCTTTGCTGAGCATTTCAGCGGTCCGGAGGGCTGGCCGATACGTCGGCGGGGCCGGAGCGTCGATCGCTACGGGGTGATACGGCGGCGGCCGGCTTGCAAACGACCGGTCGGCCAGGCAGCCTGCGCCGTGTGGAACGTTCGGGGGGAAGAGGCCCGCGATGCTCTCGGGCTTCAACACCAACATCCGTCATCGCGGCGTCCTGTTCCACGTGCAGACCGAGGACAGCGGCCGCGCGCACCCGCATATCATCACCCACCTCTTCCATGGCGGGAACATCCTCTCGTCCGAGAAGCGGGGGTACGAAAACCTCCTCGCCGCCAAGGACTTGCCCGACGAAGTCAGGAGTCTCATGGAGGCCCAGCATAAGTCGATGCTGCAGCGGCTTCGTCGGGGAGAGTTCGACGGGCTGATCCGCGAACGCCTCGGTTCGGACGCGTTCGCGGATACCTCTGACACTGGGGCCACGACGCAGCCGGATGGTGCGGCCGCCCATGCAGCGCCCCGCGACGCTCCCCGGGTCGCGGATCCACTCGCGCGTGTATTTGGCGAGGGCATCGTCTCCCAAAAGCCCCTGGACGAGGTCGTGCTCGACTACCTCGTGGAGAGCGCTCGAAAGCGCAAGCGACCCGCGCGGTGAGAGCCGGCTTGGGCGACGCGGAGGCCACGGGCGGCCGCGACGCAGCGCTCGTGCGGCTCTACCACGTCTCGAAATCCTACCTCGCCGGCACGTGGGCCCTGCACGACGTCACTCTCGAGATCGGCAAGGGCGAGTTCGTGTTTCTGACCGGTCCAAGCGGTGCCGGGAAGACATCCTTGTTGAGGCTCATCTTTGCCGCCGAGCGCCCGAGCGATGGGCAGATCTTGATCCTCGGCCGCAATGTCGGGCGGGCACGCGAGTCGGCGATTCCCCCGCTTCGCCGCCGGATCGGCGTGGTGTTCCAGGATTTCAAGTTGCTCCCGCGCCGCACGGTCGAGGAGAACGTGAAGTTGGCCCTGGACGTCGTGGGTACCCCCGCCCGGGAAGCTCGCGCCCGCTCGTTCGCGATGCTCAAACAGGTCGGGCTCCAGCACCGGCGTCATCACCACCCGCTCTCGCTCTCCGGGGGAGAGCAGCAGCGGATCGCGATCGCCCGCGCACTGGTCAACGAGCCCGAGCTTCTCTTGGCCGACGAGCCCACCGGGAACCTCGATCCGGAGATGGCACTCGAGATCTTGGAGCTGATTTCGGGCGCCGCGGCCCGGGGCACGACCGTCCTCGTCGCAACCCATGATCAAACGATCCTGCGACGCTATCGGCGCCGGACGCTTCGGCTCGAAGCGGGTCGGCTCGTCGAGGATACGCCCGCTCCGGGGTCCCGGCCTTGAGCGCTCCGCGCGCCCTGCGCGCACTTTCCGCCCGCGCCCTCTACTTCGGTCGCACTGCGCTGCGGGGGCTGCGGGCGAGTCCGCTCACGAGCATGGTGGCTGTGCTCACCATCGCCGTGACGCTCGTTCTCGCCGGTGCGTTTGCTCTCGTCGTGAAGAACATGCAAGGCGTGCTCGAGCGGATCGGCGAAGACGTCACGGTGACAGCCTATCTCGAGGACGGCCTCGCCGACCAAGAACGGGCCGCGCTGGCGGCGCGCGTCAAGACGGTCGAGGGCGTGCAGGAGGTCGTGTCCGTCTCCAAGGACGAGGCGCGGCGGCGCTTCGAGCGGGCCGGCCAAGGGCGGGGCGACCTCTTGCAGGCCCTCGGCGAGAACCCTCTCCCGGCCTCGCTCGAGATCTCGCTGGCGCCGGACCGCCGCAATGCGGAGGGAGTGCGTGTCGTCGTCGAGTCGCTTCAGGGTCTTCCAGGAATCGCCGAGCTCGCCAACGCCCAGGACTGGGTGCGAGGCTACGCCAGTGCGCTGTCTCTCCTGCGCGGGGTCGGTTTCGGGCTCGGGATCGTGCTTGCCCTCGCGACGCTGCTGATTGTCTCGAACACGATCCGCCTCGCGGTCTACGCCCGCCGCGACGAAATTGAAATTCTGACACTGGTCGGTGCAAGCCGGACGTTCGTGGCGATCCCGTTCCTCCTCGAAGGTGCCTTGCAAGGCGCGCTCGGCGGCGCGCTCGCGGTGGGCGGACTGGCGGGGCTCTATCGCTTGGTCCTCCCGAGCCTGGCCTCTGCGCTGACCCTCGTGTTCGGTGACACGCCCCCGGCTTTCTTCACGCCGTCCGAAATGCTCGTGCTCATCGCGGTGGGCGCGCTGCTCGGGATGTTCAGCTCAGCCGCATCCCTGGTCGGAGGTCTTCGGCAATGAGCGCCCGCCGCCGGCACTGGAGCGCGGCGACCGCCGCGGGGCTCCTGGTCGCCGCCTTTGCGGCTTCCGCTCGCCTCGCCCTCGCCCTGCCGGCGGCCGAGACCCCCGGTGACGAGCACAAAGGGAAGGACCTCTCGGACCTCCAGCACGCGATCGACGCGCGGCGCGAGCGGTTGCAGTCCTTTGAGCGTCGCGAACATGGCCTGCTTGAAACCCTCGAGGGCATCGACCGCGCCGCTTCGGATCTGTCCCAGAAGGTGAGCGGGGCGGAGGAGCGGGCGCGCGAAGCACGGCAAGCCCTCGAGCTGGCGGAGCAGGTGGCGCGAGCCGCGGCAGATCGCCAAGCCATCACACGCCGGGCCATGACCGCCCGCGTCGTCGCGCTCTACAAGGCAGGGGCTGTCGGACCCGTCCGCGCGATCTTCACGGCGAGCGGTCCGCGTGAGCTCCTGGCGCGAGTTTACGCGCTGCAAAGCCTCCTCGAGCGGGACGCGGCCCTCGTCGCCCGCTACCGCCGTGAGGGGGAGCGGCTCGCACGCGCTCGAGAGGCTGCGCTCGCCGCCGCCGCCGAGCGTGACCGCGCCGCGGTCCGCTTGGCTGCCGGGAGCCGGGAGCTCGGCCTCGAGCTGGCTTCAAAGCAGGATCTGCTTCGGCAGGTTCGTACCGACCGGGACCGCGAGCAGGCTGCGATCCAGGAACTCCAGGCTGCGGCGCAGGCGCTCGAGTCGACCCTTGACGGCCTGCGCGCAGGCGGCACCGCGCCGCTCCCCTCTCGTGTGCCTTCGGTGCCCTTTGCGAGTTTGCGCGGCCGGCTCCCCGCGCCCGTCGCCGCCCCTCTCGTCCAGCGCTTTGGCCGTGTCGTCGACGCCGAGTTTCGCACCGAAACCTTTCACAAGGGCGTCGACTTCGCCGCCCAGCTCGGCCAACCCGTGCACGCCGTGGCAGACGGTGAGGTGCGCTATGCGGGCTGGTTCCGCGGATACGGCAAGCTCGTGATCGTGGACCACGGGGAACAGTACTTCACGGTGGCCGGCCACCTCGACGAGATCCGGGTTCAGGTCGGTGATGCATTGCGCGCTGGAGACGTGATCGGCACGGCTGGGGAGACGGGATCGCTCGGCGGAGCCCTGCTTTACTTCGAGATCCGGCGCGGCAGCGAGGCGCTTGATCCCGGCGAATGGCTGACCCCCTAGCCCAGGGTGTGGACTCGCGAGACCTCTGCCATCATCTCGGGATCAAGCCCACCGCTTGGCCCGCCGATGGCGAAGCCACGCGAACGGCCCGCATCCGGAGTCCACCCTCGTCATGCGCTTCGGCAAGCTCCGCCTCGCTCTCACGTTTGTGGCTGGCGCCACGGCGGCGACGATCTTCTTCGGGGTCGCTGGACCCGTCGGCAGCAACGCCGCGACCAACTACGACGACCTCTCCCTCTTCACCAACGTCCTTGACCTCGTCCGCAAGAGCTACGTCGAGCCGGTGGACGAGCACAAGCTGGTCCAAGGCGCGATCCGCGGGATGCTCGCCGAACTCGATCCACACTCTTCCTATCTCGACCCCGAGGCGCACAAAGAGATGCAGATCGACACGAAAGGCGAGTTCTACGGACTCGGGATCGAGATCTCGAAGCGACAGGACGGGTTTGTCGAGGTCGTTTCCCCGATCGACGGCACGCCCGCGGCAAAGGCAGGAATCAAGCCGCACGATCAGATCGTCTCGATTTGTCCCGACAAGCTCCCCCAGGGCTGGACGGAGCCGTGCAAGCTCACCAAGACGATGACGCTCTTCGATGCGGTGAAGCTCATGCGAGGGCCTCGGGGTTCCAAGATCACCGTCAATATCTTTCGTGAAGGATTCGATCGGCCGCAACCCATCATCGTCGTCCGCGACGTCGTCAAGGTCGTTTCGGTGGATGGCCGACTGCTCGAGCCCGGCTACGGCTACGTGCGCCTCCGCGCCTTCCAGGAGCGCACGGACCAGGACCTGCACGCGGAGCTCGACAAGCTCCGCGAGGAATCGAAAGGCGAACTGCACGGCGTCGTGCTCGACCTGCGCGACAATCCGGGGGGTCTCCTCGACCAGGCGGTGCGCGTCGCCGATACCTGGCTGTCCGACGGTCTCATCGTTTACACAAAAGGTCGTGTCGAGAGCCAGCGCCAAGAGTTCCGGGCGCGCGCAGAAGGCACCGAGCCCGACTATCCGCTGGTCGTGATCGTCAATGGTGGGAGCGCGAGCGCCTCCGAGATCGTGGCGGGAGCGCTCCAGGACCAGGGCCGGGCGATGGTGGTGGGGACTCACACCTTCGGGAAGGGCTCGGTGCAGACCGTGTACCCGCTGGACGACGGGTCGGGGCTGCGCCTTACGACCGCGCTCTACTACACCCCTTCGGGTCGCTCGATCCAAGAGGTCGGTATCAACCCCGACATCACCGTCGAGGCGGCGCCGCAAGTGGCCTCCACCGACTCTACGGAAGGGCCGCGGCGCATCCGGGAGAAGGACCTCGAGCACCACTTTACGCAGGAGGACGCCAAGCCCGAAGCTCCTGCCCGGCCCTCGGACGAGGGCGACGCGGGCGCGGGGGAGGGGACCGCGGGGTCGGGCGATCTGCAGCTCGCCCGCGCCCTCGACGTTCTGAAGAGCTGGACCTATTTCGAGCGGCTGCGCGCTGCTCCCAAGACAGCGGCCGCCCAGAATCCGGAAGCTCCCGCGCAGTGAGTGCTTGCCCGCGCGGCGCGTCGTGACCGACTTCCTGCCGCGGCCCCTGCCCGAGCGGCGCATCTTCACGATCGCAGAATTGCTCGCAGGAGTGCGTGCTCTGCTCGAAGAGAGCATGGGCAGGCTGTGGGTCGCAGGAGAGGTCAGCAACCTGCGCCGCGCAAGCTCCGGCCACCTCTACTTCTCGCTCAAGGATGACGCCGCGCAACTGCGCGCGGTCTTGTTTCGCGCAGATGCGCGGCGCATTCCGTTCGAGCTCGAGGACGGTCTCGAAGTCGTTGCATTCGGCGAATGCTCGCTCTACGAGGCGCGCGGCGACCTTCAGCTGCTGGTGCGGCACGTGGAACCCCGCGGCCGGGGCGCACTCCAGCTTGCGTTCGAGCAGCTGCGGGCGCGCTTGGAACGCGAAGGGCTGTTCGATCTCTCCCGCAAACGACAGCTCCCCGCATTCCCGCGTCGCCTCGGGATTGTGACCTCGGCCTCTGGAGCGGCGCTGCGCGATGTGATCGAGGTGAGCGGACGGCGCTTTCCCGCGACTCCCCTCTTGCTGGCTCCGACGCGTGTCCAGGGAGATGGTGCGGAACACGAGATTGCTGCGGCCCTCGCGGTATTGGCTTCGCTGCCCCCGGATCAGGCGGTCGACGTGATTCTCGTGGTGCGAGGCGGCGGCTCCCTGGAGGACCTGCAACCCTTCAACAGCGAGGTCGTCGCGCGGGCCATCGCAGGCTGTCCGGTGCCCGTGGTGAGCGGCGTGGGCCATGAGACCGACCTTTCGATTGCGGACTTGGTGGCCGATGTACGGGCCCCGACGCCATCGGTGGCTGCTGCGGCAGCGCTTCCCGACCGCGCAGTGCTGCGCGACCGCTGCGCTCGCGACCTTCTGCGCCTGTATACCGCTGCGGAGCGCGTGATTGAGCGCGCGGCCGCGCGTCTTGGCCAGCGCAGCGAGGCCCTGGCGCGTCTCGCCCCCCGGGCGCGCGTGGCTGCGCAGCGGGTCCGCGTTGAGGCACTTGCGCGAGCGCTCGAGCGCACCGCCGGGCGCCACGCGGAGCGGGCCCGCTCCCGGCTTGCCACCGTCGCGGGGCGTCTTGACTCGCTGTCTCCCCTTGCGGTGCTGGCGCGTGGCTACGCGATTGTGTGGAACGTGAATGCGCGCGCGATCGTGCGGCGTGCAGACGAGTGCGCGCCGGGCGACCATCTGCGCGTGCGCCTTGGCGAGGGTGAGCTCGCCGCCACCGTGGAAGAGACGCTGGAATCGGCGCGACCTTTGGCTCGGGGTGCGGAGTCCGCCTGAGAATCGCTCCGCTCACGTAGCGATGCGTTGACGCTCGAGCGCGCGAGACCTAGCATCGCCGCCCAATGGACGAGGGTTCGCCGTCCGCGAAGATTCCCCCCGCCTCGACGGATGAGCTGCCCTTTGAGACCGCGCTCACGCGTCTTGAGGGCATTGTTCAAACTCTGGAAAAGGGCGACCTCGAGCTCGAGGCCGCGCTCGCAGCGTTTGAGCAGGGAGTCGCTTTGTCCCGTCATTGTACGGCACAGCTGGAGGTCGCCGAACGCCGCATCCAAGTGCTCGTGCGCGAAGGTGCCGGCTTCGCGGCACGGCCCTTCTCGGGCCCGGAGGACGCGGACTAGTGGACGTCGCTGCGTACCTCGCGGAGCGCGGAGCCCTCGTGGACGCCGTCTTGGAACACGCCTTGCCGCCAGCGAGCACCTCCCCGCAACGTCTCCACGCAGCGATGCGTCACCTCCTTTTCCCGGGAGGCAAACGTCTGCGGCCGGCGCTTGCACTCGCGGCGGCGGAGGCGGTGGGCGCACCCCCCGAGCGTGCGCTCCCCCTCGCGGCGGCGGTCGAACTCGTTCACACCTACTCGCTGGTTCACGACGACCTGCCATGCATGGACGACGATGTCGAGCGCCGCGGGCGTCCCACCGTCCATGTCGCGTTCGGGGAGGCGATCGCCGTCTTGGCTGGGGACGCGCTCCTCGCCGCGGCGTTCGAAGTCTTGGCCAGCGGCGGGCCGGAGTGGCCCGCCGAAGCGCTGCTTTTGGCCGCGCGCGATCTTGCACGCGCCGCGGGCTCGCTTGCGCTCGTGGGAGGGCAGGTCGACGACCTCGCCTTTGACGCCGGGAGTGCGAGTGTGGCAAGCGTCGAGTCGATCCACGAACGCAAATCCGCGGCGCTGATCGCCGCTTCGATCGTCGGCGGGGCGCGACTCGGCGGTGCGAGCCCTCCGCTCCTGGAGCGGCTGCGGCGCTTCGGGCTCGCGGTCGGCGTCGCCTTTCAGATCGCCGACGATCTTTTGGACGAGCGGCAGGACGGCGCGAGAGAGACGGGCGGCGACGCCGGCTGCTCGCTCGTGCCTCTCGTCGGGGCTGAGGCCGCCCGGGAGCGAGCCGAGGCACTGCTTGGCTCGGCGCTCGGAGCGATCGAGGATTTGGGGGAGCGCGCGGAGCCTTTGCGCGAGCTGGCGCGCTTCGCGGTGCGGAGGGATCGATGAGCCCCGAGGAGAAGCTGCTCGACGGGATTGACTGCCCCGCCGACCTCCGGCGTCTCCCGCGCGAGCAGGTTCGGCGCGTCGCAGAGGAACTGCGGCGCGAAATCGTGGAGCGCGTATCGCGCACGGGGGGACATCTGGCCTCGAGCCTTGGCGCCGTCGAGCTTCTCACCGCCATCCACTACGTCTTCGATACGCCGAACGACCGGCTCGTGCTCGACGTGGGTCACCAGGGCTACGCGCACAAGATGCTGACAGGGCGACGCCGAGACTTCGACCACATCGGCCAAGAGAACGGGATCGGAAAGTTCTTGCGGCGCTGCGAGTCGCCGTACGACCACTTCGGTGCGGGTCACGCAGGGACCTCCATTTCGGCCGCACTCGGGATGGCCCGTGGGATCCAGCACCGGGGCGAGAATCACCTGGCGATCGCCCTGATCGGCGACGGCGGAATGACCGCGGGGATGGCCTTCGAGGCGCTGAACCACGCGGGCGAGCTGCAACAGAAGAATCTCGTGGTGGTCTTGAATGACAACGAGATGTCGATTTCGCCCAACGTGGGCGCTCTGTCCTCGTATCTCTCGCGCAAGCTCTCGGCGCCGATGGTGCGGCGCATGAAGGGGTGGGCGAAGGAGTTCCTAGGCTCGATGCCCGGCGACATGCTCCACTGGGCGCACAAGGCGGAAGAATCCCTCAAAGTCTTCTTCTCGCCGGGGTTGCTGTTCGAAGCGCTCAACTTCAAATACGTGGGCCCTGTCCAGGGACACCGCGTGGACGTCTTGCTCGAGACGTTTGAGAACGTGAAGCAGATGATCGCCAACGACGACGGGCCGATCCTGGTGCACGCCATCACGGCCAAAGGCTACGGCTATGAGCCTGCGGAGAGAGACCCGCTCGCGTATCACGGCGTCGGCGCTTTCGAGGTCGAATCGGGCCGGATGGCGCCCTCCAAGCCGGGTCCGCCGTCCTACACCGGCGTCTTCTCGAAGACGCTGATTCGTCTCGCGCAGGAGGATCCGCGCATCGTCGCGATCACGGCCGCAATGCCGGGCGGTACGGGCCTCGACCGCTTCCAGGATGCGTTCCCGAACCGCTTCTACGATGTCGGGATCGCGGAGCAGCACGCCGTGACCTTCGCTGCCGGGCTCGCGACCGAGGGGATGAAGCCGGTGGCTGCGATCTACTCGACCTTCTTGCAGCGTGCCTACGACCAGGTCGTGCACGATGTGTGTGTCCAGAATCTGGACGTGACCTTTGCGCTCGATCGCGCCGGCCTCGTGGGGGCGGACGGCGCTACACACCAGGGTCTGTACGATATCGCCTACCTCCGGACGCTTCCCAACATGGTGGTGATGGCTCCCAAGGACGAGAACGAGCTCCAGCACATGCTCGCCACCGCGATCGATTATCCGGGACCCGCGGCGCTGCGCTATCCGCGGGGGAATGGCTTCGGCGTACCGCTCGATCCCACAGTGAAGGCTTTGCCGATCGGCGTTGCCGAGCTGTTGCGCGACGGAGACCACGCGGTCGTGGTGGCGCTTGGCACGCTCGTGCATCCCGCGCTCGAGGCGGCCGGAGAACTGGCGGCGGAAGGGCTTTCGGTGGCCGTCCTAAACGCGCGCTTTGCCAAGCCGCTAGATACGGAGCGCATCGTGCCCCTTGCGAGGCGCTGCGGTGCGGTCGTGACGGTCGAGGAAGCGAGCGGCATGGGCGGCTTTGGCGGCGCGGTGCTCGAGGCGCTCTCCAGCGCGGGGGTGTGCGTGCCCGTGCGCTGCCTGGCCGTTCCCGATCGCCTGATGGAGCACGGCAGCCCCGCGAAGGAACTCTCCGCGATCGGCCTTGACGCTGCGGGAATCGCCCGTGCCGTGCGCGAGCTGGTGCAGCGCCGCGGGACGTGAAGCGGCCCCGCTCTCCTTCTCCTCCCACAAGCCGGCCGCCGCTACCCGCCGGGGCAAGCCCCGAAGCTCCGGAGCGCCAGCACCCGGCACGAAAGGTCCGCCTCGACGAGCTGGTCGTCGAGCGCGCGCTTTGCGAGTCGCGAACCCGGGCGCAGGCGCTTATTTTGGCCGGGCGCGTGCTGGTAGAGGACGTCCCCGTCGAGAAGCCGGGGACACGGGTATCGGCCAACGCGGCGGTGCGCCTTCGCGGCGGGGCAGGTGCCTTCGTCTCCCGGGGAGGCGAGAAGCTCGCGGGCGCCCTCGCCGATCTCGCCCTTGACCCCCGCGGGCTGGATTGTCTCGACGTCGGCGCCTCGACCGGCGGATTCACCGATTGCCTTCTGCAGCACGGAGCCCGCCGGGTGGTCGCCGTCGATGTGGGCTATGGCCAGCTGCACCTTAAGTTGCGCGGCGATCCCCGGGTGAGGGTTCTCGAGCGCACCCACGCCCGGGAGCTCACGCGCGAAGCGCTCGGCGGACCGGTCCAGCTCGTTACCGTGGACGCCTCGTTCATTTCGCTGCGCATCCTTTTGCCGCCGCTTCGCGCCCTTGCGCCCGAGGCCGAGTTCTTGGTGCTCGTAAAGCCGCAGTTCGAAGCGGGCAAGGGGCGGGTGGGAAAGGGCGGGGTGGTGCGCGACAATGCACAGCGCGCCGAGGCGGTCGCTGCCGTCCGACTGTGCGCCGAGGGGCTCGGGCTTGAGGCCGTCGGCCAAGCCGAGAGCCGACTCGCCGGCCCCAAGGGCAATCGGGAAGTGTTCGTCCGTTTTCGCCCGCATGCGGGTCCGGGTTGACGAGGGGCGGGGCCGGACCTTATTTCTCTCGTGCAAAGTTCAGGAGGTACCTCATGCCTGTCGTTGAAGTGACCGAAACTGCAGCCGCCCGCATCAAGCACCTGCTTGATCAGGACGGCAAGCTCGGGACCCACGCCCTCCGCTTGAAGGTGGTGGGCGGAGGCTGCTCGGGTCTGCAGTACCAGCTCTCCTTTGACGCGCAGGTGGGTGAGTTCGACCTCACGGTCGAGAGCGGTGGAATTCGTGTGGTGGTGGATGAGAAAAGCGCGCTCTACCTGGCCGGCACGAGGCTCGATTTCGTCGACACGCTGCAGGAGTCTGGCTTCAAGATTGAGAACCCCAACGCCAAGACGACCTGCGGGTGCGGTCAGTCCTTCGGGGCGTGAAACTCCCCATCTACCTCGACCACCACGCCACAACCCCTACCGATCCGCGGGTTGTGGCCGCCATGCTGCCGTACTTTGGGGACGATTTCGGGAACGCCGCGAGCCGCACCCACGTCTTCGGCTGGCGGGCGGAGGCCGCCGTCGAGACTGCGCGCGAGACGCTGGCCCGCTGCATCGGCGCCCAGAACCCGTCCGAAATCATCTTCACGAGTGGTGCGACCGAGAGCGACAACCTCGCCCTGAAGGGGCTCGTGCGCGCGGGGCGGGAGCGCAGGGATGAGGTCGTGACGGTGTGCACCGAACACCGTGCCGTCCTCGACACGTGCCGCGCGCTCGAGGGCGAAGGCTTCTCTGTGCGCGTCCTTGCCGTCGGCAGCGACGGACTTGTCGACCCGGACGAGGTCGCCCGCGCCATCGGTCCACGCACCGCCCTCGTGAGCGTAATGGCGGCGAACAACGAGATCGGAACCCTGCAGCCCCTCGCCGAGATCGGCCGGATCTGCCGCGAACAGGGCGTCCCCTTTCACAGCGACGCCGCGCAGGCCGTCGGCAAGATCGCCCTCGATGTCGAGGCCGCACAGCTCGACCTGCTGTCGTTTTGCGCGCACAAGATCTACGGACCCAAGGGCGTCGGCGCGCTCTATGTGCGCGCCCGCCGTCCCCGCTTGCGCATCGAGCCCCTCCTTCACGGCGGCGGCCACGAGCGAGGCTTGCGCTCGGGCACCCTGCCGGTGCCCCTCATCGTGGGATTTGCCAAGGCCGCAGAGCTCGCCGTCGCGGAACGCGAAGAGGAGGCTGCCCGCCTTACCGGGTTGCGCGAGCACCTCTGGCAGCGGCTCCGAAACCAGCTCGAGGGTCTCCGGCGCAACGGTGCCCCCGGCCATTCCTTGCCGGGAAATCTCAGCGTCTGCTTCGCTGGCGTCGAAGCCGCAAGTCTCATGGTGGCACTTCCGGAGCTCGCGCTCTCGAGCGGTTCCGCCTGCACCTCGGCGACGCCCGAGCCGAGCCACGTGCTCGCGGCCCTCGGACTCGGCCCCGAGCTCGTGAACTCCGCGCTGCGGTTCGGTCTCGGACGCAGCACGACCCAAGAGGAGATTGATTTCGCCGCCGATCGGGTGATCCAGGAGGTGCAGCGGCTGCGCGCCGAAGGGCGCCGCGCACCGATCGCCGCTCGCTCCGCCCTCCCCTGAACGTGAGCGCGCGGCTACCCTTTGCCTCGTGCCCATGACGAAGAGCAGCCATATCACCTGGCAGCCCGGCCACGTGACGCGCGCAGACCGCGCTCGAACCCTCGGTCAGCGCGGGGTCACGGTCTGGCTCACGGGACTTTCAGGGTCGGGAAAATCCACGGTCGCGATCGGCGTGGAGAAGCTGCTCGTGGAAAGTGGACACACCGCGTACGTGCTTGACGGTGACAATATCCGTCACGGCCTCAACAAGAACCTTGGCTTCTCGCCCGCCGATCGCACCGAGAACATCCGTCGCGTGGGCGAGGTGGCAAAGCTCTTCACCGATGCCGGGGTGATTGTGCTCACGTCTTTTATCTCGCCCTATCGTGCGGACCGCGACGCGGTGCGCGCTCTATTGGGACCGGGGGATTTCATCGAGGTGTACGTCTGCGCAAGCCTCGAAACCTGCGAGTCTCGTGACGTAAAGGGCCTGTACCAGAAAGCCCGAGCCGGGCAGATTCCGGAGTTCACTGGCATCTCCGCGCCCTACGAGGCACCGGAGCAGCCCGAACTCGTGCTGGACACAGGCCGACAGACGGTCGAGGAGAGCGTGGGCGAGCTGCTCCGCTGCCTCGAGGAGAAGGGATACCTGACGTCTCCTGCGTAGCGGGCCGGGCGTCCGCGAACGGGTGACGGTCGGCTCAGCCCCCGTCCCGTTCGCGCCGAAAAGAAACGGGAGAACGGGTGCCGTGCGCCCGAGGGCTTCAGCGTTGAACGCGTCACCGCACAAGGGAAAACTCCGGGTTTCGAAGATCCTGCTGGTGGCGGTCCTCGCCAGTCCTGGCTGCGCGACCGTAAAGGGCTGGACGGGGCGAGGGCGGGAACCCGAACCCGTGATCGTGCGGCCCGGCGCACCGGCGGATTACGACTACCTCGTGGGCCGACAGTTCGAGCTCGACGGCAAGCTCCCGGAGGCCTCCGAGGCCTACGCGCGCGCCGTCGAGAAAGACCCGGACTCGGCCTACTTGCGGCGCAAGGTTGCGGAGCTCGCCGCGCGCCAAGGCCACTATTCGGAGGCGCTCGAGCAGGCCGAGCGTGCCCACGCCTTGGATCCCGACGACCATGGCGCCCGCCTTTTCCTCGGCACGCTCTACCGGCTCTCCAAGCAGGCAGACAAGGCTGAGGCCGTGCTCCGGGGGCCCGATGGCGAGCCCATCGACGACGACGCAGCGCTTCTCCTGTTCAGCATCTATCTCGACAACGACCGCCTGCCCGAGGCCCTCGCCGAGGCGAACTGGCTGATCAAGTCCGACCCGTCGGCTCTGCGCGGCTACTTCGCGCTGGCGAGCGTGTACGAGCGCATGGACCGGCCCGCCGACGCCGAGCTGGCCCTGCGCAAGGCGCTCCAGCAGCAGCCGGGAAGCCTTGCCGTGTATGGTGCTCTCGCGCGCGGTCGCCACGAACGGGACGACCGCGAGGGCGAGATCGCGATCTACCGCGAGGTCCTCGCGATCCACCCCCACCACCATGCGACGCTGCTCGCCCTCGCCGATGCCCAGATCGCCCTCAACCGCAATGACGATGCCATCAAGACGCTCAACGAGCTTGAAAAGCATCATCCCGGAGACCTGCGCGTCACGCTGCGACTCGGCTTCCTCGAATACGAGAGCAAGCACTACGCCCAAGCCGAGCAGCGCTTCTCGAAGGCACTCGAAGAACACCCCGATCAGCCCGAGATCGCGTACTACCTCGGGCTCGTGCGCCGACGCGTGAACGACGAACCCGGTGCGATCGCCGCCTTCGAGCGCGTCCCGCCCGACCACGAGCGCTACGCGGAGGCGCGCACGCAGCTGGCCGGCGTCTACGAAAAGCGCGGGGATCCCGCACGCGCGCTGCAGGAGGTGGAGCTCGCGCGCAAGAAGGAGCCCTCGCGCTCGCTCGACCTTTACGCCGCCAGTCTGCGCGCCAAATCGGGGGACTTCCCGGGCGCGGTGGCGTTTCTCGAGGGGCTCCTCGCCACTGCGCCGGACGACGATGAACTGCTGTACAACCTCGGGGTTCTGTACGGGGAAAATGGCCACTACGACGAAGCCTTGCAGTACATGAACCGCGCCCTCGCCAAGAATCCCGACAACGCCAGCGCACTCAACTATGTTGGCTACACCTGGGCGGAGAAGGGCCAGAATCTCGACGAGGCCGAGAAGTACATCAGCCGCGCCCTAACGCTGCGGCCGGACGATGGCTTCATCACCGATAGCCTTGGCTGGGTCTACTACATGCGCGCCCGCGCTCTCAAGCAGGAAGGCAACCAGCGTGACGGTCGCGCCGCGCTCGACCGGGCCATCGAGAAACTCGAGCGCGCCGAGGAACTGACGGGCGGCGACCCCGTGATCTCCGAGCACCTCGGCGATGCGTACTTGCTCCAGAACCAGAAGCCGCGCGCCCTGGAGAAGTACCGCGAAGCCATCCACCTCGAGCCCCGCGACAGCGAACAGCCCGATCTACGGCGCAAGTTCGACGCGCTGCGCGAGGAGTTGGGAGCGAAATGAAAGGTCGGGCGCGTCGTCTCGCGCCCTGCGCGATGGTTGCGCTCTGGTGCGGGCTCGCGGTCGGCTGCCGCACGGCTCTTCCCCCGGTCCCCCTGCCCGCAGGGGACACCCGACCGCAGGCGCTCCTCGCGGCGCTGGCGGCCGAGGCGGACGGCCGCCACAGCCTGCGCAGCGCCGTGAAGCTCTCCCTCGATGGCCCCGCGGGCTCGGTCCGCGCAAGTCAGGTGCTGCTGGTGGAGCAACCCTCACATCTGCGGGTCGAAGTGCAGGGCTTTCTCTCCCAGACCATCGCGGTGCTCGTGACGGACGGGGAACATTTCCAGCTCTACCGGGCCGGCGGGCAGAGCGTCGAGGACGGACGCGTGTATCCCGGACTGCTCTGGCAAGTCGCCCAGGTGGACCTCACACCCGAGGAGGCGGTGCAAGTTCTGCTCGGAGCACCCCGTGTCCCGCCCGGGCTTGTGCCGACGCAGGCCTTGCGCTTGTACGACGGCGGAATCCGGGTTGCTCTCGGCGACCCGCTCGGACCCTCGCAGCGCGTGCTCGAATGGGACACAGACGGACGTTTGCGGCGCCTCGAGATGCGCACGCCCGGAGACAGCGTCCTGTGGCAGGCCGAGTTTTCCGAATGGCAGCGCGTCGACGGAGAGTGGTTTGCCCACACCGTTTCACTCCACTTTCCAGTGTCGAAGACGGAAGTGGAGCTGACGTTCCGGGACGTGGAGCTCAATCCGGAACTGCCGAGCGACGCCTTCGTGCTGCACGCGCCGCGATCGGCGGCCGCCCTCGGGGGCGGAGGGGC
The DNA here is from genome assembly GCA_035489755.1 of Myxococcota bacterium. GTDB lineage: Bacteria > Myxococcota_A > UBA9160 > UBA9160 > UBA9160 > UBA9160. Next base: position 37,836 of record DATGZK010000016.1, read on the forward strand.
GTGAAGTGGAGGAGGGGCGGCTTTGGAGCGGCCCTTTGCGTCCTCGTCGCTCTGGCGGCGTGCACGAACGACCCCTACCCGGAAGCCGACACCGGGAAGAAGCTGCTCTACCTGCCCTTCGATGAGCCGCCCAAGACACTCGATCCCCAGGTCGCCTACTCGACGATCGATCACTCGGTGATCGGGAACGTCTACGACACGCTGCTCGAGTACCATTACCTAAAGCGCCCCTACACGCTGATCCCGGGTCTCGCCACCACGGTGCCGACGCCGCAGCCGCTCGCGGACGGCCGCGTCTCCTACCGGTTCCAGCTGCGGGAGGATCTTCTGTTCCAGGACGATCCGGCGTTTGGGCTGGACGGGCCGGGGATCCGGACACGGCAGGTCCTGGCAAAGGATGTGGCCTTCTCGCTGGCACGGATCGCGGATCCAGAGGTCAACAGTCCGGTCTTCGAAACGCTCGCGAAGATCGATGGACTCCGCGACTTCTCGGAGCGGCTCAAGAAGCTGCGCGCGGAGGATCCCGCTTTCGCGCAGCGCCGGATTGACGAGCAATACGCCCTCGCCGGTCCGATCTCGGGTGTGCGCGTGCTAGGGCCCCTCGAGCTCGAGATCGTGCTCTCGGAGAGCTACCCGCAGATCCTCTACTGGTTCGCGATGCCCTTCACGACACCCGTCCCCTGGGAAGGCGTCGCCACCTACGACGGACGCGATGGACGCGACCTGTTTAGCGAGCACCCGACGGGCACAGGCCCCTGGAAGCTCGTCGTGTACGACAAACGCTTGAGAATTGCGCTGCGGCGCAATCCGAACTGGTATGGGATTCGCCATCCCGAATGGCGCGCACCCGGTGCCACGTACCCCCGGGCGGGGGAGAGCAGCGACGCCGAGGCAGGACGCCTCGTGCCTTCGACCGTGGGCCGAGCGCTGCCATTTCTTGAGGGGATCGAGTTTCGTCGGGAGAAGGAGTCGATCCCCTCATTCGCCAAGTTCCTTCAGGGCTACTACGACGCCTCCGGGATCATCAAGGAGAGCTTCGACCGGGTGATCCGAAATGGGGAGCTCTCGCCCGAGATGGCCGCGCGGGGCGTCTCGCTCTCGAAATCCGTGCTCCCGGCCACGTATTACCTCGGCTTCAACATGGACGATCCCGTGGTGGGGCGGGAGGCGGGCGAGCAAAGTCGAAAGCTGCGAGAGGCGATGAGCCTCGCCATCGACAGCAAGGAGTACACCCGACTCTTCACCAACGGCCGAGGCATTCCTGCCGAGTCCCCGATTCCCCCCGGCATCTTCGGCTATGAAGCCGACTATCGGAATCCCTACCGCGAGGTCGACCTCGAGCGTGCGCGGGCTCTGCTTTCCGAGGCGGGCTATCCCGGCGGCATCGACCCGAAGACAGGCGCGCCGCTCAAACTCAGCTTCGACTCGCCGGATACCAGCGCGGCGGCGCTACTCCAGTTCCAGTTCTTCGTCGATGCGTGGCGCAAGATCGGCCTCGACGTCAGCATCGCCGCCACGAGCTACAACCAGTTCCAGGACAAGATCCGGCGCGGCGCCTATCAGATTTTCCAGTGGGGCTGGGTGGCGGACTACCCGGATCCCGAGAACTTCCTTTTTCTGCTCTGGACCCCCATGGGCCGCACGCATGGAGGTGGACCCAATACCGCGAACTTCTCCGATCCGTCCTACGACGAGCTGTTCCTTGAGATGAAGGCGCGCGGGAACGACGAGCGGAGGCTCGAACTGATCCGAAAGATGCGCGGAATCTTGGAAGAGGAGAGACCTTGGATCGAGCTTTTCCATCCGGAGAGCTATCTGCTCGCCCAAGGCTGGCTGCACAATGAAAAGCCGCCAGGCCTTTCGATTCCCACTGCCAAGTATCTGGACATCGATACCGCGCAACGCGCCGAGCTGCGCAGCGCCTGGAATCAGCCCATTCGTTGGCCTGCCTACGCCGCCGCGGGTCTTGGCTTGCTGGTGATTGTGCCGGGAATCTTCACCTATCTGCGGGAGCGACAGTGAGCAATCCCGACCGCCCGGAAGCGCCCTGATGTGGGCCTATGTCGTACGACGCCTCGCGTACAGTCTTGTGACCGTCCTCGGCGTCCTTTTCTTACTATTTTTGCTCTTTTTCCTCGTGACCAACCCCGACGACATCGCGCGCAAGGCCGTCGGCGAGAAGGCGCCTCCGCAGGCCCTTGAGCAGTGGAAGAAAAACCACGGCTACGATAAGCCGCGTTTCTGGAACCCCGAGCATCCCACCGACAGCATGCTGGTGGATCACTTTCGACGCATGCTCACCTTTGACTTTGGCAACAGCGATGCCGACGACACGCCGATCTGGCGGCGGCTGCGCAGCGGCGCGGGTCCGAGCCTCTCGCTAAGCCTCCCCCTGTTTACGCTGGGACTCCTGCTCACGATCTCGCTCGGTCTCCTCGTGGCCTTCTTCCGTGAAACCTATATCGACCGCATGGGCGTCATCTTGTGCGTGCTCGCCATGAGCATTTCCACGGTGCTGTACATCATCGGAGGCCAGTACTTGATCGCCCGGGTGCTGCGCTGGTTTCCCATCTCGGGTTTCGACCCTTCCCCCTCGGTGATCGCTCGCTTCTTGGCGGTGCCCGTGTTGGTAGGCCTGCTGTCAAACGTCGGCGATAGTGTCCGGTTCTATCGGGCGGTGTTCGTGGAGGAAAGCAGCCGAGACTACGTCCGCACCGCTCGGGCCAAGGGATGTGGAGAAGCCCGGATCCTCATCCACCACGTGCTGCGCAATTCGCTGGTTCCGATCTTGACCCAGGTCGTGGTCGCGATCCCCCTGCTGGTCATGGGCAGCATCTTGCTCGAGTCCTTCTTCGGGATCCCCGGACTTGGCTCGATCACCGTGGACGCCATCAACGCGAACGACTTTGCCACGCTGCGGACCATGGTTTACCTGGGCTCGCTGCTCTTCATCCTGGGTCAGATCCTCACCGACGTGAGCTACACGCTGGTGGACCCTCGCGTGCGGCTGGAGTAGGAGGCTGTGCAGCCCTATCTCCTCTCTAACGTCGTGGTGGTGGGTCTTGGGGCCGCTCTCGCCGTGGCGCTCGCGTCCGCGCGGCGAAGCCGGGTGTGGCGCGATGCCGGGCGCGAGCTCGTGCGCCGCCGACCGATCGCGCTCGCCATTCTGCTCGCGTACGTCGCGGTCGGGCTGCTCGATTCCCTGGCCTGGGTGAGCGGGAGCTCGGCGGGAGCTGCAAAAGGCGCCGACACCGTCTCGCTTCATAAGCCGCAGAGCGCAATCGACCGCCTCTTTCCCGATGACCGCTTTCGCGAGAAGAGCTACTCCGCGCCGCTCGCCGAACGTGAGTTTTTAGGAGGCGCGCCGCTTCGCCATCCCGGCCGACATCTGCTTGGCACAGACATCCTCGGGCGCGATGTGCTTTACCAAACGCTCAAGGGGGCGCGTGTCGCACTCTTGGTCGGGGGCTTCACCAGCCTGATCGTGATCCCTTTGGCCCTCCTTTTTGGAGTCGTGGCCGGGTACTTCGGGGGGCGTATCGATGACGTCATCTTCTTCGTGATTTCAACCTTGGCGTCGATGCCGGGTCTTTTGCTTTTGATCGCGCTCATCATGGTGCTCGGGCGGGGGCCGGTGCAGGTATGCGTTGCGCTGGGTGTCACCGGCTGGGTCGGCTTCGCGCGCGTCGTGCGCGGGGAGACCCTTAAGCTGCGCGAACTCGACTACGTGCACGCGGCCCGCGCGCTCGGCTCCTCCGACGCACGCATCCTGCTCCGCCACATCGTGCCGAATCTCATGCACCTCGTGGTGATCACGTTCGTTCTGACCTTTTCCGCCTTTGTCCTCTCGGAGGCGGTGCTCTCCTGGCTCGGCATCGGGATCGACGGGAGCTGGGGCCGGATGATCGATCAGGCCCGGGATGAGCTCTCCCGCGATCCCATCATTTGGTGGAACCTGGCGTCGGCATCGGTGGCCCTTTTTGGGCTCATCCTCGCCGTGAACCTGCTGGGCGACGCCGTCCGCGACATCCTCGATCCCCGGACCCTAAGAGAGCGCGCGTGAGCACACCGCGAGCGCCCGCAGCCCGCGCGCAAGCGGAGACGGTGCTCGAGGTCCGGGACCTCGTGACGAGCTTTCCCGGCCCGAATCGCCGCATCGCCGTGGTGGATGGGGTCAACTTCACGATCGCCCGGGGCGAGACCCTGGCGCTCGTGGGCGAGTCGGGCTGTGGAAAATCGCTGACGGCGCTCTCGATCCTCCGGCTCGTGCCCAAACCGGGCCGCATCGATCGCGGAACGGTGCGCCTCGGCTCGCGGGATCTGCGCGCCTTGCCGGTCGCCGAGCTGAGGCGGGTCCGCGGGCATGAGATCTCGATGATCTTTCAGGAGCCGATGACGAGCCTCAACCCCGTCGTCACCGCCGGGAAGCAGGTGATGGAGGCGATCCGGCTCCACGAGCGCGTCAGTTCCGATCTCGCTCGGGCCCGAGCCCTCGCGCTCTTCGAGCAGGTGGGAATCCCTGACCCGGCGTCGCGCTTGGATGCCTTTCCGCACCAGCTCTCCGGAGGCATGAAGCAGCGGGTGATGATCGCCATGGCGCTGGCGGCGCGCCCGAGCGTCCTCATCGCCGACGAGCCGACGACGGCCCTCGACGTCACGATCCAGGGTCAGATTTTGGATCTCCTGCGTCAGCTTCGCGACCAGCTCGGTACCGCGATCCTGCTGATTACCCACGACCTCGGGACCGTGAACGAGCTTGCCGACCGCGTGGCCGTCATGTACGCCGGGCGCCTCGTGGAGGTGGGGACGCGCACGGACATCCTCGCCGCCCCGCGCCATCCCTACACACAGGGTTTGCTGCGCTCCATGCCCGCACGCGCCCGGCGGGGCGAGAGGCTCGCTGAAATTGCGGGGGTGGTGCCGCCGCCAGGCCAATGGCCCGAAGGCTGCCGCTTCGCACCGCGCTGCACGCGAGCCTTCGATCCGTGTACCCGGATCGACCCCGGACCGACCCGGCTCTCCGGCATCCACACGGCCTGGTGTCATGCGGTGGAGCGCGAGGAGAGCACGGCTCCCGCTCAAGGAGCCCCCGCGTGAGCGCCGGCGGCGCCGACGCTCTTTTGCGAGTCGAAGGCCTGCGCACCTGGTTCCCCATTCGGGCGGGGGTCTTTCAGCGCACCATCGGCTACGTGCGCGCGGTGGACGGCGTGGACCTCACCGTCCCGAGCGGCCGGACGCTCGCCCTGGTGGGCGAGTCGGGCTGCGGGAAGACGACCGTCGGCCAGTCCATTCTGCGCCTCGTCGAGCCTTCGGCAGGCCGCGTGTGCTTCGAGGGCGTAGATCTCCTCACACTCCCGAAGCCCGCACTCCGCCCCTACCGCCGGGCGATCCAGATCGTGTTTCAGGATCCCCTCGGGTCTCTGGATCCGCGGATGCGCATCCGCGACGTGGTGGCAGAGGGAATGAAAGCCTTCCGGATCGGGGCCAATGAGCGTGAGCGCACCGAGCGCGTGGCTGAGCTCTTGCGCCGCGTGCAGCTCGACCCGACGCAAATGACACGCTACCCGCACGAGCTCTCGGGGGGACAGCGCCAGCGGGTGTGCATCGCGCGGGCCCTTGCCCTCGACCCGAAGCTCTTGATCTGCGACGAGGCGGTCTCCGCTCTCGACGTCTCCATCCAGGCCCAGATTCTGAACCTGCTCCGAGATCTTCAGGCGGAGCTTGGACTTTCGTATCTATTCATCACCCACGACCTTGGGGTCGTGCGCTACCTCGCCGACCGCGTGGCGGTGATGTACCTCGGTCAGATCGTGGAGAACGGCGCAACGGAAGAGCTGTTCGCAGGTCCCCAGCACCCCTACACCCAGGCGCTGCTGTCCTCTGTGCCCTCGGTCGACCCCGGACGGCGCGCGCGGGCGGTGCGGCTGCCCGGGGATGTGCCGTCCCCCGCGAACCCACCCGCCGGATGCCGCTTCCACACGCGCTGCCCGGCCGTCTTCGACCGGTGTCGCGCGGAAATGCCCCCGCTGTATCCGGTCCCGGAAGGCGAGAGCAGGTGCTTTCTCTCGGACCCCGCGGCAAGACCTTCCGCCTTTGGGCCCGCAGGGACCTAGGCCACGGCGGCGCCGATAAGGTTCTAGACGGGGCCTGCCGATGGACTCGAGGTGGAGACGAGTCCATGGCGCGCGGCCCCAAGATCGGCGAAGTCCTCGTCCAAGCGGGCCTCATCGACGAGTTTCAGCTCGAGGCAGGTCTGGCCCAGCAGCAGCGCTGGGGCGGTCGCCTCGGCCGGGCGCTCGTTCAGCTTGGCTTCCTCCAGGAGGCGGACTTTGTCCGCGTGCTTTCCAAGGTGCTGAATGTCCCCGTCGTACGGCTTGCCGAAAAGAAGCCTTCGCCGGAAACCATCGGCCTCGTGCCTGCGGAGCTTGCCGAAAAATATGGCTGCCTCCCGCTGTTCACCAAGCGCGAGGGCGGGGCTAATACGCTCTATCTCGGGATCGAAGATCCATCGGACCTTAAGGCCCTCGATGAGCTTTCGTTCCGGATCGGGATGAAGGTGAAGCCGGTCTTGGTGGGGCCGAGCGAGCTGCGGGAGGCCATCGCCCGGACCTACCACCACCGCGGCTCTGGGGAGCCTGAACAGGCGAGCTCCATCGCGGAGACACTGTTCGAACCCGGAGACACGGCTCCCGTGCTCGATCCGCCGGTGGTCCCGAGCCCCCCGCCGGCCGCGCGGCGGCCAGCCCCGCCCCCAGCTGCCGCGGAGCCTGAGCTCCTCCTGGATGACCCAGCACCCCCCTCCTCCTCCTCCCTCGCCGGACTGGCGACAGCCAAGGCGGGCGCGGAGGCCGCGGGTGCAAAGCCGCGCGAAGTTCCGACCCGCCTCATCCTGCATGCGCTCACCCAGCTCTTGATCGAAAAGGGCGTGATCCGGCGCGAAGAACTGATGGAGCGGCTCAAGAGCCTCGAGCCATCGGGTGACGGCGGCCCCAAGCACTGATCCGGACTCGCGCAGCGTGCCTTGACACCTCCAACCCTGCCGGTCACGCTGCCTCTCCAGCGCGCCGGAGGGGGGTTTTGGGCGATGCGCCTTGAGTACGGATTCGAGCTCTCCCAAGTCGAGACGCCGTGTTTCTCCGTCGAGGCAGTGGAGGGCATCGGCAAGCTCTTCACCCTCGGTGCGCTCGTCTTGAACGTCCTCGAGACACGGCCGCGCGTCGAGCTCGTTTTCCATGGCGTGAATCCTGAAGATCCGCCGCGCAAGATCGAGTCCTTCAAAGGAATTCTCGGGAGCGCCCCGGGCCAGCGGAGCTTCTCCTACGAGGTCGGTCAAGGAGGGCGCGTTCCCAACTCAAGCGCCTATTTCCAGTGGCTTGCAGTGCGAAAGGCATGAGCCGGCGCTAGTTCGCGGCTCCCTGCTCGCGCGCTACCCCGCGCTCCCTCTCGGCCTCAAGACAACCTGCCCCCGTCCAGCGGTGTTTGCGCGCGAGGCTTTGCGCGATGACCGCCGAGCGCGCCTGCTCCCGTCCGACCGAGAAGGGAGCCGTGCGTGCATACAGCTCGAACGCCGCTTGCCGCGCCGGCGCGGGGTAGGCGTCCGGGAGCGACGCGTTGAGCTGCGCGAGAGCCCGGATCGCCCTCCGCTCGCCTGCGTGCCTGCGAAACACGACGCTTTCGAGGTCGATGAGCCGTGCCTCAAGGGCCCCGCCCGGGCCTTGTCGCACGTAGACGTTGCCTCCCTTTAGGTCGCCGTGGTCGGCGCCTTGGAGACGCAGCCTCGCTGCGAGCCGCGCCAGCATCGAGAGCACGCCTGCGAGGTCGGCGGCTGCCGGGGGACAATCTGCAGGCCAATCGGGCCGCAGGTCCTCCAACACCACAAGCGAAGCGGTCGGAATGCCAAGGACGCGGCGCTCGAGAAAGGCGAGAGGGCGCGCAGCTCCGATCCCCCGGTGAAGCAGGCCGTGGCCGCCGCGCCAGGCGCGCCACGCCGCCGAACCGCGCAGAAGATCCGCAAACGCTCGGGCGAGACCGCGTGCCCGGTGCTCCTTCACAATGACGGCCTTCTTGCCGAGCGAGACGGCGGTCACGAGGGCACGCTCGTCACGCTTCACCAGCGCCGGCGCCGCGCTCGCCCTGGCATGGGCGTCCAAAGCCTCGATCAGCTCCGCGGCAGGGACGTCGCTGCCGCGGAGGCCGCGCCAGGACCGATACCTTATCCGTGTGTAGGCCCGGCCGGGGCGGAGGGAGCGCCGGGTGCGGCTTTGCGCGTGGGCGATGGCGCGAGCCTTCGTGAGGGCTGCGAGCTCTTGCAGGAGCCTGCGCCCCGCCGCGTCCAAGGGGCGCGCGAGGCCGAGCGCTGCGGCGAGGGTGCGCAAGCGATCCGTGCGTGACGCGAAGTACGAGAGCGCGTGATCGAGGTGCGCGAGATCCCGCAGGCGCCGGCGCTGGCCCGCCGTCCGCCGCGCGTGCTGGAGGTCGAGCAAGATCGGTCCGTCGTCGCCCACCACGATGTTCCCGTGGTGAAGGTCTCCGTGGACGAATCCTCCCGCGTGAAGCTCAGCAATGCGCGAACCGAGGAGCGACAGCAGGCGGCGCCGCTCCTTTTTCGGCGCATCCAGCGCACCGAGGAGGGGGCGGCCCGCGACGTAGCGCAGCACAAGGAGGCGGTCTCCGTCTTCGAGGCGGGCGAGGGCGAGAGGCTCGGGCACGGAAACCCGCGCGGCGCGGAGCGAGAGGAGGGCCCGCCACTCGCGCACGGCGGGCGAGTAGCCAATGCGTTCTTTCAGCGCTTCGCGCAGGGCGTGGCGTCCTGTGCCGAGGCGAAACTGCTTGACGAGAAGCGCGCCTGCGCCGGGGGTGGAAAGGCGAACCAGGCGGCGGCGGGGATTGTCGCGAAGAACCTCTGCGCGAGCGTCAGCGTCGCCCCGCAGCCACGCCTCCACTTCGGCGCGCACGACGGGGTCGCCGGCCTCCCAGCGCGGCCCCGCGCTCAGCGTCGCACCCGTGCGTAGAGGTGATGGAGCGCGGCCACGTGGGCGGAGAGGGAGTGCCGCTCGGCGACGACCCGCGCCGCGCGCCCGAGCCGCGCCCGAAGCTCCGGCGAGGCCAGGGCATCGAGTGCCTTGGCGAAACCCGAAACGTCCTCTGGGTCCTCGACCACAAAGCCGGCCTCCTCGCGACCCGCGGGACCCGGCAGGGCGCCCGCCGCAGCCTCCTCGAAGGGGCGGATCAGCTCGGCCGCACCGTTGGCGCCGCTCGTCACGAGGGGGATCCCGCTTGCGGCGGCCTCCAGGCACACGTTGGAGAACGCGTCGTAACGGGTCGGCAAAAGGAGCGCGGCGGCGGATGCATACAGCGTTTCGAGGTCGGCGCGCGCGCCGAGAAAGCGCACCCGGTCCGCGACTCTAAGGCGCTGCGCAAGGGCGCGCCAGGGAGCGGCCTCGTCCCGCCCGACCACCCAGAGCTGTGCGCTGCTCGCGCTGGCCGCAGCGAGCGCTCGGATCGCGGTATCGAGCCCTTTGCGCGGGAAACCGGCGCCCACAAAGAGCCAGACCGGTCCCTCCGCTTCGAGCGGGAGCTTACGACCGGGATGGAAGCGCTCAAGGTCGACGGGGTTCGGGATCACGAGCAGTCGCTCGTCGGACACGCGGTAGCGTCTGCGAATCTCGCGCCGGACCATCTCGGAGTTGCACTGCACGAGCTGAGAGGAGTCGGCGAAGATGCGGGACTCGATCCACAGAAGTGTCGCATGCCGGGGGGAGAAGCGGCGAAGCAGGCTCCCCGCGCTGCCATGGCGCCGCGCCAGATAGTCGGCGTGGCTGCCGCCGCCGGCACGATACACGTCCTGGTGCAGAGTACGCGCGAACGAATGCACGACGTCGGGGCGCAGCCGGGCCGAGGCGCGCGCCGCAGCGTGGGAGAAGGAAAGGACGCGCAGGGGCTGCCAGGTCCGGGAAATCCGCAGGCGTTCGACCGCGACGGCCGCAGCGGGATCCGCCTCCCGGGCTAAGACGACGACCTCGTCTCCCGTCGCCGCGAGGCCGTGGGCGACACTCCACGCGACGTTTTCAACCCCCCCTGCGGCCGGCCGGAAGCGCTCGACCACGAGCGCGATCTTCACGGATGGGCCCTCGGGGAATGGGTGCCAAGCCTTTGCGGAGCGGAAGCGGCCGCGAGGGGGGCGGGCTCGCTGTCAAAGAGGGGCGGCGCGAGGGTCAGCGAAGCCCGTCCATCCGCCGGCGGGAGAGCACGGCCGCCGCCGCGATTGCGAGCCCGAATCCCGCAGCCGCGCCGGCGGGCGAGCCGCGGCGCGGGGCACACATGATGGGCAACGCGGCGTGCGCCCTTGCATCGGATTCGGCAGACCTTGCATCGGCTGAAAGGTCGTGCGATGTCGGCTCGTCCAGCGCGCGGCCCGGCCCCGCCAGAAGGAGGGCGAGCGCCAGGGCGGAGGCGAACGTAAGAGCGGAGGAGGCGACCGTCACGAGGGCCAAGCATATCCCTCACTCCTGCGGGGGGACAGAGCCGCCAGCGCCTTCGGGCCGCTCGCGCGATTGCGGGCCTGAACGGATACTGAAGCAGGCGCGCGGACCTGCGATGTGGATTGCTTGACGCCCGAGCGCGTCCCCGGGTAGATTCCGCCGCCCACTTGGGCAGAGGACACTGGGTTCGTAAGCGCATGGCTCGACAACCGCTCGCAGTGCTCCAGCCGGCCGCGCCTGGTCTTGCTCGCGTGAGGCGGGACAAGCGGGCGCTGATCCTCGACGCCGCGATCAAAGTCTTCGCCCGCAAGGGCTATCACGGCTGCCGGGTCTCCGACATCGCGCGCGAGGCGGATATCGCGTACGGCCTCGTCTATCACTACTTCACGAACAAAGAGGAGATTCTTCGCACCATCTTCGAAGAACGCTGGAGCGGCTTTCTCGAGCTCGTGGACGAGATCGCCGCCCGCGATACCTCCGTCGAGGACAAGCTCGTGTCCATCGCGGCCCTCATGCTGAACGCCTACCGGGTGCGGCCGGATTGGGTGAAGGTGCTCGTGCTCGAGCTGCAGCGTTCCTCGCGCTTCGCCGAACCCGGGCAGATCCGCGCAGTCGGCCTGCTCTTCCAGAGCGTGGCTCGCATCCTGCGCGCCGGGCAGGACGCGGGGGAGCTGCGGCCGGATCTGGACCCCGACGTGGCCTGCTACGTGTTCATCGGTGCGCTCGAGATCGTGATCACGAGTCTCGTGCTCGACCTCATCAAGATTGAGGAGAAGGCTCCGTCCGAGAGCGAGTACTACCTCAAAGTGGCGCGCACCGTCGTGGACATCTTTTTGCACGGCCTCGCCCAGGGGAGCACGCGATGATCGCCGCGAAGGATCTCTCGAAGCGCTACGGCGATCTGGTCGCTGTGGACCATGTCTCCTTCGACGTGGCGAAGGGAGAGGTGGTGGGATTTCTCGGGCCCAACGGCGCCGGCAAGACGACAACGATGCGGATTCTCACCGGTTTCTTGCCCCCGACCGATGGCCAAGCCGTGATCGACGGCCACGACATGTTCGAAGATCCGCTCGCGGCCCGGCGCAGCGTCGGCTATCTGCCCGAATCGCCCCCGCTCTACCCCGAGATGGATGTCGAGGGGTATCTCGCGTTCGTCGCGAAGCTCAAGGACGTGCCGCGAAAAGACCGCCGCGAAGCGGTGTCACGGGTGCTGGAACGCTGCGGGCTCGCAGACGTGCGACGTCGCGTGATCGGTGCGCTCTCGAAGGGCTTCCGCCAGCGTGTGGGCCTTGCCCAGGCCATCGTGCACTCGCCCCCCGTGCTGATCCTCGACGAGCCGACGGTCGGCCTCGACCCGACCCAGATCCGCGAGATCCGGGGGCTGATCGCCGACCTCGCGGCGCCCAAGGGCGGGGAGACGCAGCACACGGTGATTCTCTCGACACACATCCTCCCGGAAGTCGAGGCCATCTGTCGTCGCGTCATCCTGATCCACCGCGGACGCAAGGTCGTGGATTCGCCCCTCGCCGAGCTGACGCAAGGGGGCCGCACACTCGAGCAGGTGTTCGCGCAGCACACCGCCCGCGATCTCCCGCTGCAGGCGGCAAACGCATGAAACACGTCAGCACGATCGCTGGACGCGAGCTCAAGTCGCTCTTCGTATCGCCCGTCGCCTATGCGGTGCTCACCCTCTTTGCCGTTCTGGCGGGCTTCTTCTTCCTATCGAGCGTGCTCCAGTTCACGGAGTACGTGATCCGGCTCCAGCAGTTTCAGCTCCTCGATCAGCTCCGGGAGTTGAACCTAAACGACCAGGTGATTGCGCCCTTCCTGGGGGTCATGTCCGTGGTGTTCCTGTTCGTGATTCCCGGGATCACGATGGGCCTTTTTGCGGCCGAGAAAGCGAATGGGACCGACGAGCTCTTGCTGACGAGCCCCCTCACGATCTGGGAGATCGTGCTTGGCAAGTACCTCGCCGCCGCCGCCTTTGTCGTGATCCTCGTGGCGATGGTGGCGCTCTTTCCCGGGCTTCTGTTCATCTACGGCGATCCAGAAGTGCCGAAGACGGCGGCAGGCCTCTTGGGCCTGCTCCTGGTGGGCCTTACCTACACGGCGATCGGCGCCTTCGCGTCTTCCCTGACGCGAAGCCAGGTGATCGCGTTCGTGCTCGCTTTCGTGCTCTTGCTCTTGCTCTGGATGCTCTCGTTCCTGGCAGACCTCGGCGCTGCGGGGGGAACCCTGGGATCGGCCAACAACCTCTCGGCCTTCCTGCGCTATCTCTCCACCTCCGACCATTTTGAGCAGCTCGTGAAGGGCCTCATCGACACCACAGACCTGGTCTACTTTGCCGTGCTCATCGGGAGCTTTTTGTTGCTCGCGAAAGCCGCGGTCGAATCGGTGCGCTGGCGATGAGGTCGCTTCTCGGTCCGATGGGTCTGGTCGCGATCGTGTTCGCGCTGCTGTCGGTATTCCTTCTCGCGGCCGGCGGGGAATTCGGCGGGGAAATCTGGTGGGTGTTCGGCAATCTCTTGATCGGCGTCGCTCTTTTGCTGGGCGCGCTCGCCACCAACCTCGACACGCTTCGCGAACGCCTGCGCTCGGGCGAGGCGCGGCGTGCGGGCAAGTACGGAACGAGCGCCATCCTCTCCACCGCGCTCGCGATCGCGATCCTCGGCATGCTCGGGTTTCTCTCGACGCGCTACCACAAGCGCTTCGATGCGAGCGAGCAGCACGTCCACTCCCTTTCCGAGCAAACGCAAAAGGTGCTCGCCGGCCTGAGCGACGACGTGGACGTCACGGCCTTCGTTTCCGCTCTCGACGCGCCGCCCGTGCGCGAGATCCTCGACCGCTACTCCTATGCGAGCCCGCACTTCAAGGTGCTGTTCGCCGATCCGACCTCGCGGCCCGATCTCGTGGAAAAGTTCGGCGTCTCCTCCGAGAAGCTGTCGGGAGGACTCGTGCGCGTCGCGCGAGGCTCCGATGCGGTCGAAATCATGCGCGGCGATCTGAACGAGGAGAAACTCACGAATGCGCTCGTTAAGCTCACACGGGCGAGTGCGAAGAAGGTCTACTTCCTGGAAGGTCATGGGGAACGGCCGATTCAGGGGGAGGGCGCGGACGGGAAGGAAGGACTGGCGCAGGCTGCCGACGCGCTGAAGAGCGAGAACTATCAGATCGAACAGCTGCTCTTGGCGTCCAAGGGCGAAGTGCCGTCCGATGCGGCGGCCGTCGTGATTGCCGGCCCGACGCGCCCGCTCATGCCCGAGGAGCACGCGGCGCTCGAGCACTATCTCGAGCGGGGCGGGGCGGTGCTTGCGCTGGTCGATCCCCGGGCCAAGACCGATCTCGGTGCCGACCTTGTGAAATGGGGCGTCCAGGCCGGCGATGACGTGATCGTGGACCGCGAGCTCAGTGTGCTCGGCCGGCCTGAGATGGTGTTTGCGCAGCAATACGGAAAGCACCCGATTACCCAGGGCCTGCGCGAGGTGGCGCTGTTCTACCTCGCGCGGAGCGTGCGTCCGACCGACGAGGCCAAGGGCCGGTTCACGGAGCTCGTGAAGACGGGTGCGAACTCGTGGGCGGAGCGCGACCTGGATGCATTCTTCAGCAAAGGCATCGCGCAGCGCGGGAAGGACGACCTTGCAGGACCGGTATCGCTCGCGGTGGCAGGAACGCCCTCCGTCTCGAAAGCGGTGGACCAAGAGCCGCCGAAAGACAAGCCCCGAGAGCCTCGTCTTGTGGTCTTCGGAGACTCCGATTTCGTCTCGAACCAGCTGCTCGACAGCTACCGGAACCGAGATCTCTTCGTGAACTCCGTGAACTGGCTGGTGGGGGACGTGGAGGCCATCGCGATCCGGCCCAATCAGTCGCGGGCGTCGCGCATCAAGCAGCTCACCAGCCAAGAGTTCGTGACGATCCGCTTCCTCTCGCTCTTCGTGCTGCCTGAAGTGATCGCATTCGCGGGAGTGTTCGCGTGGTGGTGGCGCCGGCGGGCGCCGGGGCGCTAGGCCGAATGCGCAGCGGGCACCGCCAGGGCGTACCGCCGCAGCGGGACGGAGTTGGATTTCGATGAGCCCGCGGGTCACCCTCATCCTCTTTCTTCTCGCCGCGAGCCTCGGCGCCTTCGTCTATCTCTACGAGATCCGCGGCGCCGATCAGCGCAAGGATGCCGAGGCCAAGGCCAAGCGGCTTTTCCCCGGCGTCGAGGTGAGCGACATCGACGGGATTTCCCTCACCACCACCGAAGGGAAGAGCGCAGAGGTCGTGCGCGAGGCGGGCGGCTGGCGGGTCCAAAAGCCGGTGGTCGCGCCCGGCGACCCGGTGGCGCTCGACGGCATGGCGAACGCGCTCGCGGAGCTCTCGAGCCAGACGACGATCCCCGACCCGCAGGCGCCTGACGTCTATGGCCTCGGGGACGCCTCCAGAATCGTGAAGTTCCGCGCGAAGGGTGCGGAGTACGAGCTGCGCATCGGAAAGACCGCACCCGTGGGCTCGAACACCTACGCCTCGACGGCGGACGTCAAGGTCGTGCATACGGTTCCGACGTACCGCGCAACGACCTTTCAGAAGAGCCTCGATGACCTGCGCGAACACCGCGTGCTGCGCTTCGACCGGAACAGCATCGACCGGATCGAAGTGGGCTGGGACGGCGGCGCTGTGGTGCTGGAGAAAAAGGACGGAGCCTGGCGCGTCACCTCTCCGCTTGAGGGACCTGCGGACGACGACACGGTGGACAAGCTCCTCTCCGACGCGAGCTATTTGCGCGCCGACGGATTCATCGACGCTCCGCCATCGGACGATGCAATGGCCCTCGCCAAGCCAGAGGTCACGCTCGCGCTCTCGGGCAAGGCCCCCGTGGCAGGTCAGCCCCCGACGACCTTCACGCTGAAGCTCGGCAGGCCGCTCCCCACCAACCCGAAGCGGCGCGCCTTGCGGACCGGTGACGGCGGTGTCTATGAGATCGCGACGGAGCGAATCGCGGAGTTTCCCCGAGACGTCACCGCCTACCGCTTCAAGGAAGTGTCTCGGTTCTCCCCCACGGACGCGAACCGCATCGAGCTCACGTTCCGGCAAGACGGGGGCAAGCCCCCCGTGGTTGTTGCGCTCGATCGTGGCGAAGCGGGCTGGACGTCGAAGGCGGAGCCCCTCGTGCCCGGGAAGGCGGCGCGCCTCGCGGCGGAGCTGTCGCACCTGCGTGCCGCGGGGATCGTGAGCGACCACGCGACGGAGGCCGAACTGAAGCAGCACGGCCTTGCGCCGCCCCAGGTCACGGTGCGCGTTCTCGGCACGAAGCCCGCCTCGGGTCAAGCCCCGCTTTTGGCGGACGTCCAGATCGGGACGAGCGACGCGCAGGGCGCCGCCGCCAAGTCCTCGAAGAGCGAGACGCTCTATCGTCTTGGGCCCGAGCTCGCCGAGCATATCCCTGGGAGCCTTGCCGCGTGGCGAGAGCAGTTTGTGTCGAAAGAAACCCAGAAGGCTGCCTCGGCGGCGGGAAGCGGGCCGGGCGTACCGGGTGAGCTGCCGCCGGGCGCCGGCGAAGGGCAGGGAGGCGGGAATGAGGACGTCTTCCCGCCGACCACGCAGCAGGAGGCTGCACCGAAAGCGCCCTAGCTTCGCGCCGAGCGGAGGAGCGCGAGCATCTGTTCATGCACGTGGCCGTTGCTCGCGACAATCGGGTTGCCGCCTGGCGGAACCGGACCCCCGCTGAAATCGGTGCAGCGCCCTCCGGCCTCCTCCACCAGGAGCTGGCCCGCCGCCACGTCCCACGCATGCAGCTTTTGCTCCCAGTAGCCCTCAAATCGCCCGCACGCGACGTAGGACAGATCGAGAGCGGCGCTGCCATCTCTGCGCACGGCCTGCGCGGATTTCACGAAGGCTGCCCAGTTCGCGAGGTTGTCGTCGTGGCTGCGGTGCACATCGTATGCGAAGCCTGTGGCAAAGAGCCCGCGGCCAAGCTCGTCTTGCTTCGAGACATGGATCGGCTTGCTATTTAAAAAGGCGCCTCCGCCCCGCGTGGCGTGAAATGTCTCGTTGAGAAGGGGGTCGTAGACCACGCCCACGCTGCGCACCCCGCGCCGCTCGACACCGATGGAGACACAGAATCGTGGGTAGCCGTGGGCATAGTTCACGGTGCCGTCGAGCGGGTCGATAATCCATCGCCAGGCCGCGTCCGAGCGGTCGGTACCGCTTCCCTCTTCGGCCACGACGGCATCGCCCGGCCGAGCCACGGCGAGCTCATCCACGATGAGGCGCTCGCATGCGCGATCCACCTCGGTCACGAGATCGACGGGAGCGCTCTTTGTACCGATGGTCAGGGCGGTCTCGTAGCGGCTCCGCTGGAGCGTGCCCGCGGCGCGCGCGAGCCGGAGCGCGAGTTCGAGGACAAGGGCCGTCTCGTGGGAGGGATCGCTCAAGACGCTGCGCGCTCGGGCAGGCGAAAGAGCCGCCGCGCATTGGCCGCCGTAGCGGTCGCGACCTCGTCCACGCCAACGCGCTGGACCGCGGCCAGCACCTCGCCTACCCGCCCGACGTGGCAGGGCTCATTGCGCCGGCCGCGGAAACCCTCGGGTGCGAGCAGGGGTGCGTCGGTCTCCACGAGGAGCGTCGAGAGCGGGAGCTTCGCCGCGACCTCGCGCAGACCGCGGTCCCGCTTGAAGGTGAGAATTCCGGAGAACGAAACCAGCAGCCGCTGGGCAATCGCGCGGCGGGCAAACTCGAGCGTTCCCGTGTAGCAGTGCAGAACGCCCTCGACGTCGCCTTGCCCCTCGCTCTGCCAAGTCTCCAGCAAGTCCTCGTAAGCGAGCGGATCGTCGCCCCGCACATGAATCGAGACCGGTAGGCCCTTCTCGCGTGCCAGCGAGACCTGCTCGGCGAAGGCGCGGCGCTGCACGTCGCGCGGCGCCCGCATGTAGTGATAGTCGAGGCCGCACTCCCCCACCGCGACGACGCGGGGGAGCTCCAGCCACGCACGCACTCTCGCACACGCGGTCGGACCCCAGTCCGCGGCGTCATGGGGGTGAACACCCACGGTCGCGACAACGCGGGGATTCGTGCGGGCAAGCGCCGGCGCCTCGGCATTGTGTTCCACGCCGTACCCGGCGCCAATCGCGACGATGGCCTCTAGACCCGCGGCCCACGCGCGCTCGAGCACTGCCGCGCGGTCCGCATCGAACTCGTGAGCTGTGACATGGGCGTGGGAATCGATCCAGGCCGCAGCGCGCGCGCGGGTCTGCGGCTCCGCCTTCTCGGCGCCGGCCTGGCCTCCCATCGATTCGCTCACGCCGAAGTTCCGCCCGTCTCGGGGAGCGGCTCAAGGCGAGGGAAGAGCGCGTCGCCCTTGTGGACCGTGGCCCCGACGGGAAGCTGGCTCCAGCTGCGTGCATCCTTCGGAAGCTGCGCTGTGCGAATCGCATCGGGGACGCCGAGTCGCTCGACGATTTTTTGCGCGGCCTCGGGCAGGAAAGCCGCGAGGAGCAGCGCGATTACGCGCAGCGCCTCGCACGAGACGGCAAGCGCAGGGCCGACGGAGCTTGCGCGCGCGGGATCCTTGGCCGCCTTCCACGGCTCCGAAAGATCGACGAAGCGGTTCACTTGGGAGACAAGCCCAAAGATCGCCTCGAGCGCGCGGTGCGGCTCCACGGCGCGGACGTGGGTGTCTACGGCATCGGCCGCGCTGCCCGCTGCCTGGCGCAGCTCGTGCTCCGCCACCGCCAGCGCCCCCGGCGGGAGAGGCCGCGTCGCAGGGATCGTCCCGCCGCAGAATCGATCCACGAGATTCAGCGTTCGGCTCACGAGGTTTCCGAGGTTGTTGGCAAGGTCTGCGTTCACCCGCTCAACCAGGGTTGCCTCGCTGAAGTTTGCATCGAGGCCGAAGCTCATCTCGCGCAGCAGATAGTGGCGGAACGATTCGAAACCGTACTTCGCCCGCATCGCGAGGGGAGAGACCATGTTGCCGAGGCTCTTCGAAACCTTTCGATCATCGACATTCCAGTACCCATGAACGCGGAGGTGACGCGGCGGCTCGAGACCGATTGCCTTCAGCATGATCGGCCAGAAAACGGCGTGGGGCTTTAGGATGTCCTTTCCGATCAGGTGTTCTGCACTTGCCCAGCGCGCTTCGAACTTGGGGTCGTCCGGATAGCCAGCTCCGGTGAGGTACGAGATCAGCGCATCGAACCAGACGTAGCAGACATGATCGCGATCGAACGGGAGCTCGATGCCCCATTCGAGGCGCGTCTTCGGCCGTGAAATCGAGAGGTCGCCAAGACCGCTCTCATCGCGCAGCATGGCGAGTGCCTCGTTCCGGTAACGCTCGGGCCGAATGAAATCCGCACCCTCCTCGATCATGCGACGCAGCCAAGCAAACTCCCGACTCATGAGGAAGAAATAGTTGACCTCGCGGCGGGGTTCCGGGGGGCGCTCGTGGTCCCGGCACAGGCCGTTCACGAGGTCGCGCTCGGTCAAGAACCGCTCGCAGCCCACACAGTAAAGACCCTCGTATTCGCGCAGCTCGATCCACCCGGCGTCGTACACGCGCTGGAGGATCTCCTGCACGTTCCGTTTGTGGGCGGGATCGGTCGTGCGCACGAAGCGGCTCGGGGCGATTCCAAGTTCCGCCCAAATGCGCTGGAAGCTCTCGGAGATGGTCGCGGTGAAGACGGCCGGGTCGAGCCCGCGCTTCGCCGCGGCTTCCACCATCTTCTCGCCATGCTCATCCGTGCCGCTCACGGAGAAAACGTCTTCCCCGCACAACCGGCGCCAGCGCACGAGCGTGTCTGCGACGACTGTGGTGTAGGTATGCCCGATGTGCGGCTCGGCGTTCGCATAGTAAATCGGGGTCGTGACGTAGAAGGTGCGGCTCATCTCGTCGCCTCGCGCAGTGCCAAGAGCGCCCGCTCCGCCACCATCTGGGGATTGGCGTTGCGCGAAAGGAGGGAGCGGCGGGCCGCGCGCAGCACCGCGAAGGCCTCGAGGGGAGGGCGCAGGTCCAGTCCCCCCTTGCCTTCGCCTGCGGCCGCGCGCACCTGCTCTCGCAGCCAGGAGCCGGCGGCTTCGAGGAGCAGCTCCACGCCTCGCGAAGCGTCGGCGCGGGCCCCGCGGTACTCCTCAGCCCAGTCGAGAAGGTCGGGGAGCGATGCCGCCCCAATCTTCTCGATCCGGAGCATCAGCTCGCGTGCGTCGTCGGAAGCGCTCGGCGATCGCCACGGGTCGGCGTCGGGGAGCGGAAAGCGCACACGCTGGCAACGCGAGCGCAGCGTCGCGAGCAGGCCTGCGCTACTCGCCGCGACGAGCACGAGCACCGTCTGCGGCGGCGGCTCTTCGAGGAGCCGCAGCAGCGCGTTCTGCGCTTCCGCGTTGAGCCACTCGGCGTCCTCGATCACCGCCGCGCGCCAGTTCCCCTCGTAGGACCGCAGGTGCAGCGCGGCCTGGAGCGCGCGCACCTGGGCGATGCGCACCCGCGTGTCCTCCTGCCCGCGGCCGAGCCACAGCAGATCCGGATGATCGCCCACGTGACGGTAGAGCGGCCCCTTTTTTCCCGAGCCATCGAGCGCGATCTCGCCGCGGTTGCTGGCGGAGCGTCGGCAGGAGGAACAGCTTTCGCACGGCCGCAGCGACTCGCCCAAACACACGAGGGCACGCACGAAGTCGAGGGCTGCAGCTGCTGGCGCGGGGCCCGGGCCCGCGAGGAGGTACGCGGAGTGCACGCGGCCCGTCGCAAGCGCCCGCCGCAGGGGCGTCTCGTCAGCGGTGCTCGTGTGCGCGTCCGTGCGCTGCTCGGCCGACATGGGCGCGCGAGTCTAGCGCGCATTGCCCGGCGAGAAGGTGACCTCCATACTCGAAGGCATGATCCCTCTGCGGGACGACGTGCCTATCCGCATCGCCCCGACCGTGACCATCGCGCTCGTCGCGCTCAACGTGGCCGTCTTCCTCTACGAGCTTTCGCTCGAAGGTCAGACCCACGGCGGGCTTGAGAAATTCATCGACAGCTTCGCAGTGGTTCCCCGGGCGCTGCTCGCGCCCCAGCCGAACCTGCGGACGTGGCTCACCCCTTTCACCTCGATGTTTCTTCATGGCGGCTTTCTCCACATCGCTGGCAACATGCTCTATCTCTGGATCTTCGGGAACAACGTCGAGGACCTCCTGGGCCACGCTCGCTATCTCGTCTTCTATCTCTTTTGTGGTCTTGTCGCGATGGCCACACACGTCGCGAGCGCGCCGGATTCGTCGGTTCCCATGATCGGCGCCAGTGGCGCGATTTCCGGAGTGCTCGGGGCGTACGCGGTGAGCTACCCGACGGCGCGGATCCGAACCCTGATCCCGCTGGGCTTCATCTGGACCACCGTCTACCTGCCGGCACTGGTGCTCCTCGCGCTGTGGTTCGCGATGCAGATCTTGTCCGGTGCCCTGCAGGGGAGCAGCGGAGGAGGCGTCGCGTGGTGGGCCCATGTGGGAGGGTTCATCGCAGGCGCGGTGCTGGTAAAGCCATTTCAGGTGCGTCCGCCGGTGCGCGCCCGGATCCCGATCTAAGCAGACCGCGACTGGGTCCGGACCTCCGCCTGCGCGCAGGCGCCCCCTCAAGTCCGGTGCTCCCTCGGCCGATCTGCGCTCCATTGCCAAGAGGAGACCCGGCATGGCGATTACGTTCGGTCGCGGCAGAAACGGCGAGGGAGGCGGTGACGCGGGTGCCTCGTCGCCGCTATTCCCGACGAATCCGGGGAGCGGGCTGACCGCTTTCATCGACCGGGGTTCCGAGTTTGAAGGGAAGCTCTCGTTCAAGGACACGGTTCGAATCGATGGCCGGTTCGTGGGCGAGATCTCAAGCGAGAACACCCTCATCGTGGGCGAGAGCGGCGAGATCGAGGCGAAAATCCGCTCGCAGGTCGTCGAGGTGAGCGGTGCGGTGACTGGCGACGTGATCGCGTCTCGCAAGCTCATCCTCCACAAGACCGCGCGTATTGAGGGCAACGTCGAGACCGCGGCGCTCGTCATGGAGGAAGGCGCGTCGTTGAACGGGCGCCTCACGATGGCCGCGGGGGCACGGGAGGGCCGCAAAGGGGCGCGGCTGGAGACAGTCGAGGGGAGCGGGAACTCCTAGGACGGGCCCTTTTTCGGCCTCTCGCGCCGGAACCGGCGGAAATCCGGAGGGCGCTTGCCCATGAACGCCTCGACCCCCTCACGCGACTCCTCGCTGTCGAGGTAGCGCTCCAGCGCGGCGTGGCCGAGCTCCGAGTTCCCCGTGATGTGGTCGGTTTCGGCCTTGAACGAAGCCTTCGCGATCCGCAGCGCACCGGGGCTCTTGTCCAGAATTTCTTGGCACCAGCGGTCGACCTCAGCGTCGAGCTCGGCCGCGGGGACGACCGCATTGATGAGCCCCATCGCGAGCGCCTCTTGCGCGCTGTAGCGCCGGCACAAGTACCAGATCTCCCGCGCCTTGCGTTCCCCCACAAGCCGCGCCAAGTACGCGGTCCCATGACCCGGGTCGACGGAGCCCACGCGCGGCCCCACCTGCCCAAAAACCGCGGTATCGGCGGCGATGGCCAAGTCGCAGAGCACTTGAAGCACGTTGCCACCGCCGATCGCATAGCCGTTCACGGCGGCGACAACGGGCTTGGGAATTCCCCGAATCACCTCGTGAAGCGCGAGGATCCCGCCGCGCCGGAACGCGTAGCTGCCCGTCTCTAGCCGCTCCTTTTGATCCCCTCCCGTGCAGAACGCGCGGCTTCCCGCACCCCGCAGAACGACGACGCCCACGGTCGCATCGTCCCACGCGCGGTAGAAGGCGTCGGTCATCTCTTCGACAGTCTTGCCGCGGAAGGCGTTCAGCCGAGCTTCGCGCTGGATCGTGAGGCGAGCGATCCCGTCCCGGGCCTCGTAAGAGATATCTTCGTAGTCCATGGAGCCGCCACGCCGCGCGCCGCGCTAGGCGCGGCGGCGGCAGCCTCCGTTCCCTTCGGGCTCTCTGCGCGGAGCGCGGCGCACTACTTGGATACCTTGAACACCTGATCGTGTTCGCGCACCCGCTGCGCGACTTGAATCCCTACCGACTGACCGGCCCGGGCGAGCTCGATCGGGCGGTGGTCGACCTCCATATGCTCGAGGCGCTGATAGAAATCCGTCGTGTGGCCACGGATATGCACGGTGTCTCCCACACGGAGCACGCCGTGTTCGAGTGCGATGACCCCTGCGTTCACGTGGGCGAAGTAGTGCGTAATGCGGCCGACAAGTTCGGGCACCGTCGCGGCGACGCTGACGGGAACGGCGCTGGCCGGCGCGGCGCTCGCCACCGGCCCGGGTTTGGCAGAGGCCGCTGCATGAGAAGCGGGGTGCGTCGCAACCGCCGCCGGCGGCTTTTGTGCGCTCGGCTTCGGATGGCCGCGCTTGGCTGCCGCAGGGGCCGTTTTCATTGTTCGCGCGGGCGCGGCCTTGCGGGTTGTGACCGCGCGCTTTTTCTTCGCGGTGCTCTTTTTCCGGGGGACTGCCCGCTTGCGCCCGGCGGCCTTCTTGGTCGCCCGACTCCGGCTCACCTTGGCCTTCGTCTTCTTTCGCGCGGTCGCCCGCGGTTTGCGGCGGGTCGCCGACTTGCGGCGGGCGCGGGGCTTGGAGCGGGTGGCCATCGTGGATCTCCCTCGCGGTGGGCGGCACGTGTGATTCTACGCAGCGAGGAAAATAGAGGTCAACGCAGGAAGCCGCGAGAAGTTCGCGCGCGCGGGCAAACTCGGACGCAGCGCCGACCGCGCCTAGACCGGGATGACCGAGGTGACGCCCGGCACCTCCTCCCGGAGGGCAGGCTCGAGCGCGAGGCGCAGCGTTGCCGATTGGGCCGGGCACCGTACACACGCCCCAAGTAGGGCGAGCTTCACGGTGCCATCGTCTTCGACGTCCACGAGCTCAACCCCACCACCGTCCGCGACGAGCGCAGGACGCAGGCGGTCGAGAGCCGCTTCCACCCGGTCGCGCAGCGGTCGCGAGAGCGCCGAGCCCATGCTTTCGTTTCGGTCGCCCGCCGCCCGGTGTTGAGGCGCGCTGCCGGTCCCGCCCGCCTCGACCCTGCGCCAGGGGAGGGATAGCCTCGACGCCATGCAGGTTCGTCTCCGCCTCTTCGGGGCAGCGCGGGAGGCCGTGGGTTCCAAGGAGCTGCAGCTCTCCCTCGCCGCCGGGGCTTGTGTGGCTGATCTGCGCGCACTCTTGTTGCACCAGTTCCCGGGGCTCGGTCCCCTCAATGCCCGCGTCCGAGTGTCCGTGAACCACGAGCTCGCGGAGGGCGACGCTCGCCTTGCGGAAGGCGATGAAGTCGCCCTTCTGCCCCCCGTCGCAGGAGGCGCGGGCGCGTGCACGATCTCCGGGTCTCGCCTCGACGTCGGCGCGGTGGTGACGCGGGTCACAGGTCCGGGTGCCGGCGGGGTCGTCACCTTCATCGGTACGGTTCGCGATCACGCCCGCGGCCGCTCGATTCACCACCTCGAGTACGAGGCCTATCCCGAGATGGCGGAGCGCGAGATGCAGCGCATCGCCGACGAGGCGGCCGCCCGCTTTCCCGGCGCCCGCGTGGCCATGGCCCACCGAACCGGGCAGCTTGCAATCGGCGAGATCGCGGTCGTCGTGGCCGCCGCTGCCCCCCACCGCGCCGAGGCGTTCTCCGCCTGTCGCTTCGCAATCGACACGCTGAAGGAGCGCGTCCCGATTTGGAAAAAGGAAATCGCGAGCGACGGCGCGTACTGGGTGGACGATCACGCGTGAAGGGCGAGGAGGCCAAGCCGCGCCCCGAGCCTCGGGGCTCGAGTGCGCAGGCCCACCGGGACGCAGCCTCGAAGGCGGTGCGTGTAGGCGTCATTACCGTGAGCGATTCCCGAACGCTTGAGACCGACAGCGGGGGCGCACTCGTCGCTGAGCTGCTCACGGCCCACGGCCACCCCGTGGCATCTCGCGAGATCGTCCGGGACGAGCCCACGGCTATCCAGGCCGCCTTGCGGGCAGCGCTTGGCCAGGAGGGGGTCGGCGCCGTCATCTTGACCGGCGGAACGGGCATCGCTCCGCGCGATGTAACACCCGAGAGCGTCGAGCCTGTGCTCGAACGTATCATCCCTGGCTTCGGCGAACTGTTCCGAATGCTCTCCTTTGAGGAGATCGGGTCCGCAGCGCTGCTCTCCCGAGCGCTGGCGGGACTGGCGTGCGGGCGCGTTGTCTTCGTGCTGCCGGGCTCCCGCGGCGCCGTGCGCCTCGCCATGGAGCGGCTCATCCTGCCCGAACTGGGGCATCTCACCGCCGAAGCCGTGAAACTCCGCTAGCTGGCGCTCCGGATTCTCCGTGCGGCGGGAGCTGTCCACCCCCTCGCGCCGGCCGTCAAGGCGCCGCGGGCCCCCGCCGAACAGCCTTAGGTGACAGCGCGCACCCCGATCGCCTTCGCTGCCGCGCTGGCCATCAGCGCCGCCGCCCTGGCCTCGCGTGCGGACACCTTCGTGTGGGTTGACGAGAAAGGTGTGACCCACATCACAGATGACCCCGCCTCCGTTCCGCGCGCTGCGCGAGAGAAGCTCGTGCCGGAGGGTGCGGAGCGGGCCTCCCTCTGGAGCGACGGGTTCCGCGGGCCGCCCGTCCGCACACCACAGGGTGGAACCAGCGGAGAGGAAGACCGCGTCTACCGCCTGCTTCAAAGCGCCGTCGATGACCTCGAGCGCGGCGACACAGCGCGCGCGTCAAGCGAACTCGAAGCGGTGTTGCGCGTCGCACCCGGGAATGCGGAGGCGCACTGGTACCTTGCGCTTCTAGATCGTCAGCGCGGGCGACACGAGTCTTCCGAAACGCACTTGCGCGCGTTCCTCGCGAGCGCGGGCGAAGCGCTTGCGCCGTGGCGCGCCTCGGCCGAGCGCCGGCTTCAGGCCCTCGAAGATGAAAAACGCCTGACCGAGGCGCAGTCGGCTGCCGGACCGCTCCGCCTCGTGGCCCTCGAGAGCCCGAACTTTCGGA
Organism: Myxococcota bacterium; assembly: GCA_035489755.1. GTDB lineage: Bacteria > Myxococcota_A > UBA9160 > UBA9160 > UBA9160 > UBA9160. The sequence continues at coordinate 63,278 of DATGZK010000016.1, forward strand.
TTCGCTACGACGCCCAGCTCGGCGGGGCATCGCCTGACTACGCACAAACTGTGGTCCGCTACCTCGAAGAGGCTCGCGACCACGCCCTCGAGAACCTCGGGGTCGCGCCGCGCGAACCCACAAGCGTCATTCTCTACGGGAAGGCGGCCTATCTGGAGGCGCATCGACACCGCTTCTCGTTCCCGACGGTCGGCTTTTTCGACGGGCAGATGCACGTCGTCTCCGCCGCCCATCCGGCGGGCGAGCTGCGGGCGCTGCTCTTCCACGAATACACCCACGCCGTCTTCCGCGAGCAAGCTGGGAGCGACCGCCCCTTCTGGCTGAACGAAGGCCTTGCCGAACTGGCCGGTCGCGCATCGCGGCGCCAGTTCGGGCTCTCCCGCAGCGAACGCGAAGCGCTGCGGGGACGCATCGAGGGCGGGACCTGGCTTGCGCTGCGACGCCTCGCGCCCGGCTTCGCAGGCCTCGACGACGAAGACGCGCGGGCCGCCTACCTTGAGTCGACCGCCGCCGCGGTCTGGATCGAGGGGCGAACCACTCCGCAGGAGCGCGCCGCGCTGCTTGCCCGGCTCGGCACGGGGATGCCCGACGACGAGGTCCTGCGCGCCGTCCTCGGCCAAGATACGAATGGAATCGATGGCGCGGTCCGCAGCGCGATCCTCGCGGAGTTTCCGTCGAGCGCGGGGGCGCTCCCGACGGTCTCGAAAGGCGCCGGGCAGATGCCCTAGGTCCCGGGCTAGGCGCTCTCCGCGTCGCGATCCAGCTCGTCTTGGATCCGACTGGCCTCGAGCAGGAGCTCCGTCACACTGCTGCGTATCGTGCGGTCGGGCGGAGCGGTACCGGCCTCGAAAGCGAAGCGCCCCTTCACGGCGGACACCAGGCAAAGGGCGGCATCAAAGCCGAGCAGCGTCTTCGCCTCCGCGTGGACAGGCGCCCCGTCCTCAAGCCAGATCCGTCCCTCCGCGCCCTCGGACGTAATCTGCAGCACGCCGGTCTTGCGGCCCATCTCGAGGATCTGCAGTACAGCGAAGCTCGGTATCTCCGCCAGCTCGCCCCGAAGGGCCTCGACGTCGGTCCTGCGCTCGAAGAGCACGGTCTCTACCTCTCCGGTGTCGGGCCCGGGCGACGCACCGCCCGCGCGACGCTGCATCACACAGAACGTAATCACCTGGCCCCCGATCTCGATTCGGTCGCCCGGCCGCAGCTCGCGCTCGCCGGTCACGGGCTGGCCATTGAGGAGTGTGCCGTTGGTGCTCCCAAGGTCCCGCAGCACCGCGCGCGCCCCGTCGTAACGGATCTCGGCGTGGCGCCGCGACGCCTCCAGCGAGGCCAGCGGCAGGTCGCAGGAACGGCTCCGCCCCACCACCCAGGTCGCGTCCCTGCGAAGCGCGATGGGAGGAAGCGGGGGCGCGAAAAGGAGCGGGGTCGAGCTCCAGTCCATACCCCAAAATCGGCAGGTCCCGCGCGAGGCTTTACGGCGGTGACGGAGTGCGGACGCTGGCGCTCACCTCCACCAGGTCTCCGCGCTCCCAGCCCCGGGCGTGGACCGTCCCGGCAGGCACCTCGAGGGCGAGGTCGGCGGGCTCCCGCGGGCGATACTGGGGCAGGCCCGCCGTGAGCGGATCGAGCTCGGGCGGCGGATGGAGAAGGCGCTCGGAGAAGTCCACCACGCGTTCCCCTCGGATCCACACGATGTCGATGTCGAAGTACATGCCCGCCATCCAGAACGCGGGGCGGCCGGGCTCTTCAAACGCGAAGGCCATGCCCGCGTCGGGGGCCAAGGACTTTCGACCCCCGAGACCCCGGGCGCGCTCCTCGGGGGTGCGCGCGACCTCGACTCGAACGACGTCCGAGCGGATCTTGATGGTCGGGGCAGAAGAGGCAGCGCTCTGACCGCAGGCACAAGCAAGTGCGCCGAGGGCGAGGGCGAGGAGAGCGGAGCGGATTCGACAACGCGCCACCTCAGCGCACCCCGAAGCCGCGCACACCCTCTGGCTCCTCGGTGTGCTCTTCGACGCGATCGACTCGCGCCCCGGGCGGCCCGACGCGGCAAAACGCCGTGAGCTCAGTCACGATCCCGGGCTGGCCCTCGAAGACGGCTTCGACGGAGCCGTCGGGCAGGTTGCGGACCCAGCCATCGACGCCAAGCGCCCGCGCCCGTTCCCGGGTCGCGTAGCGAAACGCGACGCCCTGCACGCGGCCGTGCACGACCAGGCGCCGGCGGATCAACCTCCCATCCTGCATGGCGCTGTCCCCTTGCCCGGAACGGGCGCGGCGGAGCCTTGCGAGGCTATCGTAGAGAGCCAGTAGGTCGCCGCGCCCGAAGCGCCCAAAATCCCGGCACTCTTGCGTCCCCGAGGCACCATGGATCGCGCATTTTCGACGCTTCTCCGCGAGGCCAGAGAGCTTCTGCCCGAAGCGGTGGAGCTTCGCCGGCGGATTCACCGGACACCCGAGCTCGGTCTTGAGCTCCCCGTCACCCGCGCGTCGATCCTCGAAAGCCTCGAAGGCCTGGACCTCGATCTCGAGACGAGCCCCAAGACGAGCGGCGTCGTGGCGACGCTGCGCGGGAAGGCCCCGGGCAGAACGATTCTCCTGCGCGCGGACATGGATGCCCTCCCGCTCGAAGAGGACACCGGGCTCGAGTTTGCATCGGAGCGAACGGGTGCGATGCACGCGTGCGGGCACGACGCACACATCGCGATGCTGGCGGCCGCGGCGCGTCTGCTGGCCTCACGGCGGGAGGAGTTCGACGGAAGCGTGAAGCTGCTCTTTCAGCCCGGAGAGGAGGGCTTCGGCGGCGCGCGAATCCTGATCGGCGAGGGACTTCTCGAGCATGAGCCGCGCGCTGAGGGAGCCTTTGCGATCCACGTCGATCCCACACTGCCGGCCGGCTGCGTCGCCACCCGTCCGGGACCCATCATGGCCTCCGGGGATCTGCTTTCGATCGACCTCACCGGCAAAGGCGGCCATGCCTCGATGCCCCACCATGCGGTGGATCCGATCCCCGTGGCCTGTGAGATCGTTCTGGCACTGCAGAGCTTGGTGACGCGGCGGGCCGACGCCTTTGACCCTGTGGTCGTCTCGGTGACGCGGGTGCAGGCGGGGACCACGGGCAACGTGATCCCCGCGACCGCCCATCTGCTCGGCACGATCCGCACCGTCTCCGAGCGCGCACGCCGGGCCATCCATGAGGGCGTGCGTCGGGTCGTTCTCGGCATCGCCGCGGCGCACGAGGTCGAGGCCCAAGTCCACGTGGTCGAGGGCTACCCCGTCACGGTGAACCACGACGGGTTCGCTCGATTCGCGCAAGAGGTCGCCTCGGAGCTGGCCGGGAGCGGCAACGTGATCGAGATGAAGACGCCGATCATGGGTGCGGAGGACTTCTCGTACATCCTCCAGCGCGTTCCCGGTGCCATGGTTTTCCTGGGCGCGCGACCTCAGGGGCGGGAACCCGCGCCGCTCCACTCCAACCGCATGGTGCTCGACGAGAACGCCCTCGCGACAGGCATCGCCCTGCATGCAGCCGTGGCGCTTCGCTTCCTCGAGAGTGGGATCCGCCGGAGCCCGTGACCGATCGCGCACCCGCTCGGCTCCTTTCCCCGCAGCGGGCGCGCACGCTCTACGCCGTCGCGGACGCGCTCTTGCCGCCCGGGCCGGCAGGTGACACGCACGGGAGTCGGGGAGGCGGTGGCGTGGACGTGGCACCCTTCGTGGAGACGCGGCTTGCGCACGCCGAGCGCAGCCGCGTCAGGGAAATCAGGATCATGCTCTTTCTCCTTGAATGGTGGCCGCGGCTCGCGCTGCGCGGCCGGCGCGGCTTCTCCTGGCTCACCCGTGCCGAGCGCCTGCGCGTCCTCGAGAGCTTCCAACACAGCACGTTTCGAAGCGGCCGGCGCGCCAGCAGCGAGCTCCGCGCCCTCGTCCTCGCTGCGGCGAATGAAGCGCTCGGATCCTACTCCTTGCCCGGCGCGTAGTACTCGAAGTCGACGAGGTTCTCCTTCAGGTACTCCCGCAGCCGGGAGACGAGACGGGCTTCGAGCTGGCGAACGCGCTCGCGCGTGACATGGAACTCGTCGCCGAGTTCTTGGAGGGTCTTCGGCTCCTCCGCCAAAATGCGCTGCTCGATAATCTGACGATCGCGCGGGTCGGTCAGCGTTTCGGCAAAGGCGTGGACCTTGTCCAAGAAGACCCTTCTTAGCTCGCGATCGGCTACTTGTCCCTCGGCATTCGCGCCGCCCCCGGTGAGAAAGTCGCCGAACGAGGCGCTTCCGTCTTCGCGGCTCACCGGCGCGTCGAGCGAGAGATCGGGCTCCGCGAGGCGCTGCTCCATGTCGCGGACGTCGGCCTCCGAGACCTCGAGCCGCTCCGCGAGGAGTCGGGGTTCGACCTCGAAGCCCTGTCGCTCGAGCTCGCGCTTCTCCCGGTTCAGGCGGAAGAACAACTTGCGCTGCGCGCGTGTCGTGCCAAGACGCACCAGACGGATATTGTCGAGCAGGTACTTGAGGATGTACGCGCGGATCCAGTACGCCGCGTACGAGGAAAGTTTCACGCCCTGGTAGGGGTCGTAGCGCTTTACGGCCTGAAGCAGGCCCACGTTCCCTTCCTGGATGAGATCGAGAACGTTCGTCCAGGCGCGCCGGTAATCCATCGCGATCTTCACCACAAGGCGAAGGTTTGCGAGCACGAGTTTTCGCGCCGCCTCGAGGTCCCCCTGTTCGACCAGACGGACGGCAACGCGGTGTTCCTCTTCTCGATCGAGCGGGGGGTGGCGGCGAAGCTCCGCAAAATATCGAGAGAGCGTATCCGCCCGCTCGATCCCGATGGGCGGACCCTTTACGGCCGGCAGGGCGGGCTGACTCGGCGTCAGGGGACGCTCAGGGGTCGAGGCGGTGGGCTCTTCGGAATCGCGCTGGCTCACTCGGACGGCGGTGACCTCACCGGCCAGCGTAGCAAGCGAAACGGGGAAGAGACCTGGTGGGTCTCCTCCCCGTCGCAGTCCGCGCCGTTTGCGCCGCGCTTTACTTGTGGAAGGTGCGAATGTACGCGATGACGTTCTGGATATCGGCCTCCGACAGCGTGCCGCCCCAGGGTGCCATCAGCGGGGAGCCGCCGTACGCGCCAGCTCCGTTCTTGATTACGTTGGTTAGTGCTGCGTCGCTGCCCGGCTTGCCGTCCTTCGCGGCGTCGAACTTGAACTCGCCCTTGGTGAAGTCGCGGGGATGCGGGTTCAAGGCCGCACCGACGGGGCCGTCTCCCTTCCCGCTTTCCCCGTGACATGAGGCGCAGTTGGTCGTGAAGATGACCTTGCCCTTCGCGGCATCGCCCGCCGCGTACGCTGCCGTGGCAAGGCCGACGGCAAGCAAGGCCGCGAGGGCGCCGCCCCCGACAATCCGGCTGAACCTCACACCGAAGCTCCCGTGGATGCCGCGATTCATCGACTCTTTTCTCCCTCTAGAGGCTCGGCCCGTTTGCCGGCCCGTGAAAGCGGCGCGGAGCTTAGACAGCGGTGATCCGCGCGTCAAACAAGCGGCTTTCTTTGCGAGCCGGCTTTCTGTGGCGAGCGGCCGCGCAGAGGGATCAGGCGAGGGGACCGCCCCGCCATTCGCGCAGGCACTCGAGCAAGAGCCGAACGCCCACTCCCGTCGCGCCTCGGGGCTGGTAGGGGCCAGGCTTTTCCGTGTAGGCCGTACCCGCGATATCGATGTGAACCCAGGGCGTCTCCCCGACGAAGTTCCACAGGAACGCCGCCGCGGTCAGCGCGCCGCCGTCGCGACCGCCGGTGTTTTTGAGATCGGCGACGTCGCCCCGGATGTGCTCCCGATGTTCCTCCCAGAGTGGCATGGGCCATGCGCGTTCTGCAGTCGCTTCGCCGGCGAGCCGCAGCCGCTCCACCAACCGTTCGTTGTTCCCGAAAAGGCCGCTGCACCACTTGCCGAGCGCGACGACACACGCGCCTGTCAGTGTGGCAAGATCGATCAGCGCATCGGGCGCATGCTCCGTGCGGGCGAGGTGGAGTGCGTCGGCCAGAACGAGCCGACCTTCGGCATCGGTGTTGAGCACTTCGATCGTTTTGCCCGAACCCGCCGTGACGACATCGCCGGGCCGATAGGCTGCACCGCTTGGCATGTTCTCGGCCGCGGCGATGATACCGACCACGTGGAGCGGGAGTCTTAGCAGGGCTGCAGCGCGCAGCGCACCGATCACGGCGGCCCCGCCGGACATGTCGTGCTTCATCTCGTGCATGCCGGCGCCGGGTTTGATCGAGATGCCACCCGAGTCAAAGGTGATGCCCTTGCCGATCAGGCAGATCTTCGGGATGCGCCGCCCGGAAGCCGCCCGTTTGGATCGCTGCGTCCCGGCGCGGTGCGCGTGGGGTCGATGCTCGAGCACGATCATGCGGGGGGGGTTCTGGCTGCCCTGTCCCACCGCGAGAATCGCGCCAAGCTTGCGGCGCTTTAGCTCGGCGACGTCGAGCACGTGTGACGCGAGGCCGACCTCTTTGGCCACGCGCTCGGCTTCGTGCGCGAGGACCGCGGGCGGGAGGACGTTGGCCGGCGCGTTCGAAAGATCGCGGGCGAGGTTCTGCGACTCGCCGAGCACGACGCCCGCGTCTCGCCCCGGGCGCGCCGCCCGCGCTGCGGCGGCGCCGTCGAACACGAGGGCGACGCTCGAGACGTCGGCGCGGCCGCTCTCGTTGCGGGTGTGGTAGGTGTCATAGCGGTAGCCGGCGAGGATCGCGCCTTCGCTTAGGGCTTGGCACAGGGCGTGGGGACGCAGCCTGCGCAGCCACGGAGCCACCACAGCGACCGAGCCGCCGCGACGGGCCGCGGCGGCTCCGACGGCGGCGCCGGCGGCACGGCGCAGCGCCTCCGCGTCGGCCGAGGCTTCGGGGCCAAGGCCCACAAGCAGAATGCGTTTGGGCGCGGCCCCGGGTTCCGGATAGAGCAGGAGGCTCTCGCCGCGTTTGCCCTGGAAGTCCCCGCTGGTGAGGGCAGTGGAGATCCGCCCCCCGAGGGCCCGGTCGAGCGGAGCGTGCCGGGCGGGGAGCCTCGCCTTTGCCGATTCGGTCTGGAAAAGCGGCAGAGCGAGCACGTCCACCGCCGCTCGCGCCGGATCGTAGGACTCCACGGTCACTTGCATGTGCGCTCCTCGTTTGACTTGCTTGGTTGAAGCGTTCGCGAGCCTTCCCTAAGGTTCGGCGGCGCGGGGGTTCGGCGCCTCGAAGGCGCGAGAGGGCTATGTCGTTAGTCATCGTCGGGGCGGCCGTGGGGGGACGTCTCGCGAGCGTTGACGTTCTCGACCTGATGCTTCAGGCCGGGTGGCTCGTCAAGATCGTCCTCCTCATTATGGCCACGATTTCCGTCGTCTCCTGGGCGGTCATCGCTTTCAAGTGGCGGGAGCTCCGACGCGCCGGCAAGGATAGCGACGCTTTCCTCGAGGTCTATCACGAGGGATCGCTCGATCGCGCGTACGAGGCCGCCCGCGAGCTCGCCGGGAGTCCCCTCGCCCGGATCTTCGTGGCCGGCTACGCCGAAGCGAGTCGCATCGCGAAGTACACGGGAAAACCGATGTCGCGCATGCTCGATGAGAAGCAGCTCCAGGTGCTCGAGCGCGAGATCAGCTGGACGACCTCGAGAGAGGAGATCCGGCTCGAGCGTGGGCTTTCGTTCCTCGCGACGGCTGGGAGCGCGACGCCCTTCATCGGCCTTTTCGGCACGGTGATCGGGATCATCAACGCCTTCCAGAACATCGGGATCTCCGGCTCCGCGAGCCTCGCCACTGTCGCCCCCGGCATCGCGGAGGCGCTGATCGCGACCGCCGTAGGACTGTTCGCCGCGATCCCCGCCACCATCCTCTACAACTACTTCGTGGGCGAGCTGCGTGGCGTGACGACCGCCATCGAACTGTTTGCCGCGGAGTTCGAAGGAGACCTGCGCCGGATCGCCTCCCACGAACCGGTGTCCGCAAACCCGGCGGCTCGGAAAGTAGGCCCCTAGCATGGGATCACCGCTGGCCGGCGGCCGCGGGCGGCCGCTTTCCGAGATCAACGTCACTCCGTTCGTCGACGTGATGCTGGTCTTGCTGATTATCTTCATGGTGGCCGCGCCCCTCATGCAGCAGGGCATCGACGTCGATCTGCCCGAGACCACCACCCAGCCGCTGCGCGTCAAGGATGAGCCGCTGATTCTGACGGTGAAGAAGGAGGGGAAGGTCTTTCTCGGGCGGCAGGAGATCCCGATCACCGAACTCCAAGCCAAGCTTGCCGCAATCTTCGAGGGCAAGGATTCGAAGGAAATCTATCTGCGCGCGGACAAGGAGGCGCCGTACGGCATCGTCGCCAAGGCGATGGGCGCGGCACGAAACGCCGGTGCCAACAAGATGGGAATGGTGACAGAGCCCGAGCACTAGGTCGGGCCGGGATCGAAGTCGAAACGCGCGCGGTGGGTACGAGACGAGTCTCCAAGGGGATACATGCTGGATTTGGCGGAGGAGTTCGACGCCGAACGCAGAGGCGCATTCCGGCGCGCCCTGATTCTCTCTTGTGTCGCCCACGCCGCGATGCTGGCGCTGTTCTATTTGGGTCCGTCCTCCCGATCGAGCGCACCGGCCCTTCCTGGCGTCATTACGGTAGATCTTGTCGCGGCCGCGCCCGGCGTAGCGCCCGCTGCCCCGGCGCCCCCCGCACCCAAGCCCGAGGCGCCGGCGCCCGTTCCGGTCGAGCCGCCGAAGCCGCCGCCGCCCGTATCGCAGAAGGTGGTGCTGCCGAAGGAGCCCACCCGGCTGCCCGAGAACGTGCCGCCGAAGCCGAAACCCAAGCCGCCGCCCAAGGACTATGACGCGCTCATGAAGGAGCTGCGGGCGCAGACCGGCGATGCCCGGCCTCAGCCGGTCGAGACCGCTCAAAACACACAGGTCGCCGTCGCGGGCGGAGCCAGCGGAACCGTGCGCGTGAGCCCGGAGGTCGCCGCGTGGATTCGGGATGTCAAGATCCATGTACACAAGAACTGGATCATGACCCCTGGCTTCGAGCGCCTTGAGACCACGCTCATCGTGACGCTCGACGCCGCTGGCAATGTGGTCGGCGAGCCAAAGGTCAAACAGCGCTCCGGCAACCCTTACTACGACGACAGCGTGGTGCGTGCGATCCAGAAGGCGAGTCCGCTCCCAAAACCTCCCACGCCCGGCGAATGGACGTTCGTCTTCCCCTCCGAGGAGCCCTCCTGATGTCGCGCGTGCGTGTCGCTGTCCTCGGACTGCTGTTCGTTGCGCTTTCGACTGCGGTCTTCGCGCAGGAGGAAAACCCCGCCGTCGTCATTCCGCCCCCGACAGAGGGCGGTGTCTACAAGGCCGCCGTGCAGCGTTTTTTCGACCGGGGCGCGGCGGGGGATGCGCTCGACTTGGTGCGCGCCGGGATTGGCGAAGGGCTCGAGTATTCGAGCCTCTTTAAGGTCCTCGCTCCCCAGGCCTACCTGGCGAGCGATATCAGTGCGCGCCTCGACGGCTCTCCGTCGCTCGCGTGCCCGGACTGGCGTCAGATCGGCGCCGATGCGCTGGTAGAAGGCGAGCTCTCGCAGAGCGGCAAGGAAGCGACGGTCGAGTTTCGTGTCTGGGACGTACCCCGCTGCACGAAGCTTCTGCGCAAGCGCTATACCGGGCCCTCGAGCGACCTCCCGCGCATCTCCAAACGCATTGCCGATGAGATCGTCGGCGCCTTTACGGGCAAGCCCGGAGTGTCCAGTACCGAGATCGCTTTCATCTCGAACCGCACCGGTGCCCCGGAGGTGTTCATCATGGACGCCGACGGCAGCGAGGTGCGGCAGGCCACGCACAACAAGTCGACCAACAACTTTCCGGGCTGGTCCCCCGACGGCAACACGATCGTCTATACCTCGTACCGTGAAGGGCATCGCCCTTTCCTGTATGTGCTGACACGCGGGACCCAGTCGCCGGGCCGCGCCTTCCGCAACCTCGTGCCGGGGGCGCAGCAGTTTCGCGGTGTCTTCGATCCCTCCGGGGGGAAGCTCGCCGTGGTGATCAGCGTCGAGGGGAACTCGGACATCTGGCTCGTCAATCGTGACGGGACGGGAGCTCGGCGCCTTACGAACGAACGCTCGCTCGAGGTTTCCCCGAGCTTCTCCCCCGACGGCCACCGGATGGCGTTTGTCTCCGACCGCGTGGGCTCGCCCCAGCTCTACATCATGGATCTCGACACCGGGAACGTGAGACGGCTCACCTTCAACGGCGGATACAACACCGCGCCCGCATGGTCTCCCGACGGAAAATGGATCGCCTACGAGTCGCGGGTGGGAGGGGGGTTTGATCTGTGGCTGATCGATCCTGAGGGCACGACGAATCTTCCGCTCGTCGAAAGCCCGAGGAATGATCTTTCCGCGGCGTGGTCCCCGGACAGCCGCAAGATCGCGTTCAGCTCCGATCGGCGTGGGCGTCCTAGCATCTATGTGGTCGACGCCCCGACGGGAGGCAATCTGCGCCAACTCACGCGCGAGGGCAGCAGCAACACCTCACCGGCCTGGGGGCCGTACGTGCGCGAGCTGCGTTAGTGTCCCTCGCCCTGGGGGCCAGGGGCTCGCACCAGCTGCGGGGAGAGGAGGGGGGAAGATGGAATTTGGCTCGAGGGTGATCGGGAGCCTTGCCGTTCTGTGCATCGGAGCGCTTGGGGCTGCGCTGCTCGGGGGCTGCGTCAGCGTCTCTGAGTACCGCAAGCTCGAGCGGGACGTCCGGACGCTCCAGTCGAAGCAATCCGGCCCAGGGGGGCGCGAGCAGGTCGCGGACCTCGGCGCGCGCATGGATAGCCTACAGGCGGATCTCCAGCGGCTGGAAGGCCGCCTTGAGGTCGTTGAGCACAACACCCAGGATGCGCTCAATGAGGCTCGCAAGGCGCGCCGCGACTCCAACGCCGATCCCGCAGCGCCGTCCCAAGCATCACCCCCCGCCCCTGCACCGGAGCCGCCCCCTCTGGGATCCACGGCGCGCCCTGCGAACCCTCAAGTGGCTGCGGCGGTGCCCGTCGCTCCGGCGCCTGCGCGTCCGGGACCCGCTCCAACGCCGCCAGATGACGGGGCGTCGAAAAAGGGTGCGAGCGCGGAGGAGGTGCAAGCCTACCGCGCCGCCTTCGCCGCCTGGCAGCGCAACGATACCGATGCCTGTATTGACCAGTTCCGTCAGTTCCTGCAAGCTCACCCGACTTCGATCTACGCCGACGACAGCGCGTACTGGATGGCCGACTGCTACTTCAAGAAGGGCGACTACAAGACAGCGGTACTGCGATTTGATGACGTGGTGGCGCGCTACCCGAAGGGCAACAAGGCTGCGGATGCGCTGTACCGGCATGGGGAGTCGCTGGTGCGCCTCGGCCCGGGCTATTCCAAGGCGGCGCTTCGGGCGTTCGAGCGCGTGATCGAGGAGTATCCGGACTCGCCCCGCGCCGCCGAGGCGAAAAAACAGATCGAAGCCCTCGGTGGAACGCCTCCGGCGACCACAGGCTCCGCGGCGGGAGCGACGAAGCCAGCGGGAAGTACGGGCAGCGGCCATTAGAGGCAAGGGAGAAGGTGCGGGCTTGAAGAAGCGCGATCTGCAGCGATTTCAGAAGATGCTCCTCCTCCAGAAGGAGCAGTTGCTGGGGAATGCTCGCAAGGCGCTCTCCGGAGACATCCATCTCGATCCTGACGACTTTCCGGACGAGATCGACACGGCGTCTTCCGAGATCGGGCTCTCCTTCATCGGACGTCTGCGCGAGCGCGAGCGGGGACTGCTCAACAAGATCAATGCTGCGCTCGAGAAGATTGAGCAGGGCGTCTATGGCGAGTGCGAGAACTGCGGCGAGGAGATCGGCCTAAAGCGCCTCGAAGCGCGCCCGGTCGCCGAGCTGTGCATCGACTGCAAGGCAGAGCAAGAGAAGCTCGAACGCCGCATGGGCTAAGCGTGGCGAGCGCGCAGGACCTCGTGCTCGGGGTGGAGAGCTCCTGCGATGAAATGGCGGCCGCCGTGGTCCGCGGTGGACGCACGATCCTCTCCAATGTGATCCACGGCCAGGCAGACCTGCATGCTCCCTACGGTGGGGTCGTGCCCGAGCTGGCTTCGCGCGATCACGTAAGAGCGATCTCGCGGGTCGTCCAAGAGGCCCTAACGCAAGCGAGTGTCAGAACGGAAGACCTCGCGGGGATCGCGGTCACCGTGGGTCCGGGTCTCATCGGCTCACTCCTCGTCGGGCTCTCCTTTGCCAAGGCCTTGGCCTACCGGTTCCGGCTGCCGCTCGTAGGCGTTCACCACCTCTCCGGACACCTGGCCTCGATTGCGCTCGGCAGCGAAACCGTGACCGCGCCCCATCTTGGCCTCGTGGTGTCGGGGGGGCACACCGCCCTTTACCGGCTCGAGGCCTCCGGCAAGAGCGTGCTTCTCGGTGAAACCCGCGACGACGCGGTAGGCGAGTGCTTCGACAAGGTCGCGAAGCTGCTTGGCCTCCCCTATCCCGGCGGGCCGTCCGTCTCCGCTGCCGCGAGCGGCGGCAACCCAGGTGCCCTTTCATTCCCGCGGCCTCTCGAGGGTGCGGCGGGCCTCGATTTTTCGTACAGCGGCCTCAAAACCGCAGTGGCGCTCGAGGTAAAGCGGCGCAGTCCCCTAAGCGAGGTCGATCGCGCCGACCTCGCGGCGTCATTTGAAGCCGCGGCGACCGACGTCCTGATCGCGCGGACGCGCCGCGCGGTTCGGCAAGAAGATCTTGGAACCGTGGTCGTGGTGGGCGGTGTGGCCGCCAACCGCAGGCTTCGCGAGGGGATGGTGCATGCGGCCCGCGAGGACGGCTTTCGCGCCATCTTCCCCCCGCCCGCGCTCTGCACGGACAACGCTGCCATGATCGCGGCAGCGGGCTGGCAGCGCCTCGGCCGCGGGGAGCGGGACGATTTGCGTCTTAACGCCTTTTCTCGTTCACCCCTTGCGCCGGCCCGCGCGCTCCGCGCGCCGGCGTGAGTGCCGGGGAGATCCGGGCCTTCCTGTCGCGGCATGGCCTGCTCGCCCGCCGCGACCTTGGGCAGAGCTTCCTCGTCGACGAAGGCGTCGCCGCTCGCCTCGTCGCGTTTGCCGGCGTGGAAGCCCAGGATCTGGTCATCGAAATCGGAACGGGGCTTGGCATCCTGACGCGCGCGCTTGCCACGCGCGCAAAGCGCGTGCTCACGATCGAGGTGGATGCGGGCCTTGTGCGGGCGCTCCGGAGCGAGCAGCTCCTTCCGCAAAATGTGGAGCTCGTCCACGCCGATGCCCTCGAGATCGACCTCGCAGGGCTCGCCCGGGGCGCCAGCGACCCCACGCGGGTCGTGGCAAACCTGCCGTATGCCGTGGCCTCCCCTCTGCTGCGCCGCCTCCTCGACCTGCGGGGTGAGCTTGTCGACTGGTCTGTGCTGCTCCAGCGGGAGGTGGCCGAGCGACTCCTAGCAAGGCCCGCGACACGCGAATACGGGTCTCTTTCCGTGCTGCACCAGCTTTGCGTGACCGCGACCCGCGGGCCGGATCTGCCTCCTCGCTGCTTTTTCCCGGCTCCCCGGGTGATCTCACGCTTCGTGAGGCTCGTCCCGCTCAAGGAGCCGATCCTCGCCCCCGCAGAGCTCTGCCAAGTGGAGCGGCTCACGCGCGCCGCCTTCGGCCAGCGCCGCAAGACGCTCGTGAATGCGCTCCGGGGTGGACTTGTGCCGCCGCCTTCGACGAAGACGCTGCTCGGTGTCTTGGCTGGCCTCGGGATCGACGCGCAGACGCGGGCGGAAAGGCTCGCACCGGAGTGTTTCGTGGCCCTGGCCCGTACGCTGCGCAAAAGACCCGCAGCCGCTGCGACCGCTGGACCTGCCTCAGCGTGAAGGAGCCGGACGATCTTCTTGGCCGCCTGCTTGCGCTTGCTCGTTTGGCAGGGATCGAAGTGCGCGAGACAAAGGGCGCAGGCGAAGGGGAGTCGGGACCCCACAGCGCAAGTTGCCGCCTGCGCGGGCGGCTTTGGGTGGTCCTCGTTGCGAGCGATCCACTCGAGGAGCGGATTCGCGCGGTGGCCGACGCGCTGGATCAGGCGGACCCTGGTTGGCTCGAGACGCATTACTTGCCGCCTGCTTTGCGCACCCGCCTCGAGGCTCGCCCGGGGCGGCCGCGGGGCTAGCGCGGCGCGCGCCTTGACACCCGCTTGGGCTCGGCCGTATCGTTTTGGAAGCGAGCGAGGGGAATCGCAAGGTGCGATCCCTATCGAAAGTCAGTCCATCCCCGGGCCCGAGCGCCCGGCAGGCAAAGACGTCGCCTGACATCGCCCGAAACACGCTCGGATCCGCAGCGCGGACCGAGACGGGGGCGGATCAGTGCAGATCGCCGGCGTGTCCTGCGCCGCGGCGATCGGCTGCGCCTCCGGAGGTCTTCCGGTAGGCGCGTTTTTGTTTCCGGACATCGGACTTCGGGCGGTTGGAGGCGCCCCATGTCCACCCCCCCGCGCAGCGAGACGCGAAAAAGCGCAACCGCCGAATCGCTCCGGGAGCACCGCACGACGATTCGCTCCCTCGGCGCGCGCAAGCGTCGTGGTGAGCGCTTCACGATGCTCACCGCCTACGACTACCCGTTCGCCCGCATCTTCGACGAAGTGGGAATCGATGTCCTGCTCGTCGGAGACTCCCTCGGCAACGTGGTGCAGGGCCTCGACAACACGCTTCCCGTGACGCTGGACGAGGTGGTCTATCACACGCGCATGGTCGCGCGTGCGGCGCGCTGCGCCCTTGTGGTGAGCGACATGCCTTTCGGCTCCTACCAGGTCTGCGCCGAAGACGCCGTGCGCAGTGCGTTGCGCCTTGTGAAAGAGGGCGGAGCGCACGCGGTAAAACTCGAGGGCGGCGTCAGCGTGGCGGGTTCGATTCGTCGCATCGTGGGTGCCGAAATTCCGGTGATGGGCCATGTGGGGCTCACGCCGCAAGCCATTCACCGCATGGGCGGCTACCGGGTCCAGGGCCGTGGCGAGGCCGAGCGTTCGCGCGTCCTTGACGATGCAGACGCCGCCGAAGACGCGGGTGCCTTTGCGGTGGTGCTCGAGGGCATGCCGGCGGAGCTTGCCTGCGAAATCACGCAGCGCCTCGGGATTCCCACGATCGGCATCGGCGCCGGCGTGGGCTGCGATGGCCAAGTTCTCGTGATGCACGACCTGCTCGGACTCTCCGATGGCTTTGCGCCGAGCTTTGTCAAGCAGTACGCGAGCCTCGGACCCCTGGTCGCGCAAGCGGCGCGAAGCTTCGCGGACGATGTCGCCAACGCGAAGTTCCCGGGTCCCGAGCACAGCTACCGCTCATGACAGGGGAGAACGGAAAGGGCGCCGCGGCGACGAAGGCGCCGCGCATCGTGCGCACGGTGGCCGAGCTGCAACGTTTGGCGGACGCCGAACGCGCAGCGCGAAGGCGGATTGCGCTTGTCCCTACCATGGGGGCGCTTCACGCCGGGCACCTTGCCCTTGTCCGCGCGGCACGCGCGCGTGCAGATCGGGTGTGGGTCTCGATCTTCGTCAATCCCACACAGTTTGGTCCGCACGAGGACTTCTCGCGCTATCCGCGGCCCTTCGACCAAGACGTTGCCCTGTGTGGCGAGGCGGGGGTGGACGTCGTGTTCGCACCGAGCGCGGAAGAGATGTACCCGCCCGGCGCGCAGACGACGGTCGAGGTGAGCGAGCTTGCCAAGCCGCTCTGTGGCGCCTCGCGCCCCGGGCATTTCCGGGGTGTCGCGACGGTCGTGACCAAGCTGCTGGCCGCAGCGAAGCCGCATGTCGCGGTCTTCGGTGAGAAGGACTTCCAGCAGCTCGCGCTGGTTCGGCGGCTCGTGCGAGACCTCTTGCTCGACGTCGAGATCGTGGGCGTGGAGACAGCCCGCGCGCGCGACGGCCTCGCGCTCTCGAGCCGAAACACACGGCTCGCGCCTGAAGTCCGACAGGATGCGCTTTCGCTCGTGCGCGCCCTCGAGGCTGCGGAACTCGCCGTGGCGGGGGGGGAGGATTCGGCCGATGAGCTGCTGCGCATCGTGCGCTGCGTATTCCTGCAAGCCAAGAGTGCCGAGCTCGACTACGCCGAACTGCGCGACCCAAGGACGCTCGAAGCGGCGCCGCCGCGCCTTTGCACGCCGACGCTGCTCGCCCTCGCCGCCCGCTTCCCCGCCGCGGGAGGCGAGCCAAACGCGAGGGTGCGTCTCATCGACAACCGTGTGCTTCATCCGAAGCCTGGACCGGAGGAACGGCCGTGACCCGAACCATGCTCAAGTCGAAGATCCACCGCGCCACCGTGACCGAGGCCAATCTCGAGTATGAAGGCAGTGTGACGGTGGACGAGGATCTACTGCGCGCGGCCGACATCCTGCCCTACGAGCAGGTCGACCTCTACGATTGCACGAACGGAAACCGGCTCCACACCTACGCCATTCCCGGCGAGCCGGGGTCGGGTGAGATCTGCGTGAATGGTGCGGCCGCCCATCTCATTAAGCCGCACGACGTCGTCATCATCGCCAGCTACGTCCAGGTGGGAGATCGCGAAGCCCACGGTTGGCAGGCGAAGCGGGTCTTTGTGGACGGGCACAATCGCATCCGGGAGTAGGCGCGGGACGCTACGATCCCCGCCATGGCCAAGGTGGCAGAGAAGGCGGGGCGCAAGCTCATTGCGAGCAACCGCAAAGCCAGATTTCTGTACGAGATTCTCGACAGCTTTGAGGCCGGGATCGCGTTGCACGGTCCCGAGGTAAAGTCGTTGCGGGCCGGGCGCGCGAACCTCGCCGATTCCTACGCACACGTGCGGCGTGGCGAGATCTTCCTGGTAAACGCCCACATTAGCCCCTACGAAGAGGCGGGCCGGGAAAACAAGGATCCACGCCGCGAGCGCAAGCTCCTGCTCCATCGCAGCGAGATCGGTCGCCTCTCCGGCGAGCTGGCCGAGCGGGGACTGACGCTCATTCCGCTCTCGCTCTACTTCAAGGACGGCCGCGCGAAAGTTGAGCTCGCCCTGGCGCGTGGCAAGAAACTCTACGACAAGCGTGACGCGATCAGGCGTCGGGAAGAAGACCGTGAGGTCCAGCGGGCGATCCGCAGCCGGGGGCGTGGGGGTACTTGAGGCAGGAAGGGGAGCGAGCCTGGCACCGGTACGCGAGCTTCAGCGCGCCGCTGCGGCTTACCCTTGCTGCCCTTGTCGCCACCGCGTGCGCCCCCGCGCAGCCTGGCTCTCCGTCTGCCCCCCTCGCCGCTTCGCCTGAGCGCGGCGCGTACGTTGCATTCCGCTCGGAGCATCCCGGGCTTCCCGAGCCGAACTACCTGCCGTTCATGCTCCACCGGTTTTCCGGCCTCGACGCGGGGGGCGATGTGCTCGCCTTCTGTCGCTGGTCGCAAGAACGGCTCCCCCTTGCGGTGTCGATCGAGGAGCCGAGGATCCCGAAGGCCCTCGAGGACGAGTTCGCTCCGAAACCCGCGGGGCTCTACGTGCACGCTGTCGAGCGCGCGCTCGCGGCGTGGGAGGCGGCCCTTGGCGGACTGGTGACGTTCCGGCGCACCGGACCGGGCGAGACCGCGACCCTGCGCATCCGGCTGCTTGGAGAGATGGCCCCGACACCGGAGCCGGATGTCGCCGTGCTCGGGACGACGCCCCTTGGTGGCGCCTGCCGGGCGCACGGCTTTGATCCCACGGGCAAGCGCCTGCTTGTCCAGTACAGCGTGCAGGAGGTGCGGCTTTACGTCGCGGACAGCTTCGGCCTCCTTACGGAGGACCAGGTCGAGCGCGTTGCGCTCCACGAACTCGGGCACGCGCTCGGGATGCGCGGCCACAGCCCGATTCCCGCCGACCTCATGTACGAGGTGGCGCGCGACGGAAGTCTCGCGGCGGCCCTGACTCCCGAGGACGTTCGCTCCTTCGTGGCGCTCTACCAGATTCCCAATGGGACGGTATTCGGACGTAGCCGTCCGGTGGAAGCCGCGGTGCCGGTACCCGCGGGCCCGCCCGCCGGTGCCCCGCGCCTGACTGCGGAGCCGAGGCAGGATCTGCGCCACGGGTTTGCGCTCCGCCTGCCTGAGGGCTGGATGCAGATGGAAACGCCGTACGGCGTCATCGCGATCGATGGTCTTACCTGGGACTACGACGCATCCCTCCAGGTGATCGCTCGCGGTTATCCCACCGCGGAGGCGTACCTCGCTCGCAACCAGGACGCCCACGTGGGCCGGGGCGTCCTGCGCGCGAGACGCGAGCGCGCGTTCGGCCAAAGACGGGCGGTGCAGCTGATTGTCGAGGGCCGCATCGGGGAGACCGTAGAGGAGGTGACCGTCATCGAGGCTCCGGGAGGCCGCGTCCTTGTCGTGATCGCCGACTGCCCGGCAGACCTCTATCCGGCGTATGCCCCGTGGTTCGAAGCGGTCCTGCGGTCCATCGAGCTCCGCGCGCCGGCGGCACGGGAGGGCGCTTGACGGACCGCGCGAGTTCAGCGAGAACACTGCGGAGACTTGCGTCTTTGGGGGGGGATCTTGTCGCGACTCTTCACCTACCTGATGCTGGCGGCTTTGGCCTTCGGAATCGCTCTCCTGCTCGCCGGCGACCTCGGCGGCGAGGTGGTCAAGCTCACAACGTTCGATGAAATCCGCACCCCCTTCACAACGAAGATTTGGATCGTGGATCAGGGGAACGCGCTTTGGATACGCGCCGGCTCTTCCAGAGCGGAGTGGTTCCAGCGCTTGTCTCAGCGGTCGGGGGTCGAGCTTGAGCGCAACGGGCGCGTGACGCGCTATCGAGCGGTACCGGTCAAGGAGGCGACCCCCGGCGTGAACACGCTCATGGCCGCCAAATACGGCTGGGCAGACTGGCTCATCGGCCTCGTTCGGAGCCGTGACAACGCCGTGGCCGTGCGACTCGACCCTGCGAGCTGAAGGCGCCGAGGTTCCCTGCGTCCGACACGAAGGGCGCCCCCGGGATCCGGTGCCTCGTATCGTCTTTTGGGCGATCGCGACCCTCGTTCTATTCCTGCAGCTCGGAGATCGTGCGCTCTGGGGCTCGGAGAGCCGCTGGGCGGAGATCTCGCGAAACATGCTGCTCACCCGGGATCTCTTCCATCCCATCATCAACGACGCCGTCTACTTCGATAAGCCCCTGCTTTCGTACTGGCTCGTCCTTCTCGCCTCCATCGCAACCGGGGGAGTGGGGGAGCTCGCGACCCGCGTTCCGAGCGCACTCGCGGGGCTCGTCGCACTGTGGGCGACGCGTTCCCTCGGGCGCAGACTGTGGACGGAGGGCGTTGCCCAGGGCGCGGGCTGGATCCTCCTGACCTCCTTCGGATTCGTCTCTTGGTCGAGGATCGCTGCTGCCGACATGCAAAATCTTGCCGCGGTGATCCTCGCGGTGGCGTGGTTCTTCGCCCACGAGCGTTCTCCGGGGCTCAGGGCCTATCTCGTCTTCTATCTGATCTGTGTCGTCGGAGCGCAAATGAAGGGGCTTGCGGCGGTCGTCGTGCCGCTTCTCGCACTCCTGCCCTGGCTGCTCCGCGAACGCCGCTGGCGGGCTCACGTGCGAGTCTCGCACCTCGCCGCGGCTCTCTTTTGCGGCGTGCTCTACTACGCACCCTTTTACTGGGCGGGACACGAGGCGCTGCCCCAAGGCTACGTGCCCCAGGCGAGCGGCCTTGGCGGTCTTGACCTCGTATGGCGGGAGAACATCACTCGCTTCTTTCATCCCTTTGACCACGTCGAGCCCTTCTATCTCTATCTTTACGAACTGCCCCGGGTCCTCCTGCCCTGGTCTCCGCTCTTCATCGCCGCAGCGATCGTCGGGTTCGCGTCCTTGCACCGCCTCGACCCGCATACCCGCTGGCTTCTTGAGGCGATCGCGATCATCTTTTTGTTCTTCTCCGCTTCGGGTTCCCGGCGCTGGTACTACATCCTTCCCCTTGCACCGTTCTGTGCGCTTCATATGTCGGTGTTCCTGGCTTTGCCGGGTTGGGAGAAGACTAAGCGCGTCTGCCTTGGGCTCATCGGTGCTGCGCTCCTTACGGTCGGCCTGGTCTATCTCGCAAGCCCGCTGCTTTGGCCGCTTGCCCTGCGCTGGAGCTTTGTGCCGACCCAGGCACTGCGCATCGCGACACCTTCCATTGGCGTGATTGTCCTTGCGATCTTTGCCGTCTCACAGGTCTGGCCTGAGTTTCTCGCACGATATACAGGGATGGATCGTCCGTTGGCGGGGCTTGCCGTTTGCGCGGCAGTTCTCCTCAGCGGGGCGTTTGGTGTTCAGCAGCCGAGCGTAGAGACTCTGCGCACGACGAAGCCGTTCGCCCTCCGTCTGCGGGAGCTGGTACGCAGTCCCGAGGAGATCGTCTTCTTCGAGGAGGCCCCGACCGACGTCATCTTCTATCTCAATCAGCCAAGACCTGTCTCCGTGGTGCGTGGCAAAGAGGCGCTCCAGAGAGTGCTCGAAGGTGACAGCGTGCCCCGTCTGATCGTCACCACCCAAAGCTCGCTTGCCGAACTCCGAGGGGTCTTACCGGATGACGCACTCCAGGCACCCGTCGCCGCAGAGGAGGTCACCCCCTGGGAGGAGGCTCTGCCTTGGCAGAAAGGACGACGGACGAAAAAGCTCGTCGCGCTGCGCTGCGCGTCGCTGGAGCAGTAGCGGTCCGCGGCTTGCCAGCCGTGCCTCCGGGCCATACCTTAAGACTCGTTTGGGGGCGATCGGTTTCGACGGGTGGTCGAAGACGAGCGCTGCGTGCCGACGTTGTCACATTCGTCGTTAAACAGGTGGCGCTGTTGGTAGCCAATAACTGCCGACGCTAACTACGCTCTCGCTGCCTAGCTGAAACTAGAGTAGCGACGCCCGTCCGTGACGCCTTCTAGCGGGTCGCGGGTGTCATCAGAAGGCTGGTCCTCGGAACGCCGCACCGTCGTCATCGAGGACGAGAACCATACGGGGCTGGGCCTGGTGACTCCTGATCTCGAGACAAATCAGGTCGACTACGATCGAGAACTACGCACGTAGACGCGCTAGTTGGAAGCCATTCGGACGCGGGTTCGATTCCCGCCGCCTCCACCCTAACTGCCTACTATCATTAGGCTTTTCGACTCGCAAATTGGTCGGAGCTACGTCGGAGCCACGCGGCAGTCGGATCGCCTCCACGAGCGCCTGGTCGGCGAGCCGCGCGTAACGGCGCGTGGAGCGTGCATCCCGGTGGCCTAGAAGCACCTGAATCGTGCGCTCATGCACCCCGCGGCGCAGCAGGTCCGTCGCCATAGAGTGTTTCGTTCCCTCATAGAGCTTCGCTCGCTCGCCTACGGCTGCGCAGGCTGAGTGCCAGTCGCGGCGTAGGCTGGTCGCGTTCCACCCACCCGCCGGTCGGCGCCCGTGGCCGAAGTACGGCAACGCGAAAAGCGGGGCGCCCTCGAGCCGCGCCTCGCGAGGAACATGCGCAGCGATCCACTCCGCGAGCGCGTCGGGTACGGGGAGCCGCTTCGCCTCTCCGTTCTTTGTTTTCCGCACCGTCAGCCATCCGGGATCGCCCGGCTGATAGTCCGCGACCCGCAGCCTAATTGCCTCCGATGGACGCAACCCGAGGAGTGCGAGTGCGAGGAAGATTCCGCGACGAGGGAGCGGGACGGCCTCGAGTACGCGGCCCTGCGCCTCCACCGACAGAAGCCGCGGAGCGTACTCTGCATACCTCGGCCAGGGGAAGGGCGGTACCACTCCAATCTCGCCAGAGAGGCGCAGCCATCCGAGGAAGCTATGAAGCGATGCCATGACGTTGTGGCGCGTCTTCGCCGAGAGCTTCCGTCTCGCGAGCCATCGGCCCCACTCCTCGAGGCCCGCGTAAGTGATCTCGTGGACGCTGCGCCGTCCCCAATACTCTTCGACGTGTCCACCCTTCTTGCACCACCGCTCGAGCTCGTCGAGGTATTCGCGGCTCCGCTCGCCCGACCGCTCGAGGTCCCGCATGCGCTCGAGCCAAAGCCCGAGCCACCGGCCGATGCCGTGGGCCTCCGATGACGTCGGGAGCCATCGATCGACGGCCTGGCGCTTAGGCACACCCTCAGAGACCGCGGTCCGAATGGCCTTCAGGACGTACTCGGCGTCCTCTTCGCTCTCGAACCGCGTGCCACGGGCACTGTAGATGCGCCCGAAGCGGCCGAGCCGGATGAACCAGCGGCCATCCTTCCGGCGCGCGAGCTGGCCGAAGTCTCTCCCCACGCGCCAGTCGATACCACGAGGCGAAGCCCACCCGATAGCAGAATCGTGGGTGGGGCCTCCTCTCAAGCGCTGCCCCCTGTCTCGTGCCGGAAGACGACGGCGCGGCCGTCTGTGCCGAGAATCGCCACGAGGCGCCCCGCATAGACAGCCTCGAGAATGCGGCGGCGGTCTAGTAGGTCGAGCTCGAGCGCGGTGGCGCCGTCGAGTCCCCACACCGGAGGCCGAGTGCCGGCGCGGGCGTATCCCTCCCGTGCGCGCACCTTGCAGGTTCGCCAGTCCTCGTCGAGCTCATCGATAGGTGCCCGTGGCTTCGCCTTGACGAGCTCGCGCAGCTCGTCTCGGTGCACTCGGACGGCGGCGCGAAGCTCCTCAGTAAGAACGGAGGCAGGATCTACGCCCAGCCGACCATCCTCGAGCACGCGAATGCGCACGCCGCGGGCCTCGAGTGCGCGTAGGAGCTCCTGCGGTCGCATCTAGAAGATTTCCTCCGATCCGATCGCGCCCTCTGCGTCCACCACTTCTCCAGAGGGGGTTTGATTCGTCACAACGTCACGTCCGGCACCGTTGCGCGGTGTCATGCTGGCGTCCGGCTTCGTGATGCCGTTCCCGTCGGCCAACGCGGAGCCCTGGGGCCCTGAGCTGGCGTCTGCCTCGTCGGAATTGTGACGATGTGACGTTTCTAGGCCCTTCTCAGAGGAAGGCGGGAGATAGCGGTCCCAAGCGTCTTTGAATTGCTCGCGCTTGTAGCCCTTCTTGTTCTCCGCGCCGATTCGCACGGTGCCACCCGGCCGGATGCCGAAGGGTCTGAGCACGCGAGCTAGGCTGTGTGGGGAAAGTCCCTTCCCTTTGTTCCATTCACCCCATGGAGCGTCATCTCGTTCCTTGAGGGCCGCCACGAGCTGCTCGGTAAAGATCGTTTCACCGTCCTGCGAGTCGAAGACAACGCGCACATGGAGCAGTAGGAGTTCCCCAAAACTGGCCTCGTCCTGTTGCCCGTCTGCGTGGAGCACGGTTGCGGCATTGCGCGCGCGCTCCGGCCAAGTTCCACCCGCCGCGTCCGCGATGGCGAGCAAGGGCTCCCAGCAATCGGCGGCCCGATCGCCCAGGATCTCCGGTGCGCCGGGGTAGGAGTCGGCCAGGTCGGCCGAGGCTGCCCAGGCCACGAGGCCCTCGTAGATCGGGGCGGCCTCTGCCTTCGCGATGCGGTAGCGGAAACGAGCTACGGACTCCTGCCGGGCTCGCCTCGCAAGCCGAATCGGGATTGATCGGTCCGCGATCGTGTCCGGCAGGTCGCCGATGCCTGCGAGCGCCTTCGGACAGTAAACCTCGAAGTGTTCCACTCGCATGTTGGAGCCGTCACCCACGCAGCGAGCCACCTTCGCCCCCTTCCGATGGCCTGCGTTGAGAAGAGCGCGGAGCCCCTCGTGTTCCTTGGCCTTCGGGCCGTAGATCGCATCTACTTCGTCAAACAGGAGCGTTGGTGCGTCCTGCTCGATCTTGCGATAGAGCACGGCTTCGGATGGCATGACGACCCGCCAAGCCCCGGCCACGACGAGCTCTGCCGCATCTAGGAGCCGCGTCTTGCCTGATCGTTTCTCCGCCGAGCTGATCCAGAGGTAGGGTGTCGTCTCTACCTGCTGGGCGATGTGGGTATGAGCGATCCACAGCGCGACCGCGATCGCCTGCTCCGGTTTTGTAAACACCACGTAACGCCGAAGGAAGGCGAGCACGTCTTCGAGTAGCGGCGCGAGTAGAGGGGCAGGGCGGGTTGGCTTCGTCTCTGCTGCCCCGTTAGAGCGCGATTTTGGAATAGGCTGCGCGTCGGCCAGGGCGCGGAGCTCGTCGGCGGTATGGCCTGCTAGGTAGTCATCTAGTCCGACCTTGGAGCCGTCTTCACCATCTGGCAGGTAGACGAGATGAACGCGCGCGCCGCGCTGCTCGAGAAAGGCGCGAAGGCGGTCGCGCGCTCCCTTAACCTCTGGTTTTGTCATTGCGTCCGAGTCGTAACAAATGAAGACGTGGCGACCATTTAGGGCGATGGAGTCCCAACACGCGAGCGCGACCTTGCCACCTTCCGCGTTGGTTCCACGCCAGCAATCGACGCCGAGAAGAGCGACACAGCATAGGCCTGCGCTTACGGCGGCATCCGCCTTGCGGATGCCCTCGGTGATCCAAAGTGGAACGGTCGGGTCAGCAAGCTTTCCGCGGATGGCAGGCGGCACATCGACCACCATGCGCGTTCCGCCCGGCGTCTCGTATTTGATCGCCTTGCCCTTCTTAGTGACGCGCGGGCAGTCGGGGCGAATCTGGTAGAACGCGGTCTTTCCTGTCACGTCGTAGACCGGAATCGCGAGTGCAGGCGAGAGCGCTTGATAAGGCCGAAAGCCACGCGCCTCGAGCTCACCGCGCGTCGTCGCAGTCCAGTAGCCGCGCGCGGCGGCCACGTTCTCGGCGATCGCGCTCTTAGCAATCAGCTCCGCGTGATGGGGAAGCAAGCTCATCGTTTCGGCACCCGAATTAGGCTGCCGATTCCAGCTTCGTGGAGATCGCGAAACGTGAGCCTTGCCCGCTCCCTTGTATCGGGCACCGCGATTTCGGCCAAGACGAGCGCGGCGAGGTGCTCCGGGGTTTGCCCACGATCAAGCGCCTGCGTCCGAAACCTTCTCATGAGACGCGGCGGGAGCCACACGTGCAGGCAGGAGGGCACCAGCGACCATAGGTCGCCGTCGGGGCTTGCGTCTGACTCGCGATGGGGGCAGTTTGTTTCCATAGTCTGCGTCCTCGCGAAGCGCTGCCAGGCCGGGCAAGCTGGGTGGCGCTTCGCATTTGTGGCTAGGTCTGATCGGGTTGGGTGGTGCTCGCCACGCACGGGACGCCCTCGATTCGGGCGAGTTCCAGTCTCCGCGTAGCCGCAATGCCTCTGCGGACGGCTTCGACGAGCTCCGGATCGGCGCTGCGGCCTAGCAGGCGCGGGCCGCCATGCTCCGGGCCATCGGGCCATTCGACCAATGAGACCTCGAGAGTTCGCACGGGTGAGCCTCCTTGGGAGACGTTCACCCTGTACGCACGGCGAGGCCAAAAACCTTTACAAGGGGCCGGCCCTAGCGGACCGCGGTCAGCCGTCGAGCTTTCTTAATCTTGCGCTTGAGGCGGTGCTTTAGGGCATAGACGGTGCCGGGCTTGATCCCGAGTCGTTTGGCTGTATCAACACCGCGCTCCTCGCTCCTGATCGCACTCAGGATCTCGAGTTCTCGCGGCGAGAGTCGTGCATCCGCAGCGAGGAGGTGCAAAATCTCCATTGCTTCGTCGCTCTCAGCGCGGGTGTGGAGCGCTACGGGTTGCGTGGGCAGCTCGCCGCCGGCGTTGAGCGGCTTGATTTTTCGCGTGCGGCCCCATCTACGGCGGAAATCCTTAGCGTCTCGGGAGGCGCCTCTTACGGCGGCGCGAACCCAGCGGTAGAACTGTTCAGGTGTTCCAGACTGCTCCTTCACTTGCCATCTCGGTTCAGGACCATGCCTTGGCGTACGCGTCAGCACCTTATAGAAAGCGGTCACGGCCTCTGCCGTCGGATCGGAGATTCCGAAGGAGCGCAAGCTTTCTACTATTGCGTGTCCACTCGGATCTCCGAGACGCTCACCCCAATCTGCCGCTCGAAAACGGGAACGAAGCCGGTTCCACACCGCCGAGGTGAGTCCGTACAACTCGGCAACCTCGTGCCCGAGTGCCTCAAGCTCGCCGACCGGTGGTGCGCGCTTGAGAAGCATCCTCGCTGCTCGATCAAACCGCTCGACGTCTCGGACGACTCGGCCCCAATCGTCGAGAAGCTCGAGGAACCGAGGAACATCGACCTTGAGCCGGCGATCATCTACGAGCTCTGCCGCGCGTTGTTCGAGTCTGGAAAGGCGCTGCAAGGTCTCCGAGAGACGGTCGCGTAGCATCCGCCAGGCGTCTGCCGGGGAAGAAGAATGCGGTTTCGAGGGGTTCACGCTGCGCGTCTCTCCTCTGGACGCTCCTGGCTATCCCGTTAGCACCCTAGCGCTCTCCGTGGGTTAGAGTCGCTGCCTTCTCTCTCTCATGCTTCGCTGCCTCCGCCTCCAAGTCCTGCTTCGCCCGTTTGTAAAGGGCCCCCCACCCGCCGAGCACTACCAGCCCCGCAACCAATGCCAAGAACCCCAAGGCTAGCTGGCCCAGTGGATCGAGCTGGGGCGGTGAGTACCAATCGCTGACTGAGCAATGGCTGTTCGGGTCGCTTAGACAGTGGGAAAGAGCTAGGGCCCAGCGGGGCTGCTCCGCACCGGACACTTGCCGCCCCACATACACGCAGGCGAACAGAACCGCGGCGCCGATCCCTGCAAGTAGCGAATAGGTCAGTAGTTGCGTAGCCACCGCCCACGATGCGATGAGCGCCGCCTGCAGTCGCAGGCGCACTCTGTAAAGAGTGTCACTTATTTGTGTTACTCCTTGACTTAAAAATTGCGTGGGTAGTACCCCGGCCTGGACGGGGGAGATCCTATTGCAGGGGGCGTAGGGGTCGGCCCAGGGAATCCGATGGCGCCTCGATACTCCTCGAGGAACTTTCCGGCCATCACGCGGCTCCCTGGCGCGCATCGATGACCTTCCCGGCCATCACGCGCCCACTGCCTGGTGCACCGGACGCAGCCGCGCTCTTCTGCTCCTCACGAAGCCTGACGGCCGCGCGGCCGAGCGCAGTCGCGAGTGCCGGGAGGGACCGCTCGCTTTCCTCGTAACCGCTGAGTTCGAGCCGCGCGTGCGGGTGTCCATCGATGATGGAAGCGGAGAACTCCCGCACTAGCCGGGCCAGCTCCTCCACGCCCTCTTCATGTAGGGCGTCGTCGAATCGAGACGGTTGCCCTGTCTCGAGCACACGGGCGAGTCCTATGGCGATGTTGGCGAGGTCGCTGAACATGTCGCTTGACACATGAATGCCACAGTGCGCCAGGTCGGCGAGCGCCCAGAACCACACAGCGAGCTCGTCTTCCAGGTAGCGTGCCACGTCGGCCCTTGACCGAAGAGGCTTCGCCGGCGGCGGTATGATGCATAGATCGGGGTCGGGACCGGATTCCTCTTCCCGCCTCGCGCCGTTCTTCTTCTTCGCGTGCTTCTTGGCCATCACGCCACCTCCGCCGGCTTGTAGCCGTGGTTCTCGAGCTCCTTGAGCCGGCGCATAAGCTCGGCGCCAAGTTGCTTAAGGGCGCTCTCGTCGGCTGGCGAGCGGCCCTCCATCGGAGCGAGCGTGGTGATCTGTGTCAGCTCTCGAACGGTCTCGAAGAGTTCGAGATTGTAAGGTCCGCCCAGATCGCGCGTGACGCGGAAGCTTTTCTGCTCGGCGATGGCGTCGATGCAAGCGCCCACAAGGCAGTCGAGGTCTTGAGCGAGTATGTCGAAGGCAGCGCGCGCATATCCGTCATCCTGGGGAAAGCCCGCTCCTACCGTTTGCGCGTAGCTCGACCTCCACTCGCGTAGCCACTCAAGCGCCTCGCTCGGGCCCAGCTCCTTCGCGGGCGGAGGAATCAAGCGAAGTCTCACGGTCTCCATCGTTCTCCCTCGGGAGCGGGCGTCATGGCCGGCGGCGGGCCACGTGACGGAGCAGGAGGTCTCGAGCGAACTCAGCGACGGACCTTCCGTCGGTGATTCGTTCGATGGCCTCAAGTTCCAAGTCGCTCAGATTCAGCACGATGCGATTCCGTCGCCGCTCTTCCCGCGGCTTCGGCTTTCGCCCTGCACCTGGCCTCCAACCGCCCATTGCTCCCTTTTTCCTTGCCGCCATCCTACACCCCCCATTGATATATTGTCAAACACAAACAATCAGGTTATGCTTCGTTGTCAAGGAGGACCCAATGCCCCGCCGTGTCGCATTCTACGCCCGAGTGTCCACCGCCGAGCAGCACATTGAGCCCCAGCTTCACGCCCTGCGGCAGTACGCCACGGCGCGCGAGCTCGAGGTGGTCGGCGAGTACGTGGATCATGGCGTGAGCGGGGCGCGCGACCGGCGCCCGGGGCTTGACCGCCTCGTGGCCGATGCACGGCGGCGCCGCTTCGACGTGCTGGCCTGCACGAAGCTCGACCGCCTGGCCCGCAGTGTTCATCACCTCACAAGCCTGGGCAGAGAGCTCGAGGCCCTAGGAATCGACCTCGTGGTGCTCGATCAGTCGATCGACACGAGCACACCTGCGGGCCGGCTCCTGTTTCACGTCCTAGGCAGCATTGCCGAGTTTGAGCGCGACCTGATCCGCGAGCGCACCTCGGCTGGGATGCGCGCAGCCAAGCGACGAGGGGCCAGGATCGGACGCCCTCGAGCGGAGGTCGATCAGGTGGCGCTCGTCCAGGGCATCCGTTCCGGTGTGTCCGTCTCCGAGCTCGCCCGGCGCTTTGGCATCGCGAGGGGAACCGTCCGGAAGCTCGTGGCCGGCGAGGTGGCAGAAAAGGTCTATGCAGGAGGTGCGCACGTGGAAGCGATCGCGCGCCCTGGGGCCACCGTGCAAGTCTGCCGGCCGCACCCGCGGGTCGCTTCTAGCGCCTGAGCCCTGGCAAGTAAGGTTCGGTTTCTGCCAGGGACTTGCGGGGATCGCGCCACAAGGTCATTCGGGGTTAAGTCGGCCAGAGTCCGAGCCGCCGCCGCAATCAATAACGGCCGTACTGACGGGCAAACTCCCGAACTCGGCCGAATGCCTTGTTGAACCGCTCTAGGTCCCCATCAAAGAGTCCCGCCCTGAGGGGGGGCCAATTGCTTCCAGCGGCTTTTGACTCCTCTTGGATCGTCACGAACACATTGCGACTTCGATAGGCGAGACGGCCGAGAGGACACCAACCAGACATGTGATCAGGTCGATCGTCCGCATGGACAAGGGCCAGGAATGCCTCGAAACGGTCTAGGGCCGCATCGTACTCATCCTCGCCCGGGAATTGATCGCGAAGTGACTCGCGAAGCGTCTGTGCGAGACGATCAGCTAACGGTGCGGGACTCCTCCCCGGCAACTGTTGCTCTCCGTCATTGAAGGTGCCCGGTGCATGCAGGACGAATACAGCAGGAAACAAGTGGTCACGCATCCTGACCTTTACATCGATAAGGATGCACTTCAAAAAGTCCCACTTCTCGGCCGCCACGGCAGCGACACCACCCGCGTACAGCACACGGAGAGCCGGATAGCGGCGAAGCATCTCCCAGTCTTCAACAAAGGATATCACCGGAGCCGGATTCGCCACGCGCTCGAGCGCCGGCCGCCAGAGGGACTTGTGAAGTGGCGGTGCCCAGCGTCCCGCAAGCGCAAACATCCTCACGAGATCGGCAGACGTGTCCTCGTATCGATTGACGCGCGCGTGAAGTTCCTGCGCGCTCCAATCCGTAAGTAGATTCTCCCCATCGAGCATCGCCCTCACACGATTCGCCTCGCCGGTTAACAATTCTGCAACCTCGATAGGTCGTGCATCGTCAAAGAGCGCACCCTTAAAGCGCACTGTCGTCGGTTCTCCAATAGGCGTACGTTCGATTTCCTCTAGGATCGGCCGCAAGGCCCCTTCAAAATGCGTTGCCAGGACGCCACGCGCCCGCGCGCGCTCTGTATCCTCCATCGCGCTTCCGTATCGGAGCACACGCCGGGTTCGTAGATCAAAGGGCAACTGCTCAGGGGGGCCAAAGGCGGTATTCATTACGAGGACGATCCGCGTCGGTCCTAGGCTCTTGAGCGCGTAGCCCAGCTCAACTAGCACGTTCGGATTTGGCATCCGGCGCCCTTCCGGGACGTTCGGGTTGATGATCGAGACGTCGGCAACAAAAACCGCAGCGGCATCGATCTTCTCGAAGATGGTGCGATGAATTTCTGGCGAGCCGGGAACGCCGAGCGTGTCCCGGTCTACGACCGGCTCGACGCGGATAGAGTCGTCGTTACGCAGCGTTTTGGCAGCGTCCTTTAGCGCTCTCTCAATGAAGCCGCGATTCGTCGGATTGGGGAGATCGGACTGCCAGGAATAGAAGACCGTGACTTGCAAGAGCAGGCACCTCGATACCGCACATCGATGATCGCGCGGGCCGCGCTGCGTGCCAAAATGCCTCCCTGGGGCACCGGATTGCAACAAGGGCACACGCAGCTCCGGTGACAAACCTCTTGCAGGAGCTGGGTGGCGAGGAGTAGAAAGTACACTTCCAAACAGCTCGCAGGACGTCCAGAAAGGTCTAAGTCCCTTGGGTCGTTCTGCCGCTCCTCACAGTACTGCCGGTCACAGGGGCGTCAGAGCGGGCCTCGATGGCTGAGCGTGCCGACTGGCAGAACGCGCTTGCTGGCAGTC
Source organism: Myxococcota bacterium (assembly GCA_035489755.1). Lineage (GTDB taxonomy): Bacteria > Myxococcota_A > UBA9160 > UBA9160 > UBA9160 > UBA9160. The sequence goes on from DATGZK010000016.1 coordinate 93,790, forward strand.
GTGCGGCCGGCGGAGACCTGTCTCTCGTCGCGGCCCTGAAGCAGAGCCAAGCGGGCAGTTCTGGCGCGTTTCTTGCTAGTGCTAGTGATGGGAACCGCTATTGGGTGAAGCCGTTGAATAATCGTCAGACCGAGCGAGTGCCGATCAGTGAGCAAATAGTCGGGCGCGCTGGCGCTCTCATCGGTGCGCCGACGTGTGAGGTTCATACGGTCGAGATTAAACAAGACCTAGAGGGTTGGGAGTTTCGACAGGGAGCCAAGCTCGCCGTTGGCATCGCGCACGGCTCCCGTCTTGTGCAGGATGCAGCAGAGACAAGACAGCTTGAGCGGCGGACGCAGGACGAGAACAGCGCCCGTCACGTCTTTCTCCTTGCGCTCTACGATTGGTGTTGGGGTGCGGACCCTCAATGGCTCATGGCCCTCTCGGACGACAGCCGATTTTACTCACACGACCACGGCCACTATTTTCCCGGTGGCCCAAACTGGCAGGAGGCAGAGCTTGTCCGAGTCGTGGACGAGCCACACGAGTTTCCCGATTCCAACCATCTATTGAGCCGGGAGGCAGCAGGGGAGGTTGCAGCAGCACTGCATGCCTTAACGCGCGCTATGCTTCTCCATGCCATCCGAGCGATTCCGCCTGCCTGGCCCGTTTCTAACTCTGAACTGGAATGCATCGGATTCTTTCTTGAGCGTCGGGCACCGCAGGTGGCCGACCGAATTCTGCGTCGCCTTGGGAGAGCCACATGAGATATGTCTACAGCGTTCTGCGGTTCGTCCCCGATCCGGGTAGGGGTGAATTTGTCAATATCGGGGTGATTGTAGGAAGCGACGAGTCTTCGGAGTGGGAGCTTCGCCTCGTGGACAACCCGCGCCGCGCGCGCCAACTGGACGAACGCGGAATCCTGCCGAAGGTGTGGGACTTTGTGAACGAAGTCGGCCAGCGTCTCGACTACTTCACCGATGCAATTGAGGCCAGATCCAAGTTTCCCGAGGAAATCTCGGAGAAGTGGCTCGAAGCGCTCTGGCAGCAGTCTGAGAACGTCGTACAACTCTCTCGGCCGGCGCCAATCTCCGAAGAGAGCCTGGAAAGGGCCATGGAGTTCCTGTTCCGCGAGATGATCGTGGACCCGGAGAGAGTCCGTTACCCGTTCAAGAAGAAGAATGTCGCGCTAGCCGCTGTCCGAAGGGCGTATCGAGAGCAGGGATTGACCCTGGGCCGTAACTTTTTCGAAACTCCCACTGTCCATAGCCCTAATCACAGCGAGCGCTTCGACTTTGCTGTTGCGAACGGCATGGCGCTGCAGCTTACCCAGACCTGGTCCTTTCAAGTGCCTGATCGAGAGAAGCTCGCGGAGGATATCAAGGCGTGGGCGTGGACTGTTCGAGATATCCGGGACGGAGGCGGACATGCATCTACAAAGGACGAGCGTCGCATAGAGGTACCTAAGGACGTTTCGGTCGTTGTAGTGTACGTGCCGCCTGCTTCCGAGAAAGAGGAAGTCGCACTTCGGGAGGCCAACAGCGCCTTTAGGAGGATCGACGTACAGGCGGTGCCGATGGAACGCGCTTCTCGCGTTGGTGGAGACGCCCGCGACCTCCTCGGCCCCGCTCTCTAGGCTGCCGCCGCCTGCCGTTGCGAGCAGCTCAGTGCCCTTTCGCGGGTGCGACCGCCGCCATCGACGGAGAGGCAAAACCGTTGCTTGGGCAGCCGTCCGGGTGATGCGGGCAGCTACCGCCGTCTATCCAATTGATGGCGTATCTCGTGTTCGCGGCCGAGTCGCCCGCCGCTCGCTCGAGCAACTGCGACTGCAGCGCAACCTGCTTCTGCATCCGGTCAACGACCTGCAGGAAGGCGGGGAGGCTCTTCGCCTGCTTCGCGTCCTCTAGCGCCCTACGAAGATCCCGGGTCAGCCCCTTCATCTGACCTAGCAGGTCGTCGCCAAGATCGTCTTCGAGCTCTGCCCTGCGCTGCGCTGCCTCCGCCAAAACCACCCCGATATGGCTGCGGTGGCGGCTCACGGAGCTTCTCGCGACCCGGTATTGGCCCGCTATGGCCCGATTAGGTGTCCCGCCAAGTAGGGCTTCGTCGATCTTGGCTCGATTCGGATGGCTGCAAACGGTGCATGGGCGAGCCACTTAACCCCCCTTTCGCCCCTCCCGGGACGCGCTGGTGGTGTTTTGTGACATTCTGCCGCACCGCTGTCCCGATTCCTACGGCGAGCCTTGCGCGCGGCGCGAAGCGTCGGAGCCACATCGGAGCTACATCCCATCCGCTCTTAACTCTCTGGATTCCTTAGCGCTTTATGATTTCGGACGCGGGTTCGATTCCCGCCGCCTCCACCACTAACCCCGCGGAATTGCTCAACGCATTTCCGTGATTTTCGGCTCCGCGCCTGACTCGCGCCTCTTTTCGAGTCACCTTTCGCACAACACCTCAACGCCTCTTCAAGGTCTTCGCGCGTCGGTAGCATGGTTCGGTTTCTGCCATGCGGAAGAGTAAACGGTGCGAGGCAGCAGTCTCTCCATCATTAGCGCCACCCGCGAGCCCCGCGCCGGGGCGCCACGCATCCCCAACCAGCCACGCCCGCCAGCCGCGGGCGCCGGGCGGGGACGCCCCAGCCGGGGCGACCCTCGAAGATTTTGATTGACGCCGTGGGGGCAGCGACGGATAAAAGCGAAAGGGGGGTTCCGCGTCCGTCGTTGCGGATTCCATTCTGCTGCCTTCGGGCATCTCCTCTAGCTTGAGCCGAATCCCTGCGCGATCGAGTGAGTTCCCGCTTCCCATGGAGAATCGGCGCGGCCGCTCGGATAGTCATCGAGGCAGGAGAGCACGCCGAGCCAGCTCGAGATCTCTCTGGTAGACGCGGGCAGCGCGGAGTCGAGATGAGACGAGGCGGACAGCGTAGGTGGCGGGACCCCGATGTCGATGTTCATGAGGTCAGATTCGGGGTTGATTGGTACGACCGCGATCAGTGGGCCCGCCTGCGCGAGGTCGCGGCGGATCCGAACGCATTGGAAGAGACCTACGAGGAGTGGGTGGCCATGGTTGAACACGCGATTCGCACGGTCGAGGCAAAGGGCGAATCTGTAGCAAGGGTCCCTATCGACACAGAGGAACTCGTGCTCTGGTGCAACAGGCAGCCGCGCCCTGTCGATCGGCCCGCAAGGGCAGAATTCGCAAGCCGGAAGCTCTACGAGCGCCGCCGCGCCAAGTAGCGACTCCGAGGCACATTGGGCCCTCGTCCCCAATAGATGAGGGCCGGCCTTGTAGAGCCGCATCCCCGGGAAGTCCCGCGAAGGGGTGGACTGCCGGGCGGGCTGTTCGGCTCGAATGACGTAGTAACGGAGAGTATTGGAACGAGGTCAGGAGAGATCTCTGGTACCATTCGTGTTAGGAACCGGTGCCAGTGAGCCTGTGTGCCCGGAATGAGGACCGATGCTCCGCGATACCTTCCTGCAGTTCATCGCATGCTTAGCGATCGCGCTCGGGGTCGGAGTGGCGGCGTCTCCAATCGTCATTATGGGGAGATGCCTGGGGTCACTCCCGCCCGGGCCGGTCCGATTGGCCTGCGATGTGGATGGCAACGGCATCGTCGACCGGGAAGACATCCAACTCATAGCGGATGGCCGTGGTACTACTCCAAGTGGACCGAATGATCCGCGTGATTTCGATCACGACGGCATGATCACGGTGTTGGATAACAGGGCATGCACGCTCAACTGCACGTATGCCCTCTGCGCCTCACTGGCGGCGTCACAGCCGTAGGCAGCGACGCAACCGCGAAGAGCTGCGGCATGCTTCGCGCCGAACCTGCCCTTGTCGTAGCACTCATGCTTTGGCTGCGCCGACGAAACGGGCGTGGGTTCAGCTCTCGGGATGAACGCGACCCCGATGCCTCGCTCGGATGAGCATGGCGCTGAAGGGTCCTCGCCGAGCAGCGAGACCAAACCCCACGGACTATGCGCCGGGCGGGCAGCCGTCCGGGTGGTGAGGGCAGCTCGCCCAACTGACAACGAACTCGCCACCACCGCTGTCAGCGCGGTCCAGCAGCGTCGATTGCAACGCGAGCTGCTTTTGGATGCGGTCGGCCACCTGGAGGAAGGCGGGGAGGCTCTTCGCCTGCTTCGCATCCTCTAGCGCACAGCGCAGATCCTGATTCAGCGCCTTGGCTTGCCCTAGCAGATCGTCGCCAAGGCCGTCCTCGAGCTCGGCCCGGCGTTGTGCGGCCTGCACCAACGCTGTCCCGATATGAGTGCGGTGGCGATCCACTGCGCTCTTAGTGAGAGCGTGTTGTCCCGCTATGTCCCGAATTGCTGTCCCGCCAAGCAGGGCTTCGTCGATCTCGGCTCGATTCGGGTGACTGCATACGGTGCACGGGCGAGCCATGTAATCCCCTTTCGCCCTTCGCGGGACGCGCTGGCGGTGCTTTGGCATCATGCCGCGTCGCTGTCCCGATTCCTAGTGTGAGCCTTGCGCATATGCGCGCGCCGTAGTGGGTCAAATGAGCCATAGTGGGCGCATGCGCACATCCCTAGTGCTGCGCTCTGCCTCAGTGCGATCGGGAGCCCATATGGGCATCGCCTTGAACATCCTGGCACAAAGCTTGCTCCTCAGACTATCCAGTAGAAGGGGTCCGGGTCCGTCACGGCGGACCTGAGGCTACCAAGTCGCCCTCAGCTCCCACGAGGCGGCTCTTGGACAGCGTTGCACCTCTGCCGTCTCAATCCGGCGGTCCGCCTCCAGCAGAGCGAGGGCTAGAGGTGAAGCATGAGGGGCAGGAATTGGGCAGCGCTAGGACTCGCGGCGATGGTCTCTGCCTGCGCTCACCCCGGGACTGAAATGGAACCTGAGTTTTTGTGGGTGAGCACCGGCGGCGCCGGCGAAGCGCAGTTCTATCGTGATACATCCGACTGTTTATCGCGAACCGCGACGGCGGCGGCAAGCGAGTTTGTGCTCTGCATGAACGGAAAGGGCTGGGAGCAGCAGGCGTTGGTGGGGGCAGCGCGGCCCGTGGTGGTGGAACACCGCTGACGCTAAAGGTCAATCCTGCCCGATCTCCAGCGCAGAGCACGTAAGGGACCGCCACGAGGGAATCAAGGCAACGGAAGCGGTCGAGAAGGCTCGCCCCGCCGCTCTTCTCCGTGCTCGTGCTCCTCGCCATCGTCGCGGGCGTCTCGTGCGGCGGTGGGCCGGAAGGGCCCGAGGACGAGAGCGAGCTCGCCGCCGCGCGCGAGTTGATGGTGGCGACGCAGATCGAGGCGCGCGGCGTGCGTGCGCCGCGCGTCCTCGCGGCGATGCGTCGCGTGCCCCGACATCGCTTCGTGCCGGAGCCCCTGCGCGAAGCCGCCTACGACGATACGCCGCTCCCGATCGGCCTCGGACAGACGATCTCGCAGCCGTACATCGTCGCGGTGATGACCGAGGCGCTCGCGCCCGAGCCGAGCGATGTCGTGCTCGAGGTCGGCACGGGATCGGGGTACCAGGCCGCCGTGCTCGCGCAGCTCGTGAAGCGCGTCTACACGATCGAGCTCCTCGCCCCGCTCGCGGAGCGCGCCCGTGTGGTTCTCGCAGGGGAGGGCATCACGAACGTCGAGGTCGAGGTGGGCGACGGCTGGAAGGGCTTGCCCGCGCACGCGCCCTACGACGGCATCCTCGTGACGGCCGCGCCTGACGCCGTGCCGCAGGCGCTGCTCGATCAGCTCGCGATCGGCGGACGCCTGATCGTGCCCGTCGGCGAGGACGAACAAGAGCTGCGCCTGATCACACGCACCGAGCATGGCTTCGAGACGCGCACGCTCTTCGAGGTGCGCTTCGTGCCGCTCGTGCGCGAGGTCGAGTAGGCACGGATTCGCTCTCGCGCGCAGTGCCGTCTTGGGCATGAGCCACCCGCGAGTGACGCGCTAGATTGCCATGAGACGCGACCTCTCGAGGGGGGTCGCACCCAAGGGTTGGGGGCTGCGCGCGCTTACACTCGCAAGCGTCGAGAGGCGGCGGGCCAGAGGAGGCGGCGTGAGCATCGCAGCATGGTGGTCCTCCCTGGGGACAATGATGCAGCTCAGCGGGCGCTCCTCGTCCGATCTGTCGCATGGGCCGCGACGGGCGCGTTGGGCTAAGGGGAGCAGACCGTGAAGAAGCTAACGGTCGAGGCGGGAAAGTCGTCGTGTTGATCCAGGAACTGACTAGGAAGGCTAGTCTGGACCTCCTGGCCCGTACCCATCTGGGCAGATTGGCGTGTGCCCAAGGGACTCAGCCTTACGTCGTGCCAATCTATTTCGCCTTCAACAAGAGCTACCTGTATAGCTTTTCCACCGTTGGGCAAAAGATCGAGTGGATGCGCACCAACCCGCTGGTCTGCGTCGAAGCAGACGAGGTGGTCAGCACCCACCAGTGGGTGAGTGTCATCGTCTTCGGTCGATACCAGGAGCTGCCCGATACGCCCAAGTGGAAAACTGCGCGAGAACATGCCCACGAAATGCTGCGAAAGAACGCCATGTGGTGGGAGCCCGGTTACGTGAAAACGATCCTCCACGGCACAGAGCGCCCGCTGGTGCCAGTCTTCTATCGCATCTCCGTCGGTCAAATCACCGGTCATCGCGCCACCCCTTGAGTCGGTAGCGCGAGGGGTTCGCCTTCGCTCACTTACACGCGCGAGCGTCGCGAGGTGACGGCGGGCCGGATGGCACGGCATGACGGGACCGGCGCCGAAGCTCTGCGGCAAGCCGCCCCCCCTTTGTCTGCGATCGTGGGTTACTGCGTGGCGAGCTCTCGGCGCCGGAGCTCCGTAGAGGTGGTAGACGCGGAGTCGGCCGACGCTTACACGCGAAAGACGACCGATGGTCGAATTTCGTGCAGCGCGTGAGGAACGGGCGAAGGAGCCGGCGCCGGAGCTTGACCCGCCGTGGGTCACATCCTGGGGGAAGGACTCGCGGCGTCGGCGGCCGCGCGCCATGGAGAACGCGAGGCCAACCGCAGTATCTCTCGAGCGGTTGGAAATCTCTGTCGCGCAAGTGACAGGGATTCAAAAAGGCTCGCAGGGCGGTTTTGGTGAGAAAACAGCACGACAGATCCGGGCGCATCACCGGCGCCAGAGTCCTGCGGCGCGCGTTACCCAACGGACGCTCGGCGGACCCAGGCGCCGGGGGCTCCGTCGCAGCAGAGGCGAGTGCTCAAGACTAACCGGCTAGCGACTGACGATTGGGTGACTGGACTCCGTCGTCAGACAAATGGTCAGGCGAATGCGCGTCCCTATTCGTCACGCGGAGCACGTATCCGATGGGACTGGCGACGTCGATCCAAACGCGATGTCCCCTGGGAGCGCGCGTCAGCGCGGTAGCGAGATCGAGATCCCCCGCTGCATCGGAAAGCTGTTCTCTATCCGCCCGGGTCATTGCGGGACCCGACACGCCGACGAAGAACCATTCCCCGCCCCTTCGCTTGATTCCGATGAAGACGGCACCGGTATCCATAGATTCAAGGGTCTCGTCCAACTTGGACTCAGGAAAAGACGAGGTGAGGTAGGCGCAAAGGTTTTGAACGCGCTCGCGCGTGATCGGGCTGAAAGACTTGATCGTCACGGTGAACCCCGCTGGACTGCGGCTCGCAAACCGGGGCGAGTCCGACGCAAAGCATCGGAGTCACCTTTTGACAGCCCGGAATAGCTATAGTGTTTGAAGCGGCCGGAATCAACTCAACGGCTACTTCGGCTAATGATAGCGTTCTCGGTTCCGAATTCAAGTAAGACTCGAATGGCCGCGCGCGCCGGAGCCACGTATGACGGCAACACCGGCGCCCAGCGGCCCGTCTGCGCTGTCAGTTTGTCGCATGCGCCCAATTGTCGGCTCTCGGTGAAGTACTTCCGGCGTAGCCGCTGCAAGGGGCGATAGGCGACCTCGCAGTTGAAGCACCAATACCAAGCCGGCGAAGTGCCGAGTTCAGCCAACGAGCACCCCATCCCCGAACCGGCGGCAGAACCCTTCGTCGGTCTAAATCATGGACCTTCTCATGGGTCCGTCGTGCCGCGTCTAGAGACTCGATCTTCAGCGGCCGTCTACGACGCACTCCCACAGGCTGCCGGAAGGCGGAACCGGGTGATGCTCGTTATCGAGACCGTCGTCGCTACCCCCGAAGGCGTGGTAGTCGCGACACTCGTTGTCGAACGCCGCCCTGCTGGAGCCGGCGTACCCGAATACGAAGCGGGAGTACGCACTGGCCACATCGCTCCCGACGCGACGGAATGTCGGCGGGCCCAGAGATTGGAGTCCCCGGTGTCGAAGCCCACACGCCGCCTTAGCGGAGGGCGCATACGTCTTGTATCTGCTCGGCATGCCCACCCAGTCGTGCAGGGAGTGGTTTACTTCGGAGTCCGAGCGGCCCACGTAGAACGCCATGAACGTGCCGCCGTCCATGTAACCGAGTGCGAAGGTGCCTGGCGACGTTCGGGGCACCATCTCATCGATCGTCACGTGCATGAGCGGCAGCGCTCGACGCATGGCCGGCGAGGCCATCGGGTACCTTCCGGCGCAGGCGGCGCAAACGGGGTGGAACTCGAGCAGATCTTCGGGTCGATGGAGCCGATCGCAGAAGATGCAGCTCACGAGTAGCGATGCATCACTGATTTTGCGCACCTGCATGATGGCCTCATTCGCGCACCCGCCCCGCGGCGCGCCGAAATTCGGTGCAACCGAGACGATTCAGGCGGGGCTTCTCGCTGGGCGACCAGCAGCGGTCCTGGCATCGGGTAAATCAGGAGGGAAGGTGAGACGGCCTTCCCTCTTCACATGAGGCCGCTGGGCAAATATCTGAGTGCCTGGCAGTACGGAGCCCGGACAGGACGGAAGTTACCGTACGAACTGCTTCCCTCCAAAAAAAGCGATCTCCTCGTCGGATCGAGTTAGCGCACGAACTCTGGATCCTCTCTCGACGGACTCCCGCTCTCGCGCATCGACCATCGGGGCTCGCGCGTGCGGGCGGTGAGTGGAAGGAGCTCGAACTCCTTCGGGGTGTCCATTTGAATCGTGCACAACTGCATCCGCTTCCCGAAGTGGACCCAGCCTCCCAAGGCACTGCGGAAACGGTCAGCGCCCAGCACGCGGCAGCAGCGATCAGCGCGGCCTCGCTGAGTTCTTTGTCCTCCTGGCCGGAGCACTTCGCAGCGTACCAGGCCGAGCTGGTGGAAACGCTTGAGACGGGCAGCGACCCGGGGGCATTCTGGGCGAAGTGGATTGACGTGGTGGTTGAGCGGACATCGCCCAAGGACGACGAGCCGAAGAAGACGCCGTGAATGAGCCGCGTTCGACTACGCCGCTCACCCGCGGCGACGGGCTCCGCCGCGGTTCTGCCAGTTGGTTCGCGCCGTGCGCATGGGGCGTGGGCGCCGCCCGCACGATCATTCCCTAATCCAGGCCGAAGCCTCATTGGTCGCCTGGCCGGAGGGCATCCTTCGCTTGCCGTGTCGCGAGGCCGAGCACTCCTCCCATCATGAGCAGGCCGTGCCAGGCGCTGGGATAGCTTCGAGGCGCGCGTCACCCTCGACGTCTGAACCGAGGCCCGCGCCTGTAGGGACTCCGTGCCGCAGGGAACTGAGGCGCGCTGCCGCGGAGTATTACGCGGGACGACCGCTGGGCGCGCAGGAAGTCGGCACGTCTCGTGCTTTCCTCAAGAGTGAAGTTCCGTTTGCAACGAGGAGGGCGGAGATGGCGATTCGGGATCTCGGCCTGCGCACACCGCAGACAATCGAGCCTTCTGCGACCGCGCGCGTCGCGGCGCATCGCATGGAGAAGGACGGGATCGGCTGCCTAGTCGTCGTCGAGGGCAAGAGGCCGGTGGGTATGGTCACCGACCGGGACCTCGTGCTGCACGTCCTGGTGGAGAAGCGCGACGCGAGGCTCGCGCGGGTCGGCGAGATCGCGAAGCGCTCGCCGGTCACGGTGCCCGCTACGGCGACCCTCGCGGAGGTGACGCGCGTGATGCGCAAGCACGGCGTGCGGCGGCTTCCGGTCGTGGATGAGCAGGGCGAGCTCGTCGGGCTCGTGGTGCTCGACGACCTTTTGCGGCGCGTCGCGACTGAGAGCGGCGATCTCGCCGAGACTTTGCGTCGCCAGCTCTCGGGCGAGAGCGGCGCCGAGGCGCCGCCCAGAACGTGATCTCTCCCACCGAGAAAGGACCGTGCCATGGACGCTGCCGTGACCTACGAGAAGGACGTTACGATGCTGCCCGAGACCGCATCCGCCTACGACGTGGCGACGGCCATCCAAAAATGCGCTGTGGGCTGCGTGGTGATCGTCGACGCGGA
>DATGZK010000017.1:0-29364 GCA_035489755.1 Myxococcota bacterium
CCGCTTGCATCCCGCTGGGTGGGCGCTGCCTCTCCATCTCCTCGGACGAGATCCCAAGGGGTCTGGTTGACGCGCGCCTTTGGAGCTGAGCACGGAGCGCCAACCCCATCCCCTCGGGCAACCCTCGCGCAGGGGAGAGGCGCTCGGTGCGCAGCCGAGTGGCCACGCAAGCGCGCGCTCGTGTCCGCTCAGATTGCGGCGAAATCCCGAAGCCTTCCGAGATCTCAACCCACGCTGCCTACCAGGGGCAAGTGCTAGAATTCAAACGGTTGGGGGGGGCGTGAGCGCTCACGCAGCAGGACCGATCCAATGCCGATCAGCTACCAGATCGAGTTACCGCGCGAGCTCGTCCGAACGAAGGCGACAGGCTCGGTGACTTGGGGCGAGGTCGCGGATCACTTGCGTCGCCTGGAGGCGGATCCGCAGTTTCTGGCGCCGCTCAATGTGCTTCTGGATCTCACCACCTGTACCTCCCTACCCGACCGCGATCAGCTGGAAGGGGTCGCGAACCAGCTCAAGAATCTCGGCGGTCGAGAGCGCTTCCAACGCTGTGCAATTGTCGCCAGTCGAAGCGCTCTCTACGGGATGCTACGGATGTTCGAAGTCTTGGCCCAGGAGCAATTCGTTGCGACGCATACGTTCCATACCGTACCAGAGGCCGAGCTCTGGTTGAGCGAGGCGAAGCGTTCGGCTCCTAAGAAATGACGATTCTAAAAGACGCTCCCTGTCGGCATTCTGCCGCGGGGAGCGAGGTGCAATCGGAACCGACAATGAATCCGCTTGTTAGCTACCAATCCGCAGGACTCGTCGGAACGGTGACGATGGACGATGGCAAAGTCAATGTCATGTCCGCAGCGATGCTTAAAGCCTTGCACGACGCGTTCGACCGCGCTGAACGTGAAAAGTCGATCGTCCTTCTGACCGGGCGAGAAAAGATCTTCTCCGCTGGCTTTGATCTCAAGGTCTTCGCCAAGGGCGGGGCGCAGGACATCTACGACATGATGAAGCTCGGTGCGGAGCTTGTCCTGCGCGTCATGGCGTTTCCCACGCCTATCGTGGCGGCATGCAACGGCAACGCCTTTCCCATGGGCGCATTTCTGCTCCTGGCCTCGGATGTTCGGGTGGGGGCGGATGGCCCGTTCAAAATCGGGCTCAACGAAGTGGCGATCGGGATTGCGGTTCCCAGTTTTGGGATCGAGCTCGCGCGCCAACGACTCACGCCCGCCCACTTCAACCGGAACGTCGTGACGGGAGAGATGCTTGAGCCGCGCGAAGCAGCGGTAGCGGGTTTTCTCGATCAGGTGGTCGCTCCGGAAGAATTGCATGCGACCGCCGACTCAATCGCGACTGCACTAACGAAGATCGATCTTGCTGCGCATGCAGCGACCAAAGAGCGCGTCCGTCGTCCGGCCATCAACGCGATTCGAGCCGCCATTGACGCGGAGATCACCCTCGAGAACTACCGGAGGATGGTGGTTGCTCGTCGTTCCGCGTAGGCCCACTGCGACCTAGGGCGGCGGATGGTCGTGCCGAAGGGCGGGTCGGGCGCGGCAACTTTCTCCAAGTTGCCCGAGGCCGTCGCTCCTAAGCTCGAGGTCAAGGAGGTTTTCTCATGGTCGACCACGTTTCGTTGCAAGTGAAGAGCTTTGCCAAGGCGCTGTCGTTCTACACCGAGGCGCTCGCGCCGCTCGGGTATGTTCCGCAGCACGTCGACGAAGCCGGAAAGAGCGCGGGCTTCGGTTTGAAAGGCGACGGGCCCCCCTGGTTCGCGCGGGGCAGTCTATGGATCGCAGAGGGCCAGCCACCAGCGAAGATCCACCTGGCGCTCCGGAGTCCGAGCCGCGAAGCCGTTGCTGGATTCCACGCCGCGGCCTTGCGCGCGGGGGGGAAGGACAACGGGAAGCCTGGTTTGCGCCCCGACTACCACGCGAGCTACTACGCCGCGTTCGTCTTCGATCCCGACGGGAACAATGTGGAGGCGCTCACACACGACCCAGCGTGAGATGGGGGCCGGGTGGTGTTCGTGCACCACCCGGCCGCTGGGTCACGTCTGCCCTGAAACGTTGAGACGCAAGCGCTCTTTGCTTTCGGCGGTCCAGACTTCGTCGATCTTGTAGGCATCCTTGAAGGCGCGCACACCCTCCGGAAGCTCGAGCCACGGGACTTTGCTCCTCGTGAAAATATGAACGTCCGGGCAGACCGCTCCCGGCGTATCGAGCGTCCCGGCGCGAACGAACAAGGCGTCGCCGGGTGCGATCTGATAGCGGCTCCAGACGTATGTCCCACAGGTATCGCAGAAGAACACATCGTGGTGCTTCTCCGTGCCTCCAGCCAACCGGAAGGACTTCGGAGCAGCGGAACCCACGTTCACGAATCGCCTCTCGATCCAGACATTGATGACGAACGCGCTCCCCGTCAGGCGCTGACAGTCCAGACAATGACAGGCGTGGACGATCAGCGGGCTGGCGGTCAAGGCGTATCGAATGATTCCGCAAGCGCATCCGCCCTCTAGCTTCGTTGTGGTCTTGCCCATGGGCCTCTCCAGTGGCACGTTTTGATCGTTCTGGTTTAGCTCCCGCCCCCTTCGGAGACTTGGAAAAAGTTGCTCTCGTCGCTGACAACCTCTTCGAATCTGCTCGCGACAGCGCTCAGGCGCAAGGCCCAAACCGGTGAGCCGGGCGTTGCCGAAGGCAGGCCTCTCGCGACGGGGGACGGTTGGCGGGTTCTCGATATCGTTTGTACGTCCGGTCCGGAGGATCGACCTTTCGAAGAGCGACATGCCTCGGCATCGATCTCGCTCGTTCTGTCCGGCACCTTCGTCTATCGGAGTGATCATGGTTCGTCGTTGATGGCACCCGGCGCGCTCCTTCTGGGCAACCCGGGGCATACCTTCGAGTGCTCACACCAACACGGTGAAGGTGACCGCTGTCTCTCCTTTCAGTTCGATCCTGAGCTGTTCGAGCAACTCGCGCACGATGCGGGGAGGTCGGGCGGTTCGTTCAGCCTGGATCGGCTTCCCCCGCTTCGGGTGCTTGCACCGCTCACGGCCCGGGCCAGGATGGCGATAGCAAGGCCGGACTCTGTGGAGGAACTCGCTCTTGAGCTGGCCGGGGCCGTCGTTCAGGTGGCCGACCGTACGCGACGAGGTGGGATCTTGGCGCGGGACCCCGCTCGAATCGCCCGCGTGCTGCGGCACCTGGAGTCTCGAATCGTAGAGCCCCACAAGCTGGCCGACCTCGCTCGCATCGCAGGTCTGAGCCGATACCATTTCCTGCGCACCTTCAAATGCGTGACCGGCGTAACACCCCATCAGTGGTTGCTGCGGGCGCGTCTTCGCGAGGCAGCGCAGCGACTGGTAGCCAGCCGGGATCCGGTCACAGAGATCGCCCTCAACGTAGGCTTCGAAGACCTGTCGAACTTCATTCGCAGCTTCCGAGGAGAGTTCGGAATGTCGCCAAGGCGGTATCGCGCCACGGCTTGAGGCGCTCGCCGTGGATCCCTGGCGCTCGGCCGCCTAGGCCTCGTTCGACGCGATTCCAGGATCAGGTTGCGAATCTTTGACGGCTGTTGAGAGCTTCGCGAGCACCTCTTCTGGCCCAGTCCCGGCAGAAGCCCTGTCGGTACCCGCAGATCAATCCAGAGCGATCCCCAGAGTCGAATGAGGGCGAGCGCGTAGCGCCATCCTGGTCCAGAGCGGCGCGAACAAAAACCGAAAACCCTCCCGGCACAACGATTTTCGCTTGACATGATGTAAGTTATCACTTACGGTAAGTTATGACTTACGGTACGGCACTCACGGCACTGGCCGACCCGACCCGGCGGCGGGTGTTCGAGAGGCTCAAGTCCGGCCCAAAAGCGGTCGGCGCAATCGCACGGGGTCTGCCGGTCAGCCGCCCCGCCGTGTCGCAGCACTTGAAGGTGTTGAAAAAGGCGGGTCTCGTGACCGACCGGCCCGAGGGAACGCGGCGCGTCTACTACATCGATCCTCAAGGGCTCGGAGCACTGCGCACGTGGCTCGACCAGTTCTGGGATCAGGCATTGGCCGCATTTCAAGCCGAGATGAAACGCGGGCCGAACAACGGGGAGGACGAGCAGACATGACACAAGCGGTCACGATTCCGCCGGTACGGAAGAGCATCCGCGTCCATGCGAGCCAGGCGCGTGCGTTCGAAGTCTTTACATCCGGCCTCGGCCGCTGGTGGCCGCGCAAAGCGGGGATCGGCAAGGCGCCGATGAAGATCGTCGTCATGGAGACGTACCTAGGCGGGCGTTGGTTCGAGTTGGCCGAGGACGGCTCGCAAGCCGAGGTGGGAAAAATTCTGATCTGGGAGCCGCCCAACCGCTTCGTCGTCAGTTGGAATATCAACGCCCACTGGAAGCCTGATCCGGCCATCGGCTCGGAAGTCGAAGTCCGATTCGTCGCCGACGGGCCGAATGCGACGCTCGTGGAGCTCGAGCACCGAAAGTTTGAGCTCATGGGTGCGGAAGCCGGCGCTTCGATGCGCAAGGATGTAGATGGCGGCTGGCCCGGCATGCTCGAGCACTTCAGGAAGGAAGCCGAAGCATGAGGATCGGGCCGATGGACGAAGGCGGCCGATTGCACAGATTCAACCCTGAAGCCCCAAGGAGCATCTCATGACGATCGAACTCTATGTCTTTCCGCCGAGCCCGCGCGCCTTCAAGGTGATGGTGGTCGCGAACCAGCTCGGCCTCGACTACACGCTGCAGATGGTCGACTTCCGAAAGGGGGATCAGAAAACACCGCAATACGCCGCGCTCAATCCCAATATGAAGATGCCGACGCTCAAGGAAGGCGACTACGTGTTGTGGGAGTCGAACGCGATCACCCAGTACCTTGCCTTGAAACGGCCGGAGAGCGGCCTTTTGCCCAAGAACGAGCGCGCGCGGCTCGATGTCACGCGCTGGCAGTTCTGGGATCTCGCGCACTGGGATCCGGCCTGCGCAGTCTTCGCCTTTGAATACGTGGCAAAGCGGATCGTTCTCGGGATAAACGAACCGGACATGGAGGCGATCGCCAAGGGCACCGAGGCCTTCCATCGCGTTGCCAAAGTGCTGGACGGTCAGCTGAAGAACAGGAAGTTTGTCACTGGGGACCGCTTGACGCTGGCGGATTTTTCCCTTGGCGCGGCGATGAACTTTGCCGAGCCGGCGCACTACCCGATCGAACCCTATGGCGAGATCAAGCGCTGGTTCGCGACCTTGAGAGCACTGCCATCCTGGCAAAAGACACTCAACCAAGCGGCGACCGCTGCGGGCTGACGCGAGGATTCGATATCGCGTTCCGGGAAGGCTCTTCCGCAATGCAGGGCGGGCGGGGGAGCTTGCGGTGAGGCACGAGATCCGCGTACGTCCTACCGTCAAGGCGCCTGGCTTCGGGCGCACGGCATCTCCCCACTCTCAGCGCCTAGATCGCATCGTCGAATCAGCGATCCCTCTCGACCTTCGGCCTCCGCCCTCCGGGCGTCGCGGAAGTGCCGGCGAGCCGCGTCCCGGCGCGTTTCTTCCCAGAACATCCTGAGAGCGCTTGACAGGGCCTGGGGGGAAGTGTATTTAACCTTCTGGATACTTAACTAATAGGTTAAATCTGATGTCCCCAGACCGTCTGAGCACCACCTTCGCCGCCCTCTCCGACCCGACTCGGCGTGCGATCCTTGCTCGCCTCGCCTCCGGCGAGACCTCGGTCACCGAGTTGGCCGAGCCGTTCGAGATGAGCCTTCCTGCAGTCTCCAAGCACCTAAAGGTGCTGGAGCGCGCCGGGCTGATCGCACGCGGTCGCGAGGCGCAGTGGCGGCCCTGCCGGCTCGACGCAGCGCCGCTCAAGGAAGCTGCGAATTGGATGGAGCAGTACCGACGCTTCTGGAGCGAGAGCTTCGATCGGCTCGACGACTATCTGCGTGAGGTTCAATCAGCCCCTAAGAAAGGGAAGAAACATGCCCGCAAGTGACGCTGGAAATGCAGCAGATCGAGAGATCGTCACCACGCGGGTTTTCAATGCGCCGCGCGAGTTGGTCTTCAAAGCCTGGACCGAGCCGGAACACCTGAGGCGATGGTGGGGGCCGAAGGGCTTCACCTCCACGTTCCACGAATTCGATCTCAGGCCGGGCGGTGTCTGGCGCTTTGTCATGCATGGCCCGGACGGCACGGACTACAAGAACGAGAGCGTCTTCGTCGAAATCGTGAAGCCTGAGCGGATTGTTTTCGACCACCTGTCGGGACCGCGATTTCGCGGCACGGCCACCTTCGAGGATCTCGGCGGAAAGACCAAGATCACCTTTCGGCAGCTCTTCGAGTCCGCCGCGGCTTACGAGAAGGTCAAGCCCGTCGCGGTCCCGGGAAACGAGGAGAACTTCGACAAGCTCGCCGGGCATCTCGCCACGATGGGCCTGAACCGGAACGAGCTTACGATCACACGCGTGTTCGACGCGCCGCGCGCGCTCGTCTTTAAGGTCTGGACCGATGCGCGGCACCTTGCCCAATGGTGGGGGCCGAAGGGTTTTACCAATCCGCGCTGCGAGACGGAGCTGCGGCCGGGCGGCGCCATCCGCATTGACATGCAAGGACCCGACGGTGTCACCTATCCGATGACGGGCGTCTTTCACGAGATCATCGAGCCCGAGCGGCTCTTCTTCACCACCTGCGCCCATGCGGACGAAAATGGAAATCCTCGCCTCGAGGTCCTCAACACCGTCAGCTTCGCCGAGCGCAATGGCAAGACAGTAGTCACGCTGCGGGCAGTCGTGGTCAAGTCGACCCCCGAGGTGCTCGCGGCGCTTGAGGGTATGGAGGAAGGCTGGAGTCAAAGTCTGGACCGTCTCGCAGCCCATGTGACACGCGAACGAAGGGGGCCGGTATGAAGAGTTTTAACGTCAGGCCCCTGTACGCTTGGGGCCGATCCGTGGCGGGTGACGAGGATCGCCCGACGCTCGAGCCAAGCCGATTCCCACGATCCTACGCTGGGTCTCAACCTCCGCCGCAAGAAGCAGTATCGAGCAGAGAATTCCCTGGCATCGATCCCATCGAGGAGACTCTTCCATGACTGAAATACCTGTTCTCACCCCCCCGGTCGTGCCGTATCTCACTTTGCGGGACGGAAACGCCGCCGTCGCGTTTTATGAGAAAGCGTTCGGCGCGACGCTCATTCAGAAGTTGCCAGCCCAAGACGGCAAGCGTCTGCTGCATGCTTCGCTCCGCCTCGACGGTGGCGTTCTCATGTTGTCGGATGCGTTCCCGGAGATGGGAGAAGGGGGTACCAAGGCTCCACCCACCCTCGGCGGCACGGCGGTTACGATTCACCTCGAGGTCGACGATGCCGACCGCTGGTGGAAACGTGCCGTTGACGCCGGCGCGAGCGTGCTGATGCCCCTCGACAATATGTTCTGGGGCGCCCGCTACGGAAAAGTCAGGGATCCCTTCGGCCATGTCTGGTCGATCGGTGGCCCGGTGAAATGAGAGCGGCGATGGGCACAGGAGGACTGTCCAAGGCGCGGCTTGCCCGCATGCACGACGTCATGGCCGGCTATATCGAGCGCGGTGAGGTGCCCGTTATCGTCACGCTGCCTACTCACAGATTGCTCGTTTTCGAGCGATTCGCCCCTGAGCCGTCGGAAGCAAGTCCAAGGAGAAAAGACATGTCCGCAGGCAGTAGCGCCGCCGCACAACCGGAAGGGCGGGTGCTCCGGATCACGCGCGTCTTCGATGCGCCGCGCAGCCTCGTCTTCAAAGCTTGGACCGAGCCCGAGCGCCTGGTGCGCTGGTGGGGTCCGCAAGGCTTCACCACGCCTTTTTGCAAGATGGACGTCTGCCCGGGCGGTGCCTATCGCTTCGGCATGCGCTCAGCCGAGGGCACCGAACACTGGTTGCACGGCGTCTATCGCGAAATCCTGGAGCCGGAGCGACTCGTCTTCACCTGGGCCTGGGAGGATGCGCAGGGCAAGCTCGGCCCCGAAACCGTGCTGAGTTTGGATTTCGCCGAGCACGCGGGGAAGACGAAGCTCACTCTCCATCAAGCCTTGTTCGAGACGGTCACGGCGCGCAATGCCCATCAGCTGGGCTGGACCACGGGGCTCGACCGCCTCGCCGATTACCTTGCGAAGGTCAAGGGCGAAAGAGTATGACCAATCAAGAAGATCGCACAGCGCATCGCGACCGAATCGGTGATCGGGACGAATGGCTCGCCTCGCGCAAGGAGTCCTCGAGCAAGGCGAAGGAGTCCAGCCGGCTGCCGGAGGTGCTGGCATACTACGCGACGCCCGGACCCTTCACGGAACTCGCTGCGCACGCCTCCCGAGTGCGCGAGCTGCCCGAGGTGCTGCCGGAGCTGTGCCGCGTCGTGCAGGGGCTCGTGGTGCATCCGTTTCTCGCCCATCTCTATGGGCTCGATCCCCAAGCGCTGCGGCAGGACGATTTGCAAGTCCGGCACGCCTCCCAGATGCTCGATCGGATCCTTACGCTCGACGCGAAGCCGCTTTCTCAGGCACGATCTCCCGAACGTCGCTTCGTGGGCAACTGTCGCCATTTCACCGTACTGCTCTGCGCGCTCTTGCGGGCTCGGGGCGTTCCAGCGCGGGCGCGCTGCGGCTTCGGCCTTTGGTTTAACCCCCAAGGGTATGAAGACCACTGGGTCTGCGAGGTATGGAATGCGGCGCGGGGCGTGTGGCACCTCGTGGATGCCCAGCTCGATGCGATCCAGAGCGAGGCGTTTCAGATCTCGTTCGACCCGCTCGACGTGCCGCGCTCGCAGTTTCTGGTCGCAGGAGACGCCTGGCAGCGCTGTCGGAGCGGGCGTGAGGAGCCGCAGCGCTTCGGGATTCTTGACATCCGGGGCCTCTGGTTTGTCCGCGGGAATCTCGTTCGGGACCTCGCCGCATGCACCAAACGGGAACTCTTGCCCTGGGACGGCTGGGGTCTTGCCGACAATCAGGGCGACTCGAACGATTCAGGCGAGCTCGCACTCCTGGACCGGGTGGCGGAGCTCACGCAGGCAGACAACGCCGCACACGAGGAGCTGTTGGAGCTCTACGCTTCACAGGTCCGCCTGCGCGTGCCGCGCGTCATCATGAGCTTTGGACCGGGAGGAAACGTTCCCGTCGACCTCGGGCCCCGCGTCACCGACTGAGGGAAGGACGAGGCATGGGGACTTGGCCGCAGCGCGATGCCGGGGTCTCGCGCTCAAACTGCGCTCTTGGCGGCGCTGCGGGCTCTTCCCCTTGGCATTCGTGCATCGCCGGCCTTCGGCCCAGCCGACTCGTTTTGACGAGCGATCAGCATCTCCTCTTTTACAATGACTCTGATTCAGTTGCGCGCGTTGAGCTCGATCTCGAGCACGGAAATGGCATCCATTGTGTGGGTGTCGATGGAGAGGTTCTGCATGGCCGCAAGTTCGTCGTGCCTGCGGGAACAGTGCTGGACTGTGAAGGCCCGCCCACGAACGTCGACTACCGAGTGTTCCGGATTGGAAGCGGCTCGGTCGCAAAGTCGGAGGGACGGATCGAGGTCGATCAAAGCCCGCGGGCGCTAACATTCCAACGATCCCGAGGTGAGATCCAATCGCCGAACGCGAGCATCCCGATCCGCCTTTGCAGTCGCTGGACTGCGCGGCCGGCGGAGGAGGGTCTGCCCCGGGCGCCGAGCGAGGGTTTCGAGGCGGAGGCTCTCTTCGAGCGGGCGCTAGGACCAAGGGCCGCTCGGGGCCCTAGCCGAGCTCTGGACCGCTCGTCCCCGGAACGGGCTGCGTTTGCCGAAGCGAACAGGGGCGCCTCGTCCGTTCACGGGAATTGTCGGCCGAGGGGACCGCTGCTGCGCCCTTGGGCGCCGCCCGCGCGAACCGGGCCCGAGCGCACCGAATCATCAAGGATTACAAGGCTGATCGGGCCTTGTCTGCGTGGGCCCGCGGGCCTGCGCTCGAAACGGAGAGGCCCTCGCGCGGCCTTTCTCCCTTGCCTTCTACCGCCCGGACGCATCTAATCCGGACGGGCCGCAATGGATGCTCTGAACGGTGCGGGTGAGAGAGGGCGCAAGGCCAATCCATCCGCCGCTGCCGCGGAAGGGAAGCTCATGAAATCCAAGGCAATCGTCGTCGCGAGTTCGCTCTGCTCTTTCCTCTCGTGGGCTGTATTCGCACCGACAGCGGGTGCGCATGGTGACCTCCGCAAATTGAATCACGTCATCATCGTGATGCAGGAGAACCACTCGTTCGACAATTATTTCGGCGCGCTCCCTTATGTGCCGGGGGGTCCGTATCACGGACCTCGTCACCGGGAGGAGGAGGAGGAGAAAGAGGGCGACGGGAAGGGGTGTAGCAAGCACGACCACTCCTGCGTCGACGGCCTCACCTGCAGGGTCGATTCGCTTGGAAACTTCAGCTGCGAGAACTCGAACCTCGATGACGACGGCAGTATCGTGCACGCCTTCCATGACGCTCGGTACTGTACGGGACCCGATTTGGATCACTCGTGGTCCGGCAGTCATATCGAGGCCAACTTCAACCATCCGGCGGAGACGATTCTCTCCAGCCCCAACGATGGCTTCGTGCTTCGAAACGACAGCACCTCCCAGGGGCAGCCGGACAATAGCCCCGAGAGCCCGACCGGCGACGACACGATGGGCTTCTACACACAGGCCGATTTGCCATTCTATTACACCCTCGCGCAGACCTTCGCGATTGACGATCGCTACTTCTGTTCCGTCATCGGACAGACCTTCCCCAACCGGTCCTATGCGTTGGCGGCGACTTCCTTCGGTCATTTGACGACCGCGGAACTTTTGCCGCCATTTGGTGGCTACAAGCCCATCACCGGCACCTTTTTTGATCTGCTCGATCAGCATGGCGTTTCATGGACCGACTATTTTAGTGATTTGCCCACCGCGTTCATCTTTCGCCAGTCGCCGAACGCCAAGCCAGCGTCTACATTCCTTGCGGATGCCGCAGCCGGAACACTCCCTCAGGTTTCGTTCGTAGATCCGAATTTCGGGATTTTCAGTACTGAGCTCGAGAACGATGAACATCCTCCTACCGACATCCGCAAGGGTGAGAAATTCGTCTCGGATGTCGTGAACGCAGTGCGCAACAGCCCCAACTGGAAGGACTCGATCATCTTCATTACCTACGACGAGCACGGCGGCTTTTATGACCACGTTGCCCCCGCTCGCGCGCCGCAGGGAGGAGCCGTCAATCCAGACGGGATCAACCCTGGCCAATGCGCTGATCTATCGAATCCGCCGGCGAGCGAGCAGCCGGGGGGGGGCGCAAACTGCGGCGTGAGCCAGATGGAAGCGCTGGCGATCTGCCCGAAGTTCACGAGCACCGGCCCCTATCCTGCCAACTGCCCGAATTTCGATCAGCTCGGCTTCCGCGTCCCGTTTATTGCGGTGTCGCCATTTTCGAAGCCGCATTACGTGTCGCACACGGTCGGGGACCACACTTCAATGGTTGCGCTGATCGAGAAGCGGTTCATGAGGAGCAATAAGGACCGCGAAGAAGAGGACGACCGCGACAACCCGCCGCATCCGTCCCTGACGGCGCGTGACGCAAATGCGGATCCGCTGGAGGACATGTTCGATTTTTCGGGAGCACCATCGATGAACACCCCGGTTCCAACGGCGCCGGGGGACAGCCCGGATGACCCGGGATGTCCGTTCGTGGCACCGGGACAAAATGGCTGACGGCGGATCCGCCCGCGGAGGGCGCGGGGTGCGGCGAACGGATCTTTGACGAGAGGCTCGTCGCTTAGCGAACTAAGAGGGGTTGCGCTTCTACGTCAGAAGGCTTCGGCGAGGCCGGCCTGTCAGCTCACCCAGACGATGTTCGCGTCTGCGGCGCGAGGCGTTTTCACGGCGAGCACCGAAAGCTTGCGCGCAATGCTGCCTGCGAGCTCGCGGAATGCATGGGCGGCTTCCGACTCGGGCGCGTGTACGAGAATCGGCTTCCCGGCGTCTCCCCCCTCGACGACGCGAGGATCGATCGGCACCTCGCCCAAGAAGTCGACGCCGAGCTCGTCGGCCGTCCGCTTTCCGCCCCCACGGCCGAAGATGTAGTAACGGCGGTCTGGCAGATCGGGGGGAGTGAAGTACGACATATTCTCGATGATGCCGAGGACCGGCACGTTCACCTTCTCGAACATCTTGAGCCCTTTTCGCGCGTCGATCAGCGAGAGATCGTTTGCCGTCGTGACGATCACCGCTCCCGAGAGCGGAGCCTGCTGCGTAAGCGTAAGTGCAGCATCTCCCGTGCCAGGCGGAAGGTCGATTACGAGGTAGTCGAGCTCCCCCCACTCGACGTCGGCGAGGAACTGTCGAATCAGGCCGTGCACCATGGGTCCGCGCCAGATGACCGGGGAATTCTCGCTCACGAAAAAACCCATCGACATGAGCTTTAGGCCGTAGCCTTCGAGCGGAAAGATCCGCTTGTCCTCGCTCACCGGGCGCCCATGAACACCCGTGAGAAGCGGGAGCGACGGGCCGTACACGTCCGCATCCATCAGCCCGACCCTGGCCCCGGACTCTCGGAGGGCAAGCGCGAGGTTGACCGCTGTCGTGCTCTTGCCGACGCCTCCCTTGCCCGACGCCACAGCGATCGTGTTCTTCACACCGGGGAGCGAGACGCCCTGAGGTGCGGGCGCCTTGGCTGCGCTGCCTCGTGTGTTTGAAGTCATCTCGACCTCGACCCTCTCGACCCCGGGGAGCGCAGCGACCTTTTCGCGTGCAGCGCGCTCGAACTCCGCCTTTACAGGACAGGCTGGCGTCGTGAGCTCAATTTTGAACGAGATGCGTCCTCCTTCGATCTGCAGGTCCTTGACGAACCCGAGGTCGACGATGCTTTTCCCGAAGTCGGGATCGACGATCGGGCGGAGGGCGTTAAGCACTTCGCTCTCAGACACACGAGATGCCATGCCAAGGCTCCTTCGGCGCGCTGGGGGTCGAGTTCGCGAGGCTAGCGCAGGGCACGGCTCCGCGTGGCGCCCATGCGGCACCGCCGCGCCAAAGCCTGCCTTAATGGCTGGCGAGCACGAAAAGCGCGCGGAGCCAGGGATGGAAGGCGTCGTCGAGGAGCCCTCGGGCCGCGAGGACGTCGCCGTCCGCGACGAAATCCTGCGCGCGCTCGCGGGCCCGCTGGCAGTCTGCGTCCGCTTGACCACACGCGATCTGCGGAACCCCCCGGTCCACCGTGGACCCCACGGCGTGAAGGAGCTGGTCGTCGAGATCGTCGAGTGCTCCCCTGAGCAGCGGCAGACGAAGCGCCATCTCGACGGTCCGGAGGAGCGCTACCCCGGCCCCATCCCGGCCATCGCTGAAGAGCCGGAGGGTGAAGCGCAGCAGCGAGGAGAGATGGTTCCTCACGAATTCTGCGCGCTCCTCCCGAAACCCCGCGCTCCGCTGCTCGAGCTCCAGGTCGATCGATTCGAGCGCCCAGATGAGGCCCGCGAAGCGGTCCTGCGTGGCCGCCGTCGGCAGCACCCCGGAGGAGAGATTCTTCGTGTGTCGCCGATCGCGGCCGAAGCCCTGCCAGGGAATGGCGCTTGCCTTCGCGGGGGCCGGTGTGTCCCACA
Source organism: Myxococcota bacterium (assembly GCA_035489755.1). GTDB lineage: Bacteria > Myxococcota_A > UBA9160 > UBA9160 > UBA9160 > UBA9160. Next base: position 13,566 of record DATGZK010000017.1, read on the forward strand.
CATACAAATTTCCCTCGCGGGAGGAAGCCACGACGGCGATCTTGCCACTGCCGTCTACATCTCCGGGTGTCGGGGATCCGATCATCCAGCCGTGTGTGAACTTGGGCCAGCCCGCGGGCTCACTGCCATCGCCGCGGAAGGCGTGCACGAGGTACGCCCCGCTGCCCTGGATCACCTCGGGAATGCCGTCCCCATCCACGTCGGCGATCGCCGGGCTCGCTAGGAACTGCATGTCGTCCATCTTGCGCGGGTAGGCGGGCAAGAGTTCGCCCGTGCGCGGATTCCACGCCGTTACGCTGTGGTCGCTGTAGCTTTGATTGCCGGGCACCGAGATGTCGAGCAGCTTGCGCAGACCGCCCGTCGGCGCAACGTATTCCGGGAGGCCGTCGCCGTTGATATCGCCGAAGGCACCCGCTCCGAGAGCCCCGAAGAACGGGGCGTCGCCCGATCCGGCGGAGAGCGGAACCTGTGGGAACCCACCGTTCGGGAAATCCACGGCGAGGACCCGCGGTGCGTTGTGGCGCTGGGGATCGCCGCCCAGCAAAGGGTTTCCATCCTTGTCGAGGAGCATGACCGGGCCGATCGCGCCAAAGATCGCGATGGCGAGGTTTCCCGTTCCGTCGAGATCGGCGATGGCCGGTGAGCCGGGGGTTCCGGTGGCCACGGTCGGCAAGATGCCTGGCGCGAGCAGCGGGATTGCGACCGGCCAGCCCGGCCGGAAGGGACCGCCCGGGTGCAGGTTGCCATCGTGCTGGACCACGTAGACCCGCCCGGCCGTGTCGAGCGATAAGCCGCCCGCCACGATGCCGCTTTCCAGCACCGTGAGCAGATTTGAAGCCGCGGAGAAGCCGGTGGTGTAGCCTGCGAACTCTTCGTTCGTCGCGATCACGAGCTCCGGGAAGCCGTCGCCGTCGAGGTCCGCCACGGCGGGGGAGCTGATGATCTTCACCTGACGATTGCGCACGGAACTGTTCTTGGGTGTCACTTTGCCGGTCGCCGGATCGACGTCGACCTGCGAGGGATCCGCGAGCCGCACCGGGAAGCCGGGGACCGCAGAGCCATCCGGTCCCCAGGCGTAGAGATGGCCGTCAAGGCCGGCCACGACGATGTCGAGCTTTTTCCCGCCGCCCGGACCCGCGAGGTTCACCAGCGTCGGTGCGCTCGCGAAGCCCGGGTCGGAGTCGTTGAACTGGTCGCGGTTCGCGGGATTCGAGAACGCCGGGTTGGAGTTCACGGGGAATCCGGGTCTCCGCCTCCCGTGGTCGTCGAATACATAGACCTTGCCTTCGGTCGACGCCGCCACGATCTCCACGCGACCGTCGCCGTCGAGGTCGTCGGCGGCCACCGCGCTGACGATCGCCTCTCGCGGCGCAGTTTGCTTGCCCGTGGCGTACGCGGAGCTGCCGGAAGTAGGGACAGGATTGAAGTCGGTATACGCGGGGAAGCCTGGGAGCTCGCTGCCGTCGCTGCCATGGAACACGTGCACGACCCCCGCGGCCGTGCCCACCACGATGTCGAGCACACCGTCGTGGTCGATATCCGCCAGCACCGGAGACGCCTCCCCGGAGGCTCCGAGATGCTTCGGCGCGAAGCGCAGCGAGGCATCGCTGTGGATCGCGACCTCGCGGCGGTCCTCGCCGACGTTGCCGGTGGCGTCGGTGACACGCAGGCGCAGCTGCACGGTGTGCGCGTCGGGGTCTTGGATCTGCGCTGCGGGATCAAAACCGCATGCGGCTGCGGTGGCGGCCGGGTCCCAGGTTCCGAGGGTGGCTCTCTTTTGCCGGCCGATCCCCGAGCCGCTGCCAATCTGCAGGAAGCTCGTCGGCTGAACGCCGCATCCCACCTCGAGCGTCCAGCTGAAGCCGCGGCCTGTGCGCACCCGTTCTCGCTCGGCCGCGACCGAGCCCACGATCGGGACTTTCGGCGTGCGCTTGGGATCGATCGTGTCGAACCACTCCACACTTCCGGAAAGGTCGGCTTCGGGTGGAATCGTTTCGGGCGAGATCGCGAGCAGCTGCGTCGCATCTGGCCGTCCAAAACCCGTGAACTCATCCCAGCCCGCCTGGGTGGGGTAGTCCTGCGATGAGAACACAAAGCGCGGCGGTGCGCTCAACACGCTGTTGATGAGCTGTCCGAGCCCAGTGACGGGAAGCTCGAGGTTCGCCGACTGGTTGATGTCGTCGGCCGAACGGCGGAAAATCTGACGCACCTCCTCCGCGGAAAAAGGTGCCGAAAGGCCGGGATAAGGCTGCAGCAGGCCGCGGTCGATGAGGTTCTTCCCATAGGAGATGAGCAAGGCCGTGAGTCCCGCGGCCTTTCCGGTCGCCTCGGATGAGCACGAAGCGGACGAGATCGTGACCCACGCGCGCCCGCCATAGTTCGTGCAGCCGTTCAAGATCGTGTAATCGTCCGTCTGTGCGACGAAGGTCCCGTCGCCGTTGCGAATGGAGTTGACCCAGATCGTATGCTCGAAGTTCGCGGGGTAGTTGTGGTGGCGGCTCTCCTCGTCCGCCGCACTCGCGATGATCGGGATTCCGCGCTCATGGGCGTAGTTGATGGCCTGTTGGCTGGTCGGGCTCACCGACACTGCCCCGAGGGCCTCGGAGATCAGGTCGACGCCGAGGTCCGTCGCATACACCACAGCGCGGGCAAAGTCGGTGTCCACCGCCACGAAGCTGTCGGCGACCTTGATGGGAACGAACATCGAGCTTGGCGATACTCCCGGGAAGTCGGTTCCGAAGTTCGCTTCGCTGACTTGGTCGTGTGCCTCGCCCGTTCCGTGGCCGTAATCGACATCATCCACCGGGTCGTTGTTGTTCTCGTCAAAGTTCCATCCCGCGATGTCGTCGACGTATCCGTTTCCGTCGTCGTCGACGCCGTTGCTGTAGAAGTGGATCAGATCCTCCGCGTCGAGGACACCGTTGTGGTTGTAGTCGGGAACGCCCGCCCCAGCGAAATCGTCCACGTTCACCACACCGTCCCCGTTGCAATCGTAGGGCTTGAACGCGGGCATCTTTTCCGGGCAGGGATTCGGGAGCTCACCCAGATTTAGGCGAACCTTCAGCCGAAGGGCTGGGTCGCTCCAAAGAATGCCGCTGTCGAGGATGGCCACGGCGACATCGGGCCGGCCGGTGCTCAGGGTCCAGGCGCCGACGATGTTCATCCCCGTCCCAGGGTTGTACTTCCAGGCGTCTCCTGAGGCCGGGTTGAAATTGCTCGGCAGCTGACCGGGCGCGAGAAAGAGATAGGAGGCGTAGTCGTAGGGATTGGTGCAGGCGGGAGCGACGCATCTCGGATACGGAACGTCGGCCGGGCTCGAGGTGGAAAGCAGTGCGGCCGCGAAGGTGCTAGCAAAAATGAAAAGGTGCGGCAGGGGCAGGCGCATAGTGACCCCAGGTGCGGCGCAATCGGCGCAGTCTATCACGCGGCGGAGTGCGATTTGGCAAGTGAAATCGCGTCGGAGAAGCGAGGGGGATGGGCAGGGACGGCGCCGGGGATGAAGTGGGCTTCACATTCGCCGGGTTGTAGCGCCCGGTTGCCTCCGGTATTTAAACCCTACCCCTGCTCTTCGCTTTCCGCCGACGCGCCGACGCCACCCTGACCAGGAGTTCCGCAAAGCGTGGACTGGAGCGATTCGATCGCGTGGATCGTCCTTGGCCTCATGGGCAACGCTGCCTTTTTCTCGCGTTTCCTCGTGCAGTGGCTCGCGTCGGAGCGCGCGCGAGAGAGCATCATCCCGCGGTCCTTCTGGTATCTCAGCATCGTCGGAAGCCTTCTGCTGCTGGCGTACGCCCTCCACAAGCGGGATCCGATCTTCGTTCTCGCCTACCTCCCCAACGCATTCGTGTACATCCGCAATCTCGTTCTCATCCGGAGGAAAGAGAAAGTAGCGGGCGATGCGGAAGCCTCCGTGCTGCACCGAGACGTTCCGGTCGATTCCGGCTAGACCCCCCGTTCCTGGTCGTCCGATGCCCAGGTCTCGAAAACCGCATCGATCCGCGCGGCACGCCGGCGCAGGATCTCACGCTGCTCGGGGTGCGTGAGGATGTAGAGATCTTGGCGCTCGATTCCCCGCGCCACCTTCGCGGCGACGCTCTCGGCGCTCACCGTACCGCCCCGCATGGCACCCGCGGGCGGTGCGGAGGGCGCAGCCTCTCTCTCGGGACGTTCGGCGCCCGGACGTAGGCGCTGTGAGTTCTCTCCGATCTTGGTGGCGACAATCATCGGGCACAGGACGCTCGCACCGATCGAGTATGGCTTGAGCTCGCGGTGCAGCGCCTCGGTGAGGCCGACCACTGCAAACTTCGCAGCGCAGTAGATGCCGAGCCACTGCATGCCGACAAGTCCTGCCATCGAGGCTGTATTCACCACGTGGCCCCCTTCGTGCTGGTCGATCAGGCGGGGCACGAAGGCCTCGACGCCATGGACGACGCCCCAGAAGTCGACGTTCATGGTGAACTCCCAATCCTCGTGGGGCGCTTTGGCGATCTCGCCCAAAATGGCGATGCCGGCGTTGTTGCAAACGATGTGCGCGGCACCAAAACGCCGCCAGGTGGCGTCTGCAAGAGCGCTGACGCTCGCCCGCTGCGTGACGTCGGTAGGGACACTGAGGGTGGGTGTTCCTGCGCTCGCGAGCTCGCGCTCCATCGCTCCAAGACCCTGCTCATCGATGTCGGCGAGCACGATCTTGGCCCCGCGGGCCGCAAAGGTACGGGCCATCGCCGCGCCGATCCCGCTCGCTCCTCCCGTGATGACCGCCACACGATTGCGAAATGCGTCCATTTCGTCTCCTTGGACCTAACGAAGAGTGCAGCCGAGCCCGTCGTGGTACTCGGCCCGCGCACCGCGCACGAGCAGCGCTCTCGTGTCGACCACGCGCCCGGCGAAATCCACGTGCGCTTCGAAAAGACCCGTATACGCGCCGAGATCTTCGCGGAGGCACGACGCGGTGTCACGGCCAGAGACGAAAACGCAAGAACAGAGCGCCTTGGCGGTATAGCCCGAGACGATCTCGCCGCCCCGCCACGCCAGCCACGCGAAGACGCAAAACGCGAACGTCGCGAAAAGCGCGACCCCGGCGACGATGCGTCGAGCCGTGCGATGCATGGGCTTTGTGGGGTCCTTCGTGCGCGTTTTGTGCCGAGGGTATCATGCACGCTGCGATGGCTCTCTTGGCGAATGGCTCGCGACACAGGTTTTGGCTGTGCGCGTTTTTTTACCCGCTGGCGGCTGTCGCTGCGGGACCGGCCCTCGTCCCGCTCCCACGGCAGCCGGCCGGCATCGCGTTCCCGACGACCGACTGGGTGGTGACGGCGCCCGCAAGCGACGGCGACGCGGCGCGCCTGTCCCGCGCGCTCGACGAGGCCTTCTCCGAACCCGAACTCGCGCGGCTTCGCCGCACGCGGGCCGTCGTTGTCGTCCATGGTGGGCGCATTGTCGCGGAGCGCTATGCGCCGGGCTTCGGGCCGCAAACGCCTCTGCTCGGCTGGTCGATGACAAAGAGTGTGACCAACGCACTCTGCGGGATCCTCCTGCGCGAGGGCAAGCTCGAGCTCTCGATGCCCGCGCCGGTGCCCGAGTGGAAGGGCGTCGGAGACGCCCGCCGGGAGATCACCGTCGACCTGCTGCTGCGCCAATCGAGTGGCCTGCGTTGGAACGAGGTCTACGAGACCTCTCCTTTCGACTCGAGCGTGATCAACATGCTGTACGGCCTCGGCCACCGCGACATGGCCGCATTCGCCGCGTCGCAGCCCCTTGCTCATCCTCCGGGGACTGTTTGGTCCTACTCGAGTGGGACGACGCTCATCCTCTCGCGCATCTTGCGCTCGTTGATCGGGAGCGACTCGGACTATCACGCATTTCCGCGTCGCGAGCTCTTCGAGCGCATCGGGATGAAGAGCGCGGTCATGGAGCCCGACGTCGCAGGAACCTTTGTGGGCTCTTCCTACAGCTACGCGACAGCGCGTGATTGGGCGCGCTTCGGGCTGCTCTACCTCCGCGACGGCACATGGGAGGGCGAACGGATCCTGCCCGCCGGATGGGTGGACTACACGCGGACACCGGCACCCGCGGCACCGCATGGAGAGTACGGAGCGCACTTTTGGTTGAATGCGGGTGCTGCGGAGCGTGGCGCGCCCTCCCCAGACCCGCGCGCCCCTGCCGATCTGTTCTATGCCAGCGGTCACGACGGACAGGTGGTCGCGATCGTGCCGTCGCGTGATCTTGTGATCGTGCGGGCCGGTCTCACACCGGACGACGGACGCTACGACGTCAACGGCTTCGTGGACGAGCTGGTGGCAGTGTTCTCCCCCGTCGCTCCCTGAAGTGCGGCCTTAGCCCTTCGCGGCGAGGCTCACGAAGTCACCCTCGGTCAAAATTCCCACGAGCTTTCCCTCCTCGATGACCGGAAGGCAACCGAGTTTGCGCTGGGCCATGAGGCGCGCCGCCTCGGTAAGCGGCGTGTTGGGGGTTGTGGTGACGAGTTCGGTCGTCATCACCTCCTTTACGACCAGCATGTCGAGCAGCTTCTGCTGCGCCCGCGTGCCGTAGCCGAGCGCGCGCGCGAGCGATCCGCGAAAGAGATCGCGCAGGCTCACGAGCCCCACGATCTTCGTCTCGTCCTCGTCGTCCACCACGGGGAGATGACGAACTCTGCCAAGACGCATGACGTCATCGACCAGCGACAGCCGGTCATTGCGCCGCACGGACGTAACCTCGTGACTCATGAGGTCGCGAACGTACATCGGCGAACTTGCTTTCAACGCCACCATGGAACCAGTCTACGGGATCAAAAGGGCGGCCGCTGCGTCAGGGCGGTCTCCGTCGGGCCAAGAGTCGGCGTCTCGGCTGCGCCGTTGGGGCGGGAGGACGCAAGGCGCAGCACCGCGGGATAGCCCGTGGTGATGCATGCCCCTTCCAGCGCGCCGCGCTGCTGCAAGAGACGATGCAGCCTCGGCAGGTGGTAGTGCGGAACGGTCATCAGCAGGTGGTGCTCGAGGTGGTAGTTCACACGGTTCGGCGCAATGAAGAGCCGTTCCCACCAGCGGGCGAGGGTGGTGCGGGTATTGCGCAGGTCGTCGGCCGGGTCGGGCACCATGCCGTGCTCGGCGATGGATCGGATCCGCATGACCAGGCTGTAGGTGGTTAGCCACGCTGCGGGCCAAAGCAGGTAGAGCGCGGGATAACCGGCCAGGGTGCAGAGGCCAAACAGCCCGGCGTTGGTGATCGCAACGCCGCGCAGGTTCGCGAGGCCGGCACCGTCGCGTCGCCGCACCTTTCCGCGGGAAAGCCCGAGATCCCGACGCAGTGTGGCCACCGCGCGCTTGACGCCCGTGCGACCGGCAAGATCGCGCAGGACCTTTCGGCGCAGGCTCGCACGGGTCACCGGGAACGGGGCCGCAAGGCCGAGATCGGGGTCCTCGGCGGTTCCGGTCTTGGCGTGGTGCTGGAGGTGGTACGCGCGGTACGGGTGAAGGTCGCCCCATACGGGATAGGCACACAGCCAGTTGCCGACCCAATCATTCAAGCCGCGGTTTCGAAAGAGCGTGCGGTGGGCGGCCTCGTGCATGAGGACGGCGAGACCAAGTTGGCGCCCGCCGATCACAAAGAGGGCGAGCACCACGGTGAGCGGGTTGGGCCAGCGGGCGACCAGCGCGAAGGATGCGGAGATCAGGCTCCAATCGGCGAGGAGCGAGAGCCACGAGTGCCAGTCTTGCAGTTCGAGCAGCTCCTCCACCTCTTCACGTCGGAGCGAGCGAAGCCACGACTTCTCCGCACTGTCGCTCAGCGCGGCGGTTGATGAGCTCATGACCACCCTCCTGCCACCGAGAGCGTCGCGGCGGCATCTGTCATCCGTAGGTCCTGGGCGCCACGCGAGTGGCGCACGCCGTAGTGATCGAGAAACTCCGCCCACGCTGCACGGCCGATTCGGTCGTAGCGGCGCATTTGCTCGAGGAGCGCGCTCCGGCCGGCCGACGGGCAAATCTCCTCGGGGAGGAGGGGGTCAAGGGCGAGCTGGCGGATCACCCGGCCGCCCCACAGGAAGGATTCGACCATGGCCTCGCGCGCGCCGAGCGAAGAGAGGCGCTCGACACTCCGCCCGAGCGCTTGGCAAGCGTCCCGATAGCCCGTTTGGAGCGCGCGGCTGTCCCAGAGCTCTTGCGCCCTTGCCTCCATTCCAGGATCGAGCTCCCGGATCTGAGCCACGAGAACCCCTGAACCAAGACCGAGGCCCGCTAGGCTTGCGCGAGTTCCGGCAACTCCGCCGACAAGGTTGTCGGGGCGCACGCTCAAACCCGGTGCGAGCGCGCGGAAACCGAGGAAACGAAGGGCTCGCCCGCTGCGACGGCCACTCCCGCGCTCACTGCTCTGACTCGGTACCCCGTAGGCTGCAATCCAGCCGCCATCCCAGAGACGCGTCTTCTCTTCCAAGCGGCGCCACGAGGTCACCTGCCGCCCGATCGCTCCTGCCGCGGACCCAAGGCGGTAGAGACCGCGCTCGTCGCGCTCCACAAGGCCTCGGGCGAGCAGTCGCGCGAGCGCGACCCGTACGCTGTTGCTCCCGATCCCAAAGAGCCCACCCGCCTCCACGAGGGCGCGCACCGGCATCGAGCCGCGGCGCAGGGTCGAGAGGAGGTCGAGCACGAGGCTCCCGGCGCGCGGTGCCAAAGGGCTCGATATGGTCTTGCCTTGGGCCATCCCGGACATATTACGTATATCGTAAGAAAGTCGCAATCACTGTAATAAATGCGCCGGTGACCCCCGGAGGACCTCCATGGACGAGCTTCTTTTCACGCGAGACGGGCCTGTTGCCACGCTCACGCTCAATCGTCCGGACCGGACGATTGACCCCCTAGCGAAAGCATCGTAACTACCTTCCACAGCAGGGTTTTTCGTCAAGACTGAAAACGGCTCTGCGGGCTCAGCGGCAACCCAGCGGCAAATCAGTGGTCGGTGGTGGGTCCCTTGCGCTTTCCCCGAGGCCGCATGACGGACACAAGCGCCTGAGAGGACCATCGCGCATAGCGCTCGGTCATTTTGGTGCTGGTGTGCCCGAGCAAGCGCCGGATCTTCTCAAGCTCGGCGCCCTTTCGCAGGAGGTCTGTCGCCGTCGAGTGACGGCTCGCTTGCCGCAGCGAGACGACGGGCACGCTCGCGTACACGCACGCACGCCGCCAGCGCCTCCAGAGAGCCGAATGCGAGAACATTCCTCCCAGTGGACTCGGGAAGAGGAGATCGCCACGCAGGCGGGCTTCGCGCGCCACGTAGGCCTCAATCCAGGCGATGAGTCGCTCTGTCCCTGGAATGCGACGTGACCGCCCGGTCTTTGTGCCACCGACAGGCGCCACCTTCGTCGCGCCCTTCGCGCCCTCCTCGATTCGTACCCAGGCGGGCGGGTCATCGGGGCCAGGTGTCTCTACGATCTCGACCGCGGATGCGCGCAGGGCACGTGCCTCGCCGGGGCGAATCGCCAAGTCGACCATCGCGATGTAGATGCCGCGCTCCGCCTCGGGAATGGTCTCGAGCGCGGCGTCTTGCTGCTCAAGCGCCAGTAGCACCGGCTCACGCTCGGGCACCGTCACCGTCGGGAATCTCGGTACCTTCGCAATCTCTCCGCGGTCCTCGACCCAGCGCAGGAATGTGCGGAAGCGCTTGAGCACAGACTGGCGCGTACCTGGGGCGAGCCCCTTTGCGGCGAGCTCGATCGCCCAGGCGTCCAGCTCCCCCTTCGTGACTGAGTGCACCGGCACACCGCTCCATCGCGGCTGCCAGTGGTTTGCGACGTCGCATCGGATCGTCGCGAGGAAGGCAGGCGAGAGATCGCCGACCCCGGATCTTTGATGGAGATGCTCGAGCCACTTGGCGGCGCGTGGCAGAACGTGGACCGCAGCGTTGCGCTTGAAGGCGGCTAGCGCGACTTCAATCGGAACGCCGTCGGCGAGCCTTGCACGGATCGCCTCGAGCACGCGCTGTGCCATCCCTTCGTCGGAGAGCGGGATCGGCCCCAGCTCCGTCGGGATGCTGAAAACGCGCCCGAAAGGCCGGAAGTCGACCTCGAAGCGGGTTTCGCCGTTCGGCAGAACCTTGCGCTGTAGCCGGCCCTGTTTCCCCACAGCGAGAAACGCAGTACCACGGCCGAAGGGCGCGAGTGAAGCGCAATCGTGGGCGGGGCCCACGCTCAAGCGCTGCCCCCTGTCTCGCGGCGGCGGGGCCGCTGAGCGGTCACTGAATCAGCCTCGCGCTCGCGGCCAGGCGGCGGAGCTCGTCGAGTCGCTCGGCTGCGCACGGAATCACCTTCGCGGCCCCAAATCGGCACGGGGCGGGAAACCGGCACGCGGTTTACCCCCCCGTAGGGGTACCGAAATGCACGAAATGTAAGTGCTTGATTTGTAAGGCGTTTGATTCGGCACAGACTCGCCGTGCCGATTTGTTTCCTGTGCCGAATCAAGTCCGCGAAACGAAAGGGCTTTAAATCGGAACGTGACTCGCCGTGCCGATTTGTGCCGAATCATCAAATCTTTCCCTTGAAGCGGGTTTGGTCGCGTCGCGGTGCCGTGTCGGAGGGTCTGAAGAGAGTCTTCTTCCGGCCGCTCCGTTTCTCTTCGCTGGGCGCTTGCAGCGCTCCGCTCACGACGAGCCCGTCGGCCCTGAGCCGGGTCCGCGCCTTGCGTGCATCGTGGATCGAGAGCGGCGGGTCGAGCTCCTGACACGCCTTCTCCCAGTCCTCGCGCGAGAGCGGCCCTTCAGCCTCGAGCACACGGAGCGCGCGTTCGGCATTGAGGTCGGCGGGGCGCAAGGCTTCGCGTGGGATCAGGGCGCCCCCCGCCATACGTTCAAAGATGAACGGCTCGCCCAGGGCCGGGGAGTAGTTCGCCTTGGTGAGCACAAGCGAGACGTAGCCGTACCTGGAGAACGGGTTCAGTCCGTACTTCACGATCTCGTCGCCTTCGACAGCGTCCAAGGCGAGCACAAAGCGGGCCAGGTCCTCGAGCATCTGACTTCCCGTCGCTGATCCTGCGGTCGCCTTCCCGTCCTTGACGGCTTGTTTGTTGACGTGGTGGGCAACGAGCGTGGTGCAGTCCGCCTCGTGCACGATGACGTCGAGCCACTCATGCACGAGGCCCGCGCCTTCCTGGCTGTTGAGGCTCACCAGGTCCTCGGGAAGCAGCTTTCCCAGTGGATCGAGAATCACCAGGCCGGGGGCGTGGAGCCCTTTCACTGTTTCGACGATTTGGCGCACAAGCGCGTCACCGAGGCGCGCGCCCCTCACTCCGAAGAGATCCACGAATCGAAGATTCTCGCGGAGGCGGCGCACCTGCTCCAAGTCGAGCCCGCTCGGAAAAGCTGCTCGGCTCCATGCGCCGAATCGCCGCTGCAGCTCTTCGCGGTCGTCTTCGCGTGAGACGATGACGACGCCACGAGGGCGCTTCACGGCGAACGATCCGAAGTGCACACCCAAGGCGAGCGAGCACGCGAGGGAGACCTCGAAATGCCCTTTTCCGGTTCCGCCCCGCGCCACGACGAACGCAGGGACCTCCTCTGGGATGAATTCCTCCACGAGGTACTTGCGCTCGGCCACGGGGCGGAGCGCGCCGCTCTCATCGAACCATGTATCAATGCGCGTCTCATCGTCTGAGAAGCGCAGGGCCAAAGCGTGGGCCCGGGCCTCCGCGTGGTCCTCGCCGTCCTGCGACTCCGCCTCTTTGGCGCTTTCCTCAACCGACGGAAGCGTGGATGGATCGAGTTCGATCGCATCGTCTGGCCGATAGCCGACCGCGATGTGGTCGAAGGCGTCGGCCTTGTGGGTCTCGACGCGCGACTGGACGACGCGAACGCTCCGGGCGACGCTGACAAGCGTCCGATACGCCCGTGCGGCGCGTGTGAGCCCTTCCGCATCGCGATCCGCCCAGATGAGCACGTCCTTATCGCGCAGCGCGTCGGCGAAGCCGGGTTCCCACTTCGGCGTCGGGAGACACGTTGCGCACGCTCCCCATGCCTTGCGGATTCGCTCCGCGCCCTTCTCCCCTTCGCAGAGGTGAACTTGCTCGGACTCGAGCACTTCTGGCAGGTTGTAGAGCACGTGCGGATTGCCTTCGCCTTTTCCGCACTTCACCCATCCGCCGCGGCCGTTCGGTTTCTCCCAGAAGAATGTTTTCTTGTCGCCCTTGTACCCGGGCTCGAGGCGCACTTTTCGGCGAAGTGGCTCTCCGTCTCGGTCGACGTAGAGATACTCCGCGACGCGATGCGGTTTGTGGCTTCCCGCGCTGTCATTCCCCTTGCGCCTCGGCTCGTCGAAGAGATCGCTTTTCGCGAGCCGGAGTCGCTCGAGCACAGCCTCGAGAGAGCAATCGGCGAAGCACCGCAGAAGCGCACCCTCGTTTCCATTTGTGACGGACAATGAAGGCGTCGAGTCTTCGTGCGCCGGGCACGTCCACATTCCGTGCCCATTTGTGCGCGAGCCTACAGCGCGCAGCGCAGCCTCGACGCGCTCGAATGCTGCGCCGGCACTCACGCTGCGTCCCCGCCGAAGTCAAGCTCTCGCTGTGCCAGCTCATAGAGCAGCTCGTCGACTACTTTTGAGAGCTCCGAGCGCCGCCGGCGCGAGAACACGCCGCAGCGGTCGACGAGCGTCATGCGATCTCCGCGATGGCGCGCTCTCGCGCCAAGTTCAGCTCGGCCATCGCGTCGTCGGTGCCGCCGAGGTCGGGATGGCGAATGCGGGCAAGCCGTTTGAATGCGGCTTCGACCTGGTCGCGGTTCACGAGCTCGCCGAGCTCGAGCACCTCGCGCCAGGACCGATCGACCGCGATCGTCTCGGGAAGCGCCGTGTAGCCGCGGAAGGCTTGCTCGAGCGAGCCCACACCCCACCGCTCGATGCCGCGCATGGCTTCGATGTGCCTGGCAATCGCGCGTAGGTTGTGATCGACGCGGGCCCAGCGGTCGCAGGCGAGAACACGCTCGACCGCGCGCCAAGGGAAGAACACCGCGATGCCGGGATCGAGGACTGCGGCCTGGTCCGAGTAAGGGCGCCCGTCCAGTCGGAGCCGCAGATTCGAGGAGATCACGACGCGACGATCGGGGACGCCCATCTTGCGCAGCTCGTCCAGGAGCTCGCTCGTCGCCTTCGCGACAGTGCAGTCCCGGTCGAAACGTGAATGCTCGCGGCGCGCCGCCTCAGTGCGCTTCCAGCTCGGAGGCCAGTGGAGCGGGTAAGCCTTTGCGGCGCGATCCTCGTCGAATCGCCTCACCACGAGTTGTCGCCGCTCCGCTCATCCCGAGGGCGCACCTCGATCGGGCTCGCGCGGCCGGCCTCATGTGCCGAGAGTTCGAGCTCGAGCAGCTTGGAAACGCGTTCAAGGCGCGCTTGTGTGGTGCGAAGCGCTGATTCGCCGGCGCGGAGTCGCGCTCGGAGCTGCGACCGGCGCTCGAGGAGCCGAAGCCGCACCTTCAGGATCCTGTGGATGTGGCGCGGGATGGGCGTTGCATTCGTCTGGTCGTGGTGGTACTCGGGCATTGCTTCGTCCCTGCCAGGAGGTTCCCATGCGCCAGCCGGGGACCTCTTGGCGTCTCTGGGCTAGGGCACCGTGGCGCGACTCTCGCGCTGGCGCGTTGGCGTGGCGTTGTATCGGTGGCCGTCAATCCAGGCGTCTACGTCTTCGAGGCGCACGTGAAGCCAAGCGCCGAGCTGGAAAGCGCGAAGTCGACCGGTTCGGATCTCGCGCCATAGACGCCGCGGGCAGATCCCGCGAAGCTGCGCGGCTTCTCTGATTCGGAAGAGGCGCTCGGCTGTGGTCGGTTCCACAAGCGCGAGTTTGTGCGCGCTCGGACAGAATTCCGATAGATCGTTACGAAAACTAGGGGGGCGAAATCTTGGGGGGTGGTTTTCGGACGGGTCGTGGGGACGGCCCAGGAATCCGGGGCCCGCCGCCCTTTTCGGCCTCTGCGTCGGAGGCAAGCCTTCGGACACTCTCCATCGCGAGCCGCGAGCCGCCTTGCACCTTCTGTATCGCCATGCTGAGCATGGTCAAGGTGATTTGACCCGCTGTGATCGGGCTTCCCTCGCACTCGGCGAGCGCTTCTCGAAGTAGAGCAGCTCGCGGGGCGGGCATTGCCCCGAGTAGTGCATCCCTCTGTGAGGCGTCCTCGGTTGAAAGGTAGTCGTGCACGCTGGGAAAGAGTTCCCGGTACGTAGCGGCGATCTTCTTTCTTTGTCTGCGCATCTCCGTCTCACCCTTCGGCCTACCGCCAGAAGGAAAATCACCGAGCCAATTGATGCTCAAGCTAAGCCGGCCTGAGTCGTCGACAAACGCGCGAATGTGTTTCTTTCCGCGGAACTTCTTCGGTATCTCTTCGGGGCGCGCAGCCCGAATTGGTCCTCTGGTAGGCAGGACGATCTGTTTGACCGCGCGCACCGCCTCCGCTTGGATCCGCTCCAAAAGCGAACGATGGCCCCCCCTGTCGCACTCAGCGCGCAGCGCCACGAGCTCCGTGAGTGCCTTCCAGAGCGAGCGTTCAGTCGGCGAAAGCCGATCGCGCTTCGTCCACCTCCCGAAGAACTCTTGGAAAAGGGCAGGGAGATCCACTCCGCGGTCTCGAAACCTCTCGCGCTCTCGGGGTGACAGGCCGTTTGTCCACGGCGGAGGGGATGCCAAGTCCACCTTGACCGCGCACACGGTGCCCAGACGCTTGGGCTGGCGTTGCGTCTTCCGCCTCTTGCTCACCGGAGTCGAGTCAAGGGGCACCCAAACACCGTCGAGAAGGCCCATAGGAGGGTTGCGCTTCGTCAGCGCCACATCCTCCCACTTGGCGTCGCCATCGCGGGGAGGCCTTGTATTTCGACGGGACATGGGCCGCGTGCTTCCTGCGGCGCTTCGAGGGGAAAGGTGGGGGCTGGCCGCCGAAGCGAGCGGCCACGGCTGCAGGCCGTTGCCCCCGGGCGAAAGGTTAGCCTGTCACCGCTTTCGGCGCGTCACTCGGCGCGCGAGCCGCGGCCCGCTGGCGATCAAGAAACCGATCGCATTGGATCCGGTACTCTCTCCCTCGCGGAGCGAGTGCGTTGGTGGAGCGTCGGCTCGCTTCGTCTAGGGAGCACACAAAATGGCGGTTCCCACGCCCACGCCTCAGCAGCCTCAGACGGGGACAGACGCCCAGGCGGCAGACGTGCGCAAGCCCCTGCTGCAGCAGCTTAGGCTTGATCCGAATAGCGTCGCTGGAGCCGACCCGGACGCCGTGAGGGCATGGATCGAGGCGCACGGCGCGCTCGATCACCGGGAGCTCGCCGAACGAATCACTACGACGTCGAACGAGCTCCTAAGGACAGCTCACACCCTCGCAGCCAATGGCGACACGGCCGGCGCAGAGAAGCTCAAAGCCACCGCCGGCTTCTACCTCGCCTCGCACACGCCTAGCGATGCGGACCTCGCCGACAGGTTCCGAAAGGCGATCAAGGTGGAGAAGGTCTACCTCGGGAAGGACGGGAAACCGCTCAAGCTGACGCGGGCGCAAAGGGCTTACATCGAGGGCACCGTCCCGACGGACTATCAGTACAAACCGGGCAAGGACTATGGCCCGGGAACGCCACCGCCGCTGCAGATTAAGCCCCGGATCGGCCCGAGTGGGGAGGTCGTGCGGGAACGCTACACCCGGACCGATGCCGACTGATCGGCGGATCAGTTTGGCTGAAATTTCAGGGGGACCCACGATGCTCCTGGGCGAGCTCGTCTTGCAGTATCCAACCGTCGTCCTCGAAGAGTGCCCGTGCTGCCACGGCACAGGTCGGCGCGGCGGAGTGGACGCCGGC